>JBBRPH010000004.1:0-146791 GCA_038228295.1 Chloroflexia bacterium | reverse complement strand
TTCGGGCGCGTTGTCAATATCGGCATAGGCCATAAACTCGGCCCGGCCCTGTAGCGCCATGACTTTGGTGATGGCGGCGGTCAGGGTGGTTTTGCCGTGGTCCACATGGCCGATGGTGCCGATGTTGACGTGCGGCTTGTTGCGCTCGAATCGTTTCTTACCCATTAGCTACACTCTCCTCTGTACTACACTACTGCTTAGAGCCGTCAAGACACAGGCTTCTTATTGTAACAGATTGTGCCTGTTAATACAAACAGCACCACTTACGTATAAAAGCGACTGCGTAATGCGCCGGGCGGCAACCTTCACGCATTACGCAGTCGGCATTACTTGCGCGCTTTGGCGACGATTTCATCGGCCAGGGTACGCGGCAGTTCACCATAATGGTCGAACTCCATCGAGTAGCTGGCGCGACCTTGCGTCTTTGAGCGGATGTCGGTAGCGTAGCCGAACATATTAGCGAGCGGCACTAAGCCGCGCACCACAGTCGTTCCGGCCAAGTTCTCCATGCTTTCGACGTGCCCGCGGCGGCTATTCAAGTCGCCGATCATGTCACCCACCCATTGTTCGGGGCTGGTGATTTCGATCTTCATAATCGGCTCCAAGATCACCGGGCGACCACGCTCAATGGCTTCTTTGAGAGCCAGGATGCCGGCCAGTGAAAACGCCATTTCGGACGAGTCCACCGGGTGGAACGAGCCGTCAATCAGCTTGGCTTTCACATCCACCACTGGGTAGCCGGCGCGACCCGCCGTGGGCAAGGTCTCGCGGATACCTTTTTCCACCGCCGGTACATATTCGCGCGGCACCGCGCCGCCGACAATGCCGTTGGTGAACTCAAAGCCCTTACCGGCTTCGTTCGGCTCGAACTGTACGACCACATGGCCGTATTGGCCCTTACCACCGGTCTGCTTGATGTGGCGACCCTCGGCCTTCACCGCCTGCGTGATCGTTTCACGATAGGCCACCTGCGGGCGACCCACGTTGGCTTCGACGCGGAACTCGCGCTTCATGCGGTCGGTAAGCACGTCGAGGTGCAACTCACCCATACCGGCGATGATCGTCTGACCGGTTTCCACATCGGTATGGACGCGGAAGGTCGGATCTTCTTCGGCCAGGCGCTGTAGCGCAATCGCCATCTTATCCTGGTCCGCCTTGGTCTTCGGCTCAATGGACTGCGAAATCACCGGCTCCGGGAAGACGATCTGCTCCAGAATGATCGGGTGGGTGGGATCACAGATGGTGTCGCCCGTGAAGGTGTTTTTGAGGCCGACAATAGCGGCGATATCGCCACAGTAGACCGTATCAATTTCTTCGCGGTGGTTCGCGTGCATCTGCATCAGGCGGGCGACGCGCTCTTTGTGCCCTTTGCTGGAGTTCAGCGTATACGAGCCGCCTTCCAGCTTGCCGGAGTAGACACGGAAGTAGGCCAAGCGGCCCACGAACGGATCGGCCACGATCTTGAAAACGAGCGCAGCAAACGGCGCGTTTTCGTCGGTCGGGGCGACGATTTCCTCGTCGGTGCCGGGGAGCAGGCCCATGACCGGCGGCTTGTCGAGCGGCGAAGGCAGGTAGGCCACCACCGCGTCGAGCATGGGCTGCACGCCCTTATTCTTGAGCGAGGAGCCGCACAGCACCGGCACGATGCGGTTTGCCAGCGTGGCCTTGCGGAGGGCGACTTTTAGCTCGGCCTCGCCGATAGTCTCACCGTCAAGGTAGCGCATCATCATCTCATCATCGGTCTCAGCGATAGCTTCGACCAGCTTTTGCCGGTGTTCCGCCACATCAGCCGCCATGTTCGCCGGGATGTCGGTCTCGTCATGGGTGGTGCCCAGATCATCGGTATAGATGATAGCCCGGTTGGCGATTAGGTCAATGATGCCGGCGAAGTCGCCTTCGGAGCCGATAGGCAATTGGATCGGGATGGGGTTGCCCCGCAACCGATCCGTGATCATGCCGACGGTGCGCCAGAAGTTGGCGCCGGTACGGTCCATCTTATTGATAAAGCAGATGCGCGGCACCTTGTACTTATCGGCCTGCCGCCAAACCGTTTCCGACTGCGGCTCTACGCCGGCCACGGAGTCGAACACCACCACGCCGCCGTCAAGAACGCGCAACGACCGCTCCACTTCGACGGTGAAGTCTACATGGCCGGGAGTGTCAATGATGTTGATACGATGTCCATCCCACTCGGCGGTGGTGGCGGCGGCGGTGATCGTAATGCCCCGCTCGCGCTCCTGCTCCATCCAGTCCATCGTGGCCGCGCCTTCATGCACTTCACCGATCTTATAGATGCGGCCGGTGTAGTAAAGGACACGCTCGGTTGTCGTCGTTTTACCCGCGTCAATATGAGCAATAATGCCGATGTTGCGGGTCTTTTCTAATGGAAATGCTCGTGGCACTGTCTCTATCTCCCGCTGGCCTAGAACTTATAGTGCGCGAAAGCACGGTTCGCTTCGGCCATCTTATGCGTATCTTCCCGGCGCTTGATTGTCGCCCCAACGTTGTTGCTGGCATCAATCAGTTCCGCCGCCAATTTCTCCGACATACTTTTTCCGTTGCGCGAGCGCGCCGCCCGCAAGATCCAGCGAATCGCCAGCGCGACGCGGCGCTCACCTTTGATTTCGACCGGCACCTGGTAGTTGGCCCCGCCGACGCGGCGCGGCTTAACTTCCAGCACCGGGGTTGCATTCCGCATGGCAATTTCGAACACTTCGAGCGCAGGACGGCGGGTGTTGCGTTCGATAATCTCAAGCGCATCATAAATGATGTGCTCCGCTACGCCTTTTTTGCCGCCGATCATGATCTTGTTGATGAAGCGTGCGACAACCGCGTTGTTATAGCGCGGGTCGAAGCCCGGATCGCGCTTGATGTAATGTGCCCGACGAGGCATAGGTCACTTCTCCTTGATATGGCGTTTTTTAGACACAAAAAGATGGAAACGAGGGCACTTGTCTAAGCAAGTGTCCGGCCCATTTCCATCTCGGCTAAGTCCGTTCCCACTGTAACCACCAAGCCGCAGCCTGGCGTTATACTTAGCTGGATTAGGTTGTGGTGACTATTAGCGCGTTCTTTGTCTTGCTACGGCTTCCGGCTTAAGAGCGCGCCGGAGCCGGCCGTCACAATCCTGCTGGGCGACCGCAGGTGCCACCCGTGTCTCATGCAAGCACCGGCCCACGTGGGGCGCGGTGCTTTTCCTGCGGGCAAACCCGTTACGGGTTCGCCATGGAATAAAAACGTGCCCTTGCACGTTGGAGATCCACCAACAGAACTCCTACTTTTTGCTACCCTTTTGACCGGGCTTGATATTAGCCGCCGTCTTTTGGCCGTATTTGGAGCGGCTCTGCTTGCGATCCTTCACCCCTTGCGTGTCCAGCACGCCACGGATGATGTGGTAGCGCACACCGGGCAGGTCTTTAACGCGCCCACCGCGGATCAGCACCACCGAGTGTTCCTGCAAGTTGTGGCCTTCACCGGGAATATACGCAGTGACTTCCATTTGATTGCTCAAGCGCACACGAGCGACCTTACGCAGGGCGGAGTTCGGCTTCTTGGGTGTCTGAGTGCGGACGTTGGTACACACCCCACGCATCTGCGGTGACCCGGTGCTACGCTCCTGACGCTGCTTGTATGAGTTGTAGCGCAGCAACAGAGCCGGCGACTTACTTTTCTTAGTCGCGCTCTGCCGCCCTTTTCGCACCAGTTGATTGATTGTCGGCATTATTCCTCCTCGAATCGTCTATTAGGCACAGTGTCTGATTATAACACAGGCACGCACCTGTGTCAAGCACAAATCGCAGCAATCAGCAGTGATTTCACAAAGAAACCACAAGCTGACAGCCGTTGTAGAGCAAGGATCATTGGAGTAGAGCGCATTGCCGTCGTGAGCAGGGGCGCACGGGTCCAATCTCAATTATACGCGGCCTGGAGGTTGAAGTCAAGGCAATTTTCGCTATTATCCTTGGATCATGCGCTATTTGTACAAGACCCGTCAGCCCCACCGGCCGTCTTCACACCGCCTTCACAATTCGTGGTTATAATAGCGGTGAATAGATTGATAGGGGTCGGGGCAGCACATGGGAGAGGACAAGCGGTGACTAGGGAAAGCAAGCTAATCAGTACGTTGATCGCGGTCGGCATAGTAGTGGCGACCTATTATTTCACGCAAAGCATCGGGCCGGCCCTGAGTGGAGCGGCGCTGCGTGTGCTTATCCTAATTGCCGTAGACACCTTCGTATTCCTGGGCGGATACGCGGTGTTGCGCGGGTTGGGAATCTCGGTCCATTGGGTGACCTGGATCATCGGCGGGTTGTTTATGGGCGTGAGCGCTGTAGCGGGTGTGCTGGCGCTCACGCCGGGCGTATCGCCGTTGCAACACGACCAACTGCTGGGAATCATGGCCTTTCTGGTCGCTGTTTACGCAGCCGGCCAATGGGCGACGCGGCAGGGCTATCTGCGTATCCGCAACGGGGCATTACCGCGCCTGAAGGCGGCCGTGCGCCAGTTGCTGCTCTTTTTGCGCCGCCATCACCAATTCTTCGGCTGGCTGGTGTTCATCACAGCCACCGGGCACGCCGCCACTTATTTGCCGATCCTCAGTCAGGTGTCGGCGAACCGACTCCTCACGGGCCTAGCGGCGTGGCTGACATTGGCCGGATTGAGCACGCTCGGTCTTTGGGTTGAGCGTAACAGCCGTAAGCGTGACGGCGGCGCACAGGCACGCTTTATACATAGCTTGACTGCACTCGTCTTTTTCGCCCTGCTCGTGATCCATGTGTAAGGTAGGTATCCCACACAAAAGAGCCGTCGGTGGTGTACCGGCGGCTCTTTTGTGTGGGGCGACGGAAACCGTCACCGGGGTGGACTAGTCGGCTGCGCCGTCGCGGTGCAGGATCACACTTTCCATGTCGGGCGTGGTGTCGGCCCCGCGTGAGTCACCAACCAGGACCGGCGTGCCAAGCAGTTCGGCAAACGCCAGTTCAGGATCGGCGGCGGCGGTTTCGGCGGAAATCACCAGATCATCCGCGTCTTCGTCGTCTTCACTACCCGTGCTAGTGCGAAGGTACTCATCAATGTTCGTCCCCTCGTTGATCAGTGTCAGGTCGCCGAGTTCCAGGCGGTGAGTAGCCCCACTGCCCGCCGGGATCAGCTTGCCGATGATCACGTTCTCTTTCAGGCCGCGCAACCGATCCACTTGGCCGTTGATGGCCGCTTCGGTCAGTACGCGCGTGGTTTCCTGGAAGGAGGCCGCCGACAGGAAGCTGTCGGTGCTAAGGCTGGCTTTGGTGATGCCGAGTAGCACCGGGGTCGCCGTCGCCGGCTCGCCGCCTTCCGCCAGCACGCGGGAGTTGGTCTCATCGAACTTGTAGCGGTCGATCAACTCGCCGGGCAGCAGGTCGCTATCGCCGGCCATATCAATCCGCACCTTGAGCAGCATTTGCCGCACGATGGTTTCGATATGCTTGTCGTTGACGTTTACCCCTTGCAGGCGGTAGACCGTCTGTACCTGATCGACTAGATAGCGCTGCACAGCATCGCGGCCCATGATCGCCAGGATCTCCTGCGGGTTCTGCGAGCCTTCGCTTAACGGCGTGCCGGCGGTCACATACTGGCCTTCCTGCACGGTGAGCCGCGAGCCGGCCAGCACGATATACTCGCGCGACTCGGTCTCTTCATTGCGAATGATCAGTTGATGGTTCTCCTCATCGAGGATCACCTTGCCGGACATATGTGACAGGGCCGCTTGCGCGTCGGCGGTGGTCGTGCGGAACAGCGGCACACCCTCAGCCACGTCCTGGCCGGCTTTGACCAGCAGCTCGTAGTGTCCGTCGGTCGGCAGCGTATAGGGATCGTTGAACACTTCGCTTGATACGACCTTGATATGGCGGATCTCATCCTGTTGGGTCAGTTCCACCACCCCGTCAATCTCGGCCAGAATGGCTTGGCCTTTCGGCACGCGCGCTTCAAACAGTTCTTCCACGCGCGGCAAGCCTTGCGTGATGTCTTCGGACGAAGCCACACCACCGGTGTGGAAGGTGCGGAGCGTAAGCTGGGTGCCCGGCTCACCGATGGACTGCGCGGCGATGATACCGACCGCTTCACCCAACTGGATGACGCCACCTGTCGCCAGGGAGCGGCCGTAGCAGCGCTGGCAGATGCCATGCACCGCATCGCAGGTGAGTGGGGCGCGCGCCGGAACGGCTTCGATGCCCGCCGCCTCAATGCGTTCCATGATCACGTCGGTGATCTCTTCATTGGCATCTACGAGGATTTCGCCGGTCTTGGGGTCAGCCACCGCTTGCGCGGCAAAGCGGCCCACCACGCGGGCGGCAAAGTTCTCAGCCACATCACTGTTGGTTGGCTTCTGAATCCAGCTCGGAGTCATCGTGCCGCAGTCTTCCATCAGGATCAACACGTCCTGCGCCACGTCCACCAAGCGGCGGGTCAGATACCCGGCATCGGCGGTGCGAAGCGCGGTGTCGGCTAGACCCTTGCGCCCACCGTGGGTAGACACAAAGTATTCCAGCACTGTCAGCCCTTCGCGGAAGTTCGAGCGAATAGGCAGTTCGATGATGCGCCCCGACGGGTCAGCCATCAGGCCACGCATGGCGGCTAACTGGCGGATCTGCTTGTAGCGGGCTTTCGTCGCGCCGGAACTCGCCAACGTATTGACTAGACCATAGGGATCGAGCGTCTTTTTCAGCTCCTCGGTCATCGCATCCGTTGTGCGGTTCCAGATTTCGATGACTTGCTGGTAGCGCTCATTGTCGGTCAGCAGGCCACGGCGATACTCTTTCTCGATCTCGGCCACTTCGCCGTCCGCATCGGCCAGCATTTGCGCTTTCATCGCCGGGATTTCCACGTCGGCCACGGCCACGGACATACCGGACTTGGTGGCGTAGGTGAAGCCCAGCCGCTTCATATTGTCGGCGATTTCAGCGGTACGGGCATGACCCAGTTTGCGGTGGCATTCGCCGATCACCGAACGCAACGCACCCTTATCAAGCGCGACATTGCGGAAAGCAATGCGGCTCTCTTCGGGCACCTGGTCGTTGTAGCGGCAGATTACTTCGTTGAAGATCAGGCGGCCCGGCGTGGTCTCCAGCAGCGCACGCTTCGCGCCGTCGAGCGACATCCGCACTTGCACCGGAGCCTGGAGATCCACGACTCCGCTGTTGTAAGCCAGGATCGCTTCCTCCGGGCTGGCGAACACTTTGCCGTGCCCTTGGGTGCGCCCGTCGGTCCGCATGACGGTCATATAGTAGCAACCCAGCACGATATCTTGCGACGGGCTGACCATCGGCTCGCCGTGCGCGGGTGACAAGATATTGTGGACCGAGAGCATCAGCTCACGGGCCTCTTTCTGCGCCGCCGCCGACAGCGGGACATGGACGGCCATCTGGTCGCCATCGAAGTCGGCGTTGAAGGCCGAGCAGACCATCGGGTGCAATTGGATGGCCGAACCTTCGATCAGCACGGCTTCGAACGCCTGGATTGACAGACGGTGCAGCGAAGGAGCGCGGTTGAGCAGCACCAAGTAATCCTTGATGACCTCTTCCAACACATCCCAAACTTCGGGCCGCACACGCTCTACGATGCGCTTGGCGCTCTTGATATTGTGGGCCAAGCCCTGCTGCACAAGCCGGCGCATGACGAACGGCTTGAACAGTTCGAGCGCCATTTTCTTGGGCAAGCCGCACTGGTGCAGCTTGAGGTCTGGACCGACTACGATAACCGAGCGGCCCGAATAGTCCACGCGCTTGCCGAGCAGGTTCTGGCGGAAGCGGCCTTGCTTGCCTTTGAGCATATCGCTCAGGCTCTTCAGGCGGTGCTTGCCCGACCCGGAGACGACGCGCCCGCGCCGCCCGTTGTCGATCAGCGCGTCCACGGCCTCTTGCAGCATCCGCTTTTCGTTGCGGATGATGATCTCCGGGGCCGAGAGTTCGAGCAACTTCCGCAGGCGGTTGTTACGGTTGATCACGCGGCGATAGAGATCGTTGAGGTCCGAGGTGGCAAAACGGCCACCGTCCAATTGCACCATCGGGCGCAAGTCGGGAGGGATGACCGGCAGCTTAGTGAAAAACATCCATTCAGGCCGGTTGCCGCTCTTGCGGAAGGCTTCGACCACGCGCAAGCGCTTGGTCGCCTTTTTGCGGCGCTGACCCGATGCGCTCTGGATTTCGACCCGCAGATCGGAAGCCAGGTTGTCGAGGTCCACAGCGGCGATGATTTCGCGCACGGCTTCCGCACCCATACCTGCTTTGAACACGCCAGGCAGGGCATCCTGGAGTTCGCGCACTTTTTGTTCGGTGATCAGTTGTAGCGGCTCAATGTCGGCCAGTTCATTGATACGCTCTTCGAGACTCTTGCGGATCGTTTCCGTTTCCGTATTGGCCCGCGCCTGCACATCGGTCGCTTCCTGCTCAGCGGCGTAGCGCTTTTGGTCGAGTTCCGCGCCCGTGAGCAGAGTGGAGTTCTCCTGCTGACGGCGGGCCTCCGTGGCCTGCCCTTCCAGGTACTCGTTGACCAGCTCCTTGACACGCTCCCGATGCTCAGCAGTGACGGTTTCGCCTGCCGATACCAGGATCTCGCTGCTGCCCGGCACCAGCACATCGTCGTCCGACAGCTTCCCGACCAGCTTTTTGAGTTGCGCGTCGAGCGCCTTCAGTTCTTCGCGTACCGTCTTCTGCGCGGTAGCGAGTTCCTCGTCGTAGTTGCTACGAACGGTGGTATCGGCATCACGCAGGCGCACCTGCTCGGCGGCAAAGCCTTCGGTCAGACCGGCCAACCGCTCCTGGGCGCGTGCCTGGAGATCGGTGATGCGGGTTTCGGTCTCCTGACGCAGTTGCTCCAGCATATAGTCGCGCCGTTCGGTATCTACCTCGGTCACGATATAAGTGGCGAAGTACAGCACCCGCTCCAAGTTACGCGGCGAGATGTCGAGCAGCAGACCTAGGCGACTGGGTGTGCCCTTGACATACCAAATGTGGCTGACCGGTGCGGCCAGTTCGATGTGGCCCATGCGCTCGCGGCGCACTTTAGCGCGCGTCACTTCCACACCGCACTTGTCGCAGATAATGCCCTTATAGCGCACCCGCTTGTACTTGCCGCAATAGCACTCCCAGTCCTTGGTCGGGCCGAAGATGCGCTCACAGAACAGGCCGTCGCGCTCCGGCTTCAGCGTGCGGTAGTTGATCGTCTCCGGCTTGGTGACTTCGCCGTGCGACCACTCTTTGATCTTCTGCGGCGAGGTCAGGCTGATGCGAATGGCGTTGAAATTATTGACTTCCAGCATGGTTTCTCCCTTGCGGAGTGGTGCGTGTTGAGTGCTTAGTGTTGCGGATTAAGTACTCAACACGCACCACTATGCGATGCGCTCGCGCTCATCCTGTTCAAAGCCGGATAGGTTGATATCGAGTTCGGAGAGGCTGTCGGCGGTGGGATCTTCCACCAGCGGCACGGCCTGCTCGTCTTCGTTGAGCACCTCGATGTTGAGGCCGAGGCTCTGCAACTCTTTGACCAACACCTTGAAGGACTCCGGTACGCCGGCCTCCATGATATTCTCGCCCTTTACAATCGCTTCATAGGTCTTGACGCGGCCCATCACATCGTCGGACTTGACGGTCAGCATCTCTTGCAGCGTGTGCGCCGCGCCGTAAGCTTCCAATGCCCACACTTCCATCTCGCCGAAGCGTTGGCCGCCGAACTGTGCCTTGCCGCCCAGCGGTTGCTGGGTCACGAGGCTGTACGGCCCGGTTGAGCGGGCGTGGATCTTATCTTCCACCAAGTGGGCTAGTTTGAGCATATAAATCTGGCCGACAGTCACAGGATTATCGAACGGCTCCCCGCTGCGTCCATCGAACAGGATCACCTTGCCGTCAGTCGGTAGTTCGGCCCGTTCAAGTTCGGAGTGGATCGCGGCTTCGCTGGCGCCGTCAAATACCGGTGTGGCGACACGATAGCCGAGCCGTTCGGCGGCCCAGCCGAGGTGGGTTTCTAGAATCTGGCCGATGTTCATGCGGTGAGGCACGCCCAACGGGTTCAGGATGATGTCTACCGGCGTACCGTCGGGCAAGAACGGCATATCTTCGACCGCCATAACGCGGCTGATTACGCCCTTGTTGCCGTGGCGCCCAGCCATTTTGTCGCCGATACTGATTTTGCGCTTCTGGGCGATGGCAACACGCACCATCTCATTTACGCCCGCCGGTAGTTCGTCGCCGTTTTCGCGGCTGAACACGGTGACTTCAATCACCTTACCGCGCACACCATGCGGCACCCGCAGTGAGGTATCTTTTACCTCGCGGGCTTTTTCACCGAAGATGGCACGCAACAGACGCTCTTCCGCACTCAGTTCGGTTTCGCCTTTGGGCGTGATTTTGCCGACGAGAATATCGTTGGCGGTCACTTCCGCGCCGACAAAGACGATGCCGCGCTCATCAAGGTCTTTGAGGCTATCCTCGCCGACGTTCGGGATATCGCGGGTGATTTCCTCCGGCCCCAACTTGGTGTCGCGGGCCTCGGTTTCATGCTTTTCGATATGGATGCTGGTAAACACGTCTTCCTGCACCAGCCGCTGGCTGACCAGGATCGCGTCCTCAAAGTTGCCGCCTTCCCAGCTCATGAAGGCGACCAAGATATTGCGGCCCAAGGCCAGCTCGCCCTTTTCGGTGGAGGAGCTATCAGCGATTACATCACCACGCGACACGCGCTGGCCGAGATCGCAACTGGGCCGCTGGTTGATACAGGTGTCCTGGTTGGAGCGGACAAACTTCTGCAACAGATATTCGTGTTCGGTGCCCTCATCGTCGCGGATCACGATGCGGTTGGCCTCGACGGCCATCACTTCGCCGTCCTCACGTGCCAGCACCACTTGACCGGAGTCGCGGGCCGCTTGGCCTTCTACGCCGGTGCCGACGATAGGTGCTTGCGGCACCAGCAACGGCACGGCCTGACGCTGCATATTCGCGCCCATCAGCGCTCGGTTCGCGTCGTCATGTTCCAAGAAGGGGATCAGCGCGGTCGCAATCGAAACAACCTGCTTAGGCGACACGTCCATGTAGTCCACGCGGTCCACGGGTTCTTCCAGGAACTCCTGGCTATAGCGCACCGACACACGCGGGTCTACGAACTCACCGAAGTCATCGAGGCGGGCGTTAGCCTGGACAATCACATAATTGTCTTCTACATCGGCAGACAGATATTGGATCTCCGCCGACACATAAGGCTTGATCTTGATGCGCGTCAGCCCTGAGCGGCCCAAGCGGGCGGCCAGCGGCGCGTCTACCCGCGTGCCCGCCGTCGCGATGGTCTCACCTTTATCGGGGTCCGTCACGTTTTCACGCAGCAGCCGGCCGACCAGTTGCTCCGGTGTATTATCCACGATGTTCAAGACACGCCGATAGGGCGTTTCGATAAAGCCGAAATCGTTGATTTTGGCATAGGTTGCCAGCGCACCGATCAGGCCGATGTTCGGACCTTCCGGCGTTTCAATCGGGCAGATGCGGCCATAGTGTGAGTTATGCACGTCGCGCACATCGAAGCCGGCACGGTCACGGCTGAGACCGCCGGGGCCGAGTGCCGAAACCCGACGTTTGTGTGTCAGTTCAGATAGCGGGTTGGTTTGATCCATGAACTGCGAAAGCTGCGAGCCGCCGAAGAATTCGCGCATGGCCGCCACCACCGGGCGGATGTTGATCAGGCCGTTGGGCGCGACTGATTCGGGGTCTTGGATCGACATCCGCTCTTTGATCACGCGCTCCATGCGCAGCAGACCGATGCGGAACTGGGTTTGGATCAATTCGCCCACGGCGCGGATGCGACGATTGCCTAAGTGATCAATGTCGTCGGGTTTACCCTGCTCGTTGTTCATGCGGATCATCTGGGCGACGATCTGCACGAGGTCTTCTTTGGTCAGAATGCGCGTCGCGAGCGGCACGTCGAGGCCGAGCCGCTTGTTCAGCTTATAGCGGCCCACCTTCGCCAGATCGTAGCGGCGCGGGTTGAACAGCAGCGATTGCAGCAGGTTCTTGGCGTTATCAAGCGTCGGCGGGTCGCCGGGACGCAACCGCTTATAGAGGTCAATAATCGCCTCTTCTTCGGTATGCGTCGTGTCCTTGTCGAGGGTGGCCCGCACATAATTGTGATCCGGGTTGGTGTTCACATCGGTGAACAGGGCTTCGATCTGCTCGTCCTGGGCATAGCCGATGGCGCGCAGCAGGATCGTCACCGGGATCTTCCGCTTGCGGTCCACTTTGACCGATAGGAGATCCTTGTTGGAGGTTTCAAATTCCAGCCACGCGCCCCGGTTGGGGATCAGCTTGGCGGCGAACATTTTGCGGGCCGTGGCCGGGTCTTCCGTGGCGGTGAAATATACGCCCGGTGAGCGCACCAGTTGCGACACGACGACGCGCTCGGCCCCGTTGATGACGAAGGTGCCGGTTTCCGTCATGAGCGGGAAGTCGCCCATAAAGATTTCGGACTCTTTAATTTCGCCCGTTTCTTTGATCAGCAGTTGCACGCGCACGCGCAGGGGTGCGCCGTAGGTCATATCGCGCTGCCGACATTGAAACACATCGTAGCGCGGGGTGCCAAAGTGGAAGTCGTGGAAACGCAGTTCCAGGTTCTTGCCGGTGAAGTCCTGGATCGGCGAAATCTCCTCCAACAGCTCTTTTAGTCCCTCGTTGAGAAACCAGTTGAACGAATCCAACTGGATCTGCGTCAGGTTGGGCATCGCCATCACACCGGGAATATGGCCGAAGTTCTGGCGGTTAGGAGCCGTATACTCGGCCAGCGGCGTGTGGCCGAAGGGGAGATCACCGGGCACTGGCGTATTCAGGGTGTGCCGTGTAGGGGAGGCTGCTTGCGGGTTAGTCAGAACCATGATTCCCTCCTTACGGGAGTATGGATTGCGAGGCCGGGGAGCGACCCTGGCCGTCAGCCAAAAAGGCAACTGCTAGCTTATAGCTAGACAAATGTGCCTGACCCGGACTATAATGCGCCGTATCAGACTGAAACCACACCCATTGCCGCAGCGGAATCGACCACCCCAATTACGAGGGGCTAATCTGCCGTCCGCTCGCCCGGCCACACAAGCGAATAGGACACATCAACCCAACCCATAGCCCAGGGCGGGCCATAGGTATTGGATTATTGTGTCTTGTGTAGCCGTATTAACATATGGCAAGAATTGATTATAGCAAATGCCGTGCCGCTTGTCAATAGGTAAACGCGACGAATTGGGGAATGGATTTATAATACCCGCGTAGTTATGTAAATGGGAAGGAACGACAAATGGCGCGTGTAAAACCATTGGTGTCTGAACAACGCCATTACCTGGTAACGACTGTGGCTGAGGCGAAGGTGATTACTACCACCTGGCTGACCGAAATCGAACTGGATCAGGTGATCAGCCTGGGGTTGCCCGAAATAGATGATCGCTATCATGTCTGGCGGGTGCCGTTGTGCAATGCGGCGGACGGCGTGAAAATCGGCGAGACGGTGATCGATGCCTACAGCACAGCGATCCTGTTCGACAAGACCACCGACCCACCGATGCTGGAAGCGCGCCTGCTGAAAAAGAGCGCGGCTCCCCGCGAACGACGCACGGCTCCGGTTTATACCGTGTCTTCGCTCCGCAATACGATAGGCTTGGGCGACTGCATTGACCTATTAGACGAAATGCCCGCCGCATCGGTGGACTTGATCTTCACCTCGCCGCCCTACTTTAACGCCCGACCCGAATACAGTGATTACGAGCAGTATGAGCAGTATCTGTTGCGGATGCGGCAGGTGATCAAACGCGCCCACCGCGTCTTGAATGAAGGTCGCTTCTTCGTGATGAACACCGCGCCGGTGCTGCTACGGCGCGCCAGCCGTAGCGAGGCATCGCGGCGCATCGCCGTGCCGTTTGACCTGCACCGTATCTTTATCGAGGAAGGCTACGATTTTATAGACGACATTATTTGGGTCAAGCCGGAAGGCGCGGGCTGGGCCACCGGGCGCGGTCGGCGCTTCGCCGCCGACCGCAACCCGCTACAATACAAAGCGGTGCCGGTAACGGAGTATGTGCTGGTCTACCGCAAGCATACCGATCTGCTGATTGATTGGCACATCCGCAACCACCCCGACCGGGCAGCAGTGGCCGCCTCCAAAGTGGGCGACGATTACGAACACACCAACATCTGGCGCATCCAACCCAACACCACCTCCAAGCACCCCGCCGCCTTCCCGCAGCAACTAGCCGAGAAGGTGATCACCTACTATTCGTTCAAGGGCGACGTGGTGCTAGACCCCTTCGCCGGCTCCGGCACCGTAGGAGCCGCCGCCGCCCGCCTAGCGCGCCGCTTCGTGCTATTCGAGATCAACCCTGATTATGTCAAACTGATCAAAGAGGTGGTTCCCCACTGGCTGGGCCGAGCTGCGAACGAGGTTTTGTGGATGAACACAACTGCGCCGCCTCCAGTGCTAACATTATTTGAGCCGAAAGAAGAGTACCATGCCGAGTAAGGAACCCAATAGCGAGCAAGCGATCAATGATCTGTTCCCCACGCGCAGTCGTATTCTGCTTAC
The DNA here is from genome assembly GCA_038228295.1 of Chloroflexia bacterium. GTDB lineage: Bacteria > Chloroflexota > Chloroflexia > QHBQ01 > JAICKM01 > JAICKM01. The sequence continues at coordinate 132,220 of JBBRPH010000004.1, read as the reverse complement.
CGGTGGTGGTAAGCAGTTTATCGAGCGCATTGGTGTAGAGGCCGTCCGTAACGTAATACTGGGCGTGATGCTGGGTGAAAACATCCGCAAAGAGACGGAGCCCTTGACACAGCGCCGCATTGCCCAGATCAGCGGTGCAATGGTCGCGTTGTTCGCACGCGGCAGCCAAGAGATGCCCGACTTTGTGGACCAGCTCTCCAACATGGCCGTTCAACAGCTCACAACCGGCAAGCGCAACGACAAAGCTGATTTGTGGATCGCCCAATGGTTACTAGGATTGACCAGTAAGTCGGTGCAAAACGTCCTTCGCGGTAACCCTGAGCAGATTGTGGATTATGTTACTGACTTCGAGGCGGCAATGAAAGATGCCGCAACGCCCTGCCGCGCAGACATCGGTGATCTGCACATGACATTAGGCTTTGCGGAAGACTCAGAGCAGCAAAAAGTTGCGTTAGGATGGGCCGAGATCGTGCGCTTAACTACGGCCATAGGCAGCGAAACGTTGACCATTCGTGGCTCTGAGAAATCGCTCTACGGTAAACTCTCTGAGAAGCTAATACTTGGCTCTTTTCTCACGATTTTGGGCTTTCGACGAGTCAAGCGCAGCACTAACACCGCTACGGCAGGCGTGTTTTGGCTGTCGGATAGTTCGGCCACCCGTGAAAGCGACGCTACGTTACTCTTGCAGCCGGGCAAGCTGGCAAGTTTCGACATCGGCTTTATTGGTGCAGGCAACTCCGAAATCTCGAAGGACAAACTCTCACGCTACGAACGCGAAATGGAAATCGCGGGCAGCAGGCACAGTTCCGTGACCTTCATCGTCGTAGACCGGTTGCCGCAAACGAGCAAAACCCAGCAAGCCGCCGCACGCATCGGTGCAGAAATCGTCCAGATGAGTATGCAATACTGGCCGCGTGATCTGGCAAAGCGATTAGGCGAACGGCTGGGCGTTAAGCACGACTTGCAATCTATGCCGGAAAGCGAAATGCGTGACTACCTACAGAGCCAATTAGCTGCTATTCCAATCCAGGATTTTCTCGCCGATGTATCATTAGAAGCGATAGAAGCTGCCACAGATTCAGCAATCCTGGCGGAAGATGCACAAATTATGGAAGATGAAGATGAGTAATCTACCTCCAGCCTCCGCCTAGCGGCCCACGCGCAGCAACTCTGCGTCGCCGGTTTGGTAGAACTCCATCAGGTGGCGTTGGGCATTGCCCAGGATCTGGCCTTTGGCATAGCCGGGGGTCGCGCTGGTGGCGCGCTGCCACTGGATGCCGAGGGCGCGGGCGGTCACGCCTTCCTCGATGTGGGCCCAGGGGAACAGTTCGTCTAACGGGCGTTCGCGGGCGTAGAAGTCTTCCGTGAGGCCCGCGTCGCTCAGGGCGCGTTTCCAGTCGCTGTGGCTCACGCCCGTCATCGCCGCCAACACGGTGCTGAGGCGGCGGTCGCCACGGGCCAACACGCCCTGCACGCGCAGCCATTTGGGGCTATCGATCTTGAAGACCACCCCTTTGGTCCGTAACTGCTTGCGGAGCCGTTCCACCCGTTCCTCGATCACCGCCAGCGGGTACATTTGCGCCCACTGGAACGGCGTGTGGCTCTTGGGCACATGGGGCGTGACGCTGCCCTGCACTTCGCCGCCCGGCGCATAGCGATTAAGGCGATCTTTCACCTGGAGCGTCAGGTCCACGATGGCCTGTACGTCCTCATCGGTTTCGCCCGGCAGGCCGCACATATAGTACAGCTTGATCGCCTGCCCGCCCATGCGCCCGATCAGTTCGGCACAGGCCAGGATCTGATCCTCGTTCAGGTTCTTGTTGATCACGTCGCGCATCCGCTGCGAGCCGCCTTCGGGTGCGAAGGTGATCGTGCGCGCCCCGCCGCCGATCAGCGCATTGAGGATGGCCGGCGAAATGCTGTCGGCGCGCATCGAAGCCAGCGACACCTTGCCGCCGATCTTGCGGATCTCCGTCACCAACTCGTCAATGGCGTGATAATCGGAGACCGACGGCCCCATCAGGCCGATCTTGTCGCGGAATTGCAGCCCATAGCGCGCCTGCTTGATCAGGTCGTCTAGCTTGCGCTCGCGCTGCGGCATAAAGCCGTAGCTGGCGAGGCAGAAGCGACAGCCGCGCGCACAGCCGCGCCCGGTTTCCAGCAGATAGCTGTTGCCGAACTCCGTATTTTGCGTCAGGATCACCGAAGCAGTCTGGAAGTCGGCCAAGTTGCGGACGCGATGCTTGTGGACAGGTAGCGCCGCCTCCGGCGCAGGGTGCGTGGCATTGGGCGCGATGCCGGCGAAGCGGCCGTCGGCGGCATAATCCACGCTGTAGAAGGCTGGGACATACATCCCTTGCTGCCCTGCCGCCGCTTTCAGCACGGCCTCACGGCCCTGCTCATAGCCGTCGCGTAGCAGGTCCACAAAGGCCGGCACCTGCACCTCGCCCTCGCCGATGAACGCGATGTCTAGGAAATCGGCAATCGGCTCCGGGTTGTCAATAATGCACGCGCCGCCGGCGATCACAATGGGGTCATCGTCGCTGCGGTCGCGCGCGAACAGCGGGATGCCCGCCGCGCGCAGGATCTGCACCATGTGGAAGTAGTCGAGCTCGTAGCTGATCGAGAAGGCGACCACGGCGAACTCGCGCAACGGGCGGCCCGACTCCAGCGTCAGCGGCTCCAGGTCGGGCCGATTGCGCGGCATCTCAAACTGGCCGTCGCTGTCGGGCAGGAAGGCGCGTTCGCAGACCACATCGGGCGCGTCGTTGAACAGCTTATAGATCGTCTGGTAGCCGAGGCTCGACATCCCAATATAATAGGTGTTGGGGAAGACCAGGGCTACCGGGATGCGCCCGCCCCAATCTTTGTGGATAGTGCCGGTCTCGCCCGCCAGCCGTTCACGCATCAGGTTCGCGGTGCGCGAGGCGGTGGGGCGGCTTGCTGCGCTGTTGTAGCCTTTGTTGCGGGTGTTTTTTGCCATGCTGTTTTAGCTGATCCTCAGTTTCGTCTATTGCCTAGCCCGGTTATTTCTGTCTTAACATAGTATTATACCAAATCATGCCCCTATGCTGCCAATCGGGAGGGTACCCCGTAGCCACGGAGCCACGGAGACCGGCGGAGCAGAGCGGGAGCGATACACTGCCCCTGCTCAGGGACGCTTTGTAGGTGTGGTAACCGGCGTGCGAGCGAGGACGATCAGGCTTGGCACATTTCGCCTTACAAACGTATCACTCGGACAGATCATCGACCCCAAGGTCGTTGGCTCTTCACACTTTGTGTCAATGGCGGTGGGATACCCCAGCACCGGATCAAACCTGACTTGGTATACAAACGGCAGTACCTGACCCCCTGCCATTTTGCCTTGCTCCACACTGATCAGCTCCCGATCTATGTCGGCAAACAAGCCCGCCACGGTATTGAACCGATCCGCATCGGCGGCAGGGTAGGGCGTAGGAGTTGCTGCTCTTGTGTCGCGGAATAAATACGGATTGGATAACACTGTAAGTTGATCGCCCTGTACTCGCAGCCGGTATACGCCGCCGTTGGTGAGATTCAATGACAACTCATACACGCTGATCTCATAGTCGGTGATACCCTGCTGCTGCCACTTCGCCAGCGCCGCGTTGTAGTCGGCGCGGGTGATGTTGCTGCGCGGCGGCGGGATCGTCGGGGTGACGGTGACGCTGGGCGGGGACGTTGGTAATGAGGGCGATGGAACAGGAACCGCAGTCGGCGGGGGCGCAGGCGACGATTCGCAGGCGGCAAGCAGCAGGATAGCGATACTGAGGGCTACGATTCGCCACATTAGTGGACTCCTTCAGGTTGGCGTCATGGGCCGCACGTTACCGGGCTGGTCAGGGCGCCGTAAACGATTTTAGCGATCTGGCCGCGCGTGGCTGGGTTGTTGGGGCGGAAGGTGTGATCGTCGTAACCGCTGATGATACCGTGGCAGACCGCCGTCTCAATGAACGGGTAGAAGACGCCGGCCGGCGGCACATCGCTGAACGTCGCGGTCGCCGGCGGGTGCAGCGCCCAGCCCGCACCGATCACCACGATCTTGGTCAACTGGCCGCGCGTGACGTTGTTCCCCGCTCGGTAGTAAGGACGCTGGGCGGTGTCGCAGGGTTCCGCTGCCCCGGTCTGCGGATTAACTCCGCCGCACGTATAGCCGCTGACGATATTACGCGCCACAGCGGTCTCGATCAGGCCATAGAATACGCTGTCGGGCAGCACATCGGCGAAGGTGCGACTCGCCGGTGTGACTGGTGGGAGGGCGTAAGCCAGCACCACGATCTTCGCCATCTGCCCACGCGTCGTGTTGTTAAAGGGCTTGAACGTGCCGTCGCTGTAGCCGCTGATCACCCCATGACAGGCCAGATAGTACACCGGCCCATAGTAATAGGTTGTCGTATCGGCCACATCGCTGAACCGAATGGGGCAGGGTGTAACCGTCGCGCTGGGGGTAGCCGGCACACCGGCGGTGGCGGTCCCTGTCGGCAGCACGGTGCCGGTAGCGGCTTCAGTCGCACTGGCCGTACCAAGCGGCACAAGGGTAAACGTAGCGGTAGCCCCGGTTGGGCTGCCGGTGGCACTCGCGATTGCCGTCACTGTTGCGGTCGGCAGCAGGGTGGTGGGCGTGTCCGTCACGGTGCCGCTAGGTGGCGCCGGGAGTGTTCCGGTCACGGTGACACTAGGTGTAGCGGTCCATGTCGGAGTATTTGTCGGTGTGCCGGTCAGCGTCGCCGGACCTGTCGTAGCCGTGGATGTCGCCGCCGGCGTATTCATGGGCGTAGCTGTTAGGATTGCGGTACCCGTCGCAGCGGGGGTACTTGTCGTCATGGGCGTGGCAGACAATGTACCGGTCGGGGTGGGGGTACTTGTCGCCGTGAGCGTGGGTGGGACGGTTGAGGTTGCCGTACTGGTCACGGTGAAGGTGCGTGTGGGCGTCGAAGTGAGGGTCGGCGAAGCAGTCGCGGTGATGGTGGGCGTCGTTGTCGGCGAGGCAGTGCGGGTAGCGGTGGCGGTGCGGGTGGCGGTGGGCGGGGTGCCGGTGGCGGTCGGCGGCACCGGGCGCGGTGTGCGCGTCGGGCGCCCACCTATGTCATAAAACGTCTGATTTGGTGGGCCGCACAAGCGCGGCTGACCGTCCCAGTAGCCCGCGAAGTTATCGAGTATATTCGCCATCAACTGTTCGAGGCGATGATCAGCATCATTCGAGATGTAGGTGGTCTCAAAACCGGGCGTAGGCACAGCCGTCGGGCGGCTGGAATGATCGATCATACCCCACGACCAGTGGATGCTGGATGCCGCAAACACTCGTGCGCCACCAGTGGCCGTGTAAATAGTGGAGTTCTGGGCTGAGGCTATGCCATTAACATTGATAATCATACCATTAGAGAGCGTTTCCAGTCCGGCCGGTGTCCGACCGTTGTTATGCAAGGCATTCCATTCTTCGCCGACCACGTTGTTCACTTGATCGCCTGCTTGCAGGCCCGTACAGTCAAAATACCAGCGGTTCGGGGGCGCGCTCAATACCCACGGCGCATTGTATAGCGTATCGTCGTAATAGGACTGATAGCCGGTACCCACCAAGGCATTCTCCGGCCGATTGAGCAGCGGATCATCAAAGGTCACGGTCACACCCGGCGCGGTTTTTATGGGATCAATGTTGCTGTCTTTGTAACACACGAGAATCCGGTTGGCGCCGACCGGTGAGTTTTCCAGGCGGGTGTTCCAGTACGACTCATTGCCGGAGGCGAAAGCGATATTAACCCCAGCGGCCAGAGCCGCTTCCACATTATCGCGCTCACCCCAACTCCAATATTCGTCGTGACCCACATCCAGATAAGCATGATGGTTGCGCAGGATATTGGGATTCGCTATCCGATCCATATCGCTAATGTAGGTCACATCATAGCCGGAAGCCTCCAACCAGCGCACCATGTCTACATCATGCACAAAATACGCGCCGGTGCCCGCGCCGCTGTTGTAGGGCCGGTCAAAGGAGACTTTGTAAGCACGGCTACGACCCTCACTGTTGCCGGAGAAATAGAGACTCTCGTTGCCGTACCTGTTATATGCCTGGTTGGTTTTTGAGGATTCGGAGACCACAATATCCGCGTTATAGCTATCGTTCCGCACGGTAAAGTAGACGAAAAAGCGGAAGCCGTTGTTAGAGTCGAGGCGCAAGAGGTAGATGCCGCTGATCCAACTGGGGTCTGTCGTGATCGTGAAAGTGGCGCTCCAGGGACATTGGACGAGGCCGGTAGCGGAGTCGCGCGTGCAGTTAGGTTGAGCGGCCAGCGGGATACCACTGTAAGTGGCATACTGGCGGGCACCGTGATCACCGTAGTAGCCCATGCGGTAGAGCGTGGCCGCTAGCGCGGTGCCTGTGCCGCGCACATGGATACCGATAGGATCACCGGCGTTGACACTGGTGGCTGCGGCATAGGCGGCGAGGGCGTTGATGTTGTAATTGCCCACGGCGGCCCAGGTGTCGGTGCCGGGTAGCGCGTTTTCGGTCGTGATGCGGTTGCTGGTAGGGCGGGTGGACCCCGCCACAGATTTGGCCTGGACGGATGATCCGGCGGTCAGCCCCACTAGCTCCACGATCAAGCTGCCCAGCAGCAGTACCACGCCAACCACCGTCAAGCGGCCCGCATTGATGCGGAGATTGCTCATAATTAGAGTCCCCCATACTACGCGCTATTTAGGCATTGCTGTGCTTACGCTCCTATATTACCACAAGCGTACCCGAATCTAGTATATTTCACTAGACTTGTCACAGAAATGAGGTGGCGCGCCCAGCACTTGACTTGCTGAAACAGCGTTTGACGGTCACATTCGCCGCGTGGTGCTAGGGGTACAGGGGGTTTGCACGCAGCACATGGGGCGGCGAACTGGAAATGCGAAGGGGACAGAGGAGCGGTAGCGCTATGGCCTCGTGCCGACCATCACTTGCTTTTCGGTCACCGCATAGGTACTGACCACGCGGTAGCTATCAAGCAGCGTATCCCCCTGGAACACGTCGCGGGTGAGCGTGGCGGTGAAACCGTCGTGCGGATTGCGGGCCGTCTCCTGTTGCCCTTTGGGCAGGCTCGGCTCATCAAAATACGAAACCGTGGTCAGCGCGGGCTGGAAGTTGGCGATGGCATAGTCGCGCACCCGCACTTGCCAGTCCGGGCGGGTGCCGATCAGTTGGATGTGCAGCGTGCCGGCGGCGGTCCAGGCGTGGACCCGCACTGGCGCGCCGGTGGTATTGCGGAAGCGTATATCGCCTACCGTCGCATCCAGCCCTTTGTAAGTATGCCCATCGTGCTGCACGGTATACATGGCGATCCAATAGGGGTGATTATAGCGCTCGACAATGGGCAGGCCGGCCCAAAACGCCGTTTGAAACAGCGTGGTCGCCACGATACATAAGCCGCCGCCGGGCGCGAGCAGCGTGCGGTCGCCGACGATAGCATACGATGCGGCATAGTCACGTCCGTCGTACACCCAGGCATCGTGCGAGAAAACCGCGCCCGGCAGGGCAATCGCACCGTCGAGCGCCTGCGCCCCCTGCTCAACATTCTGGATCGTGGCCGCATCATCATCGGCATAATAAAGACTTTCTTCACCGATGATCTGCGCACCTACCACCGGCAACGTGTCCGCCGGCCAGGTAGTGGCTACAGGGCTGACCGGCACGGTGATGTCGGTGCCGTGGCGCTTTCTAGTGCGCCCACCAGCCGGTCCACCGTGGCCGCTTGGTCTACTGCCGTGCCGCCCCGCGATTCTTGCACGATTTCGGGCTGTCGGCTTAGGGCGTTCCAGCGGAAAGCAGCGCCTTGCGCCGGGCGGTTATGCGCCTGCATGAAGACGGCAACCCAGGCTTGCACCGCCACTCGATCAACCACGAGCCGATCTCCACTGCCGGGTAGTACCATGTTTTGCGCCGCAGCCCAAGTCAACGCCGTGGGGGTTCCTTCCAGCAACAGCCGAAAGGGCGGTCCGGTGGTATCAAGTGTCGCGGGACGCGGGGTAGTGCCGGCAACGGCTTCCAGTGTAGCCGTCGCTACCGCCGACGGTGCGGTGGGCGGCACACCGGTCGGCGGTGCGGCTGTTGCGGCGGGTGACGGGGGCGCAACGGTTACTGGAACGGCCGGGGTCTTGGGCGGCGATAGGGCGGGTGGCGGATTAGTCCAATTGATCTGGATCGTGTAGCCGACAGCGTAGAGTACGCTGATCATTAGAGCCAGGGCGAGGCTGAAGCCGCCCAGGACGCCGGCCAACTGTTTCAGGCGATACGGCATAGTCTAGTTGATCCTTTGGTGTGCGTCTCATACATCGCTGCGTCTGCTATAGAATAAACGCACACCAACGGCTCAGGTTCCACCCAATCAGTGGATTATTCGATGCGGTACGCCAGTGTTTGGCTCGCCCAGTCGCCGCGCGTGGGGTCGGCGGGCGCGGCGCGCAGACGCGCATCGCGTGTGCCGGCGGGGCCGCTGAATGCCGCTTGCTCCAGGCTATGCAGGTCGAGCGGCGCGGTAGCGGTGAACACCATGATGCGGTCGCGGGCCGGCGGATCGCCGGCCGACGCAGCGGCAGTCTCCACCGCAAAACCGTAGTTCGCTTCTGCGCCGGGCGGCGGCCACTGCCCGCCGGGGCGCAGGCTTTCATTCGCTTCCCCACCGGTCGGCGGCCAGAGTTGGGTCACCGCACCGTCGGCGGCGAAGCGCAACAAGCTGTAATAGAGCGGCGGGCCGTCCGGAGCGGCATAGGTCAGAACGATGCTGAACCGGCTATAGGGTGCCAGGACCAATTCACCGCTACCGGTCGGGCCACCGTCGAGCGGTAGTAGGCGCGCCTGCACTGCCCGTGCTAGGGTTGCCGCCGGATTGCTGCGCGTCAAACCTTCACGAAAGCGCGCTAACCCTTCCAGGTTCTGAGTGCGGAGGTCGCCGATCTGCGCCGCCGGGTCGGTCCCGTCGGTGATCGGCGACTGACCAAGCAACGGTGCAGGGGCGGGGGTCGGCAAGGGATAGCCGTCGGGAGCCGAAGCATGAACCCGGCAGCGGATCGCGTCTGTTCCCACCGTGATGGTCACATCGGGCGTATCCGTCGCCAGTTGCAGCAGCACACCGGCGGCGACAGCCGCTTCGATGTCGGCAATCGCCTCCGCCGGCACGCCGGCGTCCCCCGCCACCGCGACGCGCAGTTGTCGCCCCGTGTAAACAGGCCGCACAACCAAAGCGCGGACATGAGCCGACAGCACACCGGCGGGTGGGCTGTCGAACAGCGCGGTCGCTGCGAGCGGATAGACGCGGGCCACGGTCGCCGTGCCTAGCGGCACTTCGCCGCTGAAGGGCGCATCGGGCGTGGCGGTTGGATTAGGATAAACGGCGATGCCCGTGCCGGGAACCAGGCCATGTGCACTACCTGCGCCCAACGTCACGCCTGACGGCGTTGCCTCGGTGACCGGCAGCCAGTCCACCGCGCGCGTCGCGCCGCCGAACAGTTGCCGGTCGAGCGGACCTTCGCCTTGCGGGTGTTGCGTCGCCTGTTTCATGCTCACGCCGTCACGCAACAGCGTCAACAGATCAGCATAGGTAGCGGCCGGCGCATGGCGCAGCGCCCGCAGCAAGAAGTACGTGAACAGCCCCACCGTGCGGCCCACCGCCACCTGTTCCTCCGGCCAGCAGGCATCTGCCGCCGCCAACGTGCCCTCATAAGCACGCTCGTCGGCTCGACACGCAGCCAGCATGACGTAGTGCGGAGGGCCAAAGGCGGCGCTGTGTGCTGCGTCGGGAGCGGTTGCAGCCGCGTTACCGGCGGCGACCATCCTCGCCGCCGGCAACCCCGCCCCTATAGCGTGCGGGGAGAAGTCGTCTCGCCTTCCTTCACTGCGGAGGGCAGGGGACAGGGGGGTCAGGTCAGCCTCCAACTGGCGGGCGACCAAGCCGGTAGCCGAATCATCGGCGCGTGTGCCGGTGGCTGAGTGGCAGCAGTCGTAGATCACGGTCAAGTGGGTAGTGCGGACGGCGAGGCGTTCGTAGTAGCTGTGCTGATCCTTATCAAGCCAGTCGCCTTGCGGCGGCGCGACAGCCTGCGGATCACGTGCATCGTAGACCACCAGCGCCTCGTCCAGGCCGTCAGTCTCTGCGCCGCTAGGGTCGGGCCACTGCGATCCGTGCCCGCTGTAGTAGACCAGTACCGGGTCGTCGGGGCCCGCGGCGGCAATCAGCTCCTCCAACGCGTGCCGAATATTGGCCCCTGTCGGCAAGCGGTCGGGCGGGGTGCCCGGCTCGGAATGCAGGATAGTGAGATCGGCGGGCGCGAAGCCGTAGTGCGTTTGCAGCACCTCAGCCAGCTCCGCTACATCGGCGGCCGGCCCAACCAGGTCAAAAGGCGGGGCATAGGCGTGTGACCAGCCGTATTGCGTGATGCCGATCAACAGGGCGCGTTTGCGGGCGGTGTTACTCACACGATCTCTCCTGGCGATCCCGCCGGCGGCTGGGCGTGCCGGCCGCCGGGTTGCTCGGCGGGCGGGGGTAGCGCGCCACAGGCCGGGCATTGCCAACGGCGCGCGTCCCAAAGCACCGGCGCTTCACAGCGCGGGCACAGTTGCCCATCCAGTGGGTACTGTTCGACTACGGTGCCGTAAGCGAACGGCCCGTCCTTAGCGACAGCGGCTTGCCAGGCGGCCCGCCGGCGGCGCACTTGCTCCGGGTCCATGCTACAGCAGCACCACACTGCGGCTCTCGGCCGAGTCCAGCGCGTGCATGATGATCGCAAAGTCGCGCAGCGCCTCCGCCGGCGGCACATGGGGGGGACGACCCTCGCGCACAGCGGCGGCGAAGTCCACAAACTCAGCGTAGTAGTCGGCTCCCGGCTCATGCGCCACCCGTTCGGCCACCTCGGCGGTGTTGCCCGCCGCATCGGTGGGGTGGAACAACTGGGTTTCCCGCTCGTCTACTAGGATCATGCCGGCGCTGCCGAAAATACGAAAGCTGGAAAACTCGCCTTTGGTGCCCTTCGCCGCGCCACTGAAGACCAAGCTGCCCAGAATACCGTTGCGGAAGCGCAGGTTCAGCACCAGCGTATCGGGGCCGCCCATAACCGGATGCACATCTTTGATGAAAGCCTGCACTTGTTCCACATCACCGCCTAGCACACGCAACCCGGCAGCATGATGCACAGCGGCATCGGTGAGCACGCCCCCGCGATACTGGGCATCTTGGCGCCAGGGCGTGCCGGCAAAGCCGATTGTGGGGTCGCTCCAAGACATCCCTTCGGCACTGATCAGAAAGGGTTGCCCGATGCGCCCTTCGTCCATCCAGCGGCGTGCTTGGGCCAGATCGGGGCGAAAGTGGAAGTTTTCGGCGATAGCAACCGTCACCGGCACGCTGTCGAGCGTGCGGACCAGGTCGCGGCCTTGCTCCAGATTGGCCGCCAGCGGCTTCTCACACAAGACGTGCTTGCCCGCCTGCGCCGCTGCCAAGATCATTTGCGCGTTGAGGTGGATCGGTAGCGAAATCAATACCGCCTCCACCTGCGGGTTCGCCAGCACCTCTTGATAATCTATTGTGACCGCCCCTGGGTCTACACCGACCAAGCGCGCCGTCTCCTCGGCCGCCGCACGGTCCACGTCGGCCAGTTGCACCAGTTGGAAATGCTCCGGTAAGCGCCGCAACGCCGGCCAGTGCAGCAACCGCACGGCCAACCCCGCACCGATTACGCCGAGGCGGATGGGAGCGGGGGCGGGAGTAGAGGATTTCGCCGTTGCCATGAGTTACCCTTTCCGCCTGCCTAGTGCCGGCGCATTATCCGTAATTCAGAACTCAGCATTACTCCGCGTTTGGTCCGTCCATGCCTTCCAAGCCGAGCGCGATGAGATAGCCACGAGCGCGTTCGGCCAAGGGGTAGCGATTGACGAGCCGCCAAAAGGCGGGCGAGTGGTTGCCTTCGATCAGATGGGCGAGTTCATGGACCAGCACATAGTCTTGCACCCAGCCGGGCATGGTCGCCACACGGTCGGAGATGCGGATGGTCCGCAGGTCGGGCGTGCAGGAGCCGTAACGCCCCTGCTGGTTCGTGACCCATTCAATCGCCGCCAAACGCAGTTTGCCGCCGAAGTAGAGGCGGTTCAGTTCTTCGGCACGAGCCGGCAGCTTGCCCTCACGATTAAGATCGCGGCGGCGGGCACCGGCGCGCACTTTGCCCACCAGTTTGGTAACTAGGTCGTGTTCTTCGTGCGCTTCCAGGCCGGCAGGCAGACGCACGATCACCTTTTGGCCGGGTACGGCCCAGCGGGCGGTCGCGGTTTTCACCCGCCCGCTGGAGCGCACGATTTCTACTTCTAACAGTTCACTGTCCGGCTCCACCTTAGCCCCAGTCACCGTCGCCCTCGGACTGCTCAATGTCGCCCGCGTTCAGATCAATGGCCCGCCAGGGGCCGCTGATGCCGTCCTCAGTGACACCATAGTACAGCCGCAGGCTGCCGTCCGGCTCACGGCTCACTAGGTCGTAGCGCAGCACGTTGGCCCGCTTGACGCGGTGCCACAGGCCCACCTCGCCCGACCAGATGATTTCCGCCGGATCAGGCGCACCCGCTTCATGGCGCATGATAGCATAGTACCACAGCCGCCGCGCCGAGTAGCGTGTGACGTTATGCACCACGCTGCCGTTCCGCAGGTCGCGCATTGAGTGATAGGGCACGCCGTTGCGGTTCTCGGTCGAAACCACCTCCACGCCGGTGCGCGGTGCGGGTACCGTCGGCGCACCTGGTTTAGCCGGCGGCATCGGTGCTGCCACGGGGCCGGTGCCGGTCTCCGGTGGGACAGAAGCCGCCGCTGCACCTGCGCGTCCCCCGCGTGTGCGAGGAGCCGATGTGACAGGCGGGGTGGGCAGAGGGGGGGCAAGCGGTGCGACGGCCGAAGCCGCACCGGCACGCATTCGCGCGCCCGACAGTTTCTCGCCGGGTAGCGTCCGAATACCCGGCGCAACCTCGGCGATGATCGGCACTGCGGTCGGGGCGGGCACAACGGCAACGGGTGTAGGAGTCGCCCCTGTGGGCGCGATCTCTGCTTCCGCTGGGGCAGGCGCAGCCGCCGCTACTGCCACCTTACCACGCCCGCGTCCTCCCCGCCCAGTGCGCGCGGGCGGCACGGCGGGGTCCGCTGTCGCTGCCGGCTCCTGAGCCGCTGCGGGTGTAGGAGCCGGCGGGGCCAACTCCGCCGCTGATTGGAACAGCCCACCCGGCCCACTCTTGGCGTTCAGCACCGTATCGTTCAGCAGCGAGGGCGAGCGACGGCGGGCAGTCAGCCCTGCGGGCAAGGCCGGTTCCATCCCATCGGGCTGCCAAAGCTGATTACGCTCTAGCTCGAACATCCCTTGTGGGTTGGCAGCCCGCACATCCGCGTCGAGCAGTTGTCCGGCCCGGTCGGCATACAGCCCGGCGCGACGTTCGCGCGCGGCGTTGCCCACCTCCGGCTCGCCCAAATCGTTGCGGTGGATCTGGTAGAGTACGCCTTTACGCCGCACACGCGGTGCTTCAACGGTCGGTTCCGGCGCAACGTCCAGCGGTGGGGCTTGTGTTGTCTCAGCAAAGGGCACCGCGATCAGCGGTTCAGCGACCGGCTGCGGTTCCGGCACGGCGGCGCGTTCCGGTTGCCATTGCGTCGCGGCCAACAGCGCGGCGGCTTCGGCTACTGCGGTCTCGCTACCCTGGCCGCGCCCCCGGCCACGCCGCCCCGGCCGCGCCGGTGCGCTTTCAGAAGGCGCTTCCTCGGCCGGCACCGGCTCCACGGCGGGGTCGGCGGTGAGATCGAAGTCGGTGAGGGCGCTAGTGACGGCGGCGGCGCGATCTGCCGTTGTTGCTGCCGGCGCGTCTTCCGGCCCTTCCCAGGCGGGCGTGGTAGTCCACGCGGCCACGGCCTCCGGCTCGTCGTCCTCGTCGGTCTCCGCCTCAAGTTCCGTCTCCGGCACCCCAGTGGCGGCCCGGTCGCCACCTCGGCGGCGGCGGCGCTTACGGCGATGGGCCAAGTCTACCGGTACTGAACTGCCGGTGAGGGCATCTTCCACCATCTCGTCACTCAGCAATTCGGCCTCCGACAGCGCCTGGGCGGCGGCGGCGCTCTCTTCTTCCGGCACGGAGAGCGCGGCGGCAGCTAGTTCTGCGGTTGTGCGTTCGCCGTGCGCTTCCAGCACCAAGCGTACAATGTCGTCGCGTGTGGCGGGCACGCTCTCGCTCTCCTGACGGATATAAATCTGGCCCGCCGTCTCGAACATATACGGCCGGTCGCCCCCGCGCGGCACCTGGAGCAACACCACCGGGCGACTCTCGCTCATCTGCGTGGTAAAGGTCACGTCGAGCGGCGGCACAATGCTGCGTTGGATATCGAGGCGCAGCATGGTCGTCGTCTCTTCTACGCTATCCACGCCGCGCACCGGCACGGCTTCATCCGCGCTCACGCCGAGATAGATCGTGCCGCCGTTGGTGTTGGCGAACGCGGCCACATCTTTCAGCACCCCACGGGTGCGGGTGGTCTTGGTCGAAGCGCGCTCGTGGAACGCCTGCACGATAGAGGGTCCCTGCGAACGTGCTTGGCGCACAAAATCGTAGGCCGCCACTTGGCCGGGCCGGTAGGGACGGATGCGGTCGAAATCGTTGCCGGCGAACAGGGCACGCATGGCTTCGAACGTCGGGGCCGGCAGCAGCAGTTCGGTGCAGCGGTCACCCACGCCCAGGCGCTTATTCGCACCCTCGCCCGGCTCTTTGTCAATGCTGTGCGCATCACTACCTTGAATACAGTGCATTCGGCGTGGGTATTCGGGCTTCGAGCCGTTGAAAAACGACTCGGTGGTGCGCCGCCCGGCTTGGTCCAGGTCGGTCACTTCCAGCGCGGCTAGCGCAACGTGCTGTGTATAAGCGATCTTGGTCTGGCCGCCGAAGTTGAAGCCCTGCATCGCCACGCCGTTCGAGGAATTGGCGTGCGCGGCAATCGCTAGGCCGCCGGCTTCGTGAATCGCTTCGTAGGCTTCGATCACATCGCTAGTTGGGCCGGCATCGGGCGCGCCGGCCAGCATCTTGTGCTCCGGCACATCCAGCTTCAGCAACAGCAGTTCCAGCTTCCGCAGCGAGGTGCCCGGCGGAAACAGGCCCAGGATATGAAAGCCGAACGTGGCGGTGAACTCGAAGCCGGGTAACACCAGCAGCGTCTCACGCAAGCGGCGATATTCCGCCAGGTCGGTCGTCTCTTCGTCGTTCAGCCGTCCACGCGCCTCCAGCATTTCGAGGGTGCGGATCTCTTCGAGCATCTGGGCATAGCCCTGCACACTGTTATGGTCGGTCAGGGCGATAATATCCAGGCCGCGCTCCTCGGCGCGTTGCAGGATTTTGAGGTAGGTGCCTTCCGGGTCGCGGTAGTCGGAGGAGGCAGGGGTGTGCAGGTGCATATCCACACGCACCCAATGCAGGCCGGCACGTTCGGCGGCGCGATCATCGCGCACTTCACGCGGCGGCGCCACCAAACGGTCGTCCCGGCGGTCGTCCCGGCGGTCGCGGTCATAGCCACGCCCGGATCGGTCTCGTCTGTACATAGGTTAAGTATCCAATTCTTGGTAATAAGTAGCGCAGAGACACGCCGACAGGCCGATGGGGTCACATCGTAGGTCGCCGTGACAGGCTGAGGTTGCCGGACGGAGCAATCCGCCCACAACACATCTAGCACGCCGGCCCACTGGCATCGGGCTGCGTGCTAGGCCAATAGCATTGTGCTGGGTCTCTGCATCAAGTAGATAATCGCTGCGAGGCCGCTAATCCGGCTGGGGCCGGAGGGCAATTGGGTTAGGCGGATGGCTGGAGGTCCGGTTGCGCGGCAGCCGGCACGCCCGCCGGCTCCAACGGGACCGGAGCGGGGGCCGGGGCGGGGGCGGTTGCGCTCGGCACCACGGCCGGGGCATCACCGATCCCTGCGTCGAGGGCGAATGTCGCCTCCAACACTTGGTCCATGTTCTCCACCCACAGGAACTCCAACTCACGGCGCACGTTACGCGGCAATTCAAGCAGATCGCGCCGGTTGTCTGCCGGGGCGATGATGCGCTTCATGCCGGCACGATGCGCGGCCAACACTTTCTCTTTTAAGCCGCCAATCGGCAACACCCGTCCGCGTAAAGTAATCTCGCCGGTCATGGCCGTATCATGGCGCAACGGTCGGCGGGTAAGCGCCGACACCAGGGCAGCGGCCATCGTGATACCGGCGGAAGGTCCGTCCTTTGCGATCGACCCTTCCGGCAGGTGGATGTGCAGATCGGTTTTCTCCTGAAAGTCGGGATCAATGTGCAGTGCCCCGGCGCGCGACCGGGCGTAACTCAGAGCGGCCCGAGCCGACTCCTGCATCACATCGCCCAGCCGCCCGGTGATGGTCAGGCTGCCGTGGCCCGGCATGGTCGCCACCTCCACCGGCAGCAATTCGCCACCGTGTTCGGTCCAAGCCAACCCCAGCGCCACCCCGATCTGGGCCAGTCCCAGCGACTCCAGTTCCCCGGCCAAGCGGCCGGGACCGAGAAACTCTTCCAAGTTATGCGGCGTCACCCGCACGCGCGTGGTGCGTCCCAGCACCACGCGGCGGGCCGCCTTGCGGCAGATCGCCGCTAACTTGCGTTCCAGATCGCGCACCCCGGCCTCGCGGGTATGGGTGCGGATGATCAGGCGCAAGATTTTTTCCGGGATTTCAATCGCGCCGGGCGTCAAGCCGTGGGCCTGCAACTGGCGCGGCAGCAAATACCGTCGAGCGATCTGAGCTTTTTCGTCTTCGGTATACCCGCTCAGTTCGATGATCTCCATACGGTCGCGCAACGGGCGCGGGATGGCGTGGAGATTGTTCGCGGTGGTGATAAACAGCACCTCGGACAGATCGTAGGGCAGGTCCAGATAGTGATCGTTAAAGTTCCAGTTCTGTTCCGGGTCGAGGACTTCGAGCAAGGCTGAAGCCGGGTCGCCCCGATAGTCGCTGGCGAGTTTGTCGATCTCGTCCAGCAGGATGAGTGGATTGCGTGTGCCGGCGGTTTTCATCCCCTGGATGATACGCCCCGGCATCGCCCCCACGTAGGTGCGGCGGTGGCCGCGGATTTCCGCCTCATCGTGGACCCCGCCCAGCGCGATTCGCACAAAGTGGCGGCCCATCGAGTCGGCGATAGATTGTCCCAGGCTGGTCTTGCCCACCCCCGGTGGACCGACGAAGCAGAGTAGCGGCCCTTTGAGCAGGCGCCGCTTACGCTCGGCAGGCGAGGCGGGATTGGGTCCCTTGCCGGAAGCATCGCTATCCCCCGGCGGATCGCCGGCCGCGCCGCCGGCAAGCGCCGCCTGTGTTAGCTGACGCACGGCCAGAAACTCCAGGATACGCTCTTTGATCTTATCCAGTCCATAGTGATCTTCGTTCAGCACCCGCTCGGCCACGGCGGTATCCAGCACGTCGGTGGTCCGTTCCGTCCAGGGCAGCGCTAGAATCCAATCAATGTAGTTGCGGATCACCGTGCCTTCCGGTGAGGCTGAAGGCATCCGCTCCAGACGATTGATCTCTTTACGGACTTTAGCCGCCGCCTCGTCGGGCAGCCCTTTGGCCTCTAGCTTCTCGCGCAGTTCAGTCAGCTCATTGCCACCTTCGCCGCTGAGTTCGTCGTGGATCGCCTTGAGCTGTTCACGCAGGTAAAACTCGCGCTGGTTTTTGTCGATCTGCGAGCGCACCTTGTTGCGGATACGCTGATCTAGCTCCAGCACATCCAGTTCGCCGGTCAGCACCGCGCCGACATGTTCGAGCCGCTCGATCTGGTCCATTTGTTCCAGGATGGCCTGGCGTTCATGGGCATCGGGCACCACATGGGCGGCCAACAAGTCGGCCAAGTAGCCGGGATGGCGTACAGCACGGACGGTTTCCACCGCCTCAGCCGGCACTTTGCTGTTCATGGCAGCATAACGGCTGAACAGCTCGACCAGATGGCGCATCAGCGCCTCCACGACGGGGCCGCTACCCAACTGCTCGGCCACATCGCCCACCTGAACGATGAAGAAGGGGTCGCTTTGCCCATAGCCGGCCACGCGGACACGGCGCAAGCCTTCGACGTTGACTTGCAGATTACCGTCGGCCTGCCGCTGCACTTGCGCTATTTCAACTAACGTCCCGATCTCGTAAATATCCTCCGCTTCCGGCTCATCAGCCTGCCCGGCGCGTTGGGTCGCCACAATCAAGCGGCGGTCGCGACCCGACGCTTCTTCCAGGGCACGAATCGAGCGGGCGCGGCCCACCGTGAGGGTGACAAGGGTGCGAGGAAATACAACAACATTCTTGAGTGGAAGGAGCGGAAAGTCTTTTCCGCGCGGCACGTCGCTGCTCATCAGCATATCCTTCAGCCTACGGTGATCGGTGCTGCCCCGCCATATATTAGGTGACAGTGCATCCCCTAGCTCCTGTATTATACCATAAGCAGCCGTACTCCGTCAGAAATCGGCCACTCATACACCAATAACGCAGTTACAGGGCTAAAGGTTGCACAGCTGCGGCCGCACTTGGCACTCAGACCAGCACTGTGCCCGTCACCACGCGCTGTTCACCGCCGGCGGTTGCCAGCACCAGCGCGCCGTCGGCGGCCACGCGCACGGCAGTCCCGCGCACGAGGTAACCGTCACCGGAGTCAATCGCCACGCTTTGCCCCAGCGTGATCAGCGCGGCCTGCCACTCAGTCCAGATCGTCGTGTAGTCGCCCGCCTGCCAGCGGTCGTAGCGCGCCTCCGCTTCAGCCAGGATACACGCCAGTACGGCCGCCCTGTCAGGCGACGGCCCAGCGATCTCGGCGTGCAAGCTAGTCGCTACGTCACTCAAACCTACCACCGCTGGGTCGAATGCGATGTTGACCCCAAAGCCGGCCACTATCCATTCGGTTTGCCCCCCGGCCATCGCCGCTTCGCACAATACCCCGGCCAGCTTACGCCCGCGGCACAGTACATCGTTCGGCCACTTCAGCACAGCGGGGGCACCCCAGGCCCGCGCCGCCGCCTGGATCGCCAACCCCAGGATCATCGTTGGCGCGAACATCTCGGCGGGCGGAGTGTGGGGACGCAGCAACAAGGAAGCCAGGATCGCGCTGCCCGGCGGAGCCAGCCACATCCGCCCGCGTTGCCCGCGTCCGGCCACCTGCTCCTCCGCCAGCGCCAACCAACCCTCCGCCGCACCCGCCCGTGCCGCCGCGCGGGCCAAGTCGTTGGTAGAACCCACCTGCCCGTAGCGTAGCAGCGGGCGGCCAAAGCGAAGCGCGGGCTGCATCGCCTACTCCAGCCGCTGTGTCAGCCGCCGCGTATCGTAGCGCAGTTTTTTCGCGCCCTCGGCGGAGACCTGGCCGCCCTGTTCCAGCTTGTCCGCTTCCGCGCCGGCGGCCTGGGCTAAGTCGGTTTCACCCATGTCAAGCAGGCGTGTGGCAGCTTGGCGCAGCTTGCTGGTCGCGCCGGCGATATTGCCCACGGCGGCTTCATCAAGCGCGCGGGTTTGCAGATTGAAGGCGCTGATCTTTTCGACGGTGTTCATCACTTGCGGGTCGAGCGCACCCATGCCGGAGGCACTGAAATCGAGCAACACATCGCTGCGGGCTTGCGCGCCGGTGGTGCCGGTCGGTCCCGGCACGTCGTAGGCCAGCGTCACATTGGCAATGCGGAAGCTGCCGGCGGCGCGTGTCGGTACGATCAATTCAAGCAGCAGCGCGGGCGGCGCATCGGCGGCCAGATCGCCCAGGTCGAATGTAGCGGTACGGTCCTGGATCTCCACGTCGCGCAGGGTGCTGATCACCGGGCGAATACGATGGGCACGACGCAGTTCCACGCCTGCACTCAGCCGCAACGTGACAACCAACCGGCGCACGCTGATGGACTGCACGGCTTCGAGTTCTTTGGCGAAGGCAGGCGGGATGTCTTTTGGTTCCGGGGCCAAGTAAGCGTTGCCCTGGCTCTCGTCGGCCATCGCGACTAATAGTCGCTCGTTGAACTCACTACCCACCCCGACCGTGCTGACAGCCACGCCGGCCGCTTTGGCCTGGCGGGCCAGCCCGGCCACTGTATCAGGATCGCGCGTGAAACCATCGGTCAGCACGATCATACGACTGATCAGACTGTCACCGGCGCCGACCTGGAGTTCGGCTAAACCCGCTGAGATACCGGAGGCCATATCCGTCTCATCACCCAGACGCACCGCATCCAGCCGCTCCACTGCTTCGGGGATGCGGGCACTCTCCGCGCCGCTAAGGCCGTGCAGTAGCACCTCGGCCCGCCCGGCAAACGCTACCAGCGAAAAGCGGTCGCCTGCTTCCACATGGCCCACCGCCTCGCGCAACGCCTGCTTCACCGCGTCGAGGTTGGACGGCGCGGCGCGGCGGATATGGTCAGGGATATGCGGGAAAGTCCAGACGGGAATGCCGTCGGCGATCACCTCTTTGACATGGCCTAACCGCGCCAACTCCTGAAACTGCGCCTGGCTGAGGACCGGCAGGCGCATGGACTCGCTGATGTCCAGCACGATGCCGAGGTTAACCGGCACCGAGCGCATACCGAGGTTGGCCGCCGGGCGCACATCCACCACCAGGTAGACCAAGCGGGGTTCGCTGGACGCAGGCACCGCTTGGGTATTCAGGCGACATTGCAGCGTGACTTCATCGGGCATCGCGTTTCACCTTTCGCGCCTAACGCGCTCTAACACCCCGGCCACGTCGGCGGCGGCTTCCCAGCCCAGCATACGGCGCAACCCGGCTCCATACTCATCTTGCCGCGCCTGGAAACGATTCAGGCGCAGGCGACAACCCCAACTCTCGACCGTCTTATAGGCCACCCACTCGGCAAAGCCCTCGCGCAGTTCCGGGTCGGCCAGCAGCGGCGCGTTTTCGGCCTGCCAGGCGTGGGCATATTCGTGGGCCAGCACTTCGCTAAAGAAGATACGCGGCAGTCCATATTCGACATAGATGGCCCGCAGCCGCCCGGCATGGACAAATAGCCCCACTAAATCCGGCCCGCCGTCCGCCTGCTCCCCCAACCCCCCCCCCACAAAAGGCGGGGTGTTGGACGACGTAGACTCCCCCTTCCTTCTTAGGGAAGAGGATTGGGGGGTGAGGTCGGCTCCCGCCCCGGCGCGCAACGCCGCCAGTTGGGTGCGGTTGACCAGATGCAAGGTTGCCCCTATATTTAACTCCATTCCTAGCACGGTTGCGACGCTGCGGCGGATACGGGCGTAAATCTGCTCGGCCGCGCCGGGATCGTAGACGGCAGTAGTATGGCAGCCGTTGCAGAACACGCGCCCATCTGGGCGGCGGTAGAACTGTGCCCCGACGGGTCGCCCACAGGCGTGGCAGTGGGGGCGCGCCCAACAGGCCGGGCAATAGAGCCGCCGTGCCGCGCCGCCCAGCGCGTAGAGTGGTCCCGTCCGCGTATCCAGCGCCAAGTCGCAGACCGCGCAGCGCAGGATACGACCGGCACAGGCCGCGCAGTAGTAATGCGCGGTGGGGTCGTCGCCGCCCATGCTCAAGCGCACCATATCATGGGCGACTAGGGTGGTGCCGCAGGCGTTGCACCACTGCGCGCGGTGCGCGGGCAAGGCCGCCGTCACCCCGGCCCCGCCAGGATCGCGTGGCGGGCGGCCGGCACGCCTTTAGCCTGCACCAGCACATGGAAGCGGCCCAACCCATCAGGATCGATCAGGCGAAACAGGCGCGCCCGGCGCGCCAAGGCCGCCTCGTAGGCCGGCCGGTCGCCGGGTACGCGCGTGCTCACAGCGGCAATCGCCTCCCCTAGGCCCAGACCGACGAGAAACGCCGTTTGCCGCGTCGCCGCCACCGTCTCCAGGTCTAGCGTGTAGCCGGTACACTCCAGGGTGGTGAAATCTACGTGCGCGGTCATATCCTGCTGCCCCGGCGCGCTATACAGGTCGTCGGTCACG
This sequence comes from Chloroflexia bacterium, assembly GCA_038228295.1. GTDB lineage: Bacteria > Chloroflexota > Chloroflexia > QHBQ01 > JAICKM01 > JAICKM01. The sequence goes on along the minus strand of JBBRPH010000004.1, from coordinate 110,264 downwards.
CGGCCCGCCGTGTAGCAGAGCAAGGTGCCCTGCGGACGCAGCACGCTATAGAGCCGAGCCGCACTGTCGCCATAATCAATAGTCAGCACAAAGCCACGATCCAGACCCGCCGCCACGCCGCGCAGCCAAGCCGGCGCGGCCAAGTTCACCTCGCAGGGTTGATCGAGTGGCGGCAGGATGTCGAGGTCGGTAAAGTAGGTAGCGAGCGCTAGATCGGACAGTGGCCCCTGTTCCTCCACCAAACGCGCGTTGCTATCCAGCGCCACATATAGCTCGGTCCAACCCACAGCGGTCCACACCACCCGATGCACCGCGAAAGCATCCACTAATTCGTTGCTGAACACCAGCCCGGTACCTGTCGCCGTGTCGGCCCAGCGCACGCGATCGGCATAGCCGGCCGCCGCCAGTGTCGCCGCCTGCCGCACCCGCAGCGCCGGACTGCGTTCCACGATCACCGCGTCCAACCGCGCCGCAAGGCGTGCGCCATCCGTTCCTAATGCCGTCAGCAGATCCACCATCAGCCGCCCTGATCCCGCCCCATGCTCGGCCAGCAGGAAGCGCGCCGGGCTGTCCAGCGCAGCATCGCAGCGCCGGGCAAACTGCGCCAACGCCGCGCCAAAGGCCGGATCCACCTCCGGCGACGTGGTAAAATCACCCTCCCGCCCCAGCGCCACCACACCCGCACTGTAATAGCCGTACTGAGGGTGGTACAAGGCCAGATCCATGTACTCGGCAAACGAGATGCGCCCGCCCGCCGCGCGGATGCGGTCACGAATAATGCCGATCAATGGTGTGGCCGGAAGCGTGTTCATTGGGTCCATAATACTATATACGCAGGAGAAAAGGAAAAGTTGAAAGTTGAAGGGGGAAAGGGAAAAGTTGAAAGCGATTGCTTGTGAGGAGGCACAAAGGCTCTGAGGTTTCAGGAGCGTGACATCTGATATTAGCTGGATCTGGAGCGTGGGCTGGGTTTCTGTTGCGCTACTCGCTTTCGCTCAACAGAGTCGCGGAGGCCCGCAAGCATTTTACTGACTTCTTCCGCCTGCATTGAAAGGCTGCGGAACTGATCCGCATCCAGATATCCTACATCCAGGGCAATATACAACTGAGAGCGCACCTCTCCACATGAGGCTTTAGCAATGCTCAGGAAATGGTGAAACTCCGGCAAGCCGCCACGCTCAAATCCTTCCGCAATGTTGGACATGACAGAGACAGCAGCACGTTGTATTTGGTTAGTAAGACCAAAATCTTTAGCGAATGCACCGTGCCGGGTTGCACCATAAATCGCCGCTGTTAGCGCCCGCGCCTTTTGCCAAGTCTGCAAATCTTCAAACCGCTCCGCCGTAACCATGATCCCTCCACTTTTCACTTTCGACTAACTCTTTGAGCCGCCGCAACGCCGCGATAGTCATGCTGTCGAGGTCGCGTTGGACGAGAGAGCCGAGCAGGGCGAGGCCGGGGATGGTTACGGTATAGTCAATGCTGAGGGTGACGCGACTGCCCGGTGCAAGGGGCGATGAGCTAGTAAGGAGGGCGGCATCCGTGGTGAGAGCAGGATCAGGGTCAGCGGCGACCCGCCAGGTGGTGCGGCTTTGCACCATGCCGCTGCTCTCGCTGACCAACAGCTGGGGTGGTTCGAAGGCGACGATCTGCATCTGAGCGGTCAGAGGCAGGCCGCGAAAGGTGCCGTGCGCTTCAATGCCGGCTCCTAGCCCCTGCGCCTGCGGTGTGAGCAGGCGCACACTACGGAACTCGGTTTGGATGCGAGGGATGTTGGTCGGGTCGGCTAGAAAGGCAAACACGCGCTCCACCGGCGCAGCGATACGAATGAAATGAGCGAGGTGGGGCATGACAGGCCACTCCTCCTATTTATTTGCCGGCATCCGGCGGGTTGACGTAGTAGACCAGGCCCAGCGCCCCCGGCCCAATATGCACCGCCACCACCGGGCTGACCGGGCTGATATAAAACTCGCGCACGTTGGGCGCACGGCGACGGATGGTGTCGCGCAACTGTTCGGCCTCTTCCGGTGTGGTGGTGTAGCCGACCGTGGCGGTATAAGACTGGTCTTTCACATGGTCCGCCAGGATGTCTACGATTCGCTCCACCGCTTTGCGCTTGGTTCGCACCCGTTCCAACGGCTGCACCAGGCCATCGCGCACTGTCAGCACCGGCTTGATCTGCAACATCGTGCCGATCATGGCCTGCGCGCCGCCAATGCGGCCGCCGCGTTGCAGGTACTCTAGCGTGTCCACCACAAGCAGGATCTGCATCCGTTTGACTAAATCTTCGACTAGTGCCACGCAGTCTTCGTGCGATTTACCGGCTTGCGCGGCTTGTCCGGCCGCAATCGCCATCATGCCGGTGCCCATCCAGGCCGAGAGCGTGTCTACAACCGTGATCTTCACCCCTTCGTCGGCGATCAGGCCGGCCGCCAAACGCGCCGAATTAATCGTGCCGCTCAGCTTGTGCGACATCGTGACGACTACGATGCTGTCATGGTCTTTCGCCAGATCGCGGTAGACGCGCAAAAACTCGTCGGGGGTCGGCTGCGAAGTGGTAGGCAAGGTGGGTGAGGCTTTGGCGCGGCGAAAAAATTCCTCGGTGCTGATGTCGTGTTCCCGCACGCTCTGTTTGCCGAACAGCACCGATAGATGCGCCACCCGTAGATCGTATTTTGCCACCAGTTCATCGGGCACATGGGCCGTACTATCGGTCACAATACCAATCCGCACCATAGAGACCTCCTTGTCTCTGCCTACTGGATGAAGGCCGCGCCCAGTAACCAGGCAGCAGCAAGTAATACGGCCAATACCGCACAGATCAGGCCCAGGCGCCACAGCGCCGCCGCCCACGCGACACCCTGACCATGCTCGGCGTGGCGCAAAGGCCCACCGGCGAGGCGCGCTTGCCCGCTTGCCGACGGCTCCACCTTCGCCATGTAGCGCAACCACCAGGCGCGCTCACAATAGCTCCATTGGCCTAGTTCACTAGCGCGCACGATATAGCCGGAGGCGGTGCGGCGGTGCGGCAGGGGCGGCACCGGGCCGTTGAGCGGCGTAGGGGGGTGGCGGGACGGCATCGGCTAACGCTCGTCGAAAGCGGCGTGGGCCGGAGCCGAGGGATGATAGCCGCCGAGCGATACATCCGCAGGCAAGCGGCCGGCCAACGCCTGGGTCAGCGTTTGCTGCTGGACGGCAAAAGTCAAGTCACCGCGCGTCCGTTCCAGCACGCTCCGCACCAGATCGGTGGTCCGGCGCAATCCGCCGGTGACGGCATCGGGGTAGTCCACCGTGACCAACAGGCTGTAGATGTCGTCCATCACCCCCAGCATCGCTTCGGTGCGCCCGGTCTCGCCCTGCCGCAGTTGGTCTAGCACATAGCGGCGCATTTCGCTCGCCGCTTCGCCTAGACCGTTCAGATACGGCGCGGCTTCCACGCCCAGTGTGGCAGGATCAGGCAAGGGATCGGCGGCTACGACGGCCAGCAGGATAGCGGCTTCGACGAATTCCTTTTGCGCGTCCTGCACATAGCCGGTCCAATAGACATCCGGCGTAGCGCCTAACGCGACACGAGTCGCACTCACACCGCTTGCCGCTTGGGCCAGCAGGGTCCGCGCCAAGTCAAACTCGCCTCGGTGGGTGGCGCGGATCGATTGGGCACAGTTGCGGATCGTGGCGCGCGAATCAGTCAGCGCGCGCTCACGGGCGCTGTTTTTCGCTTCCAGATCGCGCAGCAGACGTTCGCCGATCCCGTCCAGGGTGGGGTCGCTCACAGGCGATCCCTACTGACCGGTAGGCGGCGTGCGCCCATTTTTGCTTGGCGGCTGATAACTGCGGCTGCTACGGCGGCGCGAGGAGTCGGTCGGGGCCACCGGCTTCACGCTGACGCGCACTTCGGGATTATCCGATTGACGGCGCGCCGCCACGCTACTGCGCGAGCCACCCACGGAGGTCATAGTCGTCGGCGGATCGTTCTTGCGGTTGCGAAGGCGGATGACGACAAACACGACTACCAGTAACAGGATGATACCAATAATAGGGAGATCATAAGGTTGCATTGCTGCCCGCACTGCGCGGGGATTCCACGTCCAGCCGGCCCAAGCCAGCGCGAACGACCAGGGGAACGAGCCGAGGAAAGTGTAGATCAGGAACTTTGGAAAGTTCATGCGCGCAATGCCGGCAGGCAGTGAAATAAAGGTGCGAACCACCGGCAGCAAGCGCGAAAAGAATGCCGTTGCCTCACCCCAGCGGTTAAACCAGCGGTCGGCAGTATCCAGGTGGTGCTTGTTGAGCAGGATATATTTGCCGTACTTTTCGATTAGCGGGCGTCCGCCCAGCGCACCCACCCAGTAGGCCAGCGTCGAACCAAGAGTGCAACCCAGGGCCCCGGCCAGCCCGGCAATAAACACATCGCCCCAGCCGTGTACTAGGTAGCCCCCTGCCAGCGGCATGATGATTTCGCTGGGCAAAGGGATGCAAGCGCTCTCAATCGCCATCATCACGATCACGCCGAACCAACCGACCGTGTGGTAGAGAGTTTCCAGAAAGGTCCAAAGTTGTTCTTCTAAACCGTGAATAAACTGCACCCACAATCCTCCTCAGTCTCGCGGCCCCGACACAAATCTACGCCGGGCGGTAGGCCGCCGGGCATTGGGTTCTATTGTACCCGATAGGCCGGGCGGTTGCAAGCGGACTCTCTAGCTAGCGGTGGGCCTGATTGCGCCAGCGGGTCTGGGTAGCGGCATCGCGGAAAAAGGGCGTGAAACCGCCGGTCCACTTGCCGGACAGATCCGTGAGAGTTAGCAATTGGTTGCCGGGATAGGCGAGGCCCGGCGGGGCCGGCTGCGTGGGGCTTTCGACGGCGGTATTGTCGAGGAAGAGGTGCAACGGCGCGCTGTTCACTTCGCTATAGCCGACCAGCAGCACGTCGTGCTGGCCCAAACCGAACAGGCCGGGATTAACCAGCAGGATCACCGGCGCACCGGCATCAATCGCCAGGGCCAGATCGGCCACGGTGCCGTGCATATAGAAGTCGGCCAAGTAGCCGAAGCGCCGCGCCGTTGCGGCGTTCTGATGCTCGAACGTACCACCGAAAAACGGCACCTTGATCATCTGGCCGAAGACAGCCCGCACGTGCTCGGAAGTACCGAAAGTGGGATCATAGGTCGAGAGCGCCATGGTGGTCGAAAACGCGCCGCAGCCCATCGGGTTGTAGTAGGCATCCTGGCCTTGCGCCAACTGATACAGATGCACTGGGTCTTGCGGCAGGCGGTGGACAGTTTCGGCGGGTGCATCGCTCATTAGGTAGCCGTCCTCCAGAATAGGTAGCCCAAGCATCAAACCCACGTCATGGGCGATTATAGCAAGGCGTTCCGGCGCCTGTCAACCGCGCCGCCGTTGCAGTATAATAGGCGCATGGCCTCTACGCTGCCCACGCGGCCGGTCCGCCGCCCTGCTGCACCCACGCCCCCCATCCCACCACCGGTGGGACTCTCCCCCGCCCCCATGGCCCGCCGCGACCGGCAGCGCACCGATTGGCGCAACTGCACCCTGATCCTCGCGGCGTTTGCGGCGGTGCTGCTGCTGGTGCCGCCGCAACACGAGTACCCGGTGCTGGACGACTACCTCTATGCCGGCTCCGTGCGGACGCTACTGCAAACCGGAGTCTTCGTGATGCCGGATATGTCGCAGGCCAACTTGGTCGGTTTAGTCGTTTGGGGCGCACTATGGTGCAAAGTACTGGGCTTTGGCTTCACCACCCTAACCTACTCCGTGCTGGCACTGGCGGCGTTGGGATTGCCGGCCTTCTACGGCTGTGCGCGCGAACTCGGCGTGCCGCCGGCGGGGGCGCTGCTGGGCACCGTACTGCTCGGCTGCAATCCGATGTGGCTGCAACTCAGCTATATGTTCATGACCGACGTGCCTTTCCTCGCCCTAGTGTTGGCGGCGGCTTATTCTTATATTCGGGGCTATAAGGCGCAACCCCCTGGCCGAGGTACGGTGCTATGGTGTGTCCTGGGAGGGCTGCTTACCGGCTGGGCATTCTTGATGCGGCAGTTCGGCGTGCTGGTGCCGTTGGCCTTCGGCGGCTACCTGCTGCTCAACGCCTGGCGTACGCGCCGCCCGAATTGGCCGGCGCTCGTGCTGACAGCGCTCGTGCCTGGCGCGATCATCGGCGGTTGGTGGCTATGGTGGCATAATGTGCCGTCCAACGCAGCAGCGTTGAGTGCCGGGGGGCGAGCGACGGCGTTCATGTGGAAGCCGCTGTGGGCGCGCATCTTCTTCGTGCGAACCGTCATCTTCCTACCCTTTGTTGCACTGTTCGCCTGGGTGGCGCTGCCGTTGCGGCGGCGCCGCTGGTGGCTAGTGCCCGTCATCACGGTGGGCCTCGCCTGGGCCGTCAGCACGATCACGCTGGCTCCCGATGCGGCGGTGGCGCAAACCGAGCCGCCGTTCACTGCTCAAATCGGCCCGCTAACCTGGACGATACCGCAGGAGGAGTATACCTTTGGGCTGATCGGCAGCATCCTGCGCCAGACTGGGATTGACTTCGATGAGTATGCTTATGCACAGCAACCAATCTGGACCCCGGAAGCGTGGCACGCGCTCTGGGTGGTCGGTATGGTGCTCGGCGTGCTGCTGCTGGCACGTATCGCCGACGCACTGCTCGATTGGCTACCGACGTTGCGGCAGCGGGCGGCGCTCCCGCCCCGCGTCGCGTTCTACGGACTAGGCTTGCTGATTTATGGGACCGTCACAGCCTTGACCGGCGATGTGTTTGCGCGCTACCTACTCGGCTTCCTGCCGTTCGTGATCCTGTTCGTGGTGCGCGGGGCGGCGCGTTGGAGCCGGCCGGCCTGGGGCTACTCCATCGCCACGACCGTCGTCCTCGCCGCCTTCGCGCTGGCGGCGAAGGCCGACCAAATGGATCACCAGAACGTGCGCTGGGCCGCCGGCTTGTGGATGGAAGCACGCACCGGCGCGGTGCAAGTCGGCTGGAATTGGAGCCACTGGGGCCACCCGACCAGCGACATTTACCGCATCACCGACATCCCCGACGCAGGGTTCAAGATCCAGCGCAGCTTTCCCTACCTCAGCCGGCTGGCGGGCTTCCCCACGCGCTATGTGGTGGCCGAGGCTCAACAGGAGGAAGGCCGCCCGCAGATCATCGGCACACCGCCCTGGACGGAGGCGCGCGGCGTGGCCGTCTTCCCCGATGGGCGTGTAGCGGTGAGTGATTTCGGCAATGAGCGGGTACTGGTCTATGGGCCGGGCGGGCGGCCCGACCCGACCTGGGGCAGCGGGGTCCCATTCAGCCGGCCGAGCGACCTGGCGACGACTCTTGACGGACGGCTGGCGGTGCTGGACGGCGCGGGCGGCGACATCGGCGTGCTGGACGGTGGGGGTAAGCTGTTGACGCGGCTAACCCGCGCGCAAACCGGTATCGGCACCGCCACCGGCCTCACCTGGGCACCCGACGGCAGCCTCTATGTGGCCGATACCAGCAACGGGCGCGTGGTCCATGTCCGGCTGGACGGCACGCCGCCGCTGGCCTTACGCCAGGGTACGAGCGGCGTGCCGCTGCCCAATCAGCCGCTGGATGTGGCCGTGACCGCCGCCGGCACAGTGTACGCGGTGGATCTGCTCGGACGCTTGGTACGCTTTGACGACACAGGCGCGACCGCGCAGGAGTGGAAGCTAACGGCGGGCGGTGGCTCCCGTGGCGGCGGCCGGCTCGCCGCCTGGGGGCCGACCACGCTGGCGGTCAGCGATCCCGACGGCAACGCCCTGCTGCTGTTCGACACGCAAACCGGCACCGCCCGCCCCTTCCCCGCCGCCGCCGACGCACCACTGCATCTGCTGACCCCGGTGGGCGTGGCCGCCGGCCTCAGTGGACAGCTCTACCTGCTCGACAGCGGCCACAACCGGGTGGTTCTGCTAGATGCGCCGCGCTGACGGCGGCTCCTAGGGGAGCAGGTGGGTGCCGTAAGCGAAGGTAGCTACCACATTGCCGCTACTATTCAACAGTTCCAGCGCATCGCCGCAGTTGTTCCAGATGTCTTTGAGCGAATTGAACGTGTAGGGATGGCCGGGTTCGGTATACACCTGAAGCGTAGCTCCGGCAGCCAATGCTGCGGCGGCAGCAAAGGTGTAATGTTGGCCGGTTTCGTTTTTGTCGCGCAGCGTCCAGCCGGCCAGGGATATCGAAGCGTTTCCCATATTAGCGATTTCCACGTATTCCGGGCGCACCTCGTGAACCGCGCGAATGGCAATGTCACCGGTACGGCTGATACCGGCTTTCCGGGAGGCTGCGACATCTTCGCAGTTGGTGCCCGTCCGGCTAGCGACCGGAGTCGGCTGTGCTGCTGGAGTGCCGCTTGTGATCGCAGTTACTACCGCAGTCGGCTGTGTTGTGGGAGTGCCGCTCATGATCGCAGTTACTACCGCAGTCGGCACAATAACAGTCGCATCCGCGCCACCGGGAACGCCCGTCGGATACTTCCGGCGCAGTTGGAACGTGCCTAACTGCGAGAGCAGCACGTCATACGGCGGCTGATTTTCGGGGTGCGCCTCGAACACCGCGCGCTCGAAATACTGCACGGTGTAAGTCTGACCGTTCAGGTCGCTCTTCTCCTGAAACTCGTTGGAGATTGGATAACCTTGCTGGGCCAGCCCACCATGACTTTGCCAGTAGGCCAGGAACTTACCGCCGACCAGCAAGCCGGTCTCCTTGAACAGCGTGCCGCCGGGAGCTGCCTTCTGATCGGGCGCGCCGTTGGGGTAGCGGGCTTTGTAGCGGAAAGTACCCAGTTGCGAGAGCAGCACGTTGTACGGCGGCTGGTTTTCGGGATGCGCTTCAAACACCGCACGCTCGAAATACTGCACGGTGTAAGTCTGACCATTTAGGTCGCTCTTCTCCTGAAACGGCTGGGTCAAGGGATAACCCTGTTGGGCTAGGCCGCCACGTGTGTCCCAGTATTGCAAAAACAGACCGCCCACCGTGTGCCCCGTAGGCGCAAAGTAGCGAGTCGTGGCAGTTTGAGCCTGACTAACGAGACCAGAGCCGAAGCTAACGAGAGCTAGCAGAGCAAGCAGTAGCAGGCGAAAACGTGAGTGACATGAGGATCTCCTTGCGTGAAAGTAATAAACGGTCAGAGCTTCGACTTAGATGGGGTACATTATAGGGTACATAGCGGTAGACCCCGCTATCTACTACCGGACATCGTGCGTCCGGCTGGTAACATAAGGGGGAGTAATGGCGCAAAAAAGGCACAGTGTTTAGGGGAAGTCGAAATTTAGCCGTGTGTTTAGCCCGATGCTAGGAATAGACGGGGGAGCGGGTGAGGAGGTTCGAACTCCTGACATTCTGCTTGGGAAGCAGACACTCTGCCAACTGAGTTACACCCGCATTGCCGATAGCAAAGGTCGGGCCGTGAGGCTGTTCCATTGGTATCTTGCAGGGCTATTCTACCATAAATTGCGCTGGGCCGTCAAGCAGTTGACAAGCCTGCGTCGGCCTGCTACCATAGCCGCAAACCAGACCGTATTCCCACCCCCGAACCGCAACGCGAAAGGGGTGCAACAGAACCGCCCCCTGCTTGATGCAGGAAATCGCGAGACAGGAGCCGGCCCCTATGCCCGCAATGGACAACGCCCACGCGCTGGTAGTGGGCATCGCTAATTACCGGAACATTCCCGTACTGCCGCCGACCGTGCTGGCCGATGCCGGCGATATGGCGGCTCTGTTGGCCGATCCGCAAGTCGGTGGCTATCCGGCGGCCAATGTGCGCCTGCTACGCGACGGCGAGGCCGGCAAAGCCGGTCTGCTGGCTGCGTTGGCCGACTTAGCGCAAGCCGGCACGCCCGATGCAACCGTGTTGTTCTACCTATCGAGCCACGGCGGGCGCATCGAAGACGGCCCCTATGCGGGCGAGTACATCCTACCGGTAGACACCGATTACTCCACCGATCAGGCCATCGCGCAGACGGCCATAGCCGGCGCCGATTTCACCAAAGCCCTCGCCGCGATCCCGGCGCGCAAACTGCTAGTGCTGATGGACTGCTGCCACGCCGGCGGCATCGGCCGGCCAAAGGACGTGACTGCGCCGACGCTTAAAGCCGGGCTGCCTGATAGCTATTACGAGGCGCTCAAAAGCGGCAAAGGGCGCGCGATCTTGGCGGCGGCGCGATCCGACGAGTTCTCGTGGGTGCTACCCAACGCGGCTAATAGCCTATTCACTACCCACCTGCTGGCCGGGCTGCGCGGCGCTATCGCCAGTGAAGACGGCCTCGTGCGAATCTTCGACGTGTTTGAGTATGTGCAGCCGCGCGTCACCGCCGATCACGCCGACCAGCACCCGATCTTCAAGGCCGAACTGGAAGACAACTTTCCGGTGGCGCTCTACCTGGGCGGCAAGAAAGGTGCGGTGCCAAAGGATACACAGGGCTACCGCTACGATGCCTACGTTAGCTATGTGGACCAGGAGCCGGACAGCACCTGGGTCTGGGATACGTTGGTGCCGAAGCTGCAAGCCGCCGGCCTGCGCGTGGCGGTGTCGGGTGACGTAGAGCAGCCCGGTGTAGCGCGCATTGTGGGCATGGAACGCGCTATCGCGCAAGCCAAGCGCATTATCGTGGTGTTGTCGCCGGGCTACATGAGCGACCACATGGCCGACTTTGAGAATGTGATGGCCCAGACGATGGGCGTGCAGGAGGGGCAGTATCGCCTGCTGCCGGTCAAAATCGCCGCTGTTAGCGACGCGCTGCCGGTGCGGCTGAGTATGCTGACCACGTTGGATGTCACTAACCCGGCCCGCGCCGCCCACACCTATGACCGCTTAGTAGCGGCGTTGCAAGGACCGGTGCCGGAGTGAGGCCGAAACGTGAAGCGCGCGTGCTGTAAAGCAGCCGGCAAACACACTTTAGAATAAACGGTACAGGATCTGCGTGGTGCCGGCGGTGATCAACCCGTAGGTCAAGTGGGCACCGAGGGCGTGGGCATGACTCGCCAGGGGCTGCGTTGTCGGGCCGGCCGCTAAACCGAGTAGCGGAACCGCAAGTTCACTCCCCACAAGCCAGAGGCCGCTGCCATAGCCAAGCCCGCCCCCGGCATCCGGTGCCGCGCCGGCGCGCAGCGCCCCATACAGCCCGGCCAGAAGCGTCCCATAGCCCCAATGGATTTGCTCACTCAATAGCGCCTTCGTGGCCGCCGACGGCGCGCGGCCCGTCACCGCCACGACCAACAGCCGGCCCATAGCGGCCGTCGAGGACTCGTCGGGCTGGTGATGCGTACCAATCACGGCAATATCATCAAGGTTGTGCAGTCCCGTCTGATTTTCTGCTTTGCGCGGATCTTGCCCGGTGAGCGCCGTGACCGCTTGCCAATAGATCCCCATTGCCAGCAACCCGGCAATGCCGCCGCCGATCCCCAGCACGAAGCCCTTCCAGCGGTTGGGCGGGTTCTCAATCCGTCGTAGATCCATGATCCAACTCCTAGCTGCTGCCGGCCTATTAAGTGTAGTAATCGCTTGCCAAGCAGCCGGTCGCAAGGATCGTACCACTGCCGCTGCCACAGCTTGCGAACAGCCTACGGGCAATGTTAGGGTCAAAACTACAGACTATAATATCTGCGCCACTGGTGCGGGTACTAGTACTGGTGAGGGGATTATGTCACACCGTGCGGTTTAGTCGCCCGCCGCTGCCTAGCCCAGGCACCCAGACCGCCGAGCAGCGTCAGCAATGCGGTCACGGCGGAGATCAGGCCGCCGAGCAGCAGCGGTTGGGAGACAAAGCGCAAGACAAGCGTGTGCTTGCCGGGCGCGACGGAGACGGCGCGGAAGATGGAGTCGGCGCGTTGCACTGCTACCGGTTGACCATCCAGTGTAGCGACCCAGCCGGGATACCAATTATCGCTGAGGACGGCCCAGCCGGCTTCACGCACATCAAGCGTAGCGCTGACTTCGTTGGGTGTGTAGCGCTGGATCACGGCGCTTTCACCGGGGTTGCCGCTTTCCAGGGTGCTGGGCGTTTTGCTGCTACGCCCGCTGCCTTCGGCCAGCAGAATGCTGTGCCAGCCCAGCACGGTGCCGTTCAGCAATTTACCGATCACCGTCGCATCGTCCGGCTCCACGACGGCATCATGGACCAGAAACAAGCGTGGGTCGGCATGGATGTTTTCGGCGATCAGCACGCCGTTGTCCCCCGCGCCCACCCGGCGGAACTTGGGGTCGCTGATCAGCGTAGGCGACAAGGCCAGGGTGTAGCGCACGCTCAATAGGTCGTAGAGGACGGTGTTGCGGTGTGTTTTGGCGGCTTCCCAATAAGCGCTATAGCGGCGCAATTCCAACGGATTGTACAGCCCGCCCGCGTCGGGTATCCGCGCTAACGTGCCGAGCAGCGGCTGCCAAACGGTGGACACGTCGGTGTCACTGTCTATGCGCTCGTAGGTCGGAGCGCTCGTGCCGGCGCGCACCAAATCTAACGCGCCGGGCTGACGATAGCCGGTCAACAGATCCTCACCGGTGGGGTTGAAGTGCGAATTGGGCGAAAACAGGTCCAGCACCAGCAGCACGGCCAACCCTAGCGCGGCCCAGCGCCCACCGATGCGCCCACGTACCGCCGCCCCGATCAGCCCCGCCGCTAACGCCAGCCATAAGACGGCAGTATAGGCATCGTTCAACACGATCCCGGCGCGCTCAATCGAGCCACCCGCCAGGAAGATCGCGCTGACCAGCGGCAGCAGCACCAGCGCCGCAAACACGGCCAGCGCACCCAGGCCCAGCGCGAAGCCATGCAGACGCACGAGTTCCGGGTTCTGAGTTCTGAGTTCTGAATTAAGGGCTGAGTCGGGAACGCTAGCGTCTAACTCTCCTCCCGGCGGGAGGGCGGGCGCGGCGGAGGTGTGGGTGAGGGTAGGCAACAGGCACAGCAGCGTGTCAAGGCCGAAGGCGGCCAGCGCGGCGACGGCGACACTGAGGAGCAGTAGCAAGCGCCCGGCGGCGCGAAATTTATCGAAACCGGGGGTTAAGCCGTGCAGCCATGAGAAAACGATGCTGAACGGGCCGAGCATCCCCAATAAGGCCGCCACAGCCAGCGCCACGAAGAAGCCCAACCGTCGGTCACGCCGCAGAAGCAGACCGGCAACGGCCAGCAGCAACACGATCAGGCCGAGATAGCCCCAGTTCTCCGTGCTTTGCCAGGGCACCCAGTAGTCGCGGGCGTTCGCGCCGTAAACGCGCGGCAGGATCAGGTTGAGCAGGCCCACCGGCTGCATGGCGTGCTCGGTCGCCTGCTCATAGCTGATACTCGATCGCAGCGATTGCCCGGCTAACTCCTGCGCGGGCAAGAATTGCACCGCGCCCAGCCCGGCGGCGATGATGGCCGTCAGCGGCAGCCGCCAGGCAAGAGCGCGCCATGTCGCCGGCAGCAACGCCAGGGGCCGGCGCGCCGCTACCCCACCGCCGGCCGGTGCAGTAGCCCCGTTCAGCGCCAGCGCGCCCCAGTAGAGGCCGACCGCCAATGCCTCATAGAGGAACGTTTGCGGGTGGCCGGCCAGGAAGGTCAGCCCCAGAGCCGTGCCCGCTACGGCGATCCAGGCGGGATTCGGCGAGACGGCGGCACGACGCGCCGCCAGCAGATTCCAGGGCAGCCAAGCAGCGGCGAAGATCATCGGTAGGTGGCCGAAATGGGCCGTCATGAAGCCGCAGAAGGCGAAAGCCGCCGCCCCGCCCAACGCTGCCACGCGCCGCAAATCCAGCGCCCGCAGCCACCGGTACATCCCCAACGCGGCCCAGGCATAATGGGCGATCAGCAACGTTTCCAGCGTGCCGTAGCCGTAGCGGCCGGCGGGCACCGCAACCCACACCAGCAGGTTGGGCGGGTAAAACATTCCGCTCTGCACATCGGCGGCCAGCGGCATCCCGGCAAAGGAGTAGGGGTTCCAAAGCGGGAACTGTCCCGCCCCGCCGCCGGCGTGGATGCTATCGTGGATAAAAGTATAGAGCGGGTAGAAAAACGAGGCTAAGTCGCCGCCGCCAATCGGCAGCCAGCTATCATGGGTGAACAAGGGTCGCCAGAAAAATCCCGCAACCAGCCCGGCCAATGTCAGCAAAGCCGCCACTTCGTGGAAGAGCGGCAACCGGCGAGGATCGTGGCGCGCCTGGTAGCCGAGCAGGGCCAGGAGGAGTACGGCCAAACCGGCGCTCGGCAGAGCCAGCGACAGGGGTAGTAAAGGGTTCATCGGCGCGGGATCGGACGACGGGCGGGCGGGCTCCCGGCCGGGCCGGCGGCAGAAGGCCCAACCGGCGCGCTACCGGAGCCGGATGCGCCGCCTTGCACCGACCCCCAACTCAGGCCTTCGCGGATCATCGCAATCAGGCCGGCCAGGGCCAGCGGCAGAAAGCCAATCGCGTGGAAGAACGTGGCAAACGCCAATGCCGTGTCGGGGTTTACACCGAACACCCGCAGCGCCTCTTTGGCCGTGGCATGATACACGCCGACATAGCCGGGCGCCGACGGCACGGTCATCATCAGGTTGGTCGAATCCACCAGCAGCGCCGGCGCGGTCCATTGGAGCCAGAGGCCGAAGCTGCCCAAGAACAAGTAAGCACTACAGAGATTGGCCCCCCAACTGAGTACCGTCCAGCCGACGAGGGCCGGCGCGACCGCACGGCTGCGTAGTGGTACTAGCCCATCCAACACCTGATCGCTGATGCCCATCACACTGGGGCGTAGGCGCGCCGGTGCCAGGACCAACAGCCGATCACGCACCGCGCGGGTGACCTGGGGCAGTAGTGCTGCGGCCAACACAACCACAAACAAGCCGCCGAAAGCCACCGCCGCCCCCACGGCCGGGCCGCGAAACACCGCCGGCAAATCAATGAAGGGCAGGATAGCGGCCAGAATGATGATCAGGGCCATCGTGTCGAGGATCTTTTCGACCAGGATGGTGGAGAGGGTCCGTGGCACCGGCAAACCCGCCGTCGCACGCAGCACTGTGGCCCGCACCACCTCGCCCGTGCGCAGCGGTAAGACGGTATTGAATAGGTAGCCGATCAACAGCGCGGCGGTGAGGCGTGGATAGGGAGCCAGCGCTTCGTCGGGATGGTAGAGCAGTCGCCAGCGGAACACTTTGCCGGCGATAGCGACGGTCCAGGGCAGCAGAGCCAGCGCAAAGATCGCCGGGTTGATATGGCCGAACGCCGCCGCCACCTGGTCAAAGTGGATGTCGCGTAGCGCAAAATAGAGCGCTACGAGGCTGATCCCAATACCGACGACGGCGATCAGCTTTTTCATGGGCCTTAGTGCCCCGGCCCCGCGCCGGCCGCCGGCGCGATCTCGGCCAGCGCGCCGGCGTGCTTCAGCACCAGCGTGCGGGCGCGCTCCAGGCTGGTCGCCAGCAGCTTACCGCGCAGCAGTTCCCAGTTGGGGTTTTCGTGGTAGTCGAGATGATAGATGACGTTAGCCGGCTGGGCATAGCAGGAGCGACCTAGCAACGGAAACATTTCGGTCAGAAAGGCTACTTCCCAACTGGCCTGACCGCTCTTCGCGCGGTCCAGCACGTCATTCGTCGTGCTGTAGTAGTCGAGCAGAATGCGGCGCACCAGCGCATCCTGACGGAACAAGGTGCCGGGCGCGAAGTGGGTGCGGCCTTCCAGCGCGGTGCGGCGTAGGCCGGGGTTTTTGAGCAACGGGGCCAGGAAGCCGTAGTCCGGGTGATCGGCCACAAAGTCGCGTAGTAGGCTAAGGGAGCCGCTCGGTAGCACCACATCGTCGTCCATGAAACAAATCTGCGGCCCGGTGAGGGCTTCCAGCAAGGCCAACCGCCCACCGCTAAACGGGCGCTGACGGTCGCGGTGGTGTTCGTAGGTGCAAGAAATACCCCGGTCGAACGCTAGGCGCAGCGCGGCGTTAAAATCTTCGCGCTGCACCACTGGGCGCTCGGCCGTGTCTACCACATGGATGCGAATATCGGCGGCATTTTGCAGCAGCACACTCGCCAGTGTCATCGCCAGGGTAGGCTTGCCGCCGGTCAGGATGCCGATCTGGATGGGCACTCCAGGCACGGGAGCGACGAGCACGGTGGGGGGTACAGCAGGCCGGTTAGACATTAAACAAGATATTCACAATGTCGCCGTCGCGCACCAGGTAGGTCTTGCCTTCCATCCGCACCGTGCCGCGCTTCTTAGCCTCGGCCATGGCGCCGGCAGCGATCAGATCGTGGAAAGCGACCACCTCGGCGCGGATGAAGCCGCGTTCCAAGTCGCTATGGATCACTCCTGCGGCCTGCTGGGCGGGCGTGCCACGTCGGATCGTCCAGGCGCGCACTTCATCGTCACCGGCGGTCAGGAAGCTGATCAAGCCCAGCAAATCGTAGGAGCGCGTAATCACCGTGCCCAGTGGCGACGGTCCCAAGCCCAGGCTGTCGCGGAATTCGGTGGCCTCGGCGAGCGGCAGTTGCGCTACTTCCATCTCCAACTGTGCGCACGCGGCCACCGCGTCGGCTCCCAGGTCCGACCAGATCGCTTTCGCCTCAGTGACCAGCGTATCACCGGCATCCAAATTACTCTCGCCCAGGTTGAAGACGATCAGCCAGGGCTTGTTGGATAAGAAGCCGTAATTTTTGATCAGCTTTTGATCGTCCTCGCTCAGGTCCAGCGCACGGATCGGGCGGTTGGCTTCCAGTTCGGGCAGGATGCGCTGTAGCACTTCTAGTTCGCGCTCTTGCACTTCGCGCTCGGCGGGGCGCATCTTGCCCAGGTCGCCTTTAATACGCGGGATGCGTTTTTCGATGATGCCCAGATCGCTAAAGATCAATTCGAGCGTCACCGCGTCAAGGTCGCGCAGCGGGTCTACCGAACCGGCCGGGTGCGGCAAGTTCGCGCTCTCGAAAGCGCGCACCACGATCAGCAGCGCGTCGTTGGCGGCGACTGCGCTGAGGAACTGGCGGCTCAAGCCCTGTGAACGCGCGGCCGTAGGGTCGGCGCCCGGCGCGAGGCCGGCTACGTCTACGTATTGCACGTCGGCGGGGGTCAGCTTGCGCGGCTTGTACATCCGCGCCAGCACATCCAGTCGCTCGTCGGGCACTTTGACGGTGGCGATGTTCGGCGCGTCGGATGCGCCGTAAGCCGATGTTTGCGCCTGTGAATTGGTCAGCGCGTTAAACAGTGTCGTCTTGCCGCTCTTGGGCAAGCCACAAATCCCTAATGTCAGCGCCATGCGGCTGCGGTCTCCCTCGCTATCCGGCGGTCAGCGGTCAGGTGTCAGGTCGTTCCTTAACCGGCTTATTGTACCAGACCCGGCAGGAAAGGTAAACCCGGCACCTTCACAAGGCGGCGGCAACTGCGATTGACACCCCTGCGCCGCTTGGGTTATAATCCCCAGTGCCCCCATGCCTGACGTGGGGCACATATTAGCTTTTCACCGGAATGAGGGCGGGATTTGTTGCGGATTATTGGACGTTTCTGGCAAGCCTATGCCGAAAAGATCGCGTTTTATCAGACGACGGTGATCCTCACGGCTATTTACGTGATCGTTGTCGGGCCGATCTGGGCCATCGGCCGGCTAACCGGGCACCAGTTCTTGCCCAGCCTGCCGCACACAGCGCCGTCGTTCTGGCGACCGGCGCAGATGGGGCGTATCAGCAGCCCCGCCGAATTACGGAAGCAAGGGTAGCATGAACGTCCTGGGCCTGTCCTGTTTCTACCATGATGCCGCCGCCTGCCTGGTGCAGGACGGCGTTGTCGTGGCCGCCGCCGAAGAAGAACGCTTCACGCGCAAAAAACACGACGCCGACCTACCGCGCAACGCTATTGCCTATTGCTTGAAAGCCGGCGGCATTACCGTGAATCAACTGGACGCGGTAGGCTTCTACGAGAAACCACTGCTTAAGTTTGAGCGCATCTTGCAATCCAGCCTCCAGAGCTTTCCCCAGTCGTGGCGGATGTTTCTGCGTGCCATGCCGGTCTGGTTCCAGAAAAAGCTCTGGATTCAGACCGAAATCGAAAGTGCGCTCGGTAAAAAAGCGCCGCTCTATTTTATTGACCACCACCTGAGCCACGCAGCTAGCGCATTCCTGGTGTCGCCGTTTGAAGAAGCAGGTATCCTGACCTTTGACGGTGTCGGCGAGTGGACCACCACGGCCTACGGCTACGGCAAAGGTACCGACATCGAACTGACCAAAGAGATCCGCTTCCCCCATTCGCTGGGCCTTCTTTACAGCACGTTCACCGCGCACGCGGGCTTTGAGGTCAATGAGGGCGAATACAAGCTGATGGGTTTGGCCGCCTACGGCCGGCCGACCTATTATCAGCAGGTGCGCGATTTGGTGGACCTGCGCGACGACGGCTCGTTCCAGTTGGATATGCGCTATTTCGCTTATCACTACGCGCTGCATTCAATGAGTGATAAGTTTATTGAGGTGTTCGGGCCGCCGCGCGCCGCCGAAGCGCCGATGGAAGACCGCTACGCCAATATCGCGGCCTCGATCCAGAAAGTGACCGAAGAGGTGATGCTGGCCGGGGCGCGCTATATCCGTCAGACCACCGGCAGCGACAATCTGTGCATGGCCGGTGGGGTTGCGCTCAACTGCGTGGCGAACGGACGCATCTTGCGCGAGGCAGGCATCCGCGATTTATGGGTGCAGCCTGCGGCGGGCGACGCGGGCGGCGCGCTGGGCGTGGCCGCCTACCTCTACCATAAATTGTCGGGCCGGCCGCGCACCTGGACCATGCAAAACGCCTACCTAGGACCAAGCTATTCCAACACCGAGATCAAAGCTTTCCTGCAAAGCCAGGACATCGCCTACCAGGAGGTAAGCGACGCGGAGTTGGTCAAGACTGTCGGCAAACTACTGGCCGAAAACAACGTGATCGGCTGGTTCCAGGGGCGTATGGAGTTCGGGCCGCGCGCGCTCGGATCGCGCTCGATCCTGGCAAACGCCGGCCACCCCGACATGAAAGACATCCTCAACGAGAAAATCAAGCACCGCGAACAATTTCGCCCGTTTGCGCCCGCTGTGCTGCTGGAAGAAACGCCCAATTATTTCGCACTCGATGCCCCGCACGAAAGCCCCTATATGCTGCTGGTGGCCGACGTGCATCCGCAATACCGCGCCTTGCTGCCGGCGATCACTCATGTAGACGGCACGGCGCGGCTGCAAACCGTGACTGCCGAGCAAAACGGGTTATACTATCAAGTGATCCGCGAGTTTTTCGGCCACACCGGTGTGCCCGTGATCGTCAATACATCGTTCAACGTGCGGGGCGAACCGATTGTCAATACGCCGACGGAAGCGTACAATTGCTTTAGTCACACTGATATGGATTATCTCGTGTTGGGCAATTGCTTGGTGGCGAAGGCGGCCAAAAAGCAGATCGCGGCTTACGCTGGACGCAAGACGGCACGCACGAAAGAAGAAGTAATCGTTTAGCGAGCTATCAGGTATCAGGTATCAGGTATTAGGAGTTAGATAGCCGGCTAACGATGGAGAGAAGGATCGCAATGGATCAAGAGACACGTCATGTGCCGGAGAACCCGGCCTATACGCCCGTCGGCTTGGCCGTGCCGCCGTCCGGCGGGCGCCAGATGCTGTCGCGGCTGGCGATCCTGGGCAGCCTGTTCAGCTTTATGACCGAGGGCAGTCGCAAGTTCTGGCTGCTGCCGTTGTTTGTGGCCTTGCTGTTGGTGACCCTTTTTGTGATTGTGGGCGTCGCGGCGGGTCCGCTCGCGCCGATCATCTACACGATGTTCTAGCCGATGCCGCCGACCTCCTCGTTAAGTCCCGGCATGCGCTGGGCACTAGTCATCGGCCTATGGGTGCTGCTGCTGGCGCTGCTGGGCCTGGCGATCCGCAATTTCGGCTGGGTGGCTAGTTGGGCCTCCGGTCTGCTGTTGAGTTGCTTCTCAGTCTGCGGCTTCGTCATCTTCTTCTCGCTGATCGCTGCCGCCATCCATCTCTCCGCCGACACAATCCGGGGTAAGTACCCGTACTGAGTGGAGAGTTGAGAATGCAGAGTTGCAAGTGCGGAGCGTAGACCGAGCGCGGATAGCTCCGCACTTGCGGCTTTCCCTGGTAGCCCTCCCGCTCGCCTACAGCGCGCTCATGCTTCTTTTCACCTGGCCGCTAGCCGCGCATCTGGGCGACAGCCTGGCCCTGGCGCGGGGCAGCGATGTGTGGCCGCACATCTGGAACTTCGCCTGGGTGCGGACGGCACTACTCGATCTACATCGCTCGCCTTATTTCACCACCAGCATTTTTTACCCCACCGGCGTGCCGCTGGCCTACCATGCGCTCAACGTGTTCACCGCTACGCTATCGTTGCCCCTGCAACTGTTATTTGGGCTGATTCCGGCGTTTAACTTGATGATGATCGGCAACTTGGTGGCCGGGGCGTGCGCGGCCTATTGGCTGGTGCGGGTGCTGGGCTTGGAGCGCGGACCGGCCGTGCTGGCGGGCGGGCTGTTCGCCTGTAGTCCGCCGGTGGGCGCGGCGTTCGCGCAAGGGCAGGCCGAGTTGGTCAGCGTGTTCTGGCTGCCCCTCTATTGCGGGTTGCTGATACGGGGCGCAGGGTTACGAGCGCTGGAACTGCCACCGCAGGGATACGCTTATCTGGTCGGCGCGGGACTAGCCCTGGCCGGGTCACTGCTGGCGATTCCTTACTGGACGGTGAGCCTGGGCCTGTTCACCCTCGTCTATGCGCTGCTCGAACTAGTCGGCGCCAGTCGCTGGGACGGGCGCCCGGCAATGGCGAGGGTGATCGGACGACTGGCCGTGGTCGGCGTGGTAGCGGGCGGGGCCGTGTTGCCGGTGCTGTGGCTGATGGGGCGAGGGTTGGCACGGGCGGGAGCCGATCTCAGCATTAGCGGGTCGGGCACGAACGATGCGGTGGTCGCCGGCGGATCGCAAGACCTGCTGGCCCTGTTCCGGCCTTTCCCCGGCGGCATAGACATCAATCAGCCCCATGGCGCCGGCCTGGGCTTCGGCTGGACGGTATTGGCGTTGGCGATCCTGGCGGTGGTGCTGAGTCGGGGGCCTCGCCGGCGTAGCCTATGGCTGTGGGGAGCGGCCGCGCTACTCCTGGGCGGGCTGGCGCTGGGGCCGCAGTTGGTCCTGGACGGGCAACTGACCGACATCCGGCTACCTTACGCGGCGCTAGTGGGGTTGCCCGGCGCGGCGGCGATGCGCGTACCGTTGCGCCTGGACACGCTGTTGGCGCTGTGTATGGCCGTACTCGCCGCACAAGGAGCCACGGCGTTGTTGCTGCGCCTGCCGCGCCGGGCCGTGTGGCTTGGGCTGGCGGGCGTCGGTCTGGCGGCTTTCGCCGAGTTTTCCGGCCCGCCGCGCGTGCTGATCCAGCCGCAAGTGCAGCCTTTTTTTCGCACCCTAGCCGCCCATCCGTCGCCCTGTTTGGGCGATCTGCAATCCCCGCCCACTGCGTGCGATGCGGTACTCGAATTGCCGCTGGACCAATGGAGCGCACCGGGTCTGTTCCACCAGGCGATCAGCCGCCATCCCATGCTGGGCGGCTACATTTCGCGCCACTACCCCTACAGTTTTCCCGGCGACGCACCCGGCGTGAGCCAATTGGTGAGCGCTGATCCCAGTGGGTTGGACCACGATATTTTCACGCCCGCCCCGAGGGTCACAGCCCTGGCCGCGCTTGATTACTATGGCGTGCGCTATGTCGCGATCCACGATCTGCCCCACTATGGGCCACAGGCGGCCAAGCTACGTACCGTGCTAGATCGGATATTCGGCCCGACCGGGCAAACCGCTGACGGGCTGACCGTCTATACCGTGCCGCGTGGGGCTGATGCTACGCCGATCCTTTATCCCGGCGCCGGCTGGGACGCTTACGAGCAGCAGCAGGGCACCGCTTGGCGCTGGACCGACGGGCACGCGACTCTGCAACTCGGTATTCCCACCGCTGCCGCCGGTGCTTACACGCTGGCGCTCCAAGTCTATGCGCTTGATCGGCCGCGCACCCTGATCGCCGCGCTCGACGGGCACGAACTCGGCCGCTACCCGGTCGCCCCCAGCCCCGGCACCCCCGTCACGCTGCCGCTTACCCTAGCCACCGGCACCCACACGCTCACTCTCGTCTCCGTCGAACCGGCAATCATCCCGCCAGGCGAGACGCGCCTCCTCAGCCTGGGCTACCACGCGGTCACATTGACACGACGCTGACGGGAGAATCAATGTCGCAGACTCAAGCAGAACCCCCGCCGACTTGGAGCAACCGCTTGCTTTACTGTGCCACGCCCGACCCGGAACAGGCGCGGCGCGGACGCGGCTTCAATCTGCTACTGCTCTCGACCATTGTGATCATCGGCAGCACGTCGCCGCTGTTCGCCGCCTTGTCCGGCAATGCCGGGCAAACGCTGTTGGTGCAGTGGAGCCTTATCGGCCTGATGGTTGGACTATACGCCGCCACGCGGCGCGGTTTCGTCATTCCCGCTGTGGCGGCGCTGCTGGTTGGGGGTACAGTGGCGATTGTTGTCGCGCCGACAGCCAGTGCGACCAACTTCAGCGTAGTGTTGATCACACCGACCTTTCTGACTGTCGTGATCATTATAGCCGGAATGCTGCTACCGGCGCGGGGTATGGCGCTGACGGTGGCAGTCGAGGTGGCGATTGCCGCCTGGTACTACAGCGGCGGAGGTAGCCCGTTACTGGTCGAGTATCGCCACAGCCACCCGCTGGAAGCGCTGGTCTTGAGCACAATGGTGCCGGTGCTGTTTATGCTGGTCGGCGTTTTGGCTTGGTTTGCCAATCGCCTGATCAGGGAAGCTACGCACGATCTACGCCGGCAAAACGCAGCGTTGGCCCGCGCTAACCTGGAACTGGGTGAGCGAGAACGATTCCGCAGAGAACTCGAAATCGCGCGGTCTATTCAGCAGCGGATGCTACCGGCACAGTTGCCGCAGTTGCCGCACATCGAGATCGCGGCGGTGTGCCTACCCGCGCTGGAAACCAGCGGCGATAGCTATGATGTACTGGTAAGCACGGCTGGGGCGGTCCATCTTATTGTATCCGATGCGTGCGGCAAAAGTGTGCCCGCCGCCCTACTAATCGCCCTGAGCCGCAATACGCTGCGCGCGGCGCTGGCGCACACCGACGATCCGGCGGCAGCGCTGACCGAGACAAACCGCGTACTGGCTCCCGACCTGTTACGCCACCAGTTTGTCGCCGTCAGTTGCGTCACCCTTGTCCCACAAAGCGGCGTGATGCACATCGCTAATGCCGGGCAGATGTATCCCGCGCTGGTAAGTCCCGCCGGCACCGGCCGGAGTGCCCGCTGCACGTTCGTGGAAACAAGCGGCTCACGCCTGCCGCTGGGCATTGTACCCGCAGTGGTCTACACGCCGCAAGAGTGGCCGGTGCAAGCAGGCGATCTGTTGGTCTGTTGCACCGACGGCGTGATAGAGGCGACCAATCCACAGGGCGATCTCTTCAGCTTCGAGCGTCTAGCCGCATTGCTGGAAACCCTGGCCGATCCCACACACAGCGCCGCCGCCGTCCTAACCCAGATCACCACCGCCCTCACCGCCTGGATCGGAACCGGTAGCGCCCAAGACGACATCACGCTTCTCGTAGTTCGCCTGCGCTAGCTGTGCCGTTCCTTTTTACCACAGAGGCACAGAGATTTCCGTAATTTTGGTAGCGATCCGTCTTTTGAGGGATATGTGCTTCAATGGTAGTCGCTCCTAACCGGACACGGACCGCCCCTTCCAGGCTACGCCGCCGCGCCGGGCGACCCGTGCCGAGTTGAGCGCGATCAGCAGCAACAGCGCCACACCGAGGGGGTGCAGGAAAGCGTCGGACCAACGGCCGCCGAAGCGCCGAATCAGCAGTAGGCGGGCGGTGACGGCAGTACAGTATTGCGCCAAGCATAGCCCGCCCGCCGGCGACGTAAAGCCCCTGATCCCCAGCCCCTGACCCACAATCCCTAGCACCGGCAGTACCCACAGCGCCGCCGCTACGAGCAACCCGATCGCTAGAAATAGGAGCGAGCGATTGAAGAAAGCAAAGAGGTTCTTGGAGAAGCCCGCCCAAACCTCGGCCCAGCCGTGATACATCCGGCAGGTCACGAGGTCGCCGCCATCAGCCAGGGCAATGGGGTAGCCGGCGCGCTTGACGGCACGGGCCAGGGCGACATCTTCCAGCACCAGGCCGCGCACAGTGCTATGCCCGCCACACGCTCGGTAAGCCGCGCGGCTGAACAGCATGAACTGCCCATTAGCAGCGGCGAAGGCAGGCGCACGCAGGCGCTGCATCGCGGGCAGCGGCAACAGACCATAAACCGCGAAATGCTGCATCAGCGGCACGATCAGCCGTTCACCCCAGGTGGCGGTGATCTGGCGCGGGAAGATCGAGAGCAGGCCTACGCCCAGCGCCTGCTGCGCGGCGACCGCGTAGCCCAGCAGCGCAGGGGCGTGGCGCACATCGGCATCGGTGAACAGCAGCAAATCGCCCCGTGCTGCCACGGCCAGTTGCCGGCAGGCGTTGGGCTTGCCGAGCCAGCTGGGCGGCAGCGGCCCGCCGGTCAGCACGCGCAAGCGGGGATCGGCGGCTGCCACCTCGGCCAAGATCGCGGCAGTGCCGTCACCAGAGCCGTCGTCCAGCACGATTAGCTCGAAGGCAGGGTAGCTTTGCGCCAGCAGACCACGCACGCAGGCTTCGATGTTGGCTGCTTCGTCGCGCGCCGGCACCAGGATGGAAACCAGAGGAGCCAAGTCGGGAGTGAGCGGCGGAAAGCGACGCAAGCGTGGCAGCACAGCCAAGTTGACCACTAACAGACCCAGCAAGGCCACGCCGAAACTCAGCACGACCCCGCAATAGAGTTCCAGCGGTGAAAACCCAGCCGGCCAATTGGTCACGGCGCAGGCGGCAGCGGGCGCCCGGCCAGCCGCATCGCCTTCGTCTGGACCTGCTCCCAGATGCGGTTGACCGAGGTGCGCCCGCGCAACAGCGGCCGGTAGCCCGGTAACGGGCGGCTGATGTCGCCATGCGTCAGTTCGTCGGCCAACCGATCATCCAGCGCGGTCAGCATCTGGTCTACGGCGGCGGTCAACCCGCGTGTACCCAGGCGTTGTGATCCATCCAGGTGCAGCGGCGCGCCGACCCGGATGAAGCAGTCGGCGCGCTGTTCCAGTCGGTAATCCATACGCCAAGCCACGGGCACGATGTCGCACACCGGCAGGCGGCGGGCAATATGGGCCACGCCGGGGTAGGTGCCGAGCGGGCGCCGGTCGGGCGGCGTGATCGTGCCTTGCGGGAACATCCACACGGCGCGGTTAGGTGCGCCCTGCAACAGCTCCGCGCTATACTCAATACTCGCCAACGCAGCACGGGGGTCGGCACGATCAATGCCGAACACGCCGATCCAGGTAAAAAAGCGATAATGGCGCAACGACAACGCATCCATCATCAGATACCCATCGCGTGCGCCCAACACCCGGTTCAACGGCCAGGTCAGGTAGCCGTCCCACCACGAAGGATGCGTGCCAACGAACAGCGCCGGCGGACGCTCCGCCGGCGGCACACGCCGCAACGCCCAGGCCGCCGGATGCACGGTGAACCACACCGTATGAAATTGCGCCCGTACCGCCCGGTCGATTAGAAAGCGTGCCACTAACCGCTCGCCGGGCGGATTTTTGTTAGCCTTGATAACGGGTTCCGACTCTGCCATATTCCCTCGGTCGTCGTAAAACATAAGTCGCAAGTAGCTCGGTGGCCTACAATGAGGCGACGGCGATCCCGGCCTGCCGTTAGTATAGCCGTTCCCGCCGCTTTTACGCCACTGTTTAGCACACTGACCGGATTTCGGCCACCGAGCTACTTACCGTTTTACGTTTTACACGCTAGGCCGCACGGCGCAACGGGCGCGCCACCTCCGCCCACAGCTCCGCCTCGCGGGCAGGAGCGGGACGGCGGCGGGGCGGGCAGGTCGCCAGCAGAGCCGTGACCGGCGCGGTCAGCGCGGGGTCACCGGCGGTCAAGTCGAGCGCGGTGGTCCGCCAGCGCCAATCGGGGCTGCCCAACGCGGCCGGATCGCGCGCCACCACCGCCGCCAACAAGACCAGCGACTCACCGCGTACCGTGCGCGTCGGCGCATACACCAACGGGCGCAATACTGCGCCTGCCGTATAAGCCGCCTGTGGCCCCCAACCGGCCAACCCGCCCACCAGCCGCCCCGCCAGTCGGCGCACGCCAGGCTGCGCGGCGGTCAGCAATGGAGCCAACTGGCGAATGGCCGCAGCTCCCCACGCAGCGGGCTGTAAACTCAGCGCCCACCAGGCCGCCGGCAGCGCCACCGCCGCCACTTCTTCCGCTCCCGACCACTCATGCGTCAATGGACTAAACATGGGGGCATCCTCCAGCACTTGTGCTAACCATCTCCACCGCATCTCACTGCTACTTTCCTTATGACCGCCGGCGCGCAAAAGCGGAAAGACAATTACGGATTGCGGATTACAGGTTGCGGAATAATGCAGGGGCACTGCTTGTTGCGCTAGACCGCTCCGGCGTGCGATCCCCATCCCACCGCCGCCCACGGCGCACGGATCACGGACCAGCGGGCGCGATTTGCGAAGCCCCGCCTGTTGTGCTATAGTGGGCACACGAGCAACTACGCCTCGACGGAGCCGGCGGAGGCGACGATCAGGCAGCACACGCTGCTGAGGAGCGCACACCTTGACCACTCCCGGTGACGGGCACGACCCGCCGGACACCTCCGGTAGCGAACCACAAACGCCTGACGGCGCAGCCCAGCGATCCCTAGAGCGCGGCGCAACCATCCGACCGGTGGCTCCCAGCCCGGCCGGGGCAGAGTCGCCCCCCGCTATGCCGCCGGGCGATCCGGAAGCACGCCGTCGCCGCGTGATTCAGCCGTTGGGTGACAGCGCGCAGAGTGGTGAAGATCGCAGCCGGCGCGTCATCCGCCCGTTGGGCGAGACCACCCCACCGCCTGCCGCGCCGTCTCCTGGTAAGGGCGGCGTGATTCGACGGCTTGAAGTGCCCAGCGGTGACGCGCCACCCAGCCGTCCGGCCATTCGGCGGCTGACCGCCACCGCAGACAACGGCAAAACCAGTGGCGCGGTTATCCGACCATTGGCGCCGCTACCGCCGGGGATGCCGGGTGGACGCGACCGTAAAACCGGCATCATCCGTGCGCTAGCCCCGTTGCCGCCGCTCCCCGGCTCCACGCCGGAAGAGCTAGCGGGGCGGCGCAGCAACCGCGAAGCACGCCTCGCGACCATCCTGCGCCCGCTCAATCCGTTGCCGCCGGTGGCGCCGCTTGACCCGGCGACGCTTGACCCCAACCTACGAACCGCACCGTTGCCCTCATTGGCCGATGTGGTGCCGTGGGTGATTTGCCGGCGTTGCGAAACCGCCAACCGGCCCGATTTAATGTTCTGCGGCACCTGTGGCGGCACACTGCCCGCCGCCGCCGGGCTGTATGATACCCTGACTGAAGAGTATGAAACCATGCAAAGTGCCGAACGCCCCAAAGCCACCTACATTCCCTTGCTGGCGACGGGTCGCCGCGGACCGAATTGGCAAGCCTACGGCCTCAGTGATAAAGGGATGGTCCGCGCCAACAACGAGGATAGCCTGGTGGCCGATCCCCTGCCCGGCGGCGGTTGGCTGTTGATGGTGGCCGACGGCATGGGCGGGGCAGAGGCCGGCGAAGTCGCTAGCAGCCAGACGGCGGCTATCGTGCGTGAGCTGATCAAAAACCGCATGGAGATCGACTCCGATCCCGACACAGAACACCGCCCCTGGCTAATCCAGGCGATTGAGCAGGCCAATAGTCTGCTGCACCAGCAAGCCGCCGACAACCCGCAGTTGCACGGTATGGGCACCACGGCGACAGCAGGCATCGTGCAGGGACTGTGCTTGGAGCTGGGTCATGTCGGCGACAGCCGCTGCTATCGCCTACCCGCCAGCAGCTCGTTGCAACAGTTGACTACGGATCACGCCATTGTTGCCCATCTGATCCGTCTGGGACAGATCGCGCCGGACGAAGCCGAAAGCCATCCGCTCCGTAACCAACTGTACCGCGCCGTCGCTACCGCCTCCACCATTGAGGTAGATGCCACCTTACACGTCCTCGCTCCAACCGACCGCCTGCTGTTCTGCTCCGACGGGCTAACCCTGCACTTGACTGAGGCAGACATCGAACCGATCCTGCGTGCGGCCGCCGACCCGCAGGACGCTTGCCGCCGGCTGGTCGAACTCACCCTGCAACGCGGCGCGGGTGACAACGTCTCGGCCATTGTGCTAATGGCGGGATGACGATGACCGCACCTCCGGCCCGCTTCGTAAGAGCGGGATCGCCCGCGCTCCTGAAAAGGGCGCGAGGCCGCACGGCAACGCCGGGCGACGGGGTCGGTGGCACCGCTCATGCAGTGAAGGATGCGACGTAAACCACGGCGTTTGCGTAGATCCAGACAATCGCTAACCACCCGCCGCTCCGCCTGCCGGAGTCCGGCTTGAGCCAGGAGAGAGTATGCGTTGCCCCTACTGCGCCACCGATAACCGCCCCAATGCCCACTTTTGCCGCGTCTGCGGGCAGCTCCTCACCGGGGCGCCGGCCGCGCCGGAACCCGGCGATGGGAGCCGTGGCTCCGAAGCAACCCTCGAAATGCCTTGGCCGCCACCGGAGCCACCCGCCACCGCGTCGGCACCGCAGTTAGAACCGGATGGCGATCCCGCCACATTAGAGTTTCCGACCGATTTTTCCGAAGCTAGTGCCGTAGCGGTGCAAGAGAATCTGGCCGAGAGTCACAGCGATACAACTCATAGCGCTACCCCCGCCGATAACGGCGGTGGGACGAGGGCTATGCCTGCCGGCGCTGGTGCCGTGGCCGGTGTGAGCGTAGCGGCCGCAGCGGTTGAAGGGCGCACCGCCACCATACCACCACCGACCGGGCTAACAACCGACATCACCGACAGAAGCCTCGCGTCACCACCAAGCGAGGGAGCCACAGCCAAGCCGGCAGATTCTAGCTCACTGCCGGCAGACAACGTATTCGCCACCGCCGCTCCGACACTGCCGACCGCTACAGCCGTATCCGACGAGACTGTCAATACGCTGCCCGCCCATAGCGGCCACATCCCTATGGAGACCGCAGGCGCCGGCGCACCAAACACCGGCCCAACCGGCTCCGAGCCGGTTCACGACCTATCAGCCGCCGGCCCCGATAGCGCAGGCGTTGCCGGGCACACTAGCAGCGCAACCATTAACGCTGCTACCGACTCCATGCCGAGCGCAAGCAGCACACCCCACTCTAGCACCTCGCCGATTGAAAGCGACTCCGCTGGGGCAGCCGGCCCGGCGCTGGGCGAATCCCCTGGCGGCACAACCCCAAGCGCGGCACTGAACGAGACCGATGTAGCCGGCACCCCTACCACTGCGACGGACCAAGCAGCCGGCGATCAAGTGGAGGTCTTGCCCACCGGCAGCGGCCGGACAGATGAGACGGCGCTAACGAAGGCCGCTACGACGGGGACAAGCGCGAACTCAGCACTGGACACACCGGCACAGCAGGCCGCGCCGCTACACACCGCCGACGGTACCCAGCAAGACGAACTAGACCAATCCACAAACCGTTATCCGCCCGCCGCCGTCGCTCCGCTGCCACCGTTTGGGGAGCCGGAGACGGTGGCGGACCCACCAGGCAGCACAGCGACCGGCACATCCGCAACGGCAGGCGACGCGCCTGTTGAAACCGGCAGCCTAAGCGCCGACGCCACTACCAGCCGGCTGCGCGAAGACGATGCGCCGGTGGTGGCCGCTCCAGTGCCGGGCGAAGCCTTCCCCGCACTACAAGTCGGCGCGCTGGTAGCCGGGCGCTATACCATCAGCCAAGTGTTGCAGACCGGTCCCCAACGGCAAAGTTATTTGGCGACCGATGGGCAAGGCTACCTGCGCTGCTGGGCCTGCGGGTCGCGCGAGAACATTCAAGGCGAGCTCTATTGCACCAACTGTGGCGCGCAACTGACCGGGCGCACCTATCGTCTTTTTGAGACCCCCCCCGGCACCCCGGCAAACGAAATCGCCCCGCCGTTGCTCGAAAATCTGCACAGTGGCGTGGCCGCCGTCTTCGATAGCCTGACCGATGCGGCCACTGGGCGACACTATTTAGTGCTGGAAGACGTGGGGGGCAAGTCGCTGACCGCTGCACTGACCCCACCGCCGGACAGCGCCGAAAACCCACCCACGGAAACGCATCTGTTGGCCTGGGTCGCGGCGGCGGCGCAGACATTGGCCGAACTGCACGCCGCGCAGGTTGTCGGCTGCGATTTTACCCCGCAGGCGTTGGGAGTTTTGCCCGATGATCGGTTGATACTAGTGGATCCCAGCGCCTGCCGTATGGCTGGGACGGTCGGTGATGAACGCGGCCCACAAGCAGAGCAACAAGCGGATGTGCAGCGCGTGGCTGCCACCCTCGAACAATGGATCACCGTGCGTGCTGCGGCAGGCACAGCCGACGACAATACCGCGTCGCTCACGCCGACTATCAATCCGCCCGCCGCAAGTCGCCCGCCACAAACCGAAGACACGATCCACACGATCCTGGCACGGGGCCGTGAAGGCGCCTACAAGACCGCCGCCGAGTTCGCGGCAGCACTTCACGAACTGCTGGCGGCGGATCAGCAACCCGCTGACTTGCAATTAATCAGCGGGCGTTCTACGGATGTGGGCGTGCAACGTAAGCTAAACGAGGACAGCCTGTTTGCATTGGAAACGGTGACCATTGAAACGGGACGATCCATGCCGACAGCGCTCTATATCGTAGCCGACGGTATGGGGGGGCATGACGGCGGCGAAGTCGCCAGTTCGATTGCCGTGCGGACCATTCCCGCGATGCTCAATAGCATTTTGGATGGGCGGGTGAACGGCGATAGCGGCACGCCCGATCAGGCCACGCTTGACGAGGCGTTACGCGAGGCGATCCTGGAGGCGAACCGGCGCATCACTGAGCTGGGCCGGCAGCGCCAGAGTGATATGGGTACCACCGTCACACTGGCGCTAGTGCTGGGCAACAGCGTCACCGTCGCCAATGTCGGTGACAGCCGCACCTATCTCTGGCGCGACGGCAAACTGCATCAGATTAGCGAGGATCACTCGCTGGTCGCACGCCTGATCGCCGCCGGACAACTGACCGCCGAAGAAGGGCGCCACTTTGAGCGGCGCAATGAGATCTACCGCGCTCTCGGTGACGGGCACCTGACCCCTGATGATGTGGATGTGTTTCATGCCCACTTGCGCCCGCTAGATGCCCTGGTACTCTGCTCCGATGGCCTGTGGGAGATGGTGCGCGACGCGGACATTGAGCGGATCATGCTCGATGCACCCGACCCGCCCGCCGCCACCCAAGCGTTGATCGCGGCGGCGAACCGCGCCGGCGGCGAGGACAATATCACCGTGATTATCGCCCAAACTTTGACCAGTAGTGAGGATGCCAATGACTGAAAGCCTGACTCTACAGACCACTTGGGGCCGCGACCCTTTGCCGGCGGCCGGCGACGGCCAATTGGCCTATTTGCTACTCGACATGGGAGTGGCGGGCACGCCCGACGGCACCACCACCCAACTGCCCCTCAACCTGACGCTGGTACTTGACCACAGCGGTTCAATGAGCGGCCCCAAACTGAATAGCCTCAAAGAGGCGGTCACCCGCGTTATTGACGAACTGACCGGGCAAGATACACTAGCGATCATCGTTTTTGATGAACACGCCAAAGTGATCGTGCCTGCCGGGCCGGTACAGGATAAAGACGCGATCAAAGCTGCTGTGGCCGCGCTGCGCGAAGCCGGCGGCACCCAGATGTCCAGTGGCCTTCAGGCCGGCTTGGAACAGGCGCGCCAGACCAGCAGCGGCACTGTCAGCCGCATCATCCTGCTGACCGACGGCCAGACCTGGGGCGATGCCGACGAGTGCGAACGCCTAGCCGGCGAAGCAGGACAAGCGGGCATCCCCATCAGCGCGTTCGGCGTGGGGGCGGATGAAGATTGGAGTGTGGGGCTGCTGGACAAGATTGCCGAGCAGAGCCACGGGCAAGCCGATTATATCGCCCAGCCCGCCGATATGTTGGCCTCGTTCCGCGGCACCGTACAAACGATGCAGCGCACCGCCGTCAAAGGTGCCGTGCTGACGCTGCAACTGGCGGCGGGGGTCAGCGTGCGGACCATTTACCGCATCAATCCGATGATCGGGCGAGTGAAATTGGCGCAGACCGACCCGACCGTGGCTGAAGTGGCGCTGGGTGATCTGGGCCGCGACGCGACCACGGCCGTGCTGGCCGAGTTGCTTGTACCGCCGCGCAAGCCCGGCCAGTATCGTATCGTGCGCGCCTCGGTGCGCGCCGCCGACAGCGTGGAGGTGCCGGTCGCCGAAGCGAGTAGTGATGTGTTACTGCACTTCGAAGCCGGCGCGAAAACGCAAGGCAATCCGCGCGTGATGAACCTGGTGGAGAAAGCCACTGCCTTCAAGCTGCAAACGCGCGCCCTGGAAGAAGTCGAAGTAGGCAACACCGTGGCGGCCAGCCGGAACCTGCGCTCCGCCGCTACCCGCCTGCTCAATTTGGGCGAGACCGACCTAGCCCAGGCCGCCGAACAGGAAGCCACCCAATTAGAACAGCAGGGCAAAATGAGCGCGGCCGGCACGAAAAAGCTGACCTTTGCCACCCGCAAACTGACCCTAGATGACTCGTCGGTGGAAAGTAACAAGTAGCAAGTGCAAAGTGATACGTAGCAAGTGCAAAGTGGATCTAGGAGCAGTCCTTGCTTGCTGTTAGATCCCAACAACCTCCCTTGCAGTGGCGGTCACAGATAACCCGGCTCTTACTGGCGCACACTTTCAACGTATCACTTTCCAGCTGTCACTCGCTAACCTGGAGGCGGACAATGGAGTCCAGCATCCACCAGGGCCGAGCCGTATGAGGGAGCCGATCACGCGACCTTGTACCGTGCTAGTGCCGTTACTCAATCTGAGCGTCGCGCCCGCGCTATTAGGATTGGCGGCGGCGCTGATCGCCGGGGCCGATTCATATCTACCGCACGAAGCACGGGTGCTGGTGCTGGCCGTGGTCCCGGTGCCTGCCGGACAGCCGCCCGCCGAAGGGCGCAACATGGCCCGCGCCTACCGTGCTATGCTCGGCTACCTGCCCGCCACTGTGACCCCGCCGGGGGCAGCGCAGCACGCCGGCCATTTGGCGGTACCGGTCCACACCTTGATCAAGGTTGCACCGAGCGTGGCCGCCGGCATCCGTGAGGCCGTGCGCGCTGAAGCCGCCGACCTACTACTGCTACACTGGAAGGGCCACGCGCGCGAACCGAGTGCGCTGTTCGGCCGCATTCTAGACGACTTGGTGGCTGCGCCGCCGGCCGGCCTGCTGCTGGCCCGCATGAGCGGCGAAACCGATCTGGACGCGGTACGCCGCCTGCTGCTACCGTTGCGCGGTGGTCCGACAGCCGAGTTGGCGCTCGAAGTCGGGCGCACGCTGGCTGACCGACTCAGTATACCGGTACGCCTGCTGCACAGTGTGCCGCCAGGCAAAGTCCGCCGCGAGAGCGATGCACCGTATCTCACCTTGCAGCGGCGCATCGAGCAGCCAAGCAACCATGCTGCGCCGGTGGAACAGGTACTGACCCTGACGGCGGACGGCCCCAGTTTCGTCGCCGACCAGATGCAGTCGGGCGACCTCCTGTTGCTGGGCCTACCCGAAGGGCCGCACCGCCCCGCCGCACGCGGGCCGATGCTTGATACGGTGTTGGCCGACCCGGCGCGTCCGGTACTGCTGGCCCGCGCCGCCCGCCCGCTGGACTTGCCCACCTACCTCACCCAACTGCGTGAGCAGCCGGAGGTGGGCTGGACGGCGGCGCAGTGGTTTGTCGAAAACAGCTATCACCACGATGAATTTGCCGACGACACTCGCTGGCATACTCTGCGGCGGGAGCGCCAGGCCCACATCAGTTTGGTGCTACCGACGCATAATGACGCCCCGCGTATTTGGCCGCTGATCAAGGGCTTACAGCACGCCTTGCAGAGCGATCCGGCTCAGCCGTTTGTCCACGAGATCGTGGTAGTGGATGCGGCCTCAACTGACGGCACAGCGGAACAGGCGGCGACGCGCGGGGTGCCGGTGTTGCGCGTCGCCGCTGTAGATGGGCAACCCCCTGGTCCAGGGGCGTTGCTGGCGGCGGCCTGCAATCTCGCCGGCGGCGATATTCTGGTTTGGCTAGATCCCAAAGGCCGCGATCTCCAGCCCGGTGACATACCGGCGCTGCTTGGTCCCCTGCTGCACGATCCGCATCTGCTGCTGGTCAAGCCGTTTCGATCGCAAACTGAAGCCGAGGATGCGCTCGATCTGGGACTGACCCTTACTAGCCTGGCCGATCTCCTGGCATTACCGGGAAGTGAATTGCCGACGGTGCCCATTTGGACTTGGCTGCGCGTCTTTTATCCGCGCTTGGGCGCGGTTCGCAACCCGCTGGGGAGTGGCTTTGCCGCACGCCGCAGCTTACTACACGAACTGCTACCGGCGCTACAGACCGGCGAAAGCATGGCGGCGTTAGGCAGCTTCACGGCCGGTAGCCGCGAGATTGCCTTTGCCGCCGGCCTCTTACTGGAGACTGCCGGGCGCTATAGCACGCGCGCCATCGCCCAAATCGAACTTCCACAGCGTGCTCGTGGCGGTAGCGGACCCGCACTGGCCGACGCCTCTACGCGCGTCGTCGCCGATCTGCTGGCTTATCTTAGCGCTCGTCCCGATGCGCTTCCCCTACAAGAGGCGCTAATCCAGCTACGCAACCGCCTACTGCACGTCTCTGTTTGACCTGTTGGCATAGCTCTTGCAAACCAAACGCCCTATCTTACGTGTATACTTAATAGCGCCCATGTAGGGCGTTGAAAAGCGGCGCACAGGAGAAAGAGGGTGCTATTATGCCCAGAAAATCAAACGCAAAAGCCGCTACCCCTACAGCGGTCACACCCATAGATACGCTGGGTATCGGCCTTGACCCGGAGGGTGAAGAGAATGCACGGGCAGTAGCCGAAAGTCCCGAAGGTGAGGTACTGTTTCAAGAACTGAAGCGTATGGAAACCGAAGCGGCCACCGGCGCGGATCTGCTGAATCTAATCGAGTCGCCCCTGCCGGGCTTGTCGGCTGAAGCCGATCTCGGCCTGCCGGTGGAAGATGAGCGCAGTCTACCTGCTGTGAGTGGCCGCCGCCCGTCCACCGCCCGCCCGCTACCTGTCGCACCGATTATCGAGGGTGATGAAGAAGACGAAGAACCGGCCTGGGTTGATGAAGAAGCAGCCATGCGCCAGGTGGACCCGGCCTATGTCACCGATCCGGTACGGCTCTATCTGCGCGAAATTAGCCGGGCGCCGCTGCTCAGTAGCCAGCAAGAGTTTGCCCTCGCCCGCGCCATCAGCGCCGGGGACATGGATGCCACACAGAAGTTTGTATTGGCAAATCTGCGCTTAGTAGTCAGCATCGCCAAAAAATACGTCGGGCGGGGCCTGACCCTGCTGGACCTGATCCAAGAAGGCAATATGGGTTTGCTGCGTGCGGTCCACAAGTTCGACCCGGAGCGTGGCTACAAGTTCTCGACCTACGCGACTTGGTGGATTCGCCAGGCCATCCTGCGGGCCATTTCGGAGCAGTCACGCACGATCCGCTTGCCGGCGCATATCGGAGAAGCAATGGGCCGCGTGGCCCAGGTGTCGCAAGACCTGCATCAAAAGCTGGGCCGCACACCCAAAGCCGAAGAGATCGGCAAAGAACTGGGCATCGGAGGTTCACGAGTGCGCGAAATCCTGCGGGCCGCGCAGACTCCCGTCTCGTTGGAAGCCCCGGTCGGCGACGAGTCGGAAGAGAACCAGTTGCGCGACTTTGTGCGCGACGAAACGAGCGCCGCGCCCGAAGAAATGGCCGCCCAGTCGCTGCTCAAACAAGAAATGGCCGACGTACTGGACGATGTGCTGACCGAGCGGGAGCGTATCGTGCTGCAACTACGCTTCGGCCTGGGCAACGGCCACCAGTATCCACTGGAAAAAGTCGGCGAACACCTGGGCGTGACCCGCGAACGGGTGCGCCAGATCGAAGCCGAAGCCCTCCGCAAACTGCGCTCCCCGCGCCTGACTGAGCGCTTCAAGGATTTCTTATAGGCCGTTATATTCCCGCGAAGATTAAGCCATGAAGAGCACGAAGGCTCACGTGTAAATGAGTAAGAAAAAGCCCATCTCTCCACCCGAGATGGGCTTTTCTGTGGGTGTGCTGGTCCTATCCTCTAATCGTTCCCATGCTGCGCGGCCCTACGCGCCCCGGCGCGGATCAATCGTCGTGATCCTTCGTGTTCTTCGTGGACCAACCCGCTAGGGGAGCGGAAGATAATACAAGCCGGGATCGCGTTCGCCGGTATAGAGCAGCGCGTGATCGGTCAGCGCCACCCCCCAGACGCGCTGGCGATCTTGCACGGGTAAGACTTGCGCCTGGCCGGTTGCCAGATCATACAAAACCAAGCTGTAGCCCACCTGCGGCGGGCCGAAACTCGGTTGGCGGCTGATGACCGCCCAATGACCGCCGATCACCGGCCCAAAGCTGTCGGCGGCCAGCGTTTGGCTGCGGCCGGTCGCGATGGAGTAGAGGACGACCTGGGGGTGGTCGGGATTAGCATACGAATGCCAGACCACGTAATCGGCGCTCAGGTGGATAATGTCGGCACTGCGCGTCTCGGTGATCACGGTGTTATGGGCTGCGGGCAGATCGTAGAGATTCAAGCGCACGCCATCGGGGATCTGCTGCTTCCAGACGAAGCGACCGGCCACAATTTGGCCCTGGCTGGGGTTGGGCGTGCCGGGGCTGACGGAGCCGAAGCGCGTTTCGGGGCCACCTTGCAAGTTGCGACGAAAGATGCCGTTATGATTCGCCTGAAAATCGGTGTAGTACAGATCCTCGCCGTCCAACGATAGGCCGCTTTCATCCAAGCTGGAGCCCACCGGCGTGTCAATGATGATAAACTCTTGTCGCCGATCCAGATAGTAGCCGCGCAGACGCACACGCCCCTCAGCAGTTTCGGACCAAACAAGAGCATTGCCCTGCGGCGAAAAGGTGAGCGCACCCAGCGCAGCGATGCCGGTTTTGACCGCCTGTTCCTGGCGGGTAAGCAGGTTATAAGCGAAAATGCCCATATTCGGCGCGCTGCCGCGTGTGTAGACCAGATAGTGACCGCCCAGTTGCACGTCGCCCGGCACCGGCAGCCGT
This sequence comes from Chloroflexia bacterium, assembly GCA_038228295.1. Lineage (GTDB taxonomy): Bacteria > Chloroflexota > Chloroflexia > QHBQ01 > JAICKM01 > JAICKM01. The sequence goes on along the minus strand of JBBRPH010000004.1, from coordinate 72,982 downwards.
TCACCCGGCAAACCGGCCGGCGTGGTGACGGTCGCGGTGGGCGCAGTTTGGGCCGTGTAGCGTAAGCGCCCTAACTGGCTGAGGAGTACCTCGTAAGGCGTGCCCGCCTGTTCGGGATGCCGCTCAAACACGGCCCGCTGAAAATACTGCACGGTGTAGGGTTTGCCGTCGAGGGCGCTGGTTTCGCTGAACTCGTCGCTGATCGGATAGCCTTGCTGGGCCAAATCGCCGTGGCCTTCCCAATAGGCGCGAAATAGGCCACCCAGGCTGTGGCCGGTTTGCGGGAAGAAGCGCGCATTATCGGACGCAACGTGCTGATTGGCTGCGCCCGCCGGCCCATAGCGTTGCGCGTAGGCAAACACGCCGAGCAAACTCAACTGCACGGCAGCGGGCGGCGCGTTCTCTGGGTGCCGCTCAAACACGGCGCGCTCAAAATACTGCATCGTATACGGCTTGCCGTCAGTGGGCGAGACTGCGGTCACTTCCTCACTCAGCGGGTAGCCCTGCTGGGCCAGCCCACCATGCGCTTGCCAATAGGCCAAAAATTGTGCCTGAACCGTGTGCCCCGTCTCCGCGAAATACCGGCTATCCGCCGCCTGCGCCGGGAACCCCGCAGCCGACATTAAGCTACTACTGAGCAGCAGCAGGGCCAACAGCAGCAACGGTCCCATTTTGATGTGCGTAGGATGGTACATGGTTTCCTCCAGAGGGCTAAAACGGGTTACTCTCTAAAAGGGAACGAACAAGACAGGCAGAGGTTGCACCTTACGTCCCCATCGTACCGGCTAAACCGAGTCGGGCGTGTCAAAGTCTGCCGGCAGCAGGAGCAGAGAAAAGCATCACGGGGCGGGGCGGGGGTGTAGAGGCGGTGGCGCAGGCGCCCTTCCATAGGTTGCGCCCGCCGTTCGGCCAGGCGGCGGCTGGCGGCGTTGTCCACATCGGTCAGGATTTCAATGCGCTGCCAAGCCTAACGGGGCGAAGCCGAAGCCCACCAGCAGGCGCACGGCGCGCCGGGCGATCCCCCGGCCGGTATAGCCGCTCCGCACCCAGTAAAACACGTTGGCGAAGCGATGCCGGCGGTTGATTGGGCTAAGGCCACAACTCCCCAAGAGCGTGCCGCCGCCGGCATCCGTGATCAAAAAGCGGTAGCCGCTGCCGGCGAATGGGTCGCCGGCGCTTTCTGCGACTCAACCCGCCACCCCGCCCAGCGTGAGATCGACGCTCAGGCGAGGCAGCCCGCACGAGACCGCCGCCGCCGACTCCAGCACCGCCTGACGAAAAGCCGGCCCGTCAGCAGGCGGGGGCGGGCGAATCAGCCCCCACCGTCGGAGTAGCTATTATCCGGCAGCATAATCCAACCTCGACGCAAAAGGCGCACGACCGCAGCCGTACGCCTTTCGAAACACCATATAGTAGCGCGTAGGGGATTCGGACCCCTGATCTCATCCTTGAAAGGGACGTGTCCTAGGCCGCTAGACGAACGCGCCGCATACTAACTGGCCTATTATACCAGAAGCCATGCACAGATGCAAGGATCGCTTGGCAGCAACCAGGGGTAAACATCCAGAAGACCATATGGTATAATATGCCCTATAGTAGGGGTGGCAGTATGGCGACATTAACGATCCGCCTATTCGGCGGGCTGGGGCTGGAACGGGCAGGGCAGCCGCTGCCGTTGCCGACCCCGCAAAAAGCCGCGCTGGTGCTGGCGTATCTGCTCACCGCACACGACCGCAGCCACCCGCGCAGCCTGCTGGCCGGGTTGTGCTGGGGCGACCAGCCGGAGCGCCGTGCCCGCCGTAACCTCAGCGATGCGCTATGGCGCATCCGCACGCTGCTCGAACCGCACTCGGCCGCAGGCGCACTCACCTCGGAGCCGATACTGCTGTTCGAGGGCGATAGTGTGCGCCTCAACCCCGCCGCCGATCTGGATCATGATGTGCGGCGCTTCGAGGCGGCCCTGCGCGAACCCACCGACACGACCGCCCAACAGGTGGCGGCCGACCTCTACCGAGGCGATCTACTTATCGGCTACTACGAAGATTGGGTGCTGCTGGAGCGGGAGCGGTTGCGCCAAGTCTATCTGGGCTGCCTGGGCCGGTTGATGGCCGGTGCCGCCGCCGCCGCCGCCTGGGAGGATGCCGCCGCCGTTGCCGCCCGCTTGCTGACCGCCGACCCCTACCGCGAAGATGTAACCCGCCAATTGATGCGCTTCTACTACCGGCTGGGCCGCCGCGACCGGGCTTTGCAACAATTCGCCACCCTACGCGCCGTGCTGACCGCCGACCTAAACCTAGAACCGGAAGCCGAGACGGTCACCCTCTATACCCTGATGCACGCCGGCACCGTTTTAGACGACACCCCTACGCACTCCGCACTCGGTATACTGTCGTCCGCATTGGATGGGCGGGGCTTCGCGCCGCAGATCACGCCGTTGGTCGCCGCGCCGGTGCCGCTAGGAGGCGCAGGAGCCGATACGCTGCACACATTGGGCAGCAATATCCGGCGGCTGCCGTTAGTGGGCCGCGCCGCGCAACAAGCCACCTTGGCCGCTTGGCTGGCCGCGCCGCGGCCCCACCCGCCGATGCTGCTCTTGCAAGGTGAAGCGGGCGTGGGCAAAACGCGCCTTGCCTTTGACACGGCGGAAGCTGCTTATGGTCGGCGTATGTTTGTCCTTTGGGGGCACTACCAACCGTTGGCCGCGCCGTTGCCCTACGCCGGTCTGGTGGATGCCTTGCGGGTAGGTTTGCGTCTGGGCGGCCCACCCACGCTCGAACCGATCTGGCTCAGCGAGGTCAGCCGCCTGATGCCCGAACTGGCTACCCTGTTCCCCGGCCTACCGCCGCCCATCAGCCTGCCGCCCGATCAGGATCGCCTCCGTCTGTGGGAAGCGTTGACGCGCTATCTGCTGGCCCTAGCCGCCGGCGGGCCACACCTGTTTGTCCTGGAAGACGTGCAATGGGTAGACCCGGCCACGCTGGATCTGCTGCAATACGCGCTGCCACGCCTGCGGAGTAGCGGCGTGGGTTTGCGAATGTTGGCGACAGCACGGGGCGAAGACCTAGCGGGCGCGCCTGCCCTTGCCGCCACGCTACGAAACCTAGAAGTCCAGGGGATGCTCGATTATTTACCGGTCGAACGGCTATCGCAGGAGGCTGTAGGCCGGCTGGTGCAGGCGGCGCTGGGCCTACCCACGCCTGCGCCGCAGTTCAGCGCCCACCTCTGGGGCGAGACCGAGGGCAATCCGTTTTTTGCGTTGGAAACAATGCGCTTTTGGGCCGAGCGTAATGTACTGACGCGCCGGGCCGACGGCACTTGGCACACGCCCGACGGCGGCTACACAGCCCTCCCCACGCCGGTCGGGGTGCGGCGCGTGTTGGAACAGCGGTTGTCGCGCCTCACCCCCGCCGCCCGTGCGATAATCGAGGTCGGCGCGGTGCTGGGCCGCCAGGTACCGGAACGCTTGCTCTGGCGGGCCAGCGGCTCTACTCCCGATGCGGTAATCGGGCCGGCCGATGAACTGTTGCGCCACCAACTCTGGCTGGAATCCGACGACGGCTATGCGTTTGCTCACCACAAAGTGCTGGAAGTGGCCTATAGTGGCATCAGCGGCCCGCGCCGGCGGCATTTGCATCGGCTGGCAGCGGGCGCGTTAGAGGCCGAAGGGGCCGCTCCGGTCGAGCAGTTGGCCCACCATTGGGTCGCCGGCGGGGATATGGCCCACGCGATCCCTTATTTGCAGGAGGCGGCCGAGCGCGCCGTCGCCGCCTTCGCCCATCGCGAGGCACTGACCTTCTACGATCAGGCGCTGGGGTCTCTACAGGCCGAGCCGGACCTGCTGCCTACCGCCGAGAGCGAACGCTTCTACGCGCTGATCGCCGGGCGGGCGGCAGTCAATGCGCGGCTGGAGCGTGTGGCGGCGGCCACCGCCGACCTCAACTGGCTGGTGGCGACCGCCCGCGACGGCGGGCAACCGGGCCGCTTGGCCGATGCACTGGCCCGGCGCAGTGCCGACCGCATCTCGCGCACTCGCTATGCCGATGCCCAGGCGGACTTGGACGAAGCATATGCCCTGGCCGAACGCGGGCAGAACCGCCCGGCCATGGCGCGCATTCTGATCCAACTGACCCGGCTGCAAATCCGCAGCGGCAATCACGCTGCCGCGATCCATGCTGCCGAGGCCGCGCGCGCCGAGTATCGCTCCATCGGCGACGGGCGCGGGGCGGTCGAAGCACTCAACCTGCTGGGCGCCGTCCACGGCCAGCAAGGCGCGGTGGCCCAAGCCGTGGCCTTACTCGAAGCGGCGCTGACCGAGGTGCGCGAGTTGCCCTACGCGCTTGACCTAGAAGCGCGCATCCTCAACAACCTAGCGATCTTCGTGAGTACTCCACAGGCAGCCTATGACCTGTTCCGCCGCTTCGGTAACATCGCCGAGCAGACCGGCTCGTTAGTCCAACAGGAGACGGCGCACCAAAACCTCGCCGAACTCCTCTGTCGCTTCGGTGCTTATGACGCGGCCCAACTACACCTGACGCACGCGCTCGAACTGGCGACCTTAGCCCAAAGCGATCAGGACATCGGAATGCTCCTGATGACGCGCGGCCAACTCCAGGCGGCCCTCGGTGCCAGCGGCCCGGCCCGCGCCGATCTGACGGAAGCGCTACGGCTGCTGGAAGCGGCGGGCGCACGGTTTATGACCATGCTCGCGCTGTTGGCGCTCGGCGATTATCTTCTGGATCAGGGACTATACGAAGCCGGACGCGATACTCTGCTACGCGGCCATGTCCTATGGCAAGAACTGGGCGAACCCGACAGCGCGCAGTACAGCGCCCTGTTCGCGATCCACCTGGCCCGCGCGCACCTGGGTCTGCGGCGGGCCGGCACTGCCCGCCGCGCTGTGGCCGCCGCACTAGCCGCGCTACCGGCGGTCGATGCTGCGGATCAGAGTTGGACCGACCCAACTGTGGAGGTGCTGACCCATAGCTGGGTGGTGCTGACCGCGCTCGGCCAAGCCGTCGAAGCCGCCGCCGTGTTGGAACGGGGGTACGCCCGGTTGCTGGCGGTGGCCGCCGGCTGCGGCCCGGAGTTACGCGCTGCCTATCTGGAAGGTGTGCGTGAGTCTCGCCAATTGCGTGCCGCTTGGGAGTCACACGCCGCCACGGCCGGCGCTGTGCTCTCGCCGGCTGGGGGATCGGCCGGCGAGAAACTAGAGCGCAAGGTTGCCGGCCGGCGCGCTGAACTGCGCGTCCTCTACCGAGATGCCGCCCAGCGCGGGGACACGCTTGATGAAGCGGACCTAGCCCGCAGCTTTGGCGTGTCGCTCCGTACTCTTCAACGCGATTTGGCGGCGTTGCGTCAAGCAGCACGGCATACCTGATCCAACACGGCGTGTTATGTGCCAAAATGTCATCGGCTAGTGAGCGCACGGGTCGCGCCTTACGACACTCTTACGATAACCCCTTGCTATAGTCTCCTCAACACCTACCGACGACATAGGCACCTATGACCTGCACCCGGCAAGGAGGAGACCCACGATGCCCCAGCTGTTAAGCGACCTACATACCGATCTCCCCAGCTTCGATCCCAACACTGAGCAGGTGCGGATTCATTTCGCTGCGGCGGAAGAGGGCTTTGCGACGTTGGTGGTGTGCACAGCGGCAGGCGGCTGGGTTCTCAGCCTGGGCGATCTGCGGGTGCGCGTCGGGGCTAATACACTGGTTTGGCAGGGGCACGACCCTGACGGCTGGCCGTTAGCCCCCGGTTGTTACCGCCTGGAACTGTTCGGCATGGGCCGCGACCGCCGGCCCACCGACCTTACGCCGCTCTGTACTACCCTGGATCTTGTTCATCATCCGGCAATCGCCACCCTCGCTTCCGATGTCTCGTTGCGGTTGCCCTCTTGGGGCCGGGCCACTTCGGCCCCTACTCACTTTGGCGGTAGCGATCAGGCGTTGCAAGGCTGATCCCCCAAATCGCCCCGCCCGGCGTGCCGGGCGCCGGCGGCCCTTGCTGCAACTGGTCCCGGTCGGCGGCCACCTGACACCCGTCAGCGGTGGTCGCCCTCCGGCCCCTTTGCTAAAGGCGGAATGTGGAACCCCTACACCAGATTAGATGCTCCCCAGCGCGGCAAACAGCGTCGCTACATCACACGCGCTACCTTAACGTAATCACATTTCACGCCTCACCTCGTCGGCTTGACGCCGGCAACAACAGCAGCGACCGGGGCGGAGGCGGCAGGCACATCGGGCGTGCCCGGTAGGATCAGCTGCGGCGTGTCGGCGCTCATAGCCTCAGAGCCGGGCAAGACAAGCTGGGCGGCGGCTTCCTGCTCGGCGGCCTTTTCCTCTTCGGCTACCGCCAGTTCAGCCTGCCGTTGCTCGTCGGCGGCCTTGGCCTCGGCAGCAGTTCGCAAATCAGCCACGATCACCTGGATCGCCCCGGCCGTCGGCACGGCTAGCAAGGCACCCGGCAGCCCAGCCAGGGCCGAGCCGATCAGCAGGCTAGCAATCACTGTGAGCGCGCTGATGCCGACGCTGTTTCGCATGATGCGCGGCACCAGCACGTTGCCCTCGACCGTCTGCAATAGGACGGCAAAAACCGCTACTAGCAGGGCACGAGTCACGCCACCCATATTATCTAAGTGTAGTACCGCAGGCATCCCGTCGTTGTCCGGTTGGGTCAAAGCCACCAATATGGCCGGGGCCGTGCCGATGTAGGGGCCGACCAGCGGAATCGCTTCGGCAATGGCAATAAACAGGGCCAACGCCGGCCAGTAGCGCACGCCGATAGAAAAATAGCCGACCGCGCTGATCAGGCCGACCAGTCCCATTAGCGTTAGCTGACCGCGCACCCAGCCGCCGACCTTGACCTCGATCTCGTCCCATACGCGGCGGATGCGGTTGCCCCGGTCGGCCGGTAGCAACGAGACCAATGACCGCTTCACCAGCGTGCGCTCCGTCATCCAGTAGAACGCAATCACGAACAGCAGAATCGCCGACAATGCGCCTTCCGCCAAACTCAGCGCCGCCGCGCCCACATTGGCTGCCTGTTCCTGGGTGACGGGCGTGGTAGTCGAAGCGGTGCCCGGCTTAGGGAAAAACGAACCTAGCGCTGTAGCCGCATTCACCGCCTGATCATGGAAAATCCCCGGTTTGAGTGAATTAGCCCAGGTCTGTAGACCATCTACACTTTTCGGCAGATTGGTGACGACCTCGCCGACCTGATTGATGAACACTGGAATGATCAGATAACCGATTAGTACCAGCACGGCAAAGATTCCGCTGTAGACGATCAGCACACCCTGGCTACGGCTGAACGGTCCACGCCGCAGCTTTGTCACCACCGGCTCAATAGCGGTCGCCAGCATCACGCCGATCAGTAGCAGCAGCAACACCGGTAGGATGCGATAGGTCAGATAGGCAAACAGTGCAATACCTAAGACCACCAAGCAAATACGGATGATCGTACTAGTGCTGATCGAGAGTTGCGGACCGCTGGGTTTGCTACTAGGCAAGAAAGTCGAGACAGCGAAAGGCTTGGCGCTATCTTTTCCTTCGCTACCATAGAGGTGCATATCCGATTGGTCGGGGGTTTTCATCGCCTTGCTCCACTTTCAGAATTCAGAACCACTGCTTTTAGAACCCTATGTACGGCCACTTCACTTAAACTGGAATAAATAGCTAAACAGGAGAATAGGAAAATTAGGAGAATTGTGCAGTTGCCTGGTCAGCTAGAGCAAGCCCCGTGCCAATCATCCCAATGATCGAATAGTATTGCGGCCTGCGGCTTTGGCGCGGTAGAGCGCGCCGTCAGCCTGGGCGATTAACGCCTCAGCTACCCGCGCATCACTGGGGCAGGTCGCCAGACCGATCGAGACCGTAGGTACAATGCTTGTGGCGGGTAAAGACGCCTCCATCTGACGGATAAGATGCAGCCCGTCTCCCGTCAGTAGCGGCTGCTGGGCACACACCCGCAGGCGCTCAGCCAGCACCACTGCGTCGGCTTTTTCGCAGCCCGGCAGAATCATCACAAACTCGTCACCGGCATAACGGCAAAGAATGTCGCTACTACGCGCGACAGCGCGCATCGCCTCGGCCACATGAACCACCACGCGGTCGCCCACCTGATGCCCGTAGGTGTCGTTGCTTTGCTTCAGATGATCTAGATCGATCAGCATCACCGTAAATGAGGTAGTGTAACGGCGATAGCGGCGCACTTCCTCGTAGATACGCTCCCAACAATAACTATGGTTAAATAAACCGGTCAGGGGGTCACGCACCGCACGCCGTTCCAGCTCATGCAAAGTGGCGTCTTGATAGGTCTGCACCGTGGCAATAAGCAAATCATCCAGCAAGCCGTCCATATAGATCGCCAGTTGGACGGCGGCGCGGTCGGTGCGGCGCATTTTACGGCCTAGCGTCTGCCAAAAGCGGCGACGCAAATGTACGTATTCTTGCACCACTTCATTGATTTCGTAGCCTTGTTGTTGGCGTAAGCGGCCGCTATGCGCGGCTACAGCTAATGCCCGCCGCAGCGATTCGGCGGCCAGAGTCGGATCAGGTGGGCGCTCGCCGCTGCCGGATGCAGAGCGAGCGCGGTAAAAACGGCGATAGCGCGGATCGGCTTGTCGGCCCGCCGGCGCCTCGGTCGGTGCCGGCACTTCCGGGGGTAACACCTGCGGCTCCGGCGCAACCTGGGCCGGCAGGGACGGCACAACGTCGGCAGATAGACGCGGGCTGAGTAGTTCCGCTGCGCCCGCAGCTTGCGCCGTTTCGACGTCGGGTGCAACTCCCTGCTCAATTGTAGTAGCAACGTTAGTGATCAGCGCCTTCATGCCGTCTACAATTTGGGCCGAGAGTAGTTCATTATGAATTTCCGTTTGCGGGGTCTGCCGTAAATCGGCAACCCAACCACGGACAATTTCCTCCAGATGATCCTGGAGAATAGCGGCGACGCGCTGTAGCAACGTTCGATCCTGATTCTGGCTCCCGCTAGAGCGGTCACACTAGTCAGGCGGCCCACGACACCTGCTCTTCGTTATTACGTCAGTTGGTTAATATCGTCCCTAGAAGCAAGTGGCGTGCCTTCCCTAGCAGAGGATCGAAGGTGAGTAGCCGGCAGATACGGTAAGGCATAACATGGTATGATACGATAGCGGCAGGGCAGGAAATAGGGAGGTTTCAAGCATGGTAAGTGACCGATCCGCTGTAGCAGCGGCAGGGCTGCGCGGGCGGCTGGATGGGGGCGTGATTTGGCTGCTACTGTCGGCGGCAGGCTTCGGCGCGTTGGCGATCTTCGGCAAGCTGGCCTATGCCGCCGGCTTGGGACTGCCGACGCTGCTGGCTGGGCGCTTCAGTCTGGCGGCCGTGGTCATGTGGGGGCTGTTGGCAGGGCGCCGCGTGTCGCCACGGCTGCCGCGCCGCACGTTGCTGGGCCTGCTGGCGATGGGCGCGGTAGGCTATGTCGGCCAATCGTTCGCCTTTTTCACCGCCTTGCAGACCGTGCCCGCCGCGACTACCGGGTTGTTGCTCTATCTCTATCCGGCGCTGGTGGCGGTGCTGGCCTGGGCGGTACTGCACCAGCCGCTCACCCGCGTGGGGATCGCTGCGCTGGGGCTGGCCCTGCTGGGCTGCGCGCTGGTGTTGGGTGGACCGGACGCGCTACCGGCCACGGTAGATCCCGTGGGCATTGCCTGGGGACTGGCCGCTGCGGGCATCTACGCGCTCTACATCATCGCCGGCACGCGTATCACTGCCGGGGTGCCGCCGCTGGTCGCCGCCACCTACATCATCAGCGCGGCGGCGCTAGTCTACCTCGGCGCAGGGGTGGCGGGAGGCACCTTGCGCGGCGGCATCACCGCCACCGGCTGGTTTGCGCTGGTCGGGGTTGCCCTGGTCAGCACCGTACTGGCGATTGGTGCATTCGTGGCCGGACTGGCCCGCCTCGGTCCGGCGCGTGCCAGCATCCTCAGCACCGGCGAGCCGGTCTTCACACTCGTGCTGGCCGCACTGGTCTTAGGCGAATCGATCCACCCTACGCAACTGCTGGGCGGGGCGCTGATCCTGGGTGCGGGCTTGCTGGTCGGGCGACAGTCAGCCGGCGCCGGCCGGCAATCGGCGGCGGCCGACGCACAGTAAGCAGGAATACCCGGCTTGCGATCTAAATCGCCTGGAACCAGTGCATATCTACGCCGACCTCTTCAATCATTTGCACAGTCACACCGAGCCGTAACTCTTTCAACTTATCCAGCAATTCGTCGCCATCCAGTAGGTCAATCGGCGGCACACCGTCACGGGTGGCCTCCTGGCGTGCGTCACGGGTGAAGGTGCCGGTGGTGAGAATCAGTCCTCGGTCAGCACGGCCCATCATCGCGCCGCGAAACTCGCGCACCACACTCGACCCAACGCTGCCCTGATACCGCTTGCATTGAAACACAATCGGAAAGCCCAGCAACCCGCCGATCTTCACCCGCCCCACGCCGTCAATCCCACCATCGCCCGTGCGTCCTGTGACTTTCACTTCGACAAAACCCGACTCGCGCAATAATCGCTGGCACAGCCGCTCAAACGCATCCGGCGCGAGACCGCGCAGCGTTGCCAACAGTTGGTCTTTCCAACTTTGTTCCAATACAGCTTCGTCTACTGCACTTGAGGCTATGGGTAGCGACTCAGGCAGGCGATCTTCCGGCTCATTCTGCGTGCGCTTCCGCGCTTTATTTACGGCTCTGGTAACTTCTATTGGGTTCACGTGCTCAAATGCGTTACCTTTTCCTGTGATGATCCAAATACCACGGCCTGAATTTTCAATTAGACCGAAATTTTTAAGATAACTACGGGACCACGCCAGCCGGTACTCTATTTCGGTTTGACGATCATTTGGTCTATGTGGCTGTGTAATATCGGCCTCAGTTAGATTCAGGCTACGTATGACCTCTTCGTTCAATTCCGTGATCGAGGCCGAACCACCCAGCTTTTTGAGGGCTTGAAAGGTGGGGTTGAATAACTCATTGTATTTGGGAACAGCCACAAACTACCTCCAGCCTAATCCTAGCTGCGTCTCCGCTACCGTAGACCACTCCCAACCCTAGCATTCGGTGCACCACCAACAACCTGTGACCCTAACCGGTCACATTCCCAGCAGATTCTTCACTGCGTTCAGCTTGAGTTTGTACAATTTTACAATTGAAAATCGGGTTACAGCAAGCAATTTCGTGCCTAGTGTAAGTCGGCCACCCCGCTAAACAGCCGATATTTTACACTCACGGCCCCCGTATAAGGGCTCATTTTTGCCCTACCTCTGTGAATTAAGACTTATATTAGGCACTTTTGCTTCGACAAAATTGTACAAACTGAAGTTCAGAATGACCTATTATAAAACCTATCGCATCTCTTCGCGCGTCTTCGTGTTCCTTCGTGGATCGAAAAATCATGCAGGGCGCGCCGCCGCGATCTCGTCCAGGCCGGCGGGGTTTTCCAGGGCCGAGGTATCGCCCAGCGGCTCGCCCAGATAGTGCTTGCGGACCAAGCGGCGTAGGATCTTGCCGTTACGTGTGCGCGGCAGATCGCGCACGAACCGGATAGCCTGCGGTTTGAGCGTCTTGCCCAACTGGCCGACGATGGCGGCTTCAACGGCGGCGCGTAGCGCCTCGGTAGGCGTGTGGCCGGGACGCAGTAGGGCAAAGACGACCAAGATCTCGCCTTTGAGCGCGTCAGGCACGCCGATGGCGGCGGCTTCGGCCACGGCGGGGTGCGACACGGCCGCCGATTCCACTTCGGCGGGACCGATGCGCTTACCGGCCACCTTGATCGTATCGTCGGAGCGGCCCAAGATATACCAGAAGCCGTCTGCGTCAATGCGCGCCCAGTCGCCGTGAACCCACACGCCGGGAATACGCGCCCAATAGGTCTCCAGGTAGCGTGCCGCGTCGCCCCAAAAGCCGCGCGTCATGCCCGGCCAGGGCTGCCGGATCACCAATTCGCCGACCGCTTCGCGCACCGGTGTACCGTCCGCATCGGTCACATCGGCGGCCATGCCGGGCACCGGTGCGTTAAAGCAGCCCGGTTTGAGCGGCAAAATCGGTAGGCAGCAGAGGATGCCACCCGAAATCTCAGTGCCGCCGGAGTAGTTGAGGATGGGGCGCGTGCCCTGCCCTACCACATCGAACAGCCAGCGCCAGGGGTCGGGATTCCACGGCTCACCCGTACTGCCAAAAAAGAGCAGGCGACTCAGGTCGTGCGTCTGCGGCCAATGATCGCCCTGGCCCATTAGCGCCCGGATCAGCGTGGGCGAGATGCCCAGGTGGGTCACGCCGTGGCGAGCGGTCAGTTCCCACAGGCGATCGGGCTGCGGGTACGACGGCAACCCCTCGTAGATAAACAGCCGCGCCCCTAGCATCAGCGCGCCCGAAATAGCCCACGGTCCCATCATCCAGCCAATATCGGTGATCCAGAACAGCGTGTCGCCGGGCTGCACATCAAAGCAGTGTGCCATGTCCTGCGCGCCTTTGATTGGGAAGCCGCAGTGCGTGTGCAGCGCGCCTTTAGGCCGCCCAGTGGTGCCCGACGTGTAGATGATCATGTAGGGGTCTTCGGCATCCGTCTGCTCGGTGGCGCACTCGGCACTTTGCCCCGCCAGCGCCTCATGCCACCATACATCGCGGCCCGCCGTCCACGGTACCTCCCGCCCCAGGCGGCGCACCGTGAGAACATGGGTCACGCTGGGGCTGAGGGTGGCAGCCTCGTCGGCGGTCTCTTTCATTGGGACAGGAGTACCCCGGCGCAAAAAACCGTCGGCGGTGATCAGCAGCGTCGCGGCGCAGTCGGTCAGGCGAGCAGCCACCGCCGCCCCGGCATAGCCGGAGAAGATAGGGATATAGATCGCGCCGATCTTGGAGATCGCCAGCGTGGCGATCACGACTTCGGGAATCATCGGCATAAACACGCCCACGCGGTCGCCTTTGCCGATACCCAGCGCCCGCAGAGCGTTAGCGGCGCGGTTGACCTCAGCGTGCAGTTCGGCAAAGGTAAACGCACGCACCGTGCCGTCCTCGCCTTCCCAGCCCAGCGCGGGCGCATCTGGGCGGCGGGCGGCGTGCTTGTCCACCGCGTCATGCACATAGTTGTAGCGCCCACCGGGGAACCAGCGCGGCCATTCGTTGCCCCGCGTTAGGTCCACTACCGCCGTGTAGGGCTGAAACCACTCCAACTCCAGATCCCGCACCACAGCATCCCAGAACCAAGCAATGTCGGTGGTGGATCGGATCAACAGTTCGTCCAACGAGGCGATGCTGTGCTGCGCCATGAAGCGACGCAAGCGGCTGCGTTCCAGGTAGGCCGCGTTGGGCCGCCAGGCGATGTCGGGTGCATCGCTGTCGTGGGCAACGGGGATCAGGTGGTCGGGCATGGGGGTATCTCCTAGCCGTGTCGCCCGTTTCGTTTCACCATAGAGGCACGGAGACACGGAGATTACAAGGGTTAGTTACTCCCTGCGGTCGGCGGTGGATCTACAGGCAGGGATCGGCCCTATTGTGGCACAATCAGGCGTGCCTGTCAACGAAACATCATACCTCCAGCACAGCACACCCCCCAGCGCCCCACGCCCACGGCTCACCGCCCGCCGTTCACGGCTTGCACAGACGAGCGGGGCCGGATATAGTAGCATTATGCCGATCCGTTTGCTGCTGGGGCGACCGCTGATCTATCTGGCCTTGTTGGCTGCACTGGGCCTATCGGTCCTGCCGTTGGGACCGTCCCGCCATAGCAGCTACTATTTCTGGGAGACCAATCAAACCGTCAGCGGGCGCTTTCTGGACACCTGGATTGGCGGCCACACCTACACCGAGAGCATCGCGTTGAACGGCTACCCGATCAGCGCACCCATGACCGAGACCAGTGTCCTAGACGGCAAGCCGTATCGCGTGCAATGGTTTCAGCGTATCCGCTTGGAGGCACATCCCGGCGCAGCTCCGCCCAACGACGTGGTGCTGGGGCAGTTGGGCCGCGAGGCCACGGCCACACGCCGTGGGGAATCTGCCTTCGCCGCGTTAGCGGCTCCGCCGGATCAGGGGGCGGATGTACAGTGGTTCCCGCTGACTGGGCACACCCTACACGGCCCGTTTCGCGCTTTTTGGCAGCAATATGGTGGGCCGGCGCAGTTCGGCTATCCGATCTCGGAAGAGTTCACCGAACAACTAGGCAGCGATCCGTTCACGGTGCAATATTTTGAGCGCAGTCGCTTAGAACGCCGACCAGGAAGCGCAGCGGTCGGCGACGTGACGCTGGGCCTACTGGGCCTAGCCCTTTATCAGCCGCCGAGCAGCCCCACGCCGGTCGGCCGTTAGTCGGGAGACACCCATGCACGGGCAAGCCTATCTCCGCAAAGGGATCATCACCCACCTCAACACCACGCTGGAAGATTATCTGTGGCTGGCCGCCCAGGTGCCGGAGAATCTGCTCGACCACGTGCCGGGCGGGGCCGCCGGCTCAGTACGCGGTGCGTTACTCGATCTGGCGGTAGACCTCGACACGCGGGCCTATCCGCTACTAATCGCACTAGTCGAAGGCCAGGAGCCGCCCGCCGCCTTGCCGCCGGATGGAGTGGCCCGCCGGCGCACTGCCTGGGCAGACGCGGACCTGATGGTAGCGATGAAGCAGATCCGCTATCGCTTTCAGGCCACCGAGTCGCTGCTCACCGACACACTGGACGCTGGCTGGGGCACGTCCAGCGGCGAACCGACTCCGCTGGCCCTGGCCGCTTTCGCGCTCTGGCGGCAACTGCTGGCCCGTCTCGACGCGCTGGCGACGCTGGTGGCGACGCTGTACGCGCAATAAGGATCCGAGGCCGGTTCCCGACCAGCCTCGGTGTAGGGACGGTCGGCTATAACGTAGCAGAGGAGGGCGCGCAATGCCATTACAACTAGGTGAAGTACGGTTACTGGTAAACGATTTTGACGGCTGCTTTCGCTTCTATCGCGATGTGCTGGGTTTGACTGTCACCTGGGGCGCGGAGGGCGAAGTGTACAGCAGCTTCAGCGTAGGCGAGGGCGGCCCCACCGTGGCCCTGTTTGCCCGTGCGCTGATGGCCGCTGTGCTGGGCACCGCCGGCGGGTCGGGCTCCGCGCCGGGCCAGGATCGCGTGATGCTCGCTTTTGATGTGGGCGATCTGGATACGACCGTGGTCGCGCTAGAGGCAAAAGGGGTTACGTTTCTCACCACAGCGCAGGACCGGCCCGACTGGGGTATTCGGACTGCACACCTGCGTGATCCTGACGGCACGCTAATTGAGCTATTTAGCAGGCTACCCATGCCCCAGTAGGGTCACGCAAGCAACTGCGATGAAATCCACCTTAGTATGCGCGCGAGGATCAGATGTGGACAATCCGGCTCTTGCTAGCGATCCTTTCACGCTCGAACTGCTACAGGAACCACGTCTCTACTCCAAACGCAGCGCTTTTTGCACTAACAACCGGCGGGCATGAGTATTACTTGTAAGCGGCAACAGCCACAGTGAGGTACGTATAGGAGGATGTTATGAATACAATTAAAGCTAGCAGCCTGAAGGGCCGCGCAGTGGTCAGTGTGGGCGATGCGGAGAAACTGGGCAGCGTCGCAGATGTGTTTTTTGACCTCGCCGCCGGGCAGGTCGTCGCCTTTCACATCAGCCACGGTTTGATTGGCGGCAACAAGACGCTGCTGGCGCCCAACATCAGCAACATCGGTCCCGACGCGATTACGATTAAAGACAAAGCCGCCCTGCTCAGCCATGCCGGTCCTGACTACCAGACGGCGATTGGCCTCAACCAGTTGCAGGGCATGAAAGTGGTCAGCGATCAGGGCACCCTGTTAGGCGCGCTGGGCGATGTCGAGATGGACCCCACCACGCTGCGCATCGCCTGCTATGAGATGAGCGGCACGCTTTGGGAGCAAGTGCGTCACAAAGAGCGTACCTTTGATCAAGTGCCCGGCTTACGCTTCGGCAAAGATCTGCTTATCGTGCCCGATGTGGTCGCCGCCGAACTGGAAGGCCGCACAGCGGCTCCCGCAGCTCCCACCACGTCCGAACCGCCGGCCCATTAACCAAACTCGTAGATTCCACCCACCACAAAGCCATGCCGAACGCGAAAAATGATAAGCATCTTCGCGTTCGGTATGGCTTTGTGGTGGATTTTGTCTAGCGGAACAGCTGCCGACCTAGCAGACCCAGTAGCACATCATAGGGCGTGCGGTTCTCTGGGTGGAGCTCAAAGCGGGCGCGCTCGAAATACTGCACCAGATATGGCTTGCCGTCGGTCGCGCTCGGCTCGGTTAACGGCTCGCTGATCGGGTAGCCATAGAGGGCCAGACCACCCGTGGCTTGCCAGTATTGCAGAAAGCGCCCGCTCAGGCTATGGCCGGTTTCCGGCACGAAGCGCCGGTCGGGCGTGTCGGCAAACGACGCAATGGTGGGCAGGCTCCGCCCCGCCGTGACTTGCCGCCCCATCAGCCCTAGCAAGACGTTGAACGGTGCGCTGTTTTCGGGGTGCCACTCAAAGCGCGTGCGCTCGAACCACTGCACGATGTACGCCTTGCCGTCGGTTGGGCTGACCTCCTGCCGTTCGCCGGTGATTGGGTAACCGAAAGCCGCCAGTCCGCCATGCCCTTGCCAGAAGTCGTGGAAGCGTGTGCTGACGCGCAGACCGGTCGGCGACGCGGGATCGGTCGCCGGGTCCAGGCCGGCGGCCGCATCTTCGACTACGAAAATCGGGTTAGGCGTGAGCGTCAGCGGCACCTGGCCCCCTGTTACCGCTACCGTGGTAGCTGTGCCGTCTAGTTGCACGATCCGCACGTTGGGTGTACCGACGCGCAGGCTAACCGCCTGCGCCACTACGTTGTCGGGAGTCCACAGGACGTGGACGGTGCCGCCCGACGTGGTGAACCGCATATGATAACGGTCGAATTGCGGCTGCCACTGGTTGGCTACGGCGTGCTGCAACTCGCCTAGCCCACTATACCAGCCCGTCCCCAGCAGGCCGGTCATCGTCTTATAAGCGTAGAATGCCGGGCGCGGACTGAGATCATTGCGCAGCACAGCCATGTTACCCCACACATCGCCTGCGCCGGCGTTGAACTTATCTTTCATCTGGAAGTAATCGAAGTGGGCTGCGCCGTTCGCCAGCGCCAGCATATAGCGGCGAACCAGCCGGGCAGCCTGATCTGCTTCGCTCGCGCCTTGGCCGTCACAGCTCTGACACACACTCTGCCCGTCTTCCGTAATCCAGATCGGCATCGCGGCGCGCCCGTGGCGAGTCAGCCAGGCACGGGTTTGCACCAACCGCCAGGGTAGGTTTTGCACCACCGTCACCGGTGAGGTGTCTTCCGGCGGGCGGTCGTTCATATAAGTATGAATCCCCATGATGTCGAACGGTAGTTCCCCGCCGGCGGCCGCCACCCCATCCATGAAGGCTAGTCCCTCATTCGCTGCATCGTGAACATAGACCGAGCCGAGCATGACCACCGCATTGGGATCGGCGCGCTTGGCTCCGGCATAACCCGCCCGCAACAACGCGGCGTAGGCGGCAGGGGCGGCGTGCGGCAGCCAAGTGCCGTCTTTGTCCGGTTCGTTCCATAGCTCCCAGACGGCTACGCGGTCATGCCACCGGCGCACAGCGGCCTCGACAAACGCGCCATAGGTCTGCGGATCGGTCGGCGGATACCAATACCAGCCGGCGGTCCGCTCGTCCACGCCCGAAGCCCAACTCGGCGTGGTCAGCAGCACGCCAACGGTCTGGATGCCCGCGTCCTTCAACTGTTGCAAGCGTTTATCATAGAGCGTCCAGGTGTCGCCTTTTGGGCTACCCTGAATATTCGCCCAACTCAACTCCTCGCGGCTCCAACGCACCCCGGCCTCGCGGGCACGGTCCAGGATCACGGCGCGCTCGGCATCGGGTCGTTCCAGCCCAGTGAGATACAGGTTCATGCCAAACGGCGACACGGCCTCAGCAGCATAGACCGGCGCTGCTACAGGCGGGGCGGCGCCAAACAGTCCTAGGGACACGACCACTACGAGGGAGAAACACAACAACCGCGCCAGGCGCATAACAGCATCCTTCTAGCTGGGGGACGGGTATGGGCCGCCGAGGGCCGGCGGGCTGGGTTGGACCTTCTAGCGAGTATAGCGATCTTGTCACGAGGCTGTCAAGGCGGGCAGTGTGTCGCAGATTAGCACTGTGCGACCGTAGTCGCTATAATGGCGCGATGGAACGCCTGTTTGATGTGTACCTAGCCGTGGACTGGAGCGCCCGCAGCCTACCCAGCCCGGCGCGGCCCACGGCCGATGCGCTCTGGGTGGGTGAAGCCTTGGCCGACGCGCCGCTAGATTCAAGCGAAACCTACTGGCGCACGCGCGCCGCCTGTGTCGCCCACTTGCGCGAGCGGCTACTGGGCCATGTCGCCGCCGGACGGCGCGTGCTGATCGGCTGCGATTTCCCCTACGGCTACCCGGCAGGCACAGCGGCGGCGCTAGGTTTGCACGGCTCCGCATCGGCCTGGCGGCAGACCTGGGACTGGCTTACGACGCACATCACAGATGATGCAGCCAATAGCAACAACCGCTTCGCAGTGGCAGCAACGGCCAACGCACGCGCCGGTGGATCGCCGCCCGGTCCGTTCTGGGGCTGCCCGCCCGCGCAGGCCGGTCCGCACCTGACCCCCACCAGCCCACCCTATCCTTACGTCAGCGCTGCCGGCCCGGTCCTGGCGCGGCTGCGGACGGTGGAGCAGCGCTTGCGCGGCACCCAGCCTTGCTGGAAGCTGCTCGGTACTGGCAGTGTCGGCGGGCAGGCGCTGGTCGGCATCCCACGGGTGGCTGCGCTGCGCGCCGACCCGGCCCTGGCCGCCGTCAGCCGCGCCTGGCCGTTCGAGACCGGCTTCACCCTCACCCCTACCGCCGGCTGCGGTCCCGCCGTCATCCACGCCGAAATCTGGCCCGGCATTATCCGCGATCTATTGGATCCCGATATCCCCATCCGCGACCAAGCTCAGGTCCGCGCCGTGGTGCGTTGGTTAGCCGCGCACGACACCGCCGGCACACTGGGCCGCCTGTTTGCCGATCCGCCCAATCTGCTCGCCCCTACCGTTGCGGTGTGCCTAGCCGAAGAGGGCTGGCTGCTCGGCGCATGAGGTGCCGGCAGCGCAGTGCCGAGGTCGGACTCAGGCGGCGTACCCGGCATTAGCGATTGACTCTAGTGCTAAGTAGCAGTATCATGGGTTTCAGATAAGCGCCGGTGGCACCAGACCAGTACAGCGCAGCAGCACGTCAGCACAAGGGAGGGGCGTACCAATGGCGGAAAACCAGGATCGCACCACGCAGGAGCAAGATCACACGCACCGGCAAGCGGCGCAAGCGGCTACGGTCGGCGGCGAACAGGACACCGCTCCCACCGAATGGGCAGCACTGGTCGGTGATACGCGCTTGACCGGACGCGGCAACGCGCCGGTGCGAACGGCAGCCCTCCAGCGGATGCAGCAGACCGCCGGCAACCGGGCAGTGCAACGAATCATCCAACGCCAGAGTGCGACCGCGCCTCCAACTCCCGTCCCCACACCGGAGGAACGGCGGGAGGGGGCACCGGCCGCCGTTCCTCCGGCACCGGCGACCGCACCCCAACAGAACGATGAGAACAACTTCCATCGCATCGCTAACGACATCACCGGCGCGTTTGAAGGTGGGCGCACCGATTCGCTCCAGACAGCGGATGACGGCATTATCAGCTATGGTCGGCACCAGGCGACGCTCGCTTCGGGATCGCTGGGCAACGTGTTGCAGCAGTATGTAGACTCCGCGCAGTCGGCCACAGCACAAAGCTTACGCGCCTATATGCAGCGGGTGCAACAGCGCGATGCGACGCTACGGACGGACCGAACGTTCTTGGGCTTACTGCGAACGGCGGCGGCAGAACCGACCATGAGCCAAGCGCAAGACGCGGTGTTTTCGGCTAACTACTGGGCGCCCACCGTGCGTGCCGCGCAGGCAGAGGGCGTGCAGTCTGCGCTGGGCCACGCGATTTTGTATGATACCCGCATTCAAGGAGGCCACGCCGATATTCTAGCCCGCACCCAGCAGCGCCTGGGGGGCACGGTCGGCACAGTGGTTAACGGTCAGCCGGTTACCGAGCAAGCATTCCTGCGGACGTATATAGAGGAACGGGAGGCGCGTTTGGAGCGCCTCGCTGTGGCGGCGGACCAGCGTGGACGGCACACGCAGGCGGCGTATCTGCGGAGCTCCACCTACCGCACTCGCGAACTACGGGCGCTGGTAGATGCCGGTAATCTTGATTTGCACCCCGGTCCCGACGGCAATATCGCGGTGCATGGCCGCAATGTGCCGGGGCTGACCACCGGAGCCACAGTAGATCGCCCAGTGCCCCCGGCGCATCCCGACGCACCCCGATAGCCGGTCGGCGTAAAAGGCTAACCGGCTTACCACCACAAAACGCGCTGGATCTACCTGCAAGGGCTGGGTGTGTTAATTGAATTACGGTAGGATAAGTACGACGAATGGCCGGCCATGCGAATGGCGGATTAGGGTGGGCAATACTGCGTCATTTACGACCTTGATGACCAAGCAGACACAGTAACTGTCACTAAGATCGGCCCACGCGAGGGTGGCTACCCTGCATATGCTTGATGCTCCAGCGCCTTGACCCCCAACCGCCCCAGCGCGTACAATGCGGGAGACCGGCGGGCTGCGTCGTCGGGGCCAGGAGCGTGGAATGAAGCTGATTGTTCAGATACCCTGCCATAATGAAGAAGCCGCGCTGCCGATCACGATTCCCACGATCCCGCGCCGCATTCCCGGCATAGACACCGTCGAGATCCTGATCATTGACGACGGCAGCCGCGACCGCACGATAGAGGTCGCTAGGGCGCTAGGCGTGGACCATGTGGTGCGCCATACCAGCAACCAGGGCTTGGCCGCCGCCTTCCAAACCGGCCTTGACACGTGCCTGCGGCTGGGAGCCGATATTATCGTCAACACGGATGCCGATAACCAGTACCCGCAAGATCGCATCCCTGATCTGATCGCGCCCATCTTGCGTGGCGAGGCCGACATGGTCATCGGGGATCGCCAAGTGGGGGCGATTGGGCATTTCTCGCCGCTGAAAAAGCTGTTGCAGGGCATGGGATCGCGGGTCGTGCGCGCCGTGTCGGGCACCAACGTACCCGACGCGCCGAGCGGCTTCCGCGCCTTTTCGCGCGAGGCGGCGCTGCGACTCAATGTGATCACGCGCTATACCTACACACTGGAAACGATCATCCAGGCCGGCAAAAAGAACCTTGCCGTCGGCCATGTGCCGGTACAAACCAATCCCGTCATGCGGAAATCGCGCTTGGTGCGCTCGATCCCCGATTATGTTAAGAAGTCGGGCGCAACCATTGTCCGCATCTGGATCCTCTACGAACCGCTCAAAGTGTTCTCCTACATCGCCGGCATCTTTCTGGCGATTGGCCTGTGGGGGGTGTTCTGGCTGCTGTACCACTGGATTTTCGACGAACACGGCAACTGGCGCGCCACCTTCTCGGGCCACCTGCCGACCACCTTTATCACGATCTTGGCGCTCGTGTTCGGCATCCAGATTTTTCTCATCGGGCTGGTCGCCGACATCTTAGCCGCCAACCGCCGCCTCACGGAGGATACACTGTATCGCGTCAAGCGCATGGACCTCGAACTATCCACTCTACGGCACGGCGACCAAGTACGCATCTCCACCCTGCAAGCACACGGCCTTGACGCGACCTTGCCCACGAACGGCGCACAACCGTCTAGCCCCGCCGGAGATGTTGTGCCGGTGGGCACATCTGACAATCAGTTGCGGGAGTAGCTGTTCCTCATGTGCGAACGCCCAACTTTTTGTCGGGCGTTTAGACTGATAATGGGCAATCGCTGCTGAGTATCTACAACACAGATGGTCCGCATATTGCTACCGACAGAGAGGCATGAAACCGATTGTAGCCGCCGAAAGATTGTGATATAATACACGTACTGACCGCCTGTATATAGGTGGCTAAGATCGTCGCCACTAGGGATACTGTGGCGTGGGAGGACCGGGTATGATCGAATGGTTGGCGGTACTGTTGTTTATCACGATTTGTGTAGCGAATGCAGCCTTGCTGGGCAATATCAGCCGCATCATTGGGCCGCATAAGCCGAGCGCGGCTAAGACAACCCCTTATGAGTCGGGAATGCCGCCGATTGGCTCAGCCCACCAACGTTATACCGTGCGCTACTATCTGATCGCCATGTTATTTGTCGTCTTCGATATTGAAGCGGTATTCCTCTATCCGTGGGCGATTGCGTATAACATCATCGGGGTATACGGCTTAGTAGAAATGATCCTGTTCTTGCTGTTGCTGGTGGTGGGCTATGCGTATGCGTGGCGGAAAGGAGCCTTCGATTGGGCATCTTAGAGAATCGGTTTAAGCCGGGGGTTATCACGACCACCAGCGACTTTTTGTTTAACTGGGCGCATCGCTCTTCGATGTGGCCGCTAATCTTGGGCACGGCCTGCTGCGCGATTGAGATGATGGCGGTCGGCATTTCGCGCTTTGATATGCTGGAGCGCTTCGGGATGCTCTACCGCTTCTCGCCGCGCCAGAGTGATGTGATGTTGGTCTGCGGCACCGTGACCAAAAAATTCGCGCCGATCATGCGGACCGTCTGGGACCAGATGGCCGAGCCGAAATGGTGTATCGCCGTCGGCAATTGTGCCAGTGCGGGCGGGCCGTTCCCAACCTATGCCGTGGTGCAAGGGATTGACGAAGTAGTGCCGGTGGATATTTATATCCCTGGCTGCCCACCCATCCCCGAAGCCATGTTCTATGGGATCATGAAGCTGCAAGAGAAGATCAAACAAGATACCATCGCCAAGCGCGTTGCCGTAGACGTGATGGCGCGGAGCGTGTAAAATGCCGCCAGTCTCCCCCCTGCAACACGTAGACCCTGAAGCCCACCCGGCAGTACAACGGCTGCGCGCCGTCATGCCGCAGGCTATCGAAGGGGTCAGCGCACATCGCGATCAGGTGACGGTGCGGATTGTGCGTGATCAATGGGTCGCGGCGGCGCAGTTCTTGCGCGACGACCCTGAGTGCAAATTCGAGATGATGATGGACCTGACCGCCGTGGACTACCCGGCGCGCCCACAACGGTTCGACGTGGTGGCCCATCTCTATAGCCTGAGCAAGAATCACTTGCTCCGCATCAAATGCGGTGTGGCTGAAGGCGATAGCGTGGAGACGCTAGTCGGGGTCTGGAAAACATCCAACTGGCTGGAACGGGAAGCCTACGATATGTTCGGGGTAGATTTTGCCCACCACCCCGATCTGCGGCGGATGCTGCTACCACAAGACTGGGTGGGCCACCCATTGCGGAAAGATTATCCGCTGGCCGGGTATTAGCCGGGACGAAATGAGGCATCGCTATGGATGAAAACCGTGAACTGGCGCGTGTGCCACAAGAAGAAACAAATATAGCGACCCGCGCCGGGCAAGAGATCACCGGCCAGGATAGCGCCGCCAAGCTGATGCTGTCCGAGGAAGCCGCTCCGGTGCAAGAGCAGGAACTGATGCTCAACATGGGGCCGCAGCACCCCAGTACGCATGGGGTAGCGCGCATCTTGCTCGAATTGGACGGCGAGATCGTCAAAAAGGCCATCCCTGACATCGGCTATCTGCACCGCGGCATTGAAAAGATCGGCGAGTATCGCCAGTACAACCAGTTTGTGCCCTGGACCGACCGCATGGATTATATTGCGGCCTTCACCAGCAACTTGGCTTGGGTGCAGACGGTCGAAGGGCTGATGGGTGTGGAGATTCCGGTACGTGCCAAGTATCTGCGGGTACTCTTCTCCGAACTGCAACGCATCGCCTCGCACCTGCTCTGGCTGGGCACCCACGTTATGGACCTAGGCGCGATCACCGTCTTCTTGTTCGCCATGCGCGAACGCGAACTGATCCTCGACTTGCTGGAAATGCAAACCGGCGCACGGCTGACGCTGAACGCGCAGCGTGTGGGCGGCTTCCCGAAAGACCTGCCGCCCGGCTTCCTGGAGAAGTTGGCCGAGTTTGTGCGCGTGATGCCGGGGCATATCCATGAGTACGAGCGGCTGTTGGCCGAGAACCCGATCTTCCTGCGCCGCGTCAAAGGCATTGGCGTGATTTCGGCGGAAGAGGCCGTGCAGTGGGGGCTGACCGGCCCCAGCCTGCGCGGATCAGGCGTGGCCTATGATGTGCGGAAAGCGCGACCTTACGCTGCCTACGGACCGGAGTTCGGTATCAACTTCGATGTGCCCATCGGCACGCATGGTGATGTGTACGACCGCTTCCTGGTGCGTATGGAAGAGATGCGCCAGAGCGTCAGCATCATTGAGCAGGCCGCCAAGCTACTGCCCGACGGCCCGGTGATGACCGACGACATCCGCGTGGCCCTGCCGGGCAAAGAGGCGCTGATGACCTCGATTGAGGCTATGCAGCGGCACTTTATACTGTCAATCTACGGCCTGAAGCCGCCGGTGGGCGAATACTACAGCGCGGTGGAGTGCCCGAAGGGGGAGTTGGGCTGGTATATCGTCAGCCACGGCGATGCGAATCCCTATCGTGCGCGCTGCCGTCCGGCTTCAATGATTAATTTGCAGTCGTTACCGATTATGTCCGAAGGCGCGTATGTCGCCGACGTGGTCGCCGCCATCGGCAGCATTGACATCGTGATGGGTGAGGTGGATCGCTAATGGCAGAAGCAGTGCGCGTTATTCCGCCCGATGGTGCCGCCGAGATCCTGCATCGTTACCGCGATGTAGACCCGATGGAAGCCATGATCCCGGCCTTGCAGGAGATCCAGACGCAGTATGGCTTCATCAGCGAGGCCGTAGTGAACCAAATGGCCCAGACCTTCGGCATTAGCATCACCGAAATCTACGGTGTGGTCACTTTTTACAGCTTCTTCCGCTTCAGCCCGGTGGGTGGGCGCACGATCCTGACCTGCGAGGGCACGTCGTGCTATGTGCGCGGCGCGGGCAAGTTGCGCGAGGCGATCTATGACCGCCTGCACATCACCGCCGACGAGTCGACCGCAGACAACCGGCTGGCCTTCTTGCCCATGTCGGTCTGCATCGGCGCGTGCGACCTGGGGCCGCTGGTTGAGGTTGAGGGCCAGTTCTACACCCATGTGGACCCGACCAAGATGAACGCGATCATTGACCAATGGATTGATGCACCGACCGGGGAAACGGCGCACGCGCACGGCAGCGGCCCGAACGACATGGGTCCCTACGGCTACGGCCCCACCGCCGCCGACCTGGGCAGCGCCCTGCCCGTTGAGGCCACGCCCGGTGAACGCCGCAGCGGCAACGCGACACGGGGCATACGCGGATAACGGATCGTCAGTAGTCAGTGGCGGAAGTAGTAGGTCGGCCACGAGTTGCGATAGACAAACAAAAACGGTTAAATCCGTTACTGACGATCAACGACTAACGACCGACGACCGACGACTAGGGGAACAGCGATGAGCAGCGCAGCATTCTATTCGATGGACACCAGCATTCGGGGCCGGATGACCCCGGAGCAGTTTGACGCGCGGGTGCAGGCGGCCAAAGGGCATTGGAATCAGACGTATCTCAACGCCGACCGCCCGGTGATCTTGGTGGGCTGGGGATCGTGCAGCGTGGCGCACGGCGCGGTGGAGACCTTCCGGGCCATTGGCGCGTGGCTGAAGAGCAACGGCGTGAACGCTGTCCTGCGGCGTACCGGCTGCATCGGCCCCGACTATGCCGAGCCGCTGGTGGATATCCTCATGCCCAACGGTCCGCGCATCTGCTATAGCGGCATCACCGCCGACCGCGTGCCGGAGTTGCTGCAAACGACGCTGCGGCAGAATGGGATCAAGCAGGAATGGGCCTTCTGCGTCTTCGATCAAGCCGACTTCAACAACTCGACGCAGGGCGTGCAGGGCGTGCCCGCCGCGTTGGAGTTGGACCAGTTCCGGCTGCAAAAGCGCATCGTCATGAGCAACATGGGCTATGTTGACCCCGAATCGATTGACGACTACATCGCGCGCGGCGGCTACTCGATGCTGCGCCAAGTGCTGGCCGGCATGAAGCCCGAAGATATCATCAAGACGATCACCGACTCGAACCTGCGCGGACGCGGCGGGGCCGGCTTCCCGGCAGGCATCAAGTGGGAAGGCGCACGCAAAGCCCGCCGCACCCCCAAGTATGTCATCTGCAACGCACACGAGGGCGAGCCGAACGTGTTCAAGGACCGTCGGCTGCTGGAAAGCGACCCGCACGCGGTCCTCGAAGGCATGATCATCCAGTGCTATGCCATCGGCACGCCATGGGCCTACTTCTATGTCGGCGACGAATATCCGTTGGCGATCCACCGCACCAAAGAGGCGGTCAAGGCGGCCTACGCACTGGGCCTGCTGGGCGACAACATCCTGGGCAGCGGCTTCTCATGCCATGTGGATGTGCAGATGGGCGGCGGCGCGTATATCTCCGGCGAAGGTACCGCGCTGATGTTCGGCATCGAGGGCAAGCGCGCCATGCCCCGCGCAAAGGTGCAGCGTTCGGTCGAGGCGGGGCTGTTCGGGTTGCCCACCTGCGTCAACAACGTCGAGACCATGATCAACGTGCCTTATATCCTCAAGAACGGGGCGGCATGGTATACGGCGATGGGCACCGAGTCGAGCAAGGGCACCAAGCTGTTCACGCTGATGGGTAACATTGAGCGCGTCTGCACGGTCGAACTCGAAATGGGCAAGACGATGCGCGATCTGGTGGAGACCTGTGGCGGCGGCACGGGGGCACGCCCGTTCAAGGCCATCCAGACCGGCGGCCCTTCCGGTGGCTGCTTGGCCGAGCAACATCTGGATCTGCCCATGGACTTCCAATCGCTGGAACCGGCCGGCGGCACGATGGGCAGCGGCGGCTATGTCGTCTATGACGACAGCGTGTGCATTGTGGACATGAGCCGCTACTTCAACCGCTTCAATCGCTACCAGTCGTGCGGCAAGTGCTTCCCTTGCCGCATCGGCACCAAGTCGCTGCTCGAAATGACGGACCGCATCGCCTTCGGCGGTGGGCGCGCGGACGACTTGACGGTGATGAGCCGCTGGAGCGAACACGTCGTCGAGATGTCGCTCTGTGGCCTGGGCCAGACCGCGCCGCTACCGCTAGTCGGCGGCATCCGTTGGTTCCGCCCGGAGTTCGAGGAGCATATCACCGACAAGTTCTGCCGCACACATACCTGCACCAAGCTGAACGAGATCCAGGCGCGCAAACAGGGCGGTCAGACGGTCGGCGCGTTCGAGACCCCGTTCCTGCCGGTGCGCGTCAGCAGCCGCGCCCATGCGCTGGGCAGCTCCGGCAACCGCGATTTCGCCCGCACCGCCGGCACCCTGCCGCCCGGCCCGCCCAACGGCGGCACGAGCAACAGCGGTAACGGACAGAGTAATAGTTCCGGTACCGCTGCCACACCGAGCAATACGATTGTGGTCACACCGCGCAGTTGATCACACTGGGCACAGGTCCGATCCCTTTGTTGGCCGCAGCACCGGGATCGGATCTGTGCTAAGATAGCCGGGGCGAAGTGCTAATGAGGGGTGTGTTAGGGATCGCGGCTCTAACAGAAACGGAGGTGTTCTATGACTACGACAAGGAGTTTGGCACCAGACAGTATGACTCAGGACACGATAGCTCTTTTGCTACCGGAAGCCGAATTAGAAGCAATCCAGCAACTACCGGAGCTGTGGAATGATCTCACCCCGCAACAGCAAACGCAGGTGGCGAGTTTGACGCAGCAGTTACATGAAACACTGAATCAACTAGTGACTGTTATTGAGGAAGCCGAGCGACAAGCCCAAATCAAGCGCAATCAAGGGTTAATTACCCTCCTGGACTCTTGGGCCACCGCAGATGAAGCAGAAGTTACGGATCAGCGCGAGACTTTAGAATATCTAAAGCGTGCTTTAGCCGAAGATCGTCCCTAGGAGCATCCGTTTTTCATGGCAGGAATTATTCTTTTCATGAGGCGCACCATTGTTTTAGATAGCAATGTGTTAGGGTTGGTATCTAATCCTAATGCGTCACCGGAAGCAGAAGCATCAAGCACTTGGTTGCGCGGTTTGGCAGTAAAGGGAGACAGAGTCGTTATTCCCGAAATTGCGGATTATGAAGTCCGACGAGAATTACTGCGGGCTGGGAAAACTACCGGATTGCGTCGCCTAGAAACCGTGTTAGCAGAAGCTGAATACGCAGCCATAACAACCTCGGTGATGCGAAAAGCCGCTGAATATTGGGCACAGGTGCGGCAACAAGGAGCAACAACGGCCAGTGATAAAGCGCTTGACGGCGATGTAATTTTGGCGGCTCAGGTAGTAATGCTCCCACTTAAAAGAACAACCGTAATTATAGCAACGACTAACGTGCGTCACCTGGGCCTGTTTGTTAATGCTCGTAATTGGAGCGATATTTAGAGGCCCGACATGAGGTTCACAATTACGCATACGCAGCAGTGCGGGACACTAGCAAGCTAAGGAAGGCTTTATGGCTGACGTAAACGTTCTCATTGACGGGATCAAGGTCCAGGTGCCCGAAGGCACCTATATGATTGATGCCGCCCGCAAGATCGGTATTGACATTGCCAACTTCTGCTATCTGCCGGGGTTGCGCGCCTTTGGCGCGTGCCGAATGTGCGCGGTGGAGACGAAAGGCCGCAAAGGCTGGGAGATCGGCATTTCGTGTTCGATGCCCGCCAAAGAGGGCATGGAGATCCGCACCCTGACCGAACAGGTCTGGGAGCAGCGCCACATGATCATGGAGCTGCTGGATGTGGACCACCCGCTCGATTGCCCGATTTGCGAGGCCAACGGCGACTGCCGCTTGCAAGACTACGGCTACGAGTACGGTGTGATCGGCAAAGAGTTGCGCCGGCCCAAGATTGTGCGCCCTGCTGAACGCCTCTCGCCCGCCATTGACCTGGACCGCGACCGCTGTGTGCTGTGTGGGCGCTGTGTGCGCGCCTGCGACGAGCAGATCGGCGCGGTTGCGCTAGCCTATGTGCAGCGTGGTATCGAGTCGGTGATTGACGCGGCGTTCGGCAAGTCGCTAATGGACACGCCCTGCGTCGAGTGCGGCACCTGCGTTGAAGTCTGCCCGGTGGGCGCGCTTAGTAGCCGCATCCAATTGCGCCCGGCCCACCACTGGCAACAGCGCAAGACGCGCACGACCTGCCAATCCTGTGCGGTCGGCTGCACCATGCAGGTGGGCGTACATAACAACCTGATGGCCGAAGTACGGTCGCAGGACAGCGTGGGTATCAACGACGGCATCATCTGCGTTAAGGGCCGCTACGGTCAGGACGTGGTAAACGACAAAAACCGCCTAACTACGCCGCTGATTCGCCAAGCTGACGGCACCTTTATGCAAGCCTCGTGGCAAGAAGCGTTCGATCTGATAGTGGAGCGACTGGAGGCCAATCGCGGCGCAATCGGTGCGCTGGCCGGCTCGAAGTTGACGAACGAAGAAGCGTATTTGCTGCAAAAAGTGGTGCGTGCCGGACTGGGTAGCAATAACATCGACTCCGACGGGCGCTATCCCGAAGCAACGGCGCTAGCGGTGCTGGAAGAAGCGTTCGGCTACGGCGCGATGACCAACAACCTGCTGGACACGCGCCAGAAAGCCGGCTGCGTCTTGATCGTCGGCGACAGCATCTATGAGACGCACCCGGTCTATGCCTATCAGTTGCAGCGCATGGTGCGCTTGCGGAGCGCGAAAGTCGTGGTGATCAGCCCGCGCTGGAACAAGATGAGCGAATGGGCCACCTTGACCCTCTCGCCCAAACCGGGCACCGAAGAGATCTTGCTGCACAGCATCACGCGCCTAATCCTGAGCCAAAGCCTCGCCGATGTGGCGGCGCTACAAGGGGCCGACGGCGCGCAAGCGACAGTACAGTCGCTGGGTGGGTACAGCCCCGAGACAGTTAGTGCGATCACCGGGGTATCGGTCGAAGATATAACCACAGCAGCCTATCTATACGCCACCGGCGGTACGCAGACGGCCGCGCCGAAGACCCCGCCTGCCGCCGATGCGCCCAAGAAAGAAAACCCCGCTGCGACCATCCTGTTCTCGGCGCGCGGGCCCTATGTGCTGACTGCCGGAGCGGTGCGCGCGCTGTGCAACCTGGCTATCGTCACGGGCAACGTAGGCCGAGCCGGCGGCGGAGTCAACCCGCTAGTCGGGGATGCCAACAGCCTGGGCCTCAACGATATGGGCTGCCGGCCCGACCGTTTGCCCGGCTACGCGCCGCTTGACGGCGCGGCAGTGGGTCACTTCGCTAACGCCTGGACCGTGGACCCAGAGCGTCCTGTGCAACTGGCGACGGCTCCCGGTCTGAGCTACCCTGATATGATCACCGCCGCCGGCGACGGGCGCTTACGGGCCATGTTGATCGCCGGGTCGAACCCGGTGGTGGATGCGAGCGATCCCGAAGTTGCGCGCGCCGCGTTGCGCCGGCTCGATTTCCTGGTGGTGCAAGACCTGTTTATGAACGAGACGGCGGAACTAGCCCATGTGGTACTGCCGGTCGCCTCGTACCTGGAGAAAGACGGCACCTTCACCAACACCGAGCGGCGCATCCAGCGCGTGCGGAAGGCGCGGGAGACCGTGGGCCTAAGCCGCACCGACAGCGCGATTTTTGTGGAACTCGGCTATCGCTTCGGTCTTTCGATGCCCTACCCACGGCCAACCGATGTGATGGACGAGATCGCGCGCTTGGTGCCGATTTACGGCGGCGTGAGCTACGGGCGGCTGGAAAGCCCGCTTTATCTGGAAGACGCGATCCCGATGCCGGGCGCAACGTCGTACAAGCAGTTGCGCGTCAACGGCCTGCAATGGCCTTGCCTATCGGCGGATCACCCCGGCAGCGCAGCGTTATATAGCGACGGTAGCGCAACCCGTGCCTTCCGCCTCAGCGCCGCGCCAAGCAATGCCTCCGCCCTGCCCAATGACGGCCAATTGCGAATGATCGTCGGGTTCAGCCTGTTCCCGTTCCGCACCGGCAGCACGTCGCGCCACAGCCGGGCGCTGGCAAAGGTGCAGCCGCACAGCCGCCTGCACCTGCACCCGACCGATGCGGAGCGGCTGGGGCTGCGCGATGTGGAGCAGGTGCGCGTCACCGCCGGCGCGGGGCAGAGTTCCCTCGCACAAGCGGTAGACGGCACCGCCGGCTCCGAGTTGAACAACCGGCCGGTGGATGCGATCACCCTAGTCAGCGCGCAAGTGCCACCGGGTACCGCATTTCTGGCGCTGACGATGGCCCAGGCCGGGCGCAGTCCGCTGGTGCGCCAAGCGTTAGCGGTGCAGAGCAACGGTCACGACGGCGTGCAGGCCATTGCGATCACGGTGACCCCGCTCTACGGCGGCGCGACCGGCGATGCCCAGATTGGCCCCGGCCCGGCCACCGCCAACGTACTCGACACGCGCAATCTCGTCTTGCCACCCGCCTAGAGGAGCCGCTGAGGAGCAGATTATGGAGAACTTTGACTGGGTATGGATCCTGATCCGCATGATCGTCATGGTCGCGATCCTGACGTTTGTGTTGGTGACAATGGGCTTCCTGACCTACTTTGAGCGCAAGGTGGCGGCCCATATGCAGCAGCGGCAAGGGCCAAACCGCACTGGGTTCCTGGGCCTAGCGCAGTGGTTGGCTGACGCGATCAAACTGATCCACAAAGAGGAGATCATTCCGGCAGGAGCCGATAAGGTGGTCTTCTGGATCGCGCCAATGCTCAGTATGTTTACGGCGTCGGCAGCGTATGCCTTCGTGCCGTTCGGTGAGCAGATCACATTGTTCGGACGCACTATCCCCTACTACATCAGCGAAACACCGGTGGGGCTGATCGCGCTGCTGGCGCTCTCCTCGCTCGGTGTGTACGGACTGATCATGGGCGCATGGAGTTCCAACAACAAATACGCGCTGCTCGGTGGCTTGCGGTCAAGCGCGCAGGTGATCAGCTATGAAGTGACGATGGGTATCTCGCTGATCGGTGTGATGATGCTGGCGCAATCGCTAAGCTTGGGCGATATTGCGCGCGCGCAAGGCGGTTCGCAAGTGACCGGCATCAATTTGGCGGGTACACCGGGGGTCTGGCTAATCCTATTGCAACCGGTGGCTTTCCTCACCTACCTGATCTCGGCGATTGCCGAAACGAACCGCACCCCGTTTGACTTACCGGAAGCGGAAGCGGAACTGGTCGGCGGCTATCACGTTGAGTTCGGCGCGATGCACTTTGGTCTCTACTTCCTGGCCGAATACATCAACATGATCACTGTGTCGGCTATCGCGACATACTGCTTCCTGGGCGGGTGGCAACCGATCATCCCGATTGGCGGCGCGGCACTTGGCCCCATCTGGTTTATCCTGAAAATGTCGGGCTTTATCTTCTTCTACTATTGGCTACGCTGGACGGTGCCGCGCTTCCGCTACGACCAACTGATGGGCATCTGCTGGAAAGGGATTCTGCCCTTGGTGTTGGTCAATATCGGTATACTGGCGATCATGCGTTATCTGGTGCCGGTGAACACACCACCGATCTTCCACGGCACCCTAGAACAGACTTGGCCCTGGCTGGCCTTTATCGCAGTACAACTAGTGTTTGCGGCGCTGGTGATCATGCAGGTATCGCGGGCAATGGCAGGAAGCTGGTTCGGCAAGTCGGAGCGCCCTGCACTCACTGGGGGGCTAACCGCCGGTGGCCTGACCGCCGCACCAACCGCCGAAGCCGCCCGGCGCATCGAACTGCGACCGGGCCTGTAACCGAGACTTTCGAGGAGAACCGATGGAACTTACTGATCAAATCAGCGGCTTTCTGCTGACCCTCCGCACGATGGTGGGGCCGACCGTCACGGTCAACTACCCGGATGCGCTGCGCGACTTGGCACCGCGCTTCCGGGGCGCAGTGGGCTTCCTGCCGCACCCCGACACGGGACGCGAAAAGTGCGTGGGCTGTGGCTTGTGCCCGCAAATCTGCCCGGTAGACGCGATCACGATTGGCGTGGTGGAAGATGAGACCGAGGGCGCGGACCACCGCGACGAGTGGCACCCCTTCGAGCATTATTACATGAAGGGACTGGACCCGACTGAGCGTGAAAGCCAGAAGTTCAGCTACTACTATCACATCAACGAAACGCGCTGCCTCTACTGCGGTCTCTGCGTCGAAGTCTGCCCGGTCGAGGCGTTGGTGATGAGCCATCACTTCGAGATGGCAACCGACAATCGAGCCGAGACGATCTACGATAAGCACCGCATTTTGCAGATGGGCAAGACCTACATGGCCGAACTCAATGAGCGGCTGGAAGGCGTGGCTGTGCAACCGGCGTTGCCGGGCCGCACCACGCGCCCGTCGCAACTGGCCCGTCCCACCGGCACCGAAGTCGCCGGCCAGGGCGCGCAGAACAAAAACGACTCGCAGACTGCCGGCTAGAGACAGGGGAACTGACTGTGAATGTACTCAACCTCGGCGGGTTCGCTATACCAGTGCCTTCAGTGCCGGAAATTGTGTTTCTGAGCTTGGCGGCCCTCGCGGTGATCGCCGCACTGTTCATGATCACGCGCAGTGACGCGGTGCATAGTGCGTTGCTATTGGTGATCGTGCTGTTCCAGTTGGCCGGCGTGTATGTGCTGCTCAACGCGCCTTTCCTGGCCGTGTTGCAGGTGCTAGTCTATGCGGGCGCGATCCTGGTGCTATTCTTATTCGTGATCATGCTGCTGCAATTGCGCGAGGGACCAAGCCTGGCCG
Source organism: Chloroflexia bacterium (assembly GCA_038228295.1). GTDB lineage: Bacteria > Chloroflexota > Chloroflexia > QHBQ01 > JAICKM01 > JAICKM01. The sequence goes on along the minus strand of JBBRPH010000004.1, from coordinate 39,160 downwards.
ATACGCACAAGATTCAGCGCGTGGTGGCCTGGCCGGTCGGCTTGCTCTTAGGGGTCGAACTGGTAGCCGTGATCACGCTGGCCGCGACACTAAAAGCGCCGCCTTTACCCGCCGGCACGATCCAACACCAAGCAGTCGCGCCGGCGACCACCCCGGTGGTGAGCGGTCCCGCAGTGACGGGTGCGGCGTTGAACAACCCCGGCGGCGGCTGGCCGGCGGCCGAAGTGGCCGCCTACAACGGCCAACCCCGCGCGCTCGGTGTGGAACTCTACACCAGCTTCCTGATGCCCTTTGAAATCGCGTCGTTTATCCTGCTGGTGGCTGTGGTCGGCGCGATTGTGCTGGCGCGGCGCGAAAGCACGTCGCCCAACGAGTACGCCACATTGGGGATTAGCTTGGGCCGCAACGCCGCGCCGCCGGGTTCTCCGCAGGCCATCGAGCAGGGCAAAGCGCTGGCCCGTGATGTGCCGGGCGTGCGAATCGTGCGCCCCTTAGGCAACACCTATGACACCGACGACCCGCCCGTACCTGTCGCCGCCGGTAGCCGGCCTCCTGCTGGGGACGGCACGACCACAGGGTTGCCGAAGTAAAACGTGAACTGTTTGAAGTAGCTGTTATTATTGCTCACAAACGATTCGACATTACATTTCACGCTTCAGGTTTCACGCATCAGGAGGACCATGATGAACTATGACGCAGGCGTACCCGTGCCGCTGGAGTGGTATCTGATCCTGAGCGGTATCCTGTTTGCCATCGGCATGGTCGGGGTGCTAACCCGGCGCAATGTGCTGGTGATCTTTATGTCGGTAGAACTGATGATGAACGCCGTCAATGTTAGCCTGGTAGCGTTCGGCGCGGCGCTGAACTCGCTGGCCGGGCAAGCGTTTGTGGTCTTTGTGATCACGGTCGCGGCGGCCGAAGCCTCAGTGGGGTTAGCGATCATCATGGCGCTGGTGCGCCAGAAGCCGACTGTGGACGCGGCGGACCTGGAACTGCTGAAACAGTAACGAGGGGTCAGGGGTCAGGCATCAGGAGACGGAGTACGATGATCGCGGATCGCTGCCTGATACCTGATACCTGATATCTGATACCTAGATATCAAAGAGGAAGGCTCATGGACGTTAAAGACATCGTTTGGCTGATTCCAACGCTGCCGTTAGTAGGGATGCTAATTACCGGCCTCGGGGGGCGGATGTTGACCCGTAGCGGGGCGCGCATGATCGCCGCATACATCGCCACGGCCTGCACCGCTTTGTCGCTGGTGCTGTCCATCCTGGTGGCGATGCAGGTGGCCGGCCTCGACCACGCCGTGAACCTCGTACTCTACACCTGGATTCCGTCGGGCGATTTCCGCCCGGAGATCGGCCTCTGGGTAGACCGCCTGACCGCCGTGATGCTGCTGGTGGTGACCGGTGTGGCGACGCTGGTCCATATATATGCCATTGGCTACATGAAAGACGATGGGCGCGACCCGTCGGTGGAGGCCCAGGGCGGGCATGGAGCCGCGCACAGTCCCGCTGACGCACACGCGACGCCCAGCGCCGCCGCTGTCTCCACGGCGCACGACGCACACGCAGCCGACGACCATGTGGCACACGGCACCGGCGAGTCGGGCACGCAGCCGACGCCGGCCCCGATTGACCCTCAGACGCGCCCCGGCAACGGCGGCTGGCGCATTGCGGGCGGGCTGCAACGCGACGGCGGGATCGTGCGCTTCTTCAGCTTCCTCAACCTGTTTGTGTTCAGTATGCTGGTGCTGGTGCTGGCAAACAACTATCTGATGCTGTTTGTCGGCTGGGAACTGGTCGGCCTCTCCTCGTTCCTGCTGATCGGCTTCTGGTATCAGAAGCGCGACATCTTCCAAGACATCAAGGGCTTCCTCCGCAAAGACGTGCCGTTTGAGGCATCTAAGAAAGCCTTTATCGTCAACCGCATCGGTGACCTGGGCTTGGCTCTCGGCATCATGCTGATGTTCGTCAACTTCGGCACACTGGCCTACGGCAGCGTGTTCCAGCAAGCGCCCAACCAGACGTTTATCCTCGGCAATATGACGGTGATGTGCTTGCTGCTGTTTATGGGCGCGATGGGTAAGTCGGCCCAGTTCCCGCTGCACGTGTGGTTGCCCGATGCGATGGCCGGGCCTACGCCGGTGAGCGCACTAATCCATGCCGCCACGATGGTCACGGCGGGGGTGTATCTGGTGGCGCGCTCCAATCCGGTCTTTAGCCACGCGCCCGATGCGCTGTTGGTGGTGATGATCATCGGCACCGTGACCGCGCTGCTGGGGGCGACCATTGCCTGCACCGCCACCGACCTCAAGCAGGTGGTGGCCTATTCGACGGTCAGCCAGTTGGGCTATATGTTCGCCGCACTGGGCGGTGGCCTCTGGGCCGCCGCCATCTTCCACCTGTTCACCCACGCCTTCTTCAAGGGGCTGCTCTTCCTCGGCTCCGGCTCGGTGTTGCATGGGATGCACGACCTGGAAGGCGAAGGCAAAGACGGCCAGGACATCCGCTGGATGGGCGGACTGGCCCGCTATATGCCGATCACTGCGGCGACCTTTATTATCGGAGCGCTGGCGAACGCCGGTATCGCGCCCTTCGCCGGTTTCTGGTCGAAAGACGAGATCATCAGCGGCCTGATCCTCAACAACCCACACGGCGTAGGGGCGATTGTCGGCGGCCTGCTGTGGGTCGGTTCGTTCCTAACCGCCTTCTATATGTTCCGTCTGGTCTTCCTGGTTTTCTTCAACCAGAAGCGCTGGGATCCAGCCGTGGTCCACCCGCACGAGTCGCCACCAATTATGACCATCCCGTTGCTTATTCTGGCCGGCGCGGCGGTGTTGGTGGGCTTCTTGGGCTTCCCGCCCGAAGCCGGGCTGTTCCACAAGTTCGTGGACCCGGTGTTCCAGCCCGCTTTTGCGGCGATGCACGCCGAGGTGGTGCCCGCGCAAGGTGGCTATGCGCCGGAACGTTTCACACAGACCTTCGGCCTCCAGTTGATTAGCCTGTTGTTCGCGGTGGCGGGCATCGGTCTAGCCTTCCTGATGTACGCCCGGCCCACCGGCGCGGACGAGAGCCTGGGCCGCATGAGCGGGCCGCTTTACCGGGCGGTGCGGATGCGCTGGTTCTTCGATGAACTCTACGACCTGCTGTTTGTGCGCGGCGGCAAAGCACTCGCCAATGGGCTGTGGGCCTTCGACCGCAATGTGGTAGACGGCGCAGTGAACGGCGTGGCCGCGTTCTACGGCTGGGCCGCCGGTCGCCTGCGCCGCACCCAGACCGGCTTCGTCGCCAACTATGCCTTCGGTATCGCGCTCGGCGTGTTCGTGCTGCTGGGCTATGTCTTGATTTCGACCCTAGCGCGCTAATAGTGAGGTTACTCGTGGAAACAGATAACGGTCTACCGCTGATCTTAACGCTGGTCACATTCTTGCCCATGGTGTTTGTGGCGATCATGCTGCTGCCCACCTGGAAAGCGCCGCAGTTCAAGGTGATCGCGGCCATCGGCGCAGCGATAGACCTAGTGCTGTCGTTGATCATGCTGCCGTCCTACAACTACAATCAGGGCATCATCCCCGGCACGGGCATGGCGCAGATGCAGTTCGCGGTCAACGTGCCGTGGCTGGAGCAGCTTGGCATCCGTTACCATGTCGGCGTGGACGGCTTGGCGATGCTGCTGATCATCCTGACCACGCTGCTGACGCTGATCTCGATCCTGGTCTCCTGGGATCCGATCCAGAAGCGCGAACGCGAGTATTATATCTGGCTGCTGGTGTTGGAAACGGCTATGATCGGCGTGTTTGTCAGCCTCAACTTCTTCCTGTTCTACATTTTCTGGGAACTGATGCTGATCCCAATGGCGCTGCTGATCGGGATTTGGGGCAGCGGCAACCGCGTCTATGCCGCGCTCAAGTTCTTCCTCTACACGCTGGCCGGCTCACTGTTGATGCTGGTCGGCATCATCGCGTTGTATCTGCAAACCGGCTCGCTGGACATCATCGAAATCGCCTCTAAGTCGGGCACCTTTGGGCAAAACTTCCAAATCTGGGTCTTCTTGGCCTTCGCGGCGGCGTTCGCGGTCAAGGTGCCTATGTTCCCGTTCCATACTTGGCTGCCCGATGCCCATGTCCAGGCACCCACTGCCGGCTCGATCATCCTGGCCGGGGTGATGCTCAAAATGGGCGCGTTCGGCTTCATCCGCTTTGCCCTGCCGATGACCCCCCAGGGCGCGACGGCACTAGCCCCGCTGATGATCGTCCTCTCGGTGATCGCCATCCTCTACGGCTCCCTGGTCTCACTGGTGCAGCCCGATCTCAAAAAGCTGATCGCCTATTCTTCGGTCAGCCACATGGGCTTTGTCACGCTGGGCCTGTTTATCTCGCTGTTGCCGGTGACGGGTGGTTCGCAAGGCGCGATACAGGGTATTGACGGCGCGGTGATCGTGATGTTAAGTCACGGCTTCCTGACCGGTGCGCTGTTCCTCTGCGTGGGCGTAATCTACAACCGCTTGCACACACGCGAAATCAGCGCGATGGGCGGCATCACGGCCCGGATGCCGGTGTACTCAACCCTGTTCCTGATCGTGACAATGGGATCGCTCGGCTTACCGCTTCTCAGCGGCTTCGTCGGCGAGTTCTTGGTGATGCTGGGCGCGTTCCGCGTCAACTGGCTGGTCGGTGCGCTCACCACGGTCGTGGTCATCTTCGCCGCTTGGTATATGCTCTGGATGTTCCAGCGCGTGATGTTCCAAGCACCGAAAGCGAGTTCCGCCGGCTTCCGCGACCTAAACCCGCTGGAAATGGTCGGGCTGGTGCCGCTGGTGATACTAAGCCTCGTCATGGGCGTGGCACCGAGCCTCTTCCTGGACATCACCCGCACCACCGACGATGCGTTGTTCCAAAAAGTGGCGGTCGCCATGAACCAGCCGGCTGTCGTCGGCTTCTTGAACCACCTGATGCGCTAGACGCACGGCCCGCCTGCCCGGCCTACCGGGCAAGCCACTAACGAGGTATCTATGCCACTGCAACTACCTGCTATTAGTATTAGTACCGATCTTAGCACCATCGCGCCCGAACTGATCATCATGGCGCTGACGATTGTGCTGCTGATCGGTGAACTCATTATCCGCCCGGCCGGCAAGGGGATGCTGACGTGGGTCAGCGTCGTCGGCTATGCTGTGGCGCTGGTGGTGTGCGTCGGCTTCTTCTCCGCGCAGGCCAAGCCCATCGATTCCTTTTCGGGCATGGTTGTGCTGGATCGGCTAGGATTGTGGTTTCGCATCCTAGCCTTGCTCTCGGCCTTGATCGGCGTGATCTTCGCCGCGAATTATATCGAGGAGAAGGGTATGCCGCTGGGCGACTTCTACTCGATCCTGGCGATGGCAACGTTAGGCATGATGATTGTGGGCGCGGCGCACGACCTGACGCTGATTTTCGTCGGCATCGAATTGTCGTCTATCTCAACCTATATCATGACCGGTTTTGCCCGCAACAACAAGCTATCGAATGAAGCTGCGCTCAAGTATTTTCTACTCGGCACATTCGCCACGGCCATCCTAGTCTACGGCATGGCTTGGCTCTACGGCATGACCGGCACGACTAACATCCCGTTGATCGCTCAGCAGGTGCGAACGATTGTGACCAGTGGGCAATCAGGCCAGGGTGGGCTACTGCTGGCGATGCTGCTGCTGATCGCGGGCCTCGGCTTCAAAGTGGCAGCGGTGCCCTTCCATATGTGGACCCCCGATGCCTACCAGGGCGCGCCCACGCCGGTCAGCGCGATCATGTCGGTCGGCCCCAAAGCGGCCGGTTTCGCGGCCATCGTGCGTATCCTGATCGAGGCGTTGGGACCGGCCTGGCAGCAATGGACCCCCGTGATCGCGGTACTAGCCGTGCTAACTATGACGCTGGGCAACGTGATCGGCCTAGCCCAGCGCAGCGTCAAGCGGATGCTGGCCTATTCAAGCATCGCGCACACCGGCTATGTCATGGTGGCACTGGCCTCCTATAACCCCTCGCTAATCGGCGGAGACGGCGGCAACCAAGCGCTCGCCAGCCTGCTCTTCTACCTGTTCGCCTATGTAATCATGAACATGGGTGCGTTCGGCTTGATCATCTGGATGGAACGCAACGGCGGCACCGAGTACCTGGACGACTTCCGTGGGCTATCGACCTGGGCACCGTTGCCCGCCGCGACCATGCTGGTACTGATGCTGTCGCTAGCCGGCATTCCGCCGACCATCGGCTTCCTTGCCAAGTATTACGTCTTCCTGGCCGCCTTGCACTCTAACTTAACCTGGCTGGCCGTGATCGGCGTGTTGAACAGCGCCATCGGCACTTTTTATTACCTGCGCGTGATCTGGTATATGTACTTCGAGCCGGCGCAAACAACGCTGGTGGCTCGTCGCGGCCCGCTGGTCTCCGGCGGCCTCGTCGTCACCTCGCTGGCGACCGTAGTGCTGTTTATCCTGGGCGGGGTCTTCCTCAGCATGACCCAACTCTCGATCCCGCTGCAACCGGTGGCCGACTCGGTCATGAAGGGGCTGGCCGGGCGGTGACGAAGTTCTGAATTCTGAATTAGCGGGTAGTAATGGACGGGGGTGGGCAATGGCTCACCTCCGTTGCTTGTGAGCACCCGGAACGTTGGGGATAATGGCGACGTATAGATCGGTTTCGGAATCAAATTCGATATAAGCCGTAAAAGTTCGCATGGGTTCTCTCCTCTCTTGTCACCACCGTGGCCCGCCGTTTGCTTGGGCAAGCGGCATGAGCGATGAATCCCTCCCTGAACTGATCACCGATCCGGTCGAGTCCGCCAAAGCAGCCGGGCTACGTTATGTGCATGATACCAAACCGGGTATCACGCGCCAACGGGTAGGCGCCGACTTCCAGTACCGTAGTAAGACCGGCGATCTGATCGAGGACGCCGCGACATTAGAGCGCATTAAGAGCCTCGGCATTCCGCCGGCCTGGGAGCGGGTGTGGATCTGCCCCGATAAGCGCGGCCATATCCAGGCCACGGGGCGCGACGTGAAAGGCCGCAAGCAGTACCGCTACCACCCGCGCTGGCGTGAGGTGCGCGATGAGACCAAGTACGGACGCATGATGGCCTTCGGCAGCGCGCTGCCGGCGATCCGCGCGCGCGTGGACCACGATCTGAGCCTGCCCGGCTTGCCCCGCGACAAGGTACTGGCAACGCTGGTACGCTTGCTGGAAACCACCTTCATCCGCGTCGGCAACGAAGAATACGCCCGCCAAAACGAGTCCTACGGCCTGACCACCATGCACGAAGATCATGTAGATGTGAGCGGTAGCACCCTACGCTTCCAATTTCGCGGCAAAAGCGGCAAAGACCACGACATCGCCATCCGAGACCGCCGAGTAGCCGCCGTCATCAAACGCTGTCAGGATCTGCCCGGTCAGGAACTGTTTCACTACAAAGATGGCGACGGCACAATCCAAGCCGTGGACTCGGACGACGTGAACGCCTATCTACAGGCCATCAGCGGCGAGGATTTTACGGCCAAAGACTTCCGCACCTGGGGCGGTACCGTTTTAGCCGCCCTCGCCTTGCAGGCGGTCGGCACTGAGAATAAGGACAACAAGCCGACCAAAAAAGCAGTCACGGCGGCCATCAAGCAGGTCGCTAGTAAGCTGGGCAACACGCCGGCGATTTGCCGCAAGTGCTACGTTCACCCGGCCATCATCGAGTCTTATCTGGACGGCACGATGATCGCTACGCTTCAGCAGCGGGTGGCCGAGGAGATGGCCGAGGAAGGATCGCTCCTACCCCCCGATGAAGCCGCCGTATTGCGTCTGCTACAAAACCGCTTGGCCGCCGCTGCCGCGTAGCGGAGTTCTGAGTTCGCTTATGCTGGTGCAACCCTGCCTGCCGCGTCTGCGACGGATGGGGAATGAGCGGCGCAACAAGCAGCGCCCCTAGGTCGCCGCCTACAATCCCTGCCCCAGTACACCAACCAGCGCCAGACCCAACGCCGCCCAACCTACTGTAACTAGCCGCCCCGCATACCGCTGCACGGCGGGCAGTGCACAGAGCCTACCGACGATAAGCGCGGGCCCGCCTAACAGCAACGGGCCGATCAGAGGCGAATCAACCGGCAGCGGCCAGATACTCATTACCGCGCCTAAGCCTAACCAACCGATTTGTGGGATATGTATAGCTAAAGTTGATATGAAATCTCTGGGCATAGGTGCGGCATAAACCACAGCAAATCCGCTAGCGAATGCGAGCAGCGTTAGCCCACGCAGCGCGCCGCCTAACAGGGTAGTGGGTGCGGGCAAGAGCAGCAAGCTACCGGTCGGCGATTGCGCGAGGGTCAGCAGCGGCGACAGGAGTAGCAAGCCATAGCCGCCAGCTACCCGCCGATCCGGGTTGGGTGGTAGCGGTATCAGGAGCAAACTGGCGGCCAGTAACAGGCCCAACGGTGCAAGTAGATCAGGGCCGCCGGGTAACGCGGTGAGACCCGGCAACGGCAGCAAGGCCAGTCCCGCCCAAGCCAACGCCGTCGCGAAAATCGCAGACGTTGCGGACGGGGGGGGCAAGGGGACGGCGGACACCGCGCTGTGCCGAGAGTGCAGCAGGAAGGGGAACACACCGGCGACCACGAGCGCGAACAGGCCACCGGGATAGAGCAGCAGGCGCGGCAACAGGGCCAAGACAAAGGCGGAAAAAGCGCGTCCGGCTTCGTCGTCAAACATCAGCGCGGCGGGCAAATAGGCCGTGCAAGCGGGCTAGCGCCTCGGCTCCGGCCAGCGTCAGCAACAGGGCGGCGCCCACCCCCAGTGCGGGCCAACCGGCCGCCGTCGCGTTGCCGCGCACGAGCAACAGACCCAGACCCGGCGCGGGGTGCCCATCAGCCAGCGCGGGCAGGCCCGCTGCCAGGGTGTTAAGCGCAGGCCGCAGCGCACTGTTTACCACTAGTTCCGGCAGCAACCCCGCGCCCAGCAACCCACCGGCCCCGATCCAAGCCAGAGGCCGGCGCCTCTCCCCGACCGCAGGCAGCGTCCGCGCCAACGCTGTCGTTACAAGCAAAGCCGTACCGGGCACCGCCAGAGTCGCCAGCGGCAAGCGGGCGGCCAGGGTCGCGTCAAGCAGCAACCAGAGGCCGGTGAAACCGAGCGCCGGGGGTAAACCGAACGCGGCCAAACCCAGCCGGCGTGCGGGCCGCGCCGCCGGTAAAAGGCCGGTCCCGATTAGAGCACTCACTACCGCCAGCCCTGCCCCGCCCACCGCCCCGGCGCTGCCGCTGCCTAACGCGAGGATCAGCAGGCTCAGCGTATAGACCGCCAATGCCTGCAACGCCGCTGTTGCGGCGGTCGCGCGCCAAGCAACCCACGCCGCCGTACCCAACAGCGCCAACCCAACTGCTAGCGCTGCCAAGCGACTGGATGCATCCCACGGCCCCGCCGCCAAGCTGTAGAGCAGCGGCAAGCCCACGCCGAGCGCATAGAGCAGCGCAAGCCAAGCAGCCGGCGGATCAGCGGAGGGGCTAGGCCCATCCCTGCGCCATAGCAACGGAAGATCGAGGGCAAGGACCACACCCGCCAACGCACAACCCACCAGCGCCCATGATAGCGAGGTAAGCGGTTGACCGGGCGCGGGTCGCCCATCGAAGCTGCCGGACAGCGCTACCGGCAACAGTGCCGCCAGAGCCAATAGCGGCCCCCACCGCACGCGGCCCGCCGCCCATAACAAGCCCAGCACCGCCGCCGCCAAGCCGGCAAGCGCGATCCAGCTAGATCCGGCCAATGCGGTTAGCATCAGGCCCAGCCGGCAGAGGCTCCCACTCAGCCACTGCCGGTGCGTCCACCCCGCCCGGCCCAGCGGATCAGGCAGCAGGAACAAGCCGAGAAAAACTAGGCGTAGGGCATCTAGCTGCAAGCCAAAGACCGTCACCGGCTACCTGATGCCTGATACCTGCCGGCTATCACGGAGCCAACAGTTCGGTGATCGTCACCACGCGCAACCCGCGACCGTAAAGGTTAGTCAAGATGTCCGGCAGGGCGGCCACGGAGGTGGGAGCGGCAACGTGTTGCAGGATAACTGCGCCATCGAGCGGCACGGATGCCTGGGTGACGCGCTTGACGATAAAATCCTTCGATTTGGGCTTGCCGATAGAGTCGAGGCTATCCCAGGTCCAATAGATCGAGCGGTAGCCCTGGTCGCGGGCCACGTTCAACACATGGCCGGTCTCGTCACCAAACGGCGGTCGCCAGTAAGGCTTGCTGGTGGTCGCACCCGCCGCCCGGATCGCCGCATCCGCCTTCGCCAATTCACTGATCATCTCGTCATCGGTCAACTTAGGAAACGAAGGGTGGGTGTAGCTGTGGTTGGCGACTTCATCGCCGGCGGCCAGCATCGCCCGTACTTGCTCCGGGTTCTGCTCGGCCCATTGGCCGGTGACGAAGAAAGTGATGTGGGCATTGTAGCGCGCCAGTGCCGCCAGAATCGCGGGCACATCGCCGCTGGTGGAGCCGGCATCAAAAGTCAGCGCAATCCGGCCCTTGCCGGGGGCCACGCGCTCTACCTGTAGATCCGCACCGCTGAGCGGCGTGCGACCCGGTGTGAGCAACGCCGCCACTGTCGCCGTACCGGCTGGGGTCGGCGTATCCCCGCCCGGCGTAACCGTGTCGGCCGCCGGCGTGACTGATCCGCCTAGTCCGGGTGTAGCCGTGTTAGCCGGCTGGGTGGGTGTGCCGGACGCGAGGCGCGTCGGCACGCGCGTCGGCGGGTGGGCAGCGGCTGTGGGCGCAGGGGCGGTTGCGCCGGCTGCGGCAGCCACGGTTGTGGTCGGGGCAGGCACGGTGTCGGTTACCGGCATCGTGGTGGGCGGCGCGGCCGGCGCAGTAGCGGTCAGGTTGGGGATTATAATAGGGGACGCGACCACCGCAGTAGCGGTCGGTGCAGCTACACCGACGGTGAAAGTCGCGGTCGGCCCCACTACGACCGGGGTTGGACTAGGCGTGCCGCTATCACACGCGGCTAACAACAACAGGCCGGCACCTAACGTCCAGATCATACTACGGCAGCGAGGGCGGGTCAGGGGCATGGGGTCAGTATCCTTTCTGGTGCTCGGCGGGATTGCGCCGAGGCCACGAAAAAGCCCCGGCGCAAAGGGCAAACCGGGGCGGAACGGGGTGGGCGTACATGGGCTCGAACCATGGACCTCACGGATGTGAACCGTGCGCTCTAACCAACTGAGCTATACGCCCCCAGTGGGGCTATTATACCAGATCCCTATTTTTGATGCAAGGCGCGCTTCAGCCTTTTGCCTATTGGGTATCGCGTATGATCTATGCGAAGCGTGCCTCACGTGAGACGTAAGACGTAATACACGGTACACCCGACATCTGTGCTATACTACGGTGATAGAGAAGGGAGCATAAGCCATGATAGACAAAAAGGCAACGCCCGCAGCGGGCGGCGGACTGCCGCGCATCGTGTCTCTCGCCGTTACCGGCATACACAAGGCACTCTACCGCCTCAGCGGTGGTCGAGTCGGCGGGCACATGGCGGGAATGGATATCCTGGTGCTGACAACAACCGGGCGGAAAAGCGGCGAACCGCGCACCACCCCGCTGACCTACTTCCGCGACGGGGCTAACCTAGTGCTGGTCGCCTCGAACGGCGGAGCGGATACGGCCCCCGCCTGGTACTTGAACCTACAGAGCAAGCCGGAAGTCACAGTGCTCATAGGAAAGATCGAGCAGCGGATGCGCGCCGCCACCGCCGCGCCCGCCGACCGCGCTCGCCTGTGGGCCATGATCGTCGGCAAGGTGCCAAACTATGCAGGCTACGCAAAGAAAACCAGCCGCGAAATCCCGGTGGTCATTCTGCAACCCGCATGACCAAGCACCGCGCCCCGCCCACGGCCGTGGGCGGCCTGACACGCCCCAAAAAGCTGATCGCTTTCGGCTGGTACGGCGGCAAGTTTTCGCATCTGGATTGGCTACTGCCCCTGTTGCCGCCCTGCCACCACTATTGCGAGCCGTTCGCCGGGTCAGGCGCGGTATTGCTCAACCGGCTACCTTCTCCCGTCGAAACCTACAACGACCTGGACGGCGAGGTGGTTAACTTCTTTCGCGTGTTACGGACCGACAAGGCGGCGCTGATCGAAGCGATTGGCCTCACTCCGTTTGCACGTGAGGAATTCAGCTTGGCTTGCACACTGGACCCGGCGCTGCCGCCGATGGAACGGGCGCGGCGCTTTTACGTGCGCGCCCGGCAAGTCCGCACGGGGTTGGCGCAACGGGCCAGCCTGGGCCGCTGGGCCAACTGCAAAGAGACCAGCCGCGCGGGCATGAGTGGCGTGGTCAGTCGCTGGCTGGGCGCAGTGACAGACCTGCCGGCCATCGCCGAGCGGCTGCTGCGCGTGCAGATCGAGAACCGCCCGGCCGCCGAGGTGATTCGGCTCTACGACGCACCGCGCACCTTGTTCTATGTAGACCCGCCGTATGCCCACGAAACGCGCGGCGACAGCAAGGCTTACGGCTACGAAATGAGCGACGCAGACCATCGGGAACTGGCCGCGTTGCTCAACACGGTGCAGGGCTATGTAGCGATCTCGAATTATGACTGCGCGCTAATAGACGCGCTCTACCCTGCCCCGCATTGGCACAAAACCGTCGGCGCAGCGCGCACGATCCACTCGACCAAAGACACGCGCCGCGAAGTGCTGTGGACCAATTACGATCCGACAGGTTTTAGAGGGACGGAAACAGTGTCAAGAACAGAGGACATAGTAGCTCAGCCGCAACAGGGTAACCTAGAACTCTGGGAGGAGGCAGGTGAGTACGAAGCCTGAGATTCTTGATCGTTTGATGGAACAGGCAGTAGAGCAAGGGGACCACGCTGCAATAGCCGATAGTACCATGCTAGAGCGCGTGACGTTCGTCTGTCGTTATCCACGCAATCGAGCCGCTGTCCGGTTTTTGATGGCGTGTACGCTGGCAAAGATCGACCGACCAGCCGTTGATCCGCGTAAGCCTTATACCGAAATTGGAGACTCAGATACATTTTCGGGCCGTACTTACGATGAAGAATACATCCAGCCTTTTGTGCGTAAGTATCGCTTGCCCTGTAATCCCACTACTGCTTTTCTGACTCCGGCGTTCCGCAATATTAACCAAACACTTACCACAGACACAGCTATCGCAGGGCGACCGCCCGAACTCTACCGTTCCACCCTACAGCTGTTGGACGATGTACACATGGGTAGGGTGGCAGCGAACGATCTATTGGTTGAAGTCTTACGCCAACTGATACAATTGCGTGATGAGGCAGATCACCGGTTGGCAGAGTTATTAGTCGTTGCACGCGAAACTAGAGCAAGCCTACCATTGTCCGCAGAGAGCATTGTTAAAGTTATAGTCCAACACCTACAACAGAAAAACGCCAGCCGCCTACCAGTTCTGGTGGTCGCAGCAGCCTATAAAGCAGCGAAAGATCAATTGGGTGAGGCAGTACGACCACTACAAGCCCATAACGCGGCGGATGAGCAAACAGGCGCGCTGGGTGATCTGGAAATCACATTGGAGCATGAGACCAGAATTCTTACCTGTTATGAAATGAAGCTGAAACCGGTAATCCGCGATGACATTGATCGAGCGCTAGACAAAATTTTAAGTGTACCTAACCGAGTGGACAACTACATTTTCATCACAACCGAACCGGCCGCCGACGACGTACAAACCTACGCAGCCAGCCTTTATGAAAGCAGTGGTGGCGTAGAAATTGTTGTATTGGATTGTGTCGCATTCTTGCGCCACTTCCTACATCTATTTCACCGGCTACGGATTAGTTTCCTCGATAACTATCAAGAATTGATACTGAGTGAACCAAACAGTGCAGTGAGTCACTCGCTGAAAGAGGCATTTCTGCTTATCCGTCAAACCGCCGAACGACTCTTGGTACTTGGAGCCGAGGAAGAATGACAATTCTGTGACCGTCTCCTACTGGCAAGACAAGAGCACCACCCAGCTACTGACCTGTGATGTGTGCGTGATCGGCGCGGGCATCGTGGGCGCGTATACAGCCAAGTGCCTGCGCGAGGCGGGCGCGGATGTGGTGCTGGTGGAGGCGCGCCATGTGGCGGCGGGCGCTACGGGGCGCAACGCCGGCATGGTCCTCACCGGCTTGGCCGCCTATTACCACGAGGCGGTGGCTCAGTACGGTCCGACCGCCGCACGCGAGGTGTGGGAACTGACACTGGCGAACCGGGCGCGGATGTTTGCGTTGGCCGCCGAGTACGGCGTGCCGTGGGAGCAGCACGGCGCGCTGGTGCTGGCACTTGATGCCGCCGAAGCCGACGCACTGGAACAGACGGCGCAGGCGTTAGCAGCAGCCGGGCTGCCCGGTGAGTTCCAGCGCAGCGACCCGACTGGGCGCGGGTTCAGCGCCGCGCTGGTGCAGCCCGGCGACGGCGCGACCCATCCGGCGCGCCTGACCGAGGCGCTAGTGGCGGCCGGCGGGGCGCGCTTGCTGGAGAACAGCGAGGTCTACGCGCTGTTGCCCACCAGCGACGGCATGGAAGTGCGCTCGCGGCTGGCGACGATCCGCTGCCGGCGCGTCGCGCTCTGCACCAACGCGTATGCGCCGCTGCTGCACCCCTACTTCGCGGATCTTGTGGTACCGACACGCGGGCAAGTGCTGGTCACAGCCCCCGTTGCGCCGGGCCTGCTGGATCGCCCTGCCTACGCCGACTGGGGCTACGAGTACTTCCGGCAACTGCCCGACGGCGCGATGCTGATCGGCGGCTGGCGACAGCATTTCCGCGCCGCTGAGGTCGGCTACGAGGACCGCGTGACGGCGGGCGTACAAGGCGGGCTGGCCGGCTTCTTGCTGCGCTACTTTCCCGAACTGCGTGGCGTGCCGATCACCCACCGCTGGTCAGGCGTAATGGGCTTTTCGCGCGACCACATCCCCCTGGTCGGCCTACTCCCCGACCTGCCGCGCGTCGGCTTCGCGGTCGGTTTCACCGGCCACGGCCTAGGCTGGGGGCTGCAAACCGCCGAGCGGTTGGTCGCCCTGCTACTACACGGCCGGTCGCCGGGGCTGTTGGATGCGCGACGACTGGGCTGAACGTGGCATGGTAGCGTGAAACGTGGGGATGCATGATGTAGCGGCGCAGCAGCCGGCGCCGGGGAGGTGTATGAATGGATGCGACGGAGACGATACGGCAGATCCCGTCTGCCCCGAGTACGCTGGAGCTAGAAGCCGGTTTTGCGGGCGAGCCGATAGAACTGTTCCGCTGGTGGGTGGAGCCGGAGCGGCTGACGCAGTGGTGGCCGCCGACGGCCGAAGGCGAGGCGCGGCTGGGTGGGGCGTATCACCTAGCTTGGCCGCGCAGGGACTGGCACTTGCGCGGCACCTACACAGTCTGGGAGCCGGGCCGGGCGCTGGCCTTTACCTGGGCCTGGGACCATGAGCCGGATCGACCCGCGCGCACCGTGACACTGACTTTCGCGTCCCGGCCGGGCGGCACAAACTTGACGCTGACCCACGGCCCCTACACCGATTCGCCGGACGATCAGACCGACCGCCAGGGCCACATCGCCGGGTGGCGGCAATTTTTGCCGCAATTGCAACAGAGTATCGCCATAGATCGAATGTAGGCACGCAATTCATTGCGCGTCTACAGCCAACCCTTCCCTAGAAAGCCGGAACACCTATGACTCACCTAACTGCCATCGCATCTCTATTGCCGCAAGGCCACAATACCACGCTGGACGAAGCCTTGCACGAACCGCTGATTCCCGGTCCACACGTCGGTGAGGCGGCGATCCGCCTCAGTGAGCCGGTGGGCATGGCTTTCGCGGCCCACGCCCCGTCCGGCCATGAGTTAGCGCTGGATACCGCCGACGATCCCGGTCGGGCCGGTGGCTTCCGCCCATTGGAACTGCTGTTGGTGGCCCTGGCCGGTTGCACCGGTATGGATGTAATCACAATTCTGCGGAAAAAGCGGCAGGTGGTGAGCGATTATCGCGTGCGCGTGGCCGGCGTGCAAGCCCAGGATCACCCGCACGTCTACACCGCCATTGTGGTGCAGCATATCGTCAGCGGGCCCGCGCTTGACCCGGCCGCAGTGGCACGGGCTATCGAACTCTCGGCCACGAAATATTGCCCGGTGAACGCGATGCTGGCGCGGGCCTGCCCAGTCACGCACCAGTATCGTATCGTCACCGTTAGCGCGGAGCCGTAGGGGGCGCGCACGCGGCGGGGCTGCGGATCGCACCATAGACGATCTTGGCGATCTGGCCGCGCACAGCATTGGCAGCGGGGCGAAAATAGGGCCGACTGCCACTATCACATGGTTCACCGGCCCCACCGCAACTGTAGCCGCTGACGATAGCGTGGCAGGCGACGGTCTCAATCGCCGCGTAGAAGGTGCTGCCGACCGCTACATCGCTGAAGCTACCCGTCGCCGGTTGGATCAGGGTCCAGCCTGCTGTGGTAACGATGATTTTGGCGAGTTGGCCGCGCGTTACCGACACGTTGGGACGGAAGTAGGGCCGCCGGCCTGCGTCGCAGGGTTCGGCCGCGCCCGTCTGCGGGTTGACGCCGCCACAGGTGTAGCCCGACACGATGGCGCGTCCAGCAGCAGTCTCCACCGCAGGGTAGAAGACATTATCCACCGGCACATCGGCAAAAGTGGGTATAGCCAGTGTTTGACTGGGCAGGCCGAAGCCCAACACCACGATCTTGACCATCTGGGCGCGCGTAGTGGGGCTATAAGGTCGGAAGGTGGCGTCGCTATAGCCGCTGATTATGCTCCGACAGGCCAGATCCGTCACGGGCGTGTAGAAGTACGCTGATGCCGGCACATCACTGAAGCGAACGGCACATAACGTCGGCGTAGCGGTGGGTGATACGGTGGTGGTCGCCGTGGCAATACGGGTCGCCGTGCCGGTAGGTAGGGCAGTCGCCGTGGCAGTCACCGTTATGGTGGCGGGCGGAGCGACACTGCCCCGGTCACGTAGGAAGATGTCACTAGCCCCGTTGGTGTCGCCCGGCACCAGGTTGGTTGCTGACGATTCAAAGACAACCAGCCTGCCGTCGTCGCTGAGAGCCGGCAGCGTGTTGTCACCGTCGGCTTGCGCGCCTGCCGTGGAGAGGCTATCGCGTTCTAGCGCGCCGGTGCGGAGATCGCGTACAAAGATGTCGGCTTGGCCGTTGGTATCGCCCGGCACCAGATTGGTAGATCCCCCTTTAAAGGCTACCACATGACCGTCGCCGCTAATCGCCGCCTCGTAAGCGCCCGCGTCGCCCTCAGTCACGCCGTCGGCAGCGAGGCTGGCCCGCACAGTGGTGCCGGGCGCTAGGGCGCGCACATAGATGTCCACGTTGGTGCCGGTGTCGCCCGGCCCTAAGTTGTTGGCCGCAGTCTGGAAGACCACGGTCCGGCCGTCGCTGCTGATCGCCGGCGTGTAGCTGTCGCCGTTACCGGGCGTACCGTCCGTGGCGACACTAGCGCGCACGGTGGTGCCGGCGGCGAGGCGGTACACAAAGATGTCACTGAATCCGCCGGTGTCACCCGGCACCAGATTGGTGGCGAGCGAGTCGAACACGACCGTGCTGCCGTCGCTGCTGATGCGTGGGTCAAAGCTGCCGCCATCGGCCTGGGTGCCGCTGCTGCTCACACTGACGCGCGCTGTCGTGCCGGCTTGGCGGTCACGCACAAAAATGTCCGCTTCGTTGTTAGTGTCGCGGGGCACCAGATTGTTGGCAACCGACAAAAATGTAACGAAGCGTCCATCACCGCTAATGCTCGGTAACTCGCTATCTGCATTACCTTCGATACCAGCCGTAGCCACACTCACCCGTTCGATATTGCTGGTCTGACGATCATAGACAAACACATCCGACCGGCCGTTGGTGTCGCCGGCTACTAGATTGGTCGCCGCCGAAGCGAAAGCTACCCAGCGGCCGTCGGCGCTGATCGCCGCTTCCCGGCTGATCCCGTTGGCCTCAACCCCGCCGGACCCCACGCTGACACGCTGGGTGGTGCTCGCCACTCGGTCGCGCACAAAGATGTCGCTCACGCCGTTGGTGTCGCCGGGCACCAAGTTGGCGGCGCTGGACTCAAAGGCCCCATAGCGCCCATCGGCACTGAGGCTGGGGGCGTGGCTAGCACCCGCTGCCTGCCCTCCCGCTGCCGTCAGGCTAACGCGCTCTGTGGCTTGCGTAGTCGGGCGCGCCGCGCCGGCGGGTGCAGCGCCGCCTCCAGCGGCAAGCGCGGCGAGGGTCGAAAGGAACAGGAGCGAAAGAAGCGATACGGGCCGGCGCGAACGGGACATGAGTGATCCTTTCAGGGCTAGAAAAATGGTCCCGGAACTCTTCCGGGACCACAGGGCAATAGAACGGACAAACTTAGGGCACGATAGGCGCGCTGGGACCGGTGACTTTAGCGATAGCTTCGTCCATCGAAGCCCGGCTCAGGCCACCCTTCGCTACGTACTGGACGACACCGTTGCGGTCCACAAAGACATGGGTGGGAATGGCGCTGGCTTCATATTTGCGCGACATGGCGGTGTCATGGTCAATCACAAAGTTCCAACTGTAACCGCCCTGATTGATGTACTCCTTCACCTTATCGGGCGTTTCCTGGAAGTCTACCCCCAGGATTTCGACCTTGTCTTTGTATTGCTGCCACACCTGTTGCATTTCGGGCATCTCGCCACGACACGGCGGGCACCAGGTGGCCCACACATTAACCCAGACCGGCTTCCGGCCGCGATAACTGCTCAACGTGATCTGCCCCGTGCCGTCTACCCGATCCAGCGTAAAATCAGGCGCCCGGTTGCCTACGTTCACACCTTCGGGCAACGAGGCAATATTGGCGGGCAGGGCGGCCCCGACACTCACCGGTTTGGCCTGCTTCGGCGAAAGCATCATTATACCCATCAAGCCGACGACCAGCAGTCCGGCCAGCATCGAGACGATCACCGGCATCATCGAATTGCGCGGCGCGGGTTCTTCGTCCAGTTCGTCAGGCAGCGCCGCATTTTCGGGTACTGCGGCGTTTTGATATTGTGATTGCGTACTCATGGCAGTGTTGGCGCAAGCCGGGCAGGGGACCGTGCGCCGCTCCTTTCGTGTAACTATTGCGCCAGTAGCGCTTTGACCGCCTGTTCCATCTGCGGGCGTTCAATGCCGCCGATGACAATGTACTTGATGATGCCGTCGCGGCCCACGAACAGATGGGTGGGCAAGCCGGCAATACGATATTGGTGCGACACGGCGCTGTTTAAGTCCATCGCCATCGGCCAACTGTAGCCACCCTTGCTGATGAAGTTTTGCACCGGACCCAGCGACTCGGCATCATCAACCCCAATGATTTCCAGTCCCTGATCACGATACTGGGTGTAAAGTTCTTGCATTTGCGGCATTTCGACCTTGCAATGCGGGCACCACGTCGTCCAGAAGTTGAGCCAAACGTACTTTTGGCCGCGATAGCTGCTCAAGGTCACGCTGCCACCGTCAGGCCGGGTCAGGGTGAAATCGGGGGCCGGTGCGCCGATCTTGATCGAGCCGAAAGCGGGGGCCGTCGGTATTGCGGCGGCAGCGGCCGCTGCCGCACCCGGCGCAGCCGGTAACGAACTGTTCCGCGTGCCGGCGGCAGGGGTAAGCATGATGCTGGTGAGCAAGCCCAAGACCAGTAGTGCCGCTACCCCGGCAACGATGAAAGGCACCCAGGCTGTAGCGGAACGGGCCGTAGCCGGTACGTCCGTAGGATATTCACGGTTCGGAGTCATCATGCGAGCCTCACGTAAGCAGGTTGCCGACCGGCCGCAATTACAGCCGGATCGCGCCTGCGGTTTATTTACTACCGCTATTATACAGCACAGAGCAGGTTAGATACAAATCCAAACGGGCCGGCTTGCAGCAGATACGCGGCGCGGGTATAATGGCGGGGCCGCCGCAAGGGTCGGGCGATCTGACAGGACCGGATTGAGGAGGAGTATTCCCTATGGATGAAGAACTGGCAAATCTCGCGGAGCCGGCGGCGTTGGAAGACACGCGCTGGGCGCTGATTTTGGGCGCATCCAGCGGCTTTGGCGGGGCGACTGCCGTGGCGTTGGCCGAAGCCGGCTTTCATATCTGCGGCGTGCATCTCGATATGCGCTCGCGTATGGCCGGGGTAGATGAAATCCGCCGGCGTATCGAAGCTACCGGGCGGCAGGCGGCGTTCTTTAACGTCAACGCGGCCGACCCGGAGAAGCGCAAAGAAGTACTGGACGCGATGGAGAGCAAGCTGGGCGGCGACGGCTTTCGCGTGCTGATGCACTCACTGGCCTTCGGTACGTTGCAGCCGTTTATCACGCTCGCAGGCGATCAGAAGCTGATTAGCCAGAAGCAAGTGGACATGACGCTGGATGTGATGGCCCATAGTCTAGTCTATTGGACGCAAGACTTGGCGGCGCGCAACCTATTGCGGCGCGGCAGCCGCATCCTGGCGATGACCAGCGGCGGCGGCAGCCGGGTCATCCCGACCTACGGTGCGGTGTCGGCGGCCAAGGCGGCACTGGAGTCGCATATCCGCCAGTTAGCGATGGAGCTGGCCCCCCAGGGCATCACCGCCAACGCGATCTTAGCGGGCGTGACCGATACGCCGGCCCTGCGCCGCATTCCCGGCAATGAGCGCATCATCGAAGGGGCCACGCGGCGCAACCCCGGCGGGCGGCTGACCACCACTGCGGATGTCGCCCGCTTCATCGTGATGTGGGCCGGGCCGGGGTCGCAATGGGCCACCGGCAATGTGCTGCACGTAGACGGCGGCGAGGAGATCGTGGCCTAACGCCCGCACCATGCGTCGCCTGCCGCTACTCCCCGCCCTACTGCCTGCCGCGTTCGCCTTGCTGATCTTTGGTTTAACGCTCTCGCCGACTGTCAACTTTCTCGACAGCGGTGAACTGACCACGGTCGCCTGGACCGCCGGCATCGCCCATCCGCCGGGCTATCCGCTCTACACGCTGATCAGCAGCGCGTTCATCCACCTACCGCTGGGCGACCCGGCGTGGCGGATGAACGCGCTGTCGGCGGTGTTCGGCACGCTGGCGGTCAGCCTGTTCTACGCGCTGGTAGCGGCGACGGATCGCCCCGATCCCGCCCGGCCGGCGCGTCCGTCCACTGCGGGCGCTGCCGGGGGCCGCCGGGGAAATTCGGAACCTCAAGCCGGGGATGATAGTACCGTATCAAACGCAGAAAGCAAACCGCCAACCGCCAACCTTCCGCAAGCCGGCGCGCTAACCGCTGCCGGGCTGCTGGCGACCAGCCTAACCTTCTGGAACTGGGCCACGCAGGCCAAGATGTATACGCTGCATTTTGCGTTCGTGGCTGCCCTGTTCGGTTTAGCTCTATACGCGCGCCGCGCCATGATCGCCGAAGCCGGGCCGCAACGAGTCGGCGTGTCACGCAAAGCCCACCCCGCCGGCGTGACTCCAACACCCCGCAAAGGCAAAGCCGCACAATCCGCTACCGTTACCAAGCCCGCGCCGGCGGCACCCAAGCCGCAACCCGCAACCCGCAGCCCGCAATCGCGCTGGGCGTTGCGCGCGCTGGCCCTGGTCGCGGGCCTCGCCGTAACCAATCACAGCACAACGTATTTGCTGCTGCCGGGGCTGGCGGTGCTGCTACTGGCGCCCCAACCCGGCGGCGGCCTGCCGTTGCGCCGCATCCTACGTGATGCGCCTGCGCTGCTCGCCGCCGGGTTGGGGCCGTTGCTGCTCTACGCCTACTTGCCGCTGCGCTCCGCTATGGCGCCGCTGATGAATTGGGGATCGCCAAACACGCTGGGTGACTTCTGGCGGCACGTCAGCGGCTGGCAGTTTCAGGTCTATATCGGGCGCGATGCGAACAACCTGGGCAGCTATCTGGGCGATGCAGCGGTGTTTACGCTCAATCAATTCGGCTGGGGATTGACTCTAGTGCTGCTGGTTCCGTTGGTGGCGGGGCTGATCCGCTTATGGCGCACCGACCGTGTGCTGTTGGCAGCAACTGGGCTGACCGCTGCCGTCGTCACGATCTTCACGCTGAACTACCAGATCCGCGAGGTGGTCGTCTACTATGTACCCGCCTACATGATGGCGCTCTGGTGGGTGGGACTGGGCGTAGGTTGGGCCGGCGCCGCATTGCGCGCTCGCCTGCCGGCACTGCGCCCCGGTCCAGCACTGCCGGCGCTGGGTGCCGTGCTGCCGCTGCTGGCACTGGCCGTCAACTGGGAGGCGGCCGGCCACCGCGCCGACTACCTGGAAGAACGCTATCTGCAAAACGCCTTCGCCGGCTTGCGTCCTAACGCGCTAGTGATAACCAATAACTGGGATCTAGTGTCGGGTGCTTATTATTGGCAGTGGGTACGCGGCCTACGGCCCGACGTGACAATGGTGGACACGTCACTGCTACGCTATCCGTTTTATGTCAACTATCTGGAAGGCCGATACCCTGCGCTGACGGCGAAAGTCCAACCGTGGGCGGCCTATAAGGCGTTAGACCGCCGTTGGGCCGACAACAGCACGGGCTTCACGCAAGGCCAGGCGTTGACGGATCTCTATTTGGCCGTGATCAATGGGCTGCTTGACAATAGCGGGCGACCGGGCTATATCGTCTACCCCGATCAGGCGATCCCCGACCCTGCTACTGCCGCCGCCGGTCGCGCCACACCCGAAGGCAACGTCTTAAGCCGCCATGCCACCGCCCTGGTGCCCGACGGCCTGGGCTATCGCATCGCGCCCGATCCGAGCGACCGCACCATCCGCGACCCCGGCTTCGACCTGCGCGGGCTACTCACCGATCCGGTGGCGCTGGACGAGGTCGCCTACTCCGTGACATGGGTCTACCCGCACGCCCTGGGCACGTTGGCTGCCGCCCTGCAAGCGTCGCCCGCTCTCGCCGACCGGCAACTCGCCGGCCGCCTCGCCACCCAGGCCCAAGCGCTAGCCCCCTTCGCGGCCAACCCCCAGTCCACGCCCCGGCTACGCTAGGTGGCCGGTCGGCGGTCGTCAGTTTTGACGGGTGCAAGCCCGGCGCACGATTACTCAATCACGCCGCTCTCCAGGATGCTGAACGTTTGCGCGGTGCAATCTAGCTGGGCCTGCACGCCATAGGGCAGGACCATCATCGGATCAGTGTGGCCGAAATCCATGCCGCTAACAATGGGCAGATCAGTCAAGCCCTGCTCGTCGGCTACAGCACGCAGGATCGCCGCATCGTAGTCGGCAAAGTGGGCCGCCGGGATTTCGCCGCCCGGCCGCCCGACGATAATACCCGCCAAGCGCGCCAGGATGCCCATGCTCCCATAGGCGCGCAGCGCCCGCTGAACCGGTTGGGGCGAGGGTGCGTCTTCGCTGGTTTCGATGAACAGGATTGCCCCTTGCCACGCTGCAAGGTTGGGCCAGACCGACGTGCCGCGCACCCACTCCAAAACATCCAGGCAGCCGCCCAGCAGCCGGCCCGCCACAACGCCCTTGCAGCCAGCGCCGGCCGGCGGTAGGCTGCAACGCACGCCGGTGCGCTTGGTCCGCCGGCACACCCCAATCGCTCCGTTCGACAGTCCAGCCTGCGGTGTTGGGCGCAATCTCGCCGGGCGGCGTGGCGGAGAAGAGCGTGCGGCGCACGGCATCTACCATATAGGGGAACAGCCCGCCGTTCTCCGCGAAGCCGGCCAGAATCGCCGGACCGTAAAACGAGACGAGGCCCGCCTTAAAGCAAGCCAGGTGCGTCACCGTAGTATCGGAAAAGCCGAGAAACACTTTGGGATTCGCACGGATCACGTCCAAGTCAAGAAACGGCAAGAGGCGAATCGAGTCGTCGCCGCCGATAATTGAAATGATGCCCTGAATGCTGGAGTCGGTAAACGCTTCCATCAGATCGGCCGCGCGGGCCTGCGGCCGGCGATCCAGCCAGTCGGCTGGGTGCAAGGCATGACGTGTCTCCACCACCTCCAGGTCGAAGGTCTCCTGCAACTGCCGCTTGCCTGCTGCATAGCGGTGGGGGAAAGTACCTGCCCCGCCCCACGACAGGCTGATGGTAGCGACCTTGTCGCCCGGCTGTAGCTTCTTGGGCTTGATCATCAGGTGTCACTCCTGTCATGAAACGGCCAACGTGCAACGGGCAATACATGATTGTAAACGCAGAACGCAGAACCTAGGGGCTGATCCACGCCTGCTGCAAGGCAAAACTCAGCCGGCGGGGATCGTCCGCCGACGCCTGTTGTGAGGGCGAGTAGAAAGTGACTACCACATCGCCGCGCGGTAAGTCAGCGGGCAGCACGAGGGTGTAGAGGGTCCAAGTGGGCGCCACAGCTAACGTGACCCCCCCTCGGCCGGCGACGGCAACTGTGACCGGGCGGGTGGGCGGCGCGGGAAGGGGCGGCGGCAGGCTGTGCATCACCAGCCTGAGTCGCCCGCCGGGGACCGCGTGCAGCCGCACGGCCGATTCGGTGCCCGGTCCCGCCCAGCGGAAACTCGGCCCATCCGCAGCATCTTCACCGATCTGAAAGCCGCGTACCCAACCGACATCAGCCCAGCCCAGCGTGGCGGTGACGGGAGCCGCCACTCCCAGCCCCGCCCAGGCCCAATCCAGCAGCGCGCCGTTAAATGTCGGCGGCACCTCACGGGTCAGCGCGGCGGATCGCTTCGACTGGCCCGTGTCGCGCCAGTAGGCCGCCAGCAGCGCGCGCGTCTGCCAGTCGCCCGGCTCCACGCGCAACGCCGCCCCCCAGGCATCCGCTGCCGCTGGGGGTTGCCCCCCGGCGCGCAAGACCCCACCCAGATCGCGGCGGGCCGCGGCGCAAGTGGTATCGAGGGTAGCTACCTGCGTGTATGCCGCTGCCGCCGCACTCCAATCACCCGCTGCCCGCGCTGCATCTGCCCGCGCCTGCGCCGCCGCTGCCGCCCCCATGCGCGCCCAACCCGGCCCAAACGTCGGCCACACGGCGATCAGCCAAAGGACCGCCACGCCGACGACGGTCAGGGTAGGTGTAAAACGTGAAGCGTGAAACGTGAAACGTGAGCGGGGCGGCGGATTAGGGCCGGCGGTCGGCAGACGGCGCGCCTCGGCGGCCGCTGCCCTGACTCGTGATCCCACATCGCCGGCGGCCGGCCGCCTGGACCACAGACCACGGATCACGGACCACAGGCCCTGCGCCGCGTAGATCGCCAGCAAGCTGAACAACTGGTAGCGATAGCGGAACTCCGGCGGAGTTACGGCGATGGTCAGCACATAGCCGGCGATCACGCCGGCGGTCAGCCACCAGAGCGCGTCGTGCGGGGCGAGCAGCCAGCCGGCCAGGGCCAGACCGAACAGCCCAACCCAACCCCACCAAGCGATCACACCCCACCAGTCACGCTCGCTGCAAGGACGACCCGGCAGCTTGTCGCGCAGGACGTAGCCGATCTCGGTCACGTTATCGGGCGCCAGACCGGCGACGATCCGGCCCAAGCTGCGATTGACGAACTCGGTCGGGTGGGTCACAGCCCAGGTCGCGGCAGCGCGCAAGGCATAGCCGCCGCGGTCGGCCAAATTGGGCACAGCGATGAACTGGCGGTGCAGTTCGGCCAGTGACAGATCGGTGTTGCCGGTCCATAGGGCAAATGCGCCCGCCGTGTCTAGGGGTAGGAAGCGTCCATAGTGGACCGCATTCCGTAGCGTCCAGGGGGTAAGTAGGGCTACTAAGCACCCGGCGAACAACCCCAGCGCCGCCACTTGTCGCCGCCAAGCCAGGGTCGGATGGCGTAGTAACAGGATCACCGCCAGGGCAAGCACCGGCAACAGACTCGAGCGCGTGAGCAAGGCCAGCCCCGCTACCCCACCCGCCGCCGCCGCCCAACCGCCCGCCGACCACGCCGTTGTCGCCCGCCGGTAGGCCAGCAACGCGCCCAGCAGCGCCGTCACCAGCAGCAGAAATAGCGTCTCGGTCAGAAACAGCCCGGTCGCCAAAATCAGCGACGGCTGCACCGCCAGGATCGCCGCCGCGCCCAACGCTACGGGTTGAGTTTTGCGTGCTGCGTGCTGCGTGCTGCGTGCTGCGTTAGCTACTGACTCATGGCCCACGGCCACATAGACCAGCCAATACGTCGCCACGACTGTCAGCACGGAGACGATGATTTGCGCGAGTTGGGCGGCAACGAGGCTGTTATCGCTCAGGCGGAAGACGACGGCGAGCGCGGCGATGTAGGCAGGCGGGCGAATCCAGATCCAGTGATCGGGAATGCCTGCACCGGCAGCTAACCCCTGCGCCGCCTCCACATAGTTGCCTTCGTCGCCGATCAACGGGCTGCCGCCGTTGATCTGTACGGCCGCCAGCGGAATCAGGCGCAAGGCCAACGCGAGCGCCAGAATGGGCAGCACCGGCCAGTGGCGCTTAAGCAAAAGAGTCAACATTCCGCCTATTATACCATCGTGCTCGCCATAGCCCAAGAGTCCTATCCCGAAATAGGACTAGTGGATCAGCAACTAACCGCTACTTTCCGCGTCAGCCGGGCGTTGGTCTTGGTGAGCGGCACCGACAGGCGCCAATTGGACTAGTCCCCCAATAACAACCCGATCCAATTACGTTACTACAGAGGAGAGACCCCATGAAGACGCGCAAAGCAACAGGGCTGTACAAGTGGCTGATGGGCAGCGCGGCGCTGATCGCGCTAATGGCGCTACTAACTATCCTAGCTGCGCCAAACGCCTCCGCCAGCGCTAATGGACCGCAGCACGAGAGCGAAACCCGCACGGCCATCCCTGCTACCAGCACCCCACCCGCCAGTGAAACCCAGCATCCTGCAAGCACCGAAACGCACCACCCGGAGGGTACCGAGACCCCGCACCCGGAAGCTACCGAGACCCCGCACCCGGAAGCTACCGAGACCCCGCACCCGGAAGCCACCGAAACCCATCACCCGGAGGGTACCGAGACCCCGCACCCGGAACACACCGGCACGCCGCACCCAGAGGCCACCGAAACCCACCACCCGGAAGCTACGCACACAGTCATCGGCAGCGGCACTCCCGGCAGCACCACTACGCCCATCCCGCTGCCCACGCACGACCTAGTGTTGGACCCGCGCATCCACTTCGAGGATATTCACGCCGGTCAGACGCGCAGCTTCAACCTAACCTTGCGTAACAACACCGGCAGTGCGACTACCGTCACCTTCGGCGCGACCAGCCAATTGGGCTGGATCGTATCCGTCGCCCCGCAGAGCGCAACAGTGGGGATCGGCAGCAGCGCAAATCTAACCGTCAGCGTGAGTGCCCCAGTCACGATCACCGGCGCACTCGACACGGTAACCGTCGTGGGCACCGACGGCGCGCATACCGCTAGCGCCTATGTCGTGCTGCTAGTAGAACACCATGAGTTTGCCGACCTGGCCTCCACCGACTTTGCCTATAACCCTGTGCAGCACCTAACCGGCAAAGGCGCGATCAGTGGCTACGCAGACGGCACCTTCCGCCCCAGCAACATGGTAACCCGCGCCCAATTCGCCAAAATGCTGGTCGTCGGCATGGGCTGGGCGTGGCCGGCGCCGGCCACGCCGACCTTCCGCGATGTGCCGGCCGGCGATTGGGCCTTCCCCTATATCGAAACAGCAGTGCAACACGGCGCGTTGAGTGGTTATAGCGACGGCACCTTCCGCCCGACGACCGCGATCACCCGCGCCCAACTCGCCAAGCTGATCGTGATCAGTCGGGGCTGGGCGCTGCACACACCGCCGGCCGCGCACTTCAGCGACGTAGCGACGGGGGATTGGGCCTTCGGCTATGTCGAGACGGCAGTGAACAACGGCGTACTGAGCGGCTATAGTGACGGCACATACCGCCCGACCGCACCGGCCACCCGCGCCCAGGTCGCCAAGATCCTGTCCAACGGTCTGCTGATGAACCCGGATCGCTAACCGTCAGTCGTCGGGTACCCGGCAACGAGGATTTAGCAGAAGGTTTAGAGATTTGTGAGTACGGCGGGGCTGCCTAGTGGGGTGGCCCCGCCGTTTTGGGTCGCGGCGGTCGCCTATGCCGGTAGTGGGGCTGTATTTAGGAATGGCTGATAACCACCGGTCAGCAGCGCGGGCAGATCGCGCAACGCGGTCAGCAGCAAGTCGGGTGGCGGCACGGGCGGCACGGCAGCCTGACCGGGCTGCGGCAGCCAAGCCGTCCAGAGCCCGGCAGCGTGCGCTCCTGCAATGTCATCCTGCGGATCGTCGCCGACGTAGAGAGCAGCGGCCGGCGGAATATCACCTAATGCGGCGAGTGCGGCGGCGAATAGGTGCGAATCAGGCTTCTCCATGCCCCAGTCGGCGGAGTAGAGCCGCACCGGGAAGTAGTCGAGTAGGCCGTGGCGGGCCAGTTCGCGGTCGCGCCAGGGTGTGCGCCAGATGGTATTGGAGATGATGCCCAGGCGCAATCCGTGCGCCTGGAGCGCGTCAAGCGTAGCCGCTAGATCCGGTTCCGGCACCGGCAGTTCTAGCAAGCCGTCGTGCCAGGCGGTCAGCAGATCCCTATCGGTCGGATCAAGCGGCCAACCGGTTTCGGCGGCGAGTTGGGCCAGCAAGCGGTCGCACGACGGGATCGGGCGTTGCCGCCCCATCAGTTGCCCGATCAGTGCGCTGAACGCGGCAGGCGGCGGCAGATCGAGCGCCGGATAGCGGGCGGCAATGGCGGTCCGCAAGCGGGCATTCACCCAGGCACTCACGCTGCCGCCGTCCGGCGGCGTGTAGCGGAACAGGGTGTCGCCCATGTCGAACAGAACCGCCTTCAGCACGCTTCATGCTCCCGCATAAAGGCCGCCGCCGTCGCCCACACCTGCTCGCGGTCATAGTCCACCATGATGGCGTGGAAACTGCGGTGCAGCACAGCCAGGCGCTTCTCGCGCGCGGCAATGTGGCTATAGATGTACATTGAGTTCATCGAGGGCACAATATGATCGCGCCGCGCATACAGGATCAGCGTCGGGGCGACCACGCGCGGCAAGCCGGCTCGCACATGGGCCAGCAGATCAATCAGCGTCAGCGCGGTCGTCACCGGCACGCGGTCATACGTCACGTCGCGGACTCGCGCCGCCGGATCGGCGATATCGCTGAAGCCTTTAGCGAGATAAGGCATCATGCCG
The DNA here is from genome assembly GCA_038228295.1 of Chloroflexia bacterium. Classification (GTDB taxonomy): domain Bacteria; phylum Chloroflexota; class Chloroflexia; order QHBQ01; family JAICKM01; genus JAICKM01. Next base: position 10,048 of record JBBRPH010000004.1, on the reverse strand, counting down.
CTCATGGCATCCAGCGGCGCGCGCAGCAGCGGCGGAATCCAGATAACCGCGCTCATCAGGATGATCCCGCTGTAGGCGAGCGGGTCACGTTCGGCCAGCGCCAGCGTCAGCGCGCCACCCAGCGAATGGCCGGCTACGAACAGGCGCCGGCAACCGTGCGCCCGTAACGCCGCCAGCCCCGCGTCGGCCGAGGCTAACCAGTCGGGCCAAGCGGTGCCGCGCAACTGTTCAGGCGTGGTGCCGTGGCCGGCCAGCAGCGGCGCGGCCACCGTCAGCCCCTGCGCGGCCAGAGCCGCGCCCATGTCGCGCACCGTAGCGGGCGATGACGACAGGCCGTGCAGCAGCAAACAGCCGGTGTCGCCGCCCGGCAAGAAGAACGGCTCTGCGCCGGGCAGCAACAGCGGTCGGGTGGTCGGGCGCGCCGGGATAGACGGTCCCACCTCTAACGGCCTGCGTAGTTGGGCGCTTCTTTGGTCAGCACAATGTCATGCGGGTGGCTTTCACGCAGGCCCGCGCCGCTGATACGAATAAAGCGCGTGTTCTCCTGAAAGTCGAAAATATTGGGCGCCCCGACATAGCCCATGCCCGCACGCAAGCCGCCGATGAGCTGATAGACCAGCGTGCCGAGCGGTCCCTTGTATTGCACACGGCCTTCGATACCCTCCGGCACCAACTTTTCCACCCCGTCCAGGTCTTGCTGGCCGTAGCGGTCGCGGCTCGACGCACGCTGTTTCATCGCCCCTAGCGATCCCATACCGCGATATTCCTTGAAGCGTTCGCCCTGATAGAGGATCACATCACCGGGGCTTTCATCCACGCCGGCCAGCAGGGAGCCGATCATCACCGTATCCGCCCCGGCGGCAATCGCTTTCGCCACATCGCCACTGTACTGGATGCCGCCGTCAGCGATCACTGGGATGTCGAGCGGGCGGGCCACCTGCACCACGTCCCACACCGCCGTGATCTGCGGCATCCCCGCGCCCGACACCACGCGCGTGGTGCAGATCGATCCCGGCCCCATACCCACTTTCAGCCCATCGGCCCCGGCTTCGATCAGCGCAGCGGCGCCGGCGCGCGTGGCAATGTTGCCGGCGATTACGGCGATATCATGGCTACGCTTGATACGGCGTACTGCCTCAATCACGCCTTTTGTATGGCCGTGTGCGGTATCCACAAAGATCACATCCACGCCGGCCTCGATCAACGTCGCGGCGCGACTGTAGCCGTCGTCGCCCACGCCCACCGCCGCGCCGCACAGCAGGCGGCCTCGCGCATCGTAGGTTGCCCGTGGGAATTGCTGCTTTTTCTGGATATCTTTGACCGTGATCAGCCCAGTGACACGGCCCGTCTCATCCACCACCGGCAGCTTTTCGACCTTGTAGCGGCGCAGGGTTTCGCGCGCCTGTTCGAGTGTGGTGCCCGGCGGCACGGTATAGAGCGGCGCGTGAGTCATCCAGGCGCTCACCGGCTGGTCCAGGTCACCGGCCTCGGCAAAGCGGATGTCGCGGTTAGTGAGGATACCGACCAGCCGCGTATCTTGCACAATCGGCACGCCTGAAATGTGGTAGCGCGCCATCAAATCGAGCGCTTCACGCACGGTGCGGTCCGGCTCCAGGCAGATCGGGTCTACGATCATACCGGCTTGCGAGCGTTTCACCTTGTCCACCTCGCCCGCCTGATCAGCGACCGACATATTGCGGTGGATCACTCCCAGGCCGCCCTCGCGGGCTAGAGCAATCGCCATCCGGGCTTCGGTCACGGTGTCCATCGCCGCCGACAGCAGCGGAATGTTTAGGCTAATGTTGCGCGTCAGGCGCGTCTGGGTCGAAATATAGTCCGGCGTAGGCAGCACCTCCGAATAGGCCGGCACCAACAACACATCGTCAAAGGTCAACCCCTGCCAGCCAAACTTTTCTTCTTCCGATAACATTTTCAGTATCTCCGTTCTAGTTCTACGGTAACTCTACAACAATATGCATAGCCCAAAGCACTACAAAAGCCAAAATCGTCAACTAGAGCGCGGCTAACCCAACCACCTACGCCGCCTGCGCGGGGCCAACCATGTGGCGGTGCAGATCGTCAATGCGGGCCCGCAACACCTGAATATCGTGCCCCTTCCAGGGCGAGCCGGGATCGGTCAGCACCTGTTGCTTGCGGAAGGCCAACTCAGTTGCCAACTGCTGCAGACGACCCAGACGGCGAAACGCGGCCCAGCCCTCGCCGGTAAGCGCCGTCCAGCGCGCCCGCCAGCGGCGACGGGCCGAGATCAGCATCTGGTATTCAGCGGGGCTGAAGCGCCCAACCACCACTTCTTCGCGCAGTTGGGCTTCGATCCACCGTCGCTCGCGCGCGCCGGCGATCAGCGCGACCACCAGCAGCACGCTGATCCCCGCCCAGTCGGTGAACAGGCTGATCCCGCAGCCGACCAGCGCCGCGCTCTGGCCCGCGAAGTCGCCCAGGCCGACCAGGGTATTATGCAGACTGTGAAAGAATATGGCCCCGACCAAGCCGAGCAGTGGCAGGCCGAAGCGCGAACGCACGCCGGGGTTGGAGCGTAGGTAGCCCAGAGTTGCGCCGGTGATGCTGGTGAAAAAAGCGTGGTTGAGGCCGAAGAGGCCGGAGCGCAGGAACCAACCGGCGACTACGCTGCCGAGGTCGGGTTGCAGACCGGGTTCATAGCCGTTGGGGAAGGCGAAGTGGAAGCCGTAGACCACATTCTCGACTACGGAAAAGCCGAGACCCACTAGCGCACCGTAAAGGATACCGTCCAGCACATCGTCGAACTCATGCCGATATGCCAGGAACAACACGAACAGGATGATACCCTTCGTGCCTTCTTCGACCACCGGCGCAACCAGCGACCCCTGGCTGAAGTCGCCAATCACACCGGCGTCGGCGAAAGGGATGCCCAGCACGACCTCAAAGATCAGCGCCAAGATGACGGCCGGTGTGGCTCCCCACACAAAGGCCAACACCGCCAAGCCGAGCGGCTCCTTTTCGTAGCGGTCAAGCCACCAGATGATCAAGATATAGATCAGGGCGGGAGCCAGAGCCAAGCCACCGATCAGCGCCAATAAGGCCGGTAAATTCATCGAGGACGGGCTGCCTCCTGCTCCTTACACTGCACACCGGGCGGCTTCCCGGCCTACCGCCCATTGTACCTGATAGCTAATGTACAGACAAGCAGATCAGCAGTCAAGCGTGTGGTAGGCACCACCGGCGACTATCTGCGGACAGTAGCTAAAGCCGCAGCGCAGTTGGATCGGCCCGCTGCTGCGCCCACCGACCCACACCCCGCCCGCCGGCAACAGACTGAGGAGCAGGACGAACGCGAGGAGTACACGGTTTCGCATAGAGGAGTTCCTTTCGTGAGTGCGTGGAATTAGTCGGGCCGACACGACACGTTTTTCTACTTCACCTACTTCTTTCGCTTCTAGTGCTATCAGAACATGAAAGTAACGCACAAGGGAGGAGTTTTCCGATATAATAAAAGGTATTGAAATGGGTATAAAAGAGATGCTATACAGCCCGCGACCGCCGGTGGTGCGTGTTGGGTTGGGCCGAGTTGTGGTTGTTATACGTCGTTAGGCTTCTATGCAAGAGACCACTAGCTTCGGCGCAAGTCTCAAAGCGCGCCGCAAAGCCCTGGATCTGACCCAGGCCGCATTAGCTGAACAGGCGGGCTGTTCACCGGAAACCGTCAAGAAAATCGAGGCCGGCCGCGTGCGCCCGTCACGCCAATTAGCTGCGCTGCTGGCGACCGCATTGGGCCTGCCGCCCGACGAGCAGGCGGTGTTTGTGCAATGGGCCAGGGGCAGCGCGGCGGTACTAACCACATCTGTCCCGTCTGCGCCCGTTCCCGCCGCTATACGCGACCTCGATGTGCCGGTGCCACCGACTGCGTTGCTGGGCCGCGCAGTTGACCTGAGCACTGTATGCGCGCTGCTCCGGCGGGCCGATGGGCGGTTGCTCACGCTGACCGGCCCGCCCGGCACCGGCAAAACGCGGCTCGCTCTCGCCGCCGCCTTGAACCTCAGCAGGGATTTCACGGACGGGGTGCGCTTCGTGCCGTTGGCCGCTGTACGTGACCCCACCGCAGTGTTGCCGGCGATTGCGGCTGTGTTGGGCGTGCGCGAAAGCGTGGACCGTCCGCTAATCACGGTCCTCACCGCCTACCTCCGCAGCCGCCACTTGCTGCTGGTGTTGGACAACTTCGAGCAGGTGGCGGCTGCGGGTACCGCTGTCGCCACCATGCTGGCCGGCACGCCTCATTTGCGAATACTGATCACCAGTCGAGCCGCCTTGCGCGTGCGGGGCGAGAAGGTGTTCCCGGTGCCGCCGCTGGCCTTGCCGACGTCCGACGATTTGCCCCTCAGCACGCTAGCCCAGGTGCCTGCGGTAGCCTTGTTCGTAGCCCGCACCGAAGATGGGCAGCCGGACTTCCGCCTGACCGTCGCAAACGCGCCGGCCGTAGCCGCCATTTGCCGGCGGCTCGATGGGCTGCCGTTAGCGTTGGAATTGGCCGCTGCCCGCAGCAAACTGCTCACGCCCGCCGCCCTGCTGGCGCGCCTTGACCACCGCCTGGCGCTGCTCACCGACGGCGCACGCGATCTCCCAGTCCACCAGCAAACTTTGCGGGCAGCGATTGCCTGGAGCTACGATGCGTTAGATCCCGCCGCGCAACACTTGTTTCGACAACTAGGCGTGTTCCAGGGCGGTTGCACCCTAGCGGCAGTGGAAGCAGTGACCGATGGACCCTGGGCTATGCTCTGTGGGTCGCAAGCGGAACAGCATAATGCACTGAACACAACACCCAGTGCTCCGTACTCTGTTCTCGACAGCCTAACCGCGCTGGTAGACAACAGCTTGCTGCGGCGCAGCGAGACAGACGGGGGGGAGCCGCGCTTTATCATGCTGGAGACGCTACACGAATATGCCGGAGAACAATTAGTAATTCAGGGGGAGACCGCCGCCGCACAGCAGCGCCATGCCGCCTACTATCGGGCACTGGCCGAACAGGCCGAGCCGCACCTGATCGGCCCGCAGCAGGCGCAGTGGCGGGCGCGCCTCACTGCCGATCACCCTAACTTACAAGCAGCATTAGACTGGGCCGCCGCAAGTGGCGATGGTGAAACCTTGCTGCGTTTGGCCGGCGCGCTGGGGCGCTTCTGGTGGATTTCCGGTGATCCCAAAGCCGTGCGCCGGCTGGAAAGCGCGCTCACCGTGGACGATCAGCGGTGGTTGCCCTACCGAGCGAAGGTGTTGGGCTGGGCGGGGCACCAAACCTACTGGAACGGTAATCTGGCTCGTGGGGCGGAGTTGTTCCGCCAGGCGCTAGCGATCTATCATGATCTGGCCGACCCCATAGGCTGGGCGTTCGCGCTCAACGGCCTGGGCAATATCGTGCGGGATCAGGGCGATCCCCGCCAGGCGGTCGGCCTCTATGAAGAAAGCATCACAATCCGCCGCGCATCCGGCGACCGTGCCCTGCTGGCCGTCACGCTGCTCAATCTGAGTCAGGCGCTGCGTGACATGGGCGAACAGGAGCAGGCCCGCCCACTGGCCGAGGAAAGTTTGCAGATCCAGCGCGCGTTGGGCAATGCCGCCGGCGTAGTCGGGGCGCTAGAGGAAGTGGCACGTTACGCCCTCGCCGAAGGCGATACGCCACAGGCAACAGCACTGCTCCAAGAAGCCCTCGCCATTGGGCACACCTTGGACAGCCAAACCGACCTCGCGGCGACTGTGGAACAACTGGGCTGGGTCTACTTACAGGCCGGCGACCCGGCGGCAGCCGATAGCGCGCTGCGCCGGAGTTTGACCCTCAACTGGGAATTGGGACTTCAGCGCAAGGCGGTCTGGCCTTTGCAAGGGTTAGCGCAAGTCGCCGTAGTCACCGGCCAAATGGATCGGGCAGCGCATCTCCTGGGCGCGACTGCCGCCTGGCGCGCCGCTATCGGTTTCCCAACGCCGTTGTCGCAGCAGGGGGAATGGGATCGTCTGGTGGTGACGGTGCAGGCGGCGCTCGATCCGGCGCGCTTTGCCGATGCTTGGGCCGCCGGCGAGGCGCTCGACCCTGACGCGGCCGTGGCCTATGCGCTGACCACTAACCCGCTGCCTTAAGGCGCAGCTACGACAAGTCGGCTAACACTGCGCGTAGGGCGGCGGCAAAGCCGGCGATGTGGGCCTCCGTGACGACGAGGGGCGGCATCATCCGCAGCACTGTCGGATCGGCGCAGGTACCGATGATCACCCCATGGGCCAGCAGCGCATCCTGAATCGGCTTGACCGGGCGGTCGAAGCGCAAACCCAGCAGCAGGCCCACCCCTCGGATCTCAACCAAGTGCGGCAGATCGTTCAGCGCGGCACGGATGATCGGCTCCAGCGTGGCGGCGCGACCACAAAAATCTTCACCAATCACGACATCGAGCGTGGCGGCGGCGGCGGCACAGGCCAAGGGACTGCCGCCAAAGGTCGAGCCGTGTTCTTCGACATGGACCGTGTCGCCGATGCGCGTGTTGACCAGGGTCGCACCCATAGGCACGCCGCTGGCAATGCCTTTGGACAGCGTGATCAGGTCGGGGATGACCTCCCAACCCTCACCGGCCCACATCTTGCCGGTGCGTCCGAAGGCCGTCTGGGCCTCGTCGAAGATCAATAATGCGCCGGTCGCATCACAGATGGCGCGCAGGTCGCGGTAATATTGCGGCGGGGCCATGCGGACCCCGGCGATGCTCTGGATCGGCTCGATCACCACCGCTGCCGTGTCGGGGCCGACCGCCGCTTCGACCGCCGCCGCCGAGCCGAACGGCACAAAACTGACCAACGACTCTAGCGGGCCGATGCCGAAGCCGGTGCGATAGCGGCGGTTGTGGGTGATACTGAGCGCGCCGGCGGTGCGGCCGTGAAAGCTGCCTTCCATCGCCACCATACGACTGCGCCCCGTGAATTTGCGGGCGATTTTGAGCGCCGTTTCAATCGCTTCCGCGCCGGAATTGCAGAAAAAGACACGCCCATAACCCTGTGGCGCGATCCGCATCAACGCCGCCGCATAGACCGCCCGTGCGTCATTGTAGACCACGTTAGAGTAGAAGATGAGGCGTTGGGCCTGATGGGTAAGCGCTTCAACCACCCGCGGGTGGCAGTGGCCGGTGAGGGCGACGGCGTGGCCGCTATAGAAGTCCAGATACTCGCGCCCGGCCACATCGTAGAGCATGACCCCTGCGCCGCGCGTGATGACCACCGGCAGCTTGGCATAAGTGGGCAGTTCGGCGGCTTCTTCGATGGCGATAATGGTCGCCGCATCCAGGTGAGGATCGTTGGGCGGTACAAAAATCGGGCCAAAGCGCGGCCCGATGGGTACAGGCAACGCATCTTCCGGGATCTGGGTCATACGTGCGATTCCTCCCCAAGCAAGCATCCAGCCCTGCGGCGGGCAACGCCGCCCCCGCAGCGGCCGATTCTTCTCACTATAGCAGTTTCCGGCCTTAACGTAAAGGATACTAACTTTTGCCTGCGGAGTTCTGAATGGGGAGGTGGGCAGGGATCGCGGTAGCCGACTGACCCAACAACGGCTCCTGCGCGGGCGGCGCGGCCTAGCCCGTCTATAGTTCTGGGTGGCCCGCCGGATCGAGGCGGGCATCGTAGCCGGCGATAAGGCCCAGCAGGACGCGGTTCATAAAGTGATCGGCGCGCTCCCACAAGCGGACCACGGCCGCGCTGTCGGTAAGTGCAGCGGTTGGGCCTTGCAGGGCCAGGGCGATAGAACTGCTACGATAGAATAGGAAAGCCTCAACTATATCCAAGCGACTGGCCGCCGCGCCGGCCGCCTCCGCGCCATACGCCTGGCCGATAGCATAACCCTCGTCTAAGTGACGCGAGTCGTCGGCATCCTGTAGCACCCATTGCACCAGCAGACCCAACAGGCGCTGGCCCAGCCCGCGCATCCGGGCGGCCTCAGCGGGCTGCTGAAAATGGACCTGCCACCCCGGCGCAACGGCCGGCAATACGGGCGTGGGCAACTGACCACCGAGCGCCAGTACCGACTCGCGCCGGAAGCGCCGGTGCCCGCCCACCGTGCGACGCACCTCCAAGCGGCCCTGATCGGCCCAGCGGCGCACATTAGTCGGCGCGGTATGCAGTAGGTGAGCGGCCTCCGCCAACGAAATCCAACCGGCATCATCCGCCGCAGCGGACAGCGCTAGGGGTTTAGCCGGATCCTCAGGTGCTAGGGACATAGGGTAAGTTACCTAAGTGCCGTTTCAAGTAAGTGCTTAATATAGCCGCGTACAACGCACACGGTAGCTTTTAGTATAGCAGGCACGAAACGGGCCGGCAAGCGGGATTCAGCAAATGTGCAGCAGGTTGTAGTAAATGTTAAGAACTAATTAAGATCGGCCCGTTTGCGGCTTGCAGGCCGGCTCGTTTTGCGCTATAGTAGAGTAACTTATACAGGAGATTTATTATGCCAGCCGACCGCCCCCTCCGTAATCTGACACGCGACCGTCTATTGGGTATTTATGTTGAACTACAAAACGAAGTGCCGGGGAAAAAATACAACCTGCGAAAAGAGTTGCAGACCGATAAACGGGATAACGTGGTCTATGCCAACCGCTGGGTGACGCATGACCAGTTCGTAGAAATGGCACGCCAGGAACTGCTGGCGCGCGGGGTTGAACTACCCGCGAATGCCGCGCCCGCTACATCGGATAGTGCGCCGGCAACGGACTTAAGTACAACTCCCGCCACAATTGGATCGGCGGCAGCCGGCGCCGGCACCGCAGCAGAATAAGCCGGCACTTGCATATTGCCGGCATCATGGTATACTAGTGGTAATCTTTGATACCCTATTCATCCGCAGGAACCGTTTGCCCTGCTGGAGGCCGGTGGGGTCGGTAAGGAGCAATCGGCACGTATGATTGATGCACAGACGACCACTACCGCCGGTGAGATGGCTTACACCTTTGATTCCACTGGCGAACCGGGCGAAGACGCACAAATCGCGCGTAGCAGCCCCCTGGCCGCCCCTACGCGGCTACAGGTCAAGTTCTGGGGCACACGCGGCTCGATCCCTGTGTCGGGCGACGGCTATGAGCAATACGGCGGCAACACCGTCTGCGTCAGCCTGACCAGCGACAGCGGGCACCTGTTCATCTTCGATGCCGGGTCGGGCATCCGCCCACTCGGCGTGGACCTGCAACAACAGGCCCACGCACCGCACGGCCGGCCGGCCGTCGGCTATTTGTGCCTCAGCCACAGCCATTGGGACCACATCCAGGGCTTCCCCTTCTTTAAGCCGGCTTTCGCTCCGCACGCCCAACTGAGCATCATCGGGTGTAGTGACCGCACGCAAACCCTGGTCAATCTGCTAGCCGGGCAACAGGAGTGGAGCTATTTCCCGGTACCGCTCGCCAGTTTGCCCGCGCATCTCAAGTTCTACGCCATGTGCGGTGGCGAATGCCGGCTTGACGGTGGCGAACTGGCGACGCTGCTGCAAAAGCACACATTGCCTAGTCTGGCCTTTCGCCTCAAACTCGGCGCGTGGAACTTTGTCTACGCCAGCGACAATGAACCCCTCAGCCCCCCGACGCTGGGCGATAGTTTGCTGGGCTATGACGTGATTGACGAGCGGCTGGTAGAATTTGCGCGCGGCGCCGATCTGCTGGTCCACGATTCGCAATACACGATCGACGAATACCCACAGCGTGTCGGCTGGGGCCACAACATCCCCGAAGTGGCGGTAGACACGGCGATTCATGCCGGGGTCAAGCGGTTAGCCCTGTTCCACCACGATCCCGAACACACCGATGCGCAACTCGACGCGATGCTGGTCCGTGCCCAGGCGCGGGCCCACCGTTTGGTCGGAGACAAGCTGGCAGTGTTCAGCGCGCGTGACGGGCTGGAAATCACGCTTTAAGCCGCCACCCTGAATACGCGGCTTATGGATGTCTACCTCGCCGTGCACACCCAAGCAGCCGGTCACTAGCTTACCGAGGATAACGGCGATAACCACCAGAGAGCAAATCTACGCCGCAATAGAGCAGCTTGACCA
>JBBRPH010000003.1:0-151305 GCA_038228295.1 Chloroflexia bacterium | reverse complement strand
CGGCCACGGCCAGGAAGCCGTCCGCGATTCCATCATCGGCATGGCGATGATCCGCTCCCGCGTCAACGACATCACCGCCCGCATCCTCGCCCTCTCCGCCCAGTCCCAGCGCATCAGCGAGATCATTGACCTCATTGACACTATGGCCGGCCAGACCCATATCCTGGCCCTCAACGCCGCCGTCGAGAGTGCCGGGGCAGGCGGTGAAGTGGGCGAGCGCTTCGGCGTGGTGGCCTCCGAGGTCAAGAAGCTGGCCCAGCGCAGCGCCGCCGCCACCCGTGAGGTGCGCGCCGTCATCGCCCAGGTGCAAGCCGCGACCAATGCCGCCGTCATGGCGACCGAAGACGGCCTCAAAGAGACCGAGAAGGGCGTCGGCTTGGCGCACCAATCGGGCGATGCGAACGAAGACATCATCGGCATGGTGGAGCGCACGGCACAACTCGCCAACGCGATCAATCTGGCGACGCAGCAGCAACGCACCGCCAGCGAGCAGGTGGTCGCCACCATGCACGAGATCGCCGCCGGCACCCGCCGGACCGCCGGCAGCAGCCTGCAAGCCGCACACGCCGCTGGGGATATGAGCGACATTGCCGGCGAATTGCGCACAGTCTCGGATGGCTTCGTGGCGGCAGAGACCCCTACCGCCTCGCTCCGGCAGGCCGGCTAAACTCCAGCGGTTAGTTAAACCTTAAATGATTTGTAATGCAGCGGCTGCGGCAGCTTATGCAGCCGCACTGCTTCCATCAGTGAAACCAACCCGGATCAGGTGGGCGGTGCAGGTTCCAAATGGCCGCGACTCCCGTGGCGATAGATAAATCGGTGCGGCCGTCTGGGGTTACGGCGTGCAGCGTGTGCTGTGGTGTGATAAACGCGACCAAGCTACCTGCTGCCGGCAGAGCCAGACTGGGCAGTTGAGCATCCCATACCCGCTCACCCAGTTGCACCGGCGGGCCGACCTCGTGCAGCGGCCAACTCAAGACTGGAGCCAACCGGCCCGCCGCACTACCGTCCAACCGATAGCTACCATAGATCAGGTAGTCGCCCGTCGGCGTAAACGCCACATCCAATGAGCGGCTGCCCACGCCACTAAGCGGGATCTCGCGTTGCTGCCCACTTTGCCGATCCAGTACCAGCAGCCGATCCGATCCATCGGCCGCACGGTAGCGCCACGCCAATCGGCCGCCATCCAGGGCCAGCGCCGCCACGTCCGGTGTGTCGGGGTGGGCCAACCCTTGCCAGAGGCTTCGCCAGAGGCTAGCTTGGGGCTGTCGCTCCGCAACAGAAGAACCCGCAGCGGGATCAAATAACGCCAGCCGCTCCTGTGTGCCGACCCAGGTGTCGATCAGTAAGCGCGTCGGCGAACCAATCCATGCCGCAGTCAGCCCGCCCGACAATCCGCCCGGCACGTTCAGTCCTTCCACGCTGTTGAGACTCCCCGGTGTACGTCCGTAAGTGGGCTTGAGATCGGCAAGGTAGAGCGTGTGCGCCGTGCCGCCGCGCCCACTTGTCTGGACAAACAGATAGCGACCGTCCGGGCTGATGCCCACCGCGCCCAGCGTCCCCTCCACCGTGCCTAAGCTGCCCTGTATCGGGCCGGGCGAACCCTGGCGCCGGCCATGCGCATCCACGAGGTAAAGCTGCACCTGGGGCAGCGCGCCCGCCGGCACACTAGCGTAGGCGGCCAGGATCGCCCGGCTACCATCGGCTGCCCAGGCGACCGGCTGCACACGCCCATTAGGGCCGGCGATCTCCCCGCTTGCACCACTCCGCAGGTCGTAATAGACGACCGTATAGCTGTAGTAGCCGAGATCGGCGTGCGGCGCATACCACCAGAGCACATCGCCCAAAAACACGCCGTAGCCGTTGCCGTCCAGCGGCACGGGCAACGGCTGTACCATCGGCACGCCTGCGGCCCCTAACTGCACCAGCACCGCGACCCGCGTAGCGTCGGCGGTGACTGACGGCAGCCAGAAATCGGCGCGCGGCACCGGCGTGGCGACCGGGGCACCCGTGCCGCTACCCAACGCGGGTCGGTCATAGACGAAGCGCTGCCCATCGGCGGCCACTGCACGCACGCGGCTGGCGGCATCGCTACCCAGCAAGGGGGTTGCGCCGGCATCCAAGTAGAGACCGGCGACTCCCCCATCTGTGCGGAGCAACACCGTACCCGCCAACCCGGTGCGGATGAGTTGCCGGCGCGCCTTATCCAATTGCGCCGCCACATCCGTCCCATCCGACTGGATCGCCAGCGCATCCGTGTAGGCGCGCACCGAAGCCGCCCAATCGTCGCGCTCTGCCGCCGATAGGCCCTGCGCCGCCAACGTGGTAAACTGCCGCAGTTGATCCTGCGCCTGCCCTGCGCGGACGAGCGCATCGCGCCAATCGCCTGCCTGCCGATAGGCCGTGGCGGCGGCGGCCCAGTGATGCGCCGTCGCTGCCGTGCGGCCGGCTCGATACGCCTGCGCAGCCTCTTCGCCATGGACCCAGGTCCAGCCACCGGCGATCAGCACACCCAGCAACAACGCCGCGCCCAGCAGCGCCTCCCAGCGCTTGTGATCGTGCGCCGGTAGCGGGCCGCTCAGGTCTTCAAGTAGGGGTACGTCTTGCATGGCCGGCTCCTTCGCACGCTACGGGAGCAAGGGGCGTGCCGCTCAGATCGGCCACGCGCCCGCCGTGGGCAGCCGCGTCGTCGCTAGGCCAATCGCCTGATCGGCCATGCCGTAATACACATCAATCCGCCCATCCGGTTGCACTACCGCGCCGCAGGGGAAGACCACGTTAGACACCACGCCGGTCTGCTCCTCGGCTGTCTGCGGCGACAGCACCGGCTGCGGTCCCTGGTAACGCACCCGCGCCGGGTTAGCCAAATCGAGCAGTAACACCCCAGCATGATAGCGCCGCTGTGGGTCACTATCGGATTGCCCTTCGACCCCGTGGTAAAAGGTTAGCCAACCGTGCGCCGTGCGAATCGGTGGCGTGCCTCCGCCCACTTTCAGACACTCCCACGGCTGAGTCGGCGACAGCACCAACTGGTGGTCGGTCCACTGGCGCAGGTCGCGGCTCCACGACAACCAGATACTCTGCGGCAATCCCTTCGCCGCCGCGAACATCGGCCGGTGCAACATGGCATATCGTCCACCGATCCGCTCCGGGAACAGAATCGCGTCTTTATTCGGCACACCGGCCAGATCGACCGTTGCAGGCTGCCCGCCGATCGTCGTCGTCAGCGGCGTGAACTGGGCCAAGCCCAACCGCTCCCAGCGGAACAGGTCGGTCGAGCGGGCCAGCGCGATGCGCGGTGCCGTCACCCCATCCACCGTACCGAAGGCGGTATAAGCCATATAGTACGTCCCATCGAGCACAGTGATGCGCGGGTCTTCTACCCCGCCGCCCTGCCCGTCCGCCCACCGCTCATAGGGTGGTTCCGGTTCCAGCGCCGGCCGGCCCAGCCGCGTCGTGTGGATCGCGCCGTCTTCTCCCAACGCGCAGGTCGCAATCAGAATCCGTGAGTAGTTGACCGGCTCGGTGTCCACCGCCCGGTAAAAGACATAGGTCACGCCGGCGTGCAATACGGCCGCTGGATTCAGCACTCCGCCCCGCTCGGCACGCCGGGCAGGGTCGGGCTGCATGACGATCCCACGCCGCGTCAGCAGGAACGGTGGCCCGGCGAGGTCGGGGGCCATCACGCAGACTCCAAATCTACAGGTAACGTGTCCGGCACAGTCAGCCGCCCATTCTGTGCAGCGATTTGCGCCGCCACGGCGGTAGCCACGCTGCGCCAGGCATCCAGACCGCTCACACGGGGTGATCGCCCACCGGCAACGGCGGCCACTAGATCAGCCATGCCCGCTTGCACGCCGGCTGTATACACCGCCGACTTGGCCGACTCTCCGCCCAGGCTGGCTTGCAGCCAGACCCGGTGACTAACCGGCCGCGCTACACCGCGACCATGCCAGGGAGCCGCGTCGCTATATTCCTCCACCACAACTGCCGCGATGTGTTCCTGTCCCGACGGCACCACCCCCGGCACCGCCAGCCACTCGGCGGCGGTCCCCGGCAGCGTTTGCAGCAGCCCCGCCCCGGCGGCATCGGTCCACACTTCCAGCGTCAGTTCGACCGGAATCCAGCCCGTCAGCACACCATGCGCGAAGCCCCAGTCCAGCGTGATGCCCTGGAACTCGGCCCGGTTGGCATGGCTGAAAGCGTGATAATAGCTCGCGGTGGCCCCCTGTCCATGCACCGTGTTCGCCAGCACTGTATCCACCAGCGCGGGGGCGGCGGTGCCGGGCCGCGCCACGGCCAACCCCTGCACCACCGTCGGCGCGCTGCCCATAAGCCAGGCGCAGGCATCAAAGAAATGGACCCCATGCTCCACAAAAATCCCCCCACTGATCGCCGCATCCCAGAACCAATGATCCGGTCCCAACGCTTCATCGCCGGCTAGATTCTCCAGCGCATAGCGCTGCAAGCGCCCCAACAGCGGGCCGCCGGCCGTCGCCTGTAGTTGCAGTCGGTGCAGTAGCCAATAGAGCGGATTCCAACGCATCACATAGTCCACACTGATCTGCACACCCGCATCGCGCACCGCACGCAACACCGCCGTCGCATCGGCCACGCTCGTGGCGAGCGGCTTCTCGCAAAAAATGTGCTTGCCGGCCTGCGCGGCGGCAATCGCCTGCGCGGCGTGCAAAGCCGGCGGCGTGTTAACGGCGACGATCTGCACCTGCGGATCCCGTAGCATCGCCGCGTAGTCGCTGTACGCAGTCAGCCCAAAGTCATCAGCCGTCGCCGCCAGTCGGGTGGGGTCGTTATCACTAGCCGCCACCAAACGCAAGCCGGGCACGTTACGATACGCTTCTAGGCAGAATCGCCCAAAGCCTCCACAGCCGACCAGTCCCAAACCCAGCACACCGGCCGGGGCTGCCTGTAACGGTTCAGCAGTCGCGGTCATCCGATCTCCTCCGTATTGAAATGTAAAACGGTTGCTGCGCCCGCCGTCAGGGTCACAGAGCGGTGGCCCTGGCCCCAACCGACGCTGCCACTGCCCCCGGTTTGCGTAGCAATTAACACCACGCCCCCCTTTGGCCCCTGCAAGGCCAGCGCATAGAATTCGCCCACCACCGCCAACGCATCGGTCGCATCATCCATAAACACAGTCACAGGCCAGGTGCTGTCCAGCGGCGTGCTACTATAGATCCGCCCATCACAAGCAAACAGGCTGATCCGCCCGCCGCGATAAGGCAAGTTCCGTAGCCCGATCCAGTGCCAATGGCTGGGCAAATGAGGGTTAGCGTGCAGGCCGGCGGGCGTGGGATGTAGGCCCGCTAGCCCCTCGATACCCAGCCACAGGTAGGTCGGCGGCATCCAGGGCGACATCGCCATGCCCAGGCTCTGGTAGGTTTCGCCGTGGAACCATTCCGGGAACTCGCCCGGCACCATATTGCCGCCCGCGCGGGGTTCGGCGGGTTCGCACAGCGCATAGAGGTGCTGCATCATTGCTACTAACCTATCGGGATATGTCACTCTCCCGGCGTAGGCCACCCAGGCGGTCAGATTCGGCCACAACCCACCCAGCAAACCGTAGCCGTAGGTCGGATCGTACTCGGCCTCAGCCCGGCTTACCGTATGGATGCCGAACGGCGTGTAAAACTCCGCACTATAGAGCCGATCTAAGATCGCAGCAGCCTCACCGGCATCCGCCACGCCCGCCAGCACCGGAAATACCAGATCGGCAGTCAGTGTAGAGTGCGGCCCGTCCGCATCGCGATTGAGCAGGTAGGTGCCTGTCTCGGGGTCGCGTAACTGCGCCTCGATAGCCGCACACAGTTCACCCTGTGCCGTAGCCCAGCGCCCCGCGTCATCGTCGGCCCCCACCACTGCGGCCAACTCGTGCGCGCATACCAGCGCCCACACCGTCAGGCTGTTGATTTCCGTCACCGCTCCGCCCAGGTGATAGCCGGGGATGATGTTGCGCCAAGTAGCATTGCCCCATACATCCGTGCCCTGCACCGCACACCACACCAGCCCGTCGCGCCGCTGGGCCAACAGCCAGTCGCAGGCCGCCTGCACTGCCGGATACGTCGCGTGTAGGAAGCCGATATCGCCCGTCACTGCGTAATGGTGATGCGCCGCCACCACAAACAGCGGCGTATCGTCGTTGACGTTCAGCCCATAATCTTCGCGCACGCCGCTGTCGGCGTGGATATACTCGGTCAACTTGCCGTCTGGTTCGCGCCCATGCGCCAGCAATAGATCATACATGGCGCGTGTGAAGCCGGGACTGCACCAATCAGCTCCCAGTGCATACCAGGCGCAGTCGCGCACCACCACGATGTCTTGCGGCGGATCGTTGGTGAAGCCCACCCCCTGCCGATACTGGTGCTGCACGCGCAACGTGTTTGCTTTGGCCCACAGCAGTCCTCGGTTGATCACCGCGTCGGGCGTGGTCAGTTGCGCCGTGCTGAGTTCCGCTTCCAGCGCGTCCCGTGTTGCCGCCAGCGCAGCCAGCCAAGCCGGCGCGGCCCTATGCGCTCGGCGCACTGTATCCAACCCGCCGCTGCCTATGCTGAGAAGCCAACCGCCCTGCCACGGTGTGCTAGCGCTGATCTCCTGCGCATAAGTCGCGCGCAGGCGACTCGGTTCGCTGACGGCCCAGGTCGCGGGGCCGGGGCCGCTGAACACGCGCACTTCGTCTGGGTCACCCACGGTGCTATTGTAGCGCGTGTAATGTGTCGGCAGCGTCGCTGCATACGCGAGATCGCCCTCCTGCCACTGGCGCACTCGCTTTTGCCATTGGTCGCGCTCCGGTTGCTTGCTGTGGATGCGACTGAGGAACGGCGGCCAGCGGATATCCCAGGTGATGGTGACGGCCGCCGCGTGTGCGCTCAGGATCTCCAAGCCAAAATAGACCTGTGCGCCGGTGCCGACCGACCGGCCAAACGGCACAAACACCGTCAACCGCGCCGTCACCGCCCCGCCGGCGAAAGTCGTGACCTGGTGGCCCGGCCACAACTCCGTCTCGCCGGCCACTAACCGCTCCCCGTCGGCGCGCAAGGAGCACGTCATGGTGCCGCAGACCCACTGGTTACTAGCGGCCAACCACACGCTGTCTAAGTTGGACGCGGCATCGGTGCGCATAAAGCAGTCGGGGTTACCGTAGCTCCCACCTGCTCCCAACTTGTCCACCGGATAGCGATAGCACAGACGATTGTAGATCACGCGCTTTACCCCTTCACCCCGCCCACGGTAATCCCTTCGATGAAATATCGCTGGGCGACGAAATACAGCAGGATCATAGGAATCGTCATCAGCGTCGCCATCGCCATCATGAAGTTGAAGGGCGGCACGTTGTTCGACAGGTTGCGTTCAAAGAACTTGAGCGCCAGCACGATAGGGAACTTCTCCAGGTGGTTCAGGTAAATCAGCGCGCCGGAAAAGTTGTTCCAGTTGCCGACGAAACTCAGCACGCCAATCGCCAGCAGTGCCGGCTTCACCAGCGGCAGCATGATGCGATAGTAAATCTGGAAGGCATTGGCCCCATCCAGTCGCGCTGCCTCGTCAATATCCACCGGAATCGTCAGGAAAAACTGCCGCAGCAAAAAGATGTAGGATGGTCCCCAAGCAAACCACGCGCCCACCGTCAGCGGATCATAGGTGTCCAGCAACCCCAACTGTCGCCAAATCAGGAAACTCGGCACCTGCAACACCACGCCCGGCAGCATCATACTACCCAGCAGGACCACGAACAGGAAATCGCGCCCCGGAAACTTGTAGCGGGCAAAGCCGTAGGCGACGATACTCGATGAGAAAATCTCGGCCAGCATCGCCAGGATGGTAATAAATATCGTGTTGAACGCGAAGCGCGTGAACGACACCGGCAGCGAGGTCCAGGCTTTGCTGTAATTGTCCCAGGCGATCGGGTTCGGGATCAGGTCCGGCGGATAGACAAACAGGCGGCTTGTTGTGGTCAATGAAGTACTGAGCATCCAGGCGAACGGAATCAGCACCAAGCTCGCCCCAAATAGGATCAGCCCATAGATCAACAGCCGCCCGACGATAGGGTTGCGGCGCGGGATGGTCGGCACGATGTCTGCGGTGCCCGGTCGGGCTATAGATGAGGTTTGGATCGCCATCAGGTTCGCTCCTTTACATCTGCCACCCGCAGCGGCACCAGTGCCGGCCGTTCGCGGCGGAACGGCCACCCACGGCGGCGTTTCGGCGTATCATCCCGTATCTCGCCTTCGTAATAGACCCACAGGCTCGACGAACGAAACACCACGAGAGTCAGCACCAGGATAATCACCAACAGCACCCAGGCCAACGCCGAAGCATAACCCATCTTCTGCCGGGTGAAGGCTTGCGTATAGATGTAGACCTGCATGAAAATACCGGCTTCTTGCGGCGTATCAATAAACAACGGGGCGGTAAAGGTTTGCAGCGCACCGATAATCGCCATAATCAGCGTGTAGAACAGGGTGGGGGTCAGCATCGGTACGGTCACATGGCGGAACTGGGTAAGCGTGCCGGCTCCGTCAATCTTGGCCGCTTCGTATAAATGCTGCGGAATATTTTTTAGCCCAGCCAGCATAATCACCGTCTGCGTACCGAACACGCCCCAAATGGACATAAGGATGAACGACGGCAGCACCAGGTTCTCGTCGTTAAACCAACCCGGCTTAGGCGCGGCGGCCCCTGTCAGCAAGTGAATGGGCAGGAACAGCACGCCGAGAAAGGCATTGATCAGCCCGGAATCGGGGTTAAACATCCAGCGCCACAGCAGCGCCGTGGCCGCTGCCGGCAACACCGCCGGCAGGTAATAGAGCGTGCGCCAGATGCCCAGCCCTTTCACGTTCTGATTGAGCAACATCGCCGTGAATAGCGACCCGGCCATACCCAACGGCACGCTGAGGACGGCATAGGATAGAGTGAGCCGGATGCTCGGCCAGAAATTGGGGTCGCTGTTGAACATTCGGCTGTAGTTATCCAGCCCGACCCATTTGGGATCTTGCAGCAAGTTATAGTTGGTAAAACTCAGGTACAGCGAAGCCAGGAACGGGAACAGGTTCCAGATCACAAAACCCAACAGCCAGGGCATGACCAGAGCATAACCGGTGGCCGGTTGGGTGCGAACCCCCAGCAGGCGCAAGAGCCAGTAAGTACCAAACATGACCAGCCCAATACCCACCCCCACGATCACCCAATGGATCAGCGTGCTGGGGTAGTCGGTCATCCACGAAGTCGGTTCAGATCCTGTCATCTGCCGCCCTCCTTTCCGCGTGTGCATCAAGACCTGTGATCGGGTATCGCGTTACCACTGCCGGCGGGATTAGCAGGCAGCGCATCTCCTAGGAGATGCGCTGCCTGCAAGCGAACGGCCTGCCGCAGCTTAGTGGCTGGGGAGGGTTTCTTCCAGTTTCGGGCGGGCTTTGGCCGCGAGATCGGCCGCAGTGCCTTTACCGTGGTACAGCGGATTCTGGAACTGCTCCCAGTATGCCGTGTTCCAATCGCCCATCTGTGGGATCACGCGCTCGCTGCGCATATCCTGCATCGCCTGCACGATGATCGCCGCCGAGTCTTTCTTACCCGGCACGCTCGCCGTGATGCCCTCCGCCGTCGCCAGCGACTTGCGCGGCGCCGGCACCTTCCAGTGCTGGATGCCGTCGGTCAGCGCGATCAGCGCCTTATACGCTATATCCGGGTGCTTGGTCGAACTTGACACTACAGTGGAGGCCGTCCAGGCAAAGGTCGTGCGCTTGCCCGTTTTCGGGTTCTTCGGCAACAGCGCGGTCTTCAACACCGGGATTTTCGCGTCTTTGGCGTGGTCGTAATCATAGCTGTCCGACGCGCCGCCGAAAAACGTCGCCACTTTGCCGGCGCGCATCATGGCCTCGAAGCCCTGCTCTTTGATCGTGGCTTCCGAGGGGGCATACTGCTTGTTGTAGATCATATCGGCGTAGAACTGCTCCCCGGCCAGAGCCTCGGGTGAGTTAATCGGGCTGCTCTTGAGATCGGGTGAAATGACTTCGCCCCCCGCCTGCCATACGAACTGCAAGATCGGCGGCCAGCCATTGATCGTCGTGCCGTACTGGCTGCCGTCGGGCTTGGTCAGTTTGGCCGCGTCCGCCTTGAAATCGTCCCAGGTCATGCTCTCGTCGGGCTGCTTCAATCCGGCTGCATCGAACATCGCCGGATTGTAATACATCATCACCGGCTGGGCGATCCACGGCAGGCCGTAGGTCTTGCCGTTATATTGCGCCGTCGCCAGTTGCGAAGGGAAGTAATCATCCAGTTGCGCCGCCGGACTCTTATCGGCCTTCAGCAGCGCGGTCAGGTCGAGCAGCGCGCCTTTATCGGCATAGGGCACGATGTTGTCCTGGTCAAGCCAGAACATATCCGGTGCCTGATTGCCGGCGATCATGGTCTGGATCTTGGTGTAGTAATCCGCCGGGGCCGGGTTGTAGACGATCTGATAGTCGGGAGCGGCCGCGTTGATCTTGTCAATGATCGCCTGGAGTTCTTTGGACTCGTCGGCGCCGGCCCAGGTCGCCATCGTGAGTTGAACTTTGCCGCCGCTGCTGCCGGCCGCCGGAGCGCTAGTATTGGTAGCCGCCGGCATCGCAGCGGGAGCCGTCGCCGCGCCCACCGGTGCCGTAGTAGGCGCGCTGGTGGCTGGGGCGGTGGTATCACCGCCACAAGCGGCCAGCAGCGGCAGGATCATCGCCATCGTGACGAATCCGCTGAAGAGTTTACGTGAATGGTCCATAGTCTTTCCTCCTTGAATGACACGGTCCTTGTGATGCATTCCATAGTGAATGCCTTTTCGCACAACTGCCCCTTACGCGAGTGTGCTGCCGGCCGTCACCTCCTCTCTCACAGGCGCAAGCACACATCCACACGACTGGCGGATGATCAACTCGGTCCCGACATAAGTGCGTTGTGACGGGGTGGCCGGGTCGGCCAACCGGTCGAGCAGGCGGCCGGCGGCCACCCGGCCCAGCCGCTCTTTGAAAATCCGCACCGTGGTCAATGGTGGGTGTGTATGCTGGGCAGCATCAATATCGTCGAAGCCCACCACGGCCACATCTGCCGGCACGCGCCGTCCTTGCTCCCGCAGCGCCCGCAACGCCCCAATCGCCATGCTGTCATTGACGGCAAAAAGCGCGGTGGGTACTACTGCTTGCGCCAGCAAGCGACGGGTGGCGCTGTAGCCACTCTCGACGGTTGTTTCCGCCTCATGCACGACCGTGGCGAACGCACGCTTACCGGCGCCCGCCAGCGCCTCATGATAGCCGGCGGCGCGCTCGGCAGTGCTAATCCACTGGGGCGGCCCGCCCAGGAAGGCGATTTGCTCGTGGCCGTGGCCCAGCAAATGCCCGACCATCGCCAAAGCGCCTTCCCGATCGTCGCTGAGTACCACATCAAGCGCGGTCTGGCGCAGAATGTTGTCTACCAGCACCAGCGGCATCCCAGCCTGGTGTAGCGCCAGGATCAGCGCACGATCCAGGTCCGGCCCGGCCAGGATCAGCCCATCCACACGGTTTTCACGCACCAGCGGTAGGTCCGGGGTCGGGCGCGTGCCGTCGGGGTCGCCCACCGAGGAGAGGATCACATGGTAGCCGCGTTCGGCAACGGCTTCTTCCACGCCGTGCATGATGTGCAGGTAGAAGGGGTCACGACCGGCCGGGAAAACCTTGCGCCGCACAATAAAGCCCAGCGTCTGGGTACGCGCCGTGCTGAGTCCCCGCCCCGCTCCGTGTGGCGTGAACGCGACCTCGGCGGCCAGTTCCAGCACGCGGCGGCGCACATTGTCGCCTACACCCGGCTTATCATTGAGCGCACGTGATACCGTAGCAACCGAGACTCCCAGCCGCTCCGCAATGTCTTTGATACGCATCGGCATCATGGCGCGGTCTCCTGGATCGTCAGCACACCGCCGTCCAGCGTATAGGTCAACGCGATCTGATGCCCCCGGCTGTCGGCCAGCATCTTATGTAACACCGGCGGCAGCAGCAGAAAGCCGTCAAGATCCACAGCACGGGTCGGGTCACTGCCCGCGTATTCCAGGTCGAGCGTATGATCCCCGGCCGCCAAATCCAGCGGCGCGGCGGCCAACCGTTCCAAGAACAGGTAGTTGCGGTCGGGCGCACCGCCCTCGGCATGACGGCCCGGTCGCCCGCTGTCCACCGCCCAGCGTAACGCCACGGCATCGGGTCCGCTCGGATGCACCGTCTGGGCTGTACTACCTGCGGTTAGAGCCGTCACCAATGTCAGCGGCACCAGGTTGCTCGCCACATCGGGATCTTTGCCGCCCAAGTCCATGAACCCGCTGCCGCAACACGCCCGCCCTAGTTCGATGCCCAACTGCGTCCCCGCTTGCGGCGCACGGACGTTCAGCGAGTTCCAGGGCAGCGCCGCCTCATAAGTGTAGCTGCCCGACCCTTGCTGCCAAGCCAGTTTGGCCCCCGGCAGGAAGAAGCCGCTCTTCCAATCCCACACCTGCGGCCCCTGTGGGGTTTGCGCCAGCGTTAGCTTGCCGGTCAGCAGGCTGTGATCGCTGTTACCGGCCAAATAGATCCACAGTGTATCACCCTTCCATACCGAAGGGCCGGTCTCCATCTGGTGATGTTGGGGAGCAAACACTCGCGCCGCCACATAGAGATTTTGCGCGTCCCAGCCCAGGTAGCCCACAAAACTATCCTTGTCGGCGCCGCCCCAGCCGGCCGTGCCTCGCAAGATGTTCAGCGCTTGTGTGGCCGACAACGGCTGAGTCGCCGTCCATTCGTCGAGCCGCCCGTCAATCACCGGTGGGGTCGGCAACCGGATCGCTTCAGCCGTATAGGGGCGCGGCGCGGCTTGTTGGCGGAGGTAGGCGGCATACAGATAATATGATCCCGCCGTCGGCACATGGAACGTCAGGCGCGCCGCATCCGCCGCCGTGAGCTGTAAGTAGTGCCCATTGCTCCACTGGGCTTCGCCTGTACTGGCGCCGCTACGATACGAGGCTACTGCATCGCCGCGCGTTTGCTGGGCATCTTCGGCTTGCAGCACTTGCCAGCCCGGTCCGGCCACTGCCTGATAGGGCAACAAGCGGGCGGCGGCCGGCGTAGCTTGCACCGCCAACAGTGCCAGTAGAGCTTCGATAGTCGATTCAGCTCCGGCGTTGCGGTTCACCCGCTGTGCGTTGCTCCCTTGCAAGCCGTCATAACCGCGCCCGGTGGTCGGGTCGTACATTGGTGTGCCGGCAGCGTTATTGCCGAAGAACCAAGCCGCCGTCAGGCCCGCTTCCTGCGCATACTGCGGTGCGCCCGTCGCGGCCCCCACCGCGAGAAATGCCTGCGTCAGGCTATCAATGCCGTAGGCAATTTGAGGATACGTCTCCGGCAACACGCCCCACTCACTGACCATCGGCCCGGCGACCAAGCGCGTGAAAAACAGGTCGGCTTCTTTGCGCGCCGAGGCCACCCAATCGGTCCGCGCTAACTGCTTGCCCGCACGCGCCAACGCCCACACCTGCGCGCTGCCCCAGGCGTGCCAAGCAAACGGAGCCGCCGCGCTATCCGGGTGCATCCCCCAGGGATAGTTGAGGCCGTTGCCGATTTGGTACTGCGCCACGCCGTCGGCAAACTGGGTCAATAGTGTGCGCGTCGCTGCATCGTGCCCGCCCGTCGCCGTATCCATTTCCAGTAACCCCAGCAGCGCAATCGCGGTGACATCCGCGCCGCCGTTCACCAACCAACCGGGCACCGGGATGCCATGTACCGGGCTGCTTTGCCCCGTTAGCGGTCCCGCTTGCCGCACCCACGCATCGCGCCCCAACGCGAAATGGCGCTGCAGGTTCGCTGCATAAGCGGGATCGAGCGACGCGAACACCCGATAGCCGGTGCCTAGCGCCCACATCGCCCGCGCTGCCCACCAACCGGTTGAAAGATAGCTCGTCGTGCCCGTCCGATTGATCGTCCCCTGGCGGTCGGTGATAAAGTTGTAGAACTGACCGTCGGGTGCCTGTAAGTAGACGGCGAAATTGAGCAGGCGGCGGGCTTTGTCGAGATAGGCCGGATCCGGCCGGCGCTCGTAAGCCGTCAGGTACACCACCGCCGCACGCGCCGCATCATCCAGCGCGGCAATACCTTCGCCGGAGGCATCCACCCATTCATACTTGGGGAACTCGCTATATATATGGGTGATCGCCATCGGCTGCCCGGCGATAGTCACGTCTTCCACCAGGAAGTTGAGATGCTGGAGATTAACCGGGCTGAGGTCGCCGCCGGGCGTTGCGCCCGGCAGCACCGTCGCGGTAGCTACCGGCGGCAGCGGAGGCGGGCCGGTCGGTGCCGGCGCAAAAGGGTTGCAGCCGGCCGAAAGCAACAGCAACAGAAGGAGTGGAATTGCCCAACGAGATCGCTTCATTGCGGTATCTCCGGCACACTAACCAGTAGGGGCAGTGCGTAAATTTACGTAAAAATTACGTAAGCGTTTACGCTTCTGCCGTCACTATAGCACGCTTTAGAGGTAGTGTCAATAGAGGGAAGCAGATAAGCAGTAAGGACTAGAGGGTGCGCCTAGTCCTTTAGATGTGACAAATATCATGCTGTTACGCCCGGTACTTATCGGCACGGCCCCGCCAATCAGGGGCCGGGAAGTTGCACTTCGACCGGGCCGTGCGGATCACGGCGAGGGCACTGGGAGCCGCCGCTGTTGTGGCTGCGGCAGCTCCCAGGATAACACTGGGGGTCAGTTACACCCCGGCAGGCTATACAGACGTATCATGCCGACGGTGCAGCCCAAAGCCCGCCGATACTAACAACCCGGCCAGCACCGCCGACGCCAATACGATCCTCAGATCGGTTCCGGCCCCGGTCACCGGCATCCCCGCAGATACGGCCGCTGGGAACGAGAAGGCATTGGTGAGTGGGGCGGCAGCGCGTGTCCCCAGCGGTGCCAGGTTCCAGCGCAGTTCGATGGTCCGCAGGATCGAGGTGGTGTCGTATTGCGTGTGATCCACGAAGCTCTTTTTGGCGAAAGGCGAGACGATGATTGTCGGCACACGGGTACCCAGCCCCCAGCGGTCGGCGACCGGCGGGGCTGCATGGTCCCAGAACCCACCGTTCTCGTCGTAGGTGATGATGACCGCCGTGGCGGCCCAGTAGGGGCTGTTCTTGACGGCGTTCACTAAGTCGGCGACATGCTGCTGACCTTGCACGAGTGTAGCATAGCCGGGGTGCTCGTTGTCGGCACCGAGCGCTTTCACGAAGGAGACGGCCGGCAGGTCGTTGGTACTAAGGGCGCGCAGGAAGTCCTGCTCGTCGCGCAGATGAGCGGCGCGCCCGGATGTGCCGTCGGCATACCCGGCATAGTAGGCGAACGGCTGGTGGTGGAATTGGAAGAGCTTATCGGGGTGGCCGGCGACAGCATCATTCCAGCCGCCCGCATACCAGGCCCAGGAGATACCCTTATCGTTGAGCCGGTCGCCGATAGTCGGCGCGGTTTGCTCCGGCACCAGTTGCGTCGTGTCGGTGACGATGGCCGGGTGCGGGCTGTTGATCGTGTAGGCCGTATTTACTACATAGCCGTCGGAGGTGACCGGGCCGTCTTTGACTAATTGGCCCGCCCCATCAAGCTGGGCGATCTTGCCGGCGGGCGCATTCGGCCAGGCAGGCGTGCAGGCGCAGATCAACCACTGATGGTTGAGGAACGAGCCGCCGAAGGCCGCATGGTAGAAATTATCGGCGAGGGTGTAGTCGGCAGCCAGCCGGCCTTCGGGCAGTTTATCGGCGTTGTAGTAGCCCATCGTCAGCCCCGCAGCGCTGCTGCGGGTCACGAAGCGATCCATCTTGCCGCTGTCGATTTGGGCCTGCTCTTGGTAAAAGCCGCCGGGGAGATCTCCGATCTTCGCGTCGGGCGACACATAAGCGCCGAGGTTGAAGGGCTGCACCGGCAGGTTAGCCGGGAAACGCGGATCGGGGACGGCCGGCTTTTGGCCGGTATCTAGTGGTTGCGGCAAGGTGGTGTAGGGCCGGCCGTTGTTATCCACTTGCGTGACGGTCCCTGCCGAGATGCCGTTCGCGCCGGGGAAGCTTCCGTAGAGGCTATCGAAGCTCCAGTTCTCCTGGTAGATCACGATCACATGGTTGATCGGGTCAAGGGGGCCGGCGGCTCGTGCGGTGGACGGGAGAGCCGGCGGGGCAAGCAAGCCCACCCCGGCCGACAGCAGCAAAAACAGGCGCAACGCTTTCATCATTGGTTCCTCCTCCGTACTAATAGGCTTCCGCGCGTGCCGGCGCAGCGTGGTTCCGGACGCGATCATCTGTACCCCACTAGACCTCCGGCACCCGGTAAATATTCCCACCGCCGGAATCTGTGTTATGATGGGACGCGGTATTGGGCGCGTGCCGTAGGTAGGGGAATAAAATCGTCGCGCCGGCGGTCCATAGTGCCGACAGGGACAAACCAGCATCCTGATTTGTGATTCGGGTAGCATGAGGCAGAGGGAACCGTTGCCGGAGCAGACCAAAGTCACCCGTTTTGAGCAGGTGGTTTTACCCCACCTGGACTCAGCGTACAATCTGGCGCGCTGGTTGATGCACAACGACCAGGACGCCGAAGACCTGGTACAGGAGGCATACCTGCGCGCCTTCAAGTTCTTCGACGGATTTCGCGGCGGAAACAGCCGGGCCTGGCTGCTCACCATCGTGCGCCATACCTGCTACAGCCGGCTCCAGCTAAACCGCGCCGCAGAATTCAGCACGGTATTCGACGAGGAATTGCACAGCGCGGGCTGCGAAACCTATAATCCGGAACGATTGCTACTGCAACAGATCGATCAGCAGCAACTCCGTGCCGCCCTGGAAGATCTGCCGGTGGTATTCCGTGAAGTCGTGATTCTGCGCGACCTGGAAGGTCTGACCTACAAGGAGATCGCAGTGGTCGCGGGCATTCCTTTGGGTACGGTGATGTCGCGTTTGGCCCGCGCCCACAAGCGGCTCCAAGTGGACTTGGCCGAGCGGATGAGCAAGGAGAGGTGACGTGAACTGTGCGGATACCCAAGACCTGCTCCAGGGGTATGTAGATGGGGAGTTGGATCTGGTTAGGAGCCTGGAGATCGAGCAACACCTCCAGGATTGTGCGGCGTGCGGGCGGGCCCAGCAAAATCTTCAGGGACTGCGAACCGCGTTGAGCGCCGGCACGCTCTATTACACGCCCCCCGCGCAATTGCAACGGCGGGTGCAGACGGCGCTGCGCCAAACCGAGCCGGCCCCGGCACTGCGCCGGCGGCTGCCCTGGCGCCTGCTCAACTTGTCGATAGCGGTGGCGGCGGTGGTGATCCTGGCCTGGAGCCTGGTGCACAACCTGACAGCACCTTCCGCCGATGATCTGCTGGCTCAGGAGGTATTAGCCGGCCATGTGCGCTCTTTACAAGCCGCCCACCTGGCCGATGTGCCGTCGTCGGATCAGCACACCGTCAAGCCGTGGTTTGACGGCAAGCTCGATTTCGCACCGTCAGTGGAAGACCTGGCGAGCCGGGGGTTCCCGCTGGTGGGCGGCCGTCTCGATTACTTAGACAATCGACCGGTCGCGGCACTGATCTACGGGCGGCAGAAGCATTACATCAACCTGTTTATCTGGCCGGCCAGTGCAGCAGGTGACAGCCCGACGACAGCGCTGACGCGCCAGGGCTACCATCTCCGGCACTGGAGCCAGGTTGGTATGAACTACTGGGCCGTCTCCGATCTGAATAACGGCGAATTGGAGGCATTTGTCCACCTGATTCAGAACGGGACACCCTGAACTCGGCCGCGGCAATCCTACCCATAGGGCCGCGATGAAGTTGCGAATATCCCGTTCGCCTGCTCCCTTCGTTGCATAACATAACCACCGTATGACGGCGCGCAGTCTACTACATGGACTATCCAGCCGCCTGCGGCAGTATTTATAACTTGTTTATGCGCCGCTACTCCGTATTTACGCGCTATTTACAGTGCCTACCCTATGATAGATCTAGCTCCTACCGGTTATCTGCCGGCGGATCGTTCTAAGGAGGCTACGGATGTCCACAGGTGCCGCCACGCCCACCATTGAACTACAAGGCGTGTACAAGCGTTTTCGCACGCCGACCGGCAGCGCCTACACGGCCTTGCGGAACCTTTCGCTCACTGTCCAACCGGGTGAGTTTTGTGCGGTAGTCGGGCCGACCGGCTGCGGCAAATCCACAACCTTGACCCTGATCACCGGCTTGGAAGCCGCCAGCGCCGGCACGGTCACGATTGGTGGGCAGCCGGTACAAGGCATTGACCCGCGCATCGGGTATATGTTTCAAACCGATGCCACCTTCCCCTGGAAAGACGTACTGCATAATGTCGCGGCGGGGCCAATGTTTCGCGGCGTGGCGAAAGCCGAGGCTTTCACGCAGGCGCGTGACTGGATCCGCCGGGTGGGCCTGAGCGGGTTCGAGAACCATTATCCACACCAGGTCTCCGGCGGGATGCGCAAGCGCGTCGCCCTGGCCCAAACGCTGATCAACGGCCCGCAGATCCTGTTGATGGACGAGCCGTTCAGTGCCCTGGATGTGCAGACGCGCGTGCTGATGGAGGATGAATTGCTAGGCTTGTGGGCCAGCACTTCCGCCTCGGTGGTCTTTGTCACGCACGATCTAGAGGAGGCTATTGCGCTCGCGGACCGGGTCTTTGTGCTGACGGCCGGGCCGGCCACAGTCAAGGGCATCTATCCTATTGACCTACCCCGGCCACGTAACGTCGCTGAGATTCGTTTTAACCCCCGCTTTGTCCAACTCTATCAACAGATTTGGGATGCCCTACGTGATGAGGTCATGGTGAGCTATGAACGCGACAAAAAACGTACCTCTAGCTGAGGTCACCCCACCACCCGGCGAAGAGCCGGTTTGGATCGCGAGCACGGGGGCCGGACGCTATCGCCTGATGGTCAACGCAGCGCGGGTGCTGCTGCTCGTGGTCTTGGTCGGCGGCTGGGAACTAGCGGCGCGCCTCGGCTGGATCGATCCGTTCTTCTTCGGCCAACCGACCGCCATTATCCGGCAGATCGGCATCTGGATCACGCAAGGCACGGCACAGGGGCCGTTGTGGGAACAGATCGCCGTTACCCTAGAAGAGACGGTGATCGGTTTCGTCATCGGTGTGGTACTGGGCATCTTCTTCGGCGTGGTTCTCGGACGCAGCCGTGTGCTGGCCGACATTCTCGGTCCGTACATTAAGGCGGCGAACTCGATCCCCCGCATTGTGCTCGGCTCGATTTTCGCCATTTGGCTGGGCCTGGGATTGGCCTCCAAAGTCGCCCTGGCCGTTGTTCTCGTCTTCTTCATCGTCTTCTTCAACGCGTTTCAGGGCGTGCGCGAGGTGGACCGCAACCTGATCGCTAATGCGCGTATCCTGGGGGCCAAGTCGCGGCAGCTCTCAACCCAGATCATCTTACCCTCGGCGCTCTCCTGGATCATCGCCAGCCTACATACCAGCTTCAGCTTCGCGCTGGTCGGCGCGGTCGTGGGGGAATATCTTGGCGCGATCCAGGGACTAGGCTTACTGATTTCTACCGCCAAAAACACATTTAATGCCAACGGTGTTTTTGCCGCAATGCTGATTTTAGCGATTGTTTCCTTGACGGCGGAGGCGCTGGTGACGGCGCTGGAGAATCGCCTGATCCGGTGGCGGCCTAACACGATTACCGATGTGGCATTCTAAGAAAGGAGCAGCGCACGCACTCTACCCGGCGCACAGACTACCGACACGGCATTCTAAGAGAGAGGAATCACGCACGATGAACCAGACACAACGCAAGATCGGCCTAGCGGCCGCCGGCAGCCTGATCCTGATCCTCAGCGCCTGTGACATGAACGGCGCGAGCAGCAGCACCACTCCGGCGGCCGCAAAGGATAAAATCAAGATCCTGGTCGGCGGGATGAGTAAGCAGATTTACCTGCCTAACGAATTGACCAAGCAGCTCGGCTTCTTCGACGAGCAGAATCTGGATGTCCAGCTTATTGACGAGGCATCGGGCCAATCGGCAGAAGAAGAAGTCTTGTCGGGCGGGGTAGATGCCGGCTCCGGCTCCTACAATCACACACTGGAGATCCAAGCCAAGGGCAAGGGGCTGACTGAGGTCGTCCAACTTTTGATCTCGCCCGGTGAGGCGGAAATGGTGTCCAGCAAACAAGCCGACACCGTAAAGTCCATTACCGACCTCAAAGGCAAGAAGCTGGGCGTGACCGAATTAGGATCGGGTACGCAGACACTGACCCAGTATATGCTCACCCAGAAGGGTATCGCCTCGGATCAGGTGCATTTCGTGCCGGTAGGCGCGGGCGATACCTTTATTGCCGGCATCAAGCAGGGTACGATTGACGCGGGCATGACTACAGAGCCGACCATCTCGCGGCTCTTGCAATCGGGCGACGCGAAGGTGCTGATTGACCTCCGCACGCCGGATGCCACTCGTGCGGCCCTCGGTGCCGACTACCCCTTCATCTGCGTGTTCATGAAGACGGAATACGTCAGCAGCCACAAAGACATAGTGCAGCGCATGGTGAACGCCTATGTGAAGACTCTCAAATGGATCCATTCCCATACGCCGCAGGAAGTGGCCGCCAAGATGCCCGCCGACTACTACGCGGGCAACAAAGACCTTTACACGACGGCGCTAACCAGCCAATACGCGATGTACAGCCCTGACGGCAAGATGCCCGATAGCGGGCCGCCGTTTGTGCTCAAGTTCGAGCAGGCGATCAACGCGGATGTCAAAGCGGCGACCATTGACCTGAGCAAAACGTTCACCAACGAATTTGCCACCAACGCGAAATAAGGGCCGCCGGCGCGGCCGACCAAAGGGAGCCAGGGGCCGACTGCAATGCAGTCGGCCCTTGGCCTTTGCTGAATGGGGTCTAGCGCGGCGTGGGCATGGGATACAGCGGATCTTTCTCCGCCGCATCTTGCGGGAAGACCGTGTACTTGTGACCGTCGGGCTGGAGCTGCTCAACCGCCATGGGTTTGTAGATATTGACCCCCCGACTATCAAATTTGATGCGGCCGTAGAAGGTCATCAGGTCCAGACCAGCTAGGGCGGTGCGCACCTGGGTGGGGTCCAAACTGTCGGCCTGTTCGATAGCCCGCTGAAATACGATCAGCGCCGCCGACGATTCCGCCGTCTGATACGGCACCTCGTTGTAGGCCGGATACTGGGCTTTGAACGCTTGGGCATAGGCGCGCGGGGTGCCCCAGGGATCATCGCCGCGATATTGCAAAGCATCCGTCCACTGCGTGGCCCCAAAGATATAATCCGCCTCGGCTTTGAGGTTGGTGCGAAATTCAGGGGTAGACGGCCCGGCGGTAAAACCGAGCGCTTTCGGGGCCAGTTGCAGTTCGTGTACCTGACGGGTGATCAACAGCGAGTCTTGGAGATGCCCTGCGCCCAGCATAATATCGGGATGCTGCGCTTTGACGGCCATAAGCAGCGTGGTAAGATCAGGCGGATTCACCGGATAGAAGGCTTGGTAGACGACCGTCAAACCGGAGTCGCGGACATAAGCGGCGGCCCCAGTCAGCACTTCGTGCGCGAAAGGCTCATCGGCACCGAGCAGCGCGACCGTGTGGGCGGTCGGATCCTTCGCATGGACCACGGCAATCACCCCACGCAGGTAGTTAGCGGCGGGGCTGAGGACGCCGAAAGTATAGTGGGTGCCGGCGGCGAAGATGGCTTCTGCTGAGCCGTGCGCATCCACTAGCGGTATATGCGCGGCTTCGGCGACCGGCACGGCGGCGGCGGTCAAGGCCGAGGTATAAGGACCGAGTAGAAAGTTGACGTGGTCGGTGGTCAGCAGTTTTTGGTACAGGGGCGGCACGCGCGCAGGGTCCGACCCATCATCATAATATTGCAAGGCGATCCGGTAGTGCTTGTCGCCCACGCGGATGCCGCCCGCACGGTTGATCGTATCCACGGCCAAGAGGTAGCCGTCGCGGGTATACTCACCTTCCTTGGCGGTCGGTCCGGTAATCGAGATGGTTGCGCCGAACAGGATCGGCGGTCCGCCCGCCTCGGCGCTGTGGCCGAGCGGCAGGTCAACCCCGGCACAGGCGACCAGAAATACAAGGATGCCCAGCAAGGTGCAATAAGCAAACGGGCGCAGTACCATTGCTCTCCCCTACGGTACGAATCGGTAGCCGACACCCGGCTCCGTCAGCAGGTAGCGCGGGGTCGCGGGATCGCTTTCCAGCTTACGCCGCAGGCGACCCATGTATACCCGCAAGTATTCGGTCTCATCTCGGTAGTCACTACCCCAGACGCGTTGGAGCAACAATTGGTGGGACAGCAGTTTATTCGGGTGCGTGACCAACTGATCGAGCAAAGCAAATTCGGTCGGCGTCAGGTGGACAGGCACCCCGGCGCGGCGGACCGCGTGCGCCGCGAGGTCGATCTCGATAGCGCCGTAGCGTAGCACGCCGGGGGCGGGGGGCTGCACCACCCAGCCGCTACGCCGCAGCACGGCCCGCACGCGGGCCAGCAGTTCCTCCACGCCGAACGGCTTGGTCAGATAATCGTCGGCCCCCAGATCCAGCGCCGCCACCCGGTCGCTCTCGGCATCCAGCGCCGTCAGCACGATAATCGGTACGGTGGCCTGTTCGCGCACGCGCCGGCAGACTTCCAAGCCGTCAAGACGTGGCATCATGATGTCGAGGATCAGCAAGTCGGGGCGCTCCTGCTCCCAAAGTGCCAGCGCTTCCAGGCCATTAGCGGCTTCCAGCACCTCAAAATCGCGGGCACGCAGATTGCGACTGATAAAATCCAGCAACGCGGTTTCATCTTCGGCCAGCAAGATCCGGCGCGGACGGAGGGGCATCACTCAGACTCCTAGCCGGGCCGGCACCGCCGCGATCGGATCAGGGATCGGCAGGTCGGCGCAGGGCAAAGTAAAGGAAATCGTTGTGCCGGTCGGGCCGCTCTCGGCCCAAATCGCGCCACCATGCGCTTCGACAAACGCTTTGCAAATTGCCAAGCCCAAACCTGTGCCGCCCGGCCGTCGGGACTGCCCACTCGGGGCGCGATAAAATCGTTCAAACACCTGGGCTACCTCTGCGGGTGCGAGGCCGGAACCGTCATCCTGGATTTGGATCAGCACCACCTGCTCTTGTGTGCGCCCCGTCACGCGGACGGTACCTTCCCCATAAACGCGGGCATTCGCCAGCAGATTAACTAGCACCACTTCCATACGCGGTCCATCCGCTGCAACCGCCGGCAGATCCGGGGCCAAGCTCACGATCAGTTGGGGGATGGGCGGGGTTAGCCGCTCCGCCGCCCGTGCGACCAGATCCGCTACCCGTAACGGTAGGCGTGTCAGGGGCAGGAGTCCTGCCTCGTGGCGCGACAGGTCCAACAGGTTGCTGACCAGTTGGGCCAAGCGATCCGCCTCGCTACTGATGGTCTGTAGGAAGTGGCGCTGCTCGGCCGCCGACCAGCGCACATCGTCTTGGAGCAGCGTGGACGCATGGCCTTTAATCGCGGCCAGAGGCGTGCGGATCTCGTGGCCCACCGCCGCGAGGAGGCTCGTCTTAAAGCGGTCAATTTCATGCTCCTGAGTGACATCGCGCAGGAGTAGCCCGCGCCCAATAGCTTGATCCGTCGCGTCGCGCACGGCAAACAGTTGCACCTGGATCGCCCGCCCCGTGGGGTGCGCACCCGTCTCGAAGAGCCACACCGGCCGTGCCGTGGATTCGGCCTGCTCTCGTGCTAGACTATAGGCCACCGGGTCGGCGGCGGAGGCGCGCAAGGCATTATGCACCGCCTCAATCGGGATCGCGGTGAGTGCGGCGGTTGGTAAGCCAACCAGCGCCCGTGCGCCGGGGTTGGCATACAGCACCAGACCGTCACTGCCGGTCAGCACCAAGCCGTCGCTCATACTTGCCATAATCGCGGCCAGGGTTTGCTGCTCGGCCATCGCGCTACGATATAGCCGCTCGTTTTCTCGCGCAATCTCGTGCAGTCGCTCATCGCTACGCTCATAGAGGACGGCGTGTTCCCAGGCCAGCGCGGCATAATTGGCAAAGGTCAGCAGGAGATCCACCTCGCCGGTGCTGAAAGGTTGCGGCAGGACGCGGTGAACCAGCAGCACCACGGCACCCACACGGGGGCTGACAATCGGCAAGGCCAGCACGCTGCGAAAACCGTCGGCATAGGAGAGCGGCGGGAACTCGCCACCCATCCCGGCGACCATTTGCACGGGGCGGCCCTCGCACAAGGCCCGGATAGCAGGCAGGTGGGTATCCGCCGGCGGCAACTGTACCGCCCGGTCGTAGTCGGGACTGCGCCCGACACTCGCCAGTACCCGTAGCGTGCCCTCAACATCCGGCACCAGCACCACCGCTGCCTGCACATCAACCAATCGGCGCACCTCGCCGATAATTGCGTCGGCCACCGCTTGCGGATCTAGGGTACTCACCAGCACCGTCGAGGTTTCGAGTAACGTGTGCAGTTCGGTGAGTTGCGTGGTCACGTCATGCTCTAGGCGCGCGAGGGCCCGGGCAAGTTCACCGACCTCATCGTCGCGCCGGTGCAGCGTAACTAGCGGGTCGGCCGTCGGCCGGTTGGGGGTAGGCAGGGCGCCATGAGTACTCGCCAGCAGGTACAACGGTTGGATCACCCGCCGCACCAATACCAGCCAAACCAGCAACCCGCCTAGACCGAAGAGGAGCGTGGCCGTCGCGAGCCAGGCAACAAACGTGTCCACCACGGCTAGGGCATCCCGCGCCGGGCGCTGCACGATCACCGCCCAACCGCTACTCGGCACGGGCGCAGCGGTGAACAACCAAGCCTGCCCCGCCGGGCCGGGGGCGAGGTGGGTCGCAGGATGCCCAGCCAACGCCTCCGCCGCACCGGGCAGGTCGGCGAGCATCGGCTGTAGCAGGCGTTCGCGCTGGGGGGAGGCGATGAGTTGGCCTTGATCGTCAATCATACTAATCATCAGGGGGTGGCCTTGCCGATTCTGCTCCTCCACGACGGTCCGCAAGGGGGCACTTAGATCATCCAGCAGCAGGTTCGTCGCCACGATCCCCAGAAGCCGGCCGTCTAGTGCCCGCACGGGGAGGGCGATGGTTACGACGGCGTTAAACGTCGTGAGATCCACCAAGCCGGCCGCCGTGACGGGCGCGACGGCCGCGCGCGCTCGTTGGAACAGCGGCGCCTGTCCTAGATCGACATCCTGGGTCCGTAAATCGCCGGGGACGGAGACGCGCATAATCCCGGCCGCGTCTAGCCAGTAGATGCGATCCACATCCCGCCGCGCGACCTTAAAGGCACTAAAAGCGGCGTTCATCGCGGGGAGGTTGCCGGCGCGGATCGCCGGGAGCGCGGCCAGATCGCGCAGCGAGTCTCGCGCATCACGGAACGCATCGCTAGTCTCCAGGGCAATAGCTTGCGCGAGGGCCAGATCCGAGGCTTGGACCGCATCACGCAAGCGGGCCTGCACGCCCGCA
This sequence comes from Chloroflexia bacterium, assembly GCA_038228295.1. GTDB lineage: Bacteria > Chloroflexota > Chloroflexia > QHBQ01 > JAICKM01 > JAICKM01. The sequence goes on along the minus strand of JBBRPH010000003.1, from coordinate 125,818 downwards.
TTGACCGCGAGGCCCGTCCCGATCACGACCGTGGCGAAAAGCAGGTATACCCCCAGCAACTGCCGGAGCAGGGAGCGGCTCAGAAAGCGCAAAATCTGCATTGGGTTAAGTATACCGTGGCACCTAACTATAGGGCAAGGCGGTTCCCAATGCTACCCGTTACAGGAGGGTAAGGGGTGCCCGCTATAGCGGGCACCCCCCTTTATGGGAATCTAGTGCCCGACTCGATCCTTCACAGCTCCCTATCCGGTTCGGCACAGCGTGGTTTGCAGAACGGCCCCGGCTTCGTTGCAGGGGGAGCCGGATTAACTCGCGAATACTGCCTTCACGCTGAGTATGCACAAGCCGGCGATCAGCTACCGGCCTTTCCGCCGGCTTGATGACACTGCATATGCCTACGCCGGGGCGCTATGGCCGGCTAGCGCTGCCCGACCACCGCGGACCGTTGGGGAGTCAGGATCTTGTGGTGGTCGGGTGCTTCGTCGTAGACGAAGTGCCCACCACGCACAAAAGAGGCGACAGCCGCGCCTAGCGCCAGGAATGCCGCCAGTCAAAAGACCGCGTGTAGCGCGTCAATAAACGGGCCGGCAATCACGCTCGGAAAGAAGTGGGTGCCTAGCACATTGGCCTGCGCACTGGGACTCAGACCCTTGATTACCTGGGCCGGCAGCAGCGTGCCCATCGGGTTGTAACCCAGGAAAGAGGCGAACAGCGCCCCGGTCGGCGGTAGGTCGGCGACTTTCACAGCGACCTGCGCGGGCACCCCCGCCCCCAGCAGACCCTGGTCAATCGCCGCCGGTAGCTTGTTGCCCAGGCCCACTACGATCAGGCTGAAGAACACGGCCAGGCTAAGGGGGCTGCCCACGTTCTGGAAGGTGGAGCGCATCCCCGATCCCACCCCGCGATAGTCGCCCGGCAGCGCATTCATGATCGCCGCCGTGTTGGGCGCAGTAAAGATGCCGAACGCGGCCCCGATCAGCGCCAGCACCCCGGCAAAGGGTAGGTAGTCAAAATCGGCCGGAAACATGGTCAGGACGCTGAAGCCCGCAGCGAGCAGGAGCATTCCAACCGTGCTGATGCCGCGCGGCCCGAAGCGATCGGACAGCACACCACCCAGCGCGCCGCAGATCATGAAGCTGATCAATAGAGGCAGAATATAGATGGCCGCCCAAAGCGGCGTATCCTCAAACGCATAGCCATGCAGCGGCAGCCACACGCCCTGTAACCAGACGATAAGCGCAAACTGGAAGCCGCCGTAGGCTAGTGAACTGAACAGTTGGGCCGCGCAACCCGCCGCGAAAGGCCGGATGCGGAACAGGTGCATATTGAACAGCGGTTCGGCTACGCGGTTTTCGACCACCACAAACAGCGCCAGCAGGATCAACCCCCCTATCAGGCCGGCGATCACCCACGGATTGCCCCAGCCTGTATTCGACGTGCCGTAGGGCATGATGCCATAGGTCATAGCAACCAGGAACATGGTCAGCCCACCGCCCAGGCAGAGATTGCCGAGCAGGTCAATATGCGAAGCGCTGCGGGTGCGGCTCTGCTCACGCAGCATCTTGTAGGCCCAGATGGTGCCGAACACTCCGAACGGCACGCTCACCAGAAAGACCGCGCGCCACCAACTAGTGGACAGCAAGCCACCGACGATCAGCCCAAATAAGCTGCCGGCCATCGTAGCAACCATATTTAGCCCCAACGCTCTACCACGCTCGCGTGACGGAAAGGCATCCGTGAGGATTGCCGCGCTATTTGCCATCAGGAAGCCGCCGCCAATGCCTTGTACCAAGCGGCTGATAATCATTTCTGCCGCTCCGGCGTTACCACTGGAGGGGGTGAGAAACAGCAAAATCGAGCCGAGCGTGAAAATAACAAAGCCAATATTATACAGTCGCACCCGGCCCCACATATCCGACAACCGACCCAGAGTGACCAGCAGCGTGGCGGTGACGACCATGTAGCCGAGCATCATCCAGAGCAGATAGCCGCTCTCCGCCGGTTCGAGCGGATTGACGTTGAGACCGCGAAAAATGGTCGGCAACGAAATCAGCACGATGCTGCTGTTCAGCGACGCCATCAGCACGCCAAGGGTGGTATTTGACAGGGCGATCCATTTGTAGTTTTTGCCCAGAGAGGGAGTTGATTCCATGAACAGTCTCCTAAAGTTGATCTTTTACGGCAAACCTTCGTTATGGCTGGTGCCGGCGCCTATTTCGCCGTTGCCGCTGTAGGCACCCGGTCGTCGACCTGCATAGCCTGGGCCAGCCCCGTCAAACCCCGGTGCAAGTCAGCAAGCACCTGTGAATCCAGCGTCGCCAGTGCCTGTTGTAAGCGCACTCGGCGGTGGCCCGTCACCTCGGCCACCAGTTCGCGTCCCGGTGGGGTCAGTTCCAGCACCCAGCAGCGGCGGTCGGTAGGGTCTAGGCGGCGTGTCACTAGCCCTTCGGCCTCCAACCGATCCACTAACCCGGTCACGGTAGTGCGGCTCACACCTAACGCTTCGGCCACCCGGCCCGGTGTTTGTGCATTTAGCCCGGCGATGGCAAACAAGGCGCGCGTCGAGCCGAGCGGCAGGTTGATCTGCAACCACGACTCCGGCCAACTGCTGCGAAACAGATCCTGAATCCGCGCATCCTGGTCGAGCACGGCAATTTCTAGTGCGCTGCGATCCATTCTCCTGCTCCCGTTCTAAATAATCCTAAATCTCGGACAATCTGCACTTATGTAATAATACAATCTTCTGCGTCCGTTTGTCAAGACCAAGTCTTGTGTCGGGCAACCGCCCCGGCTCCTGTGGGATCAGAGCAGAAGTGATAAGTATCATAGCGACCGTAGCGGAAGTAGCAGAGCCGCAGAACCAACTGAGTCGGGCACTCGGCGGGGATCAACCTGATCGAGGGAAGCCGGTAGCAAGCGCTCGCGTTGCTTGACGGGCACCATGGACACCCACCCGGCCCAGCAGGCGACCTAAACCAATTTCAAGCGGGCACTATGGTGAGGGGAGTGACGCGCGGCACGGCGGATTTAAGGGTGGAGGTATCCTCCGTTAATCAGCACGGCGCTCAGGATGAGGAACGCGCCGAGGTTGCTGCCGAAATCAGGCTCGTACACAGGATATGCGGACCCAGCGGCCGGTGCCGCTGGGTCCGCGCTCCGCCGCAGCGCTTAGGTAGCACTCCAGACATAGTGCCCCGCCTGTTCATATTCCTTGTGAAGGGCCAAGATAGCAAGCTGAACGGCGACAGATCAGCAAGACAGAGGCGGTCTATTGCGCCGGATCGGTAGCGGATCTTCCCGACCGGGCAGGCGTCCGCAGCAGGCGCGCTCCGGTTAGGAGAAGGACTAAGGCCAAACCCAACAGCGCGGCCCAATCGCGACCGGCCGGCATTCCGGTTGTGGGCATCCCTGGTGCCAGCCCCGCGCTGGGGACCGCCCCAAATTGATCATCCGGGACGAATGCCAAGCCGGTCGCGCTCCCGAACCCTGTAGCTACGGGACTGACGACTCCACTGCTCAGGTCCACACTGCCCACGATTCCGGCGACTCCCGAGTCGCTTGGGGTTGAGGTGTAGGCAGTGCCCGCAGTGAACTGAGCGTGCACCACGTAGATCGTGTTTTGTTTGCCGTCCACCACGAATAAGCGGCCGGGACCGCTCCCCGCCCAGACGGTATCGTCCAACTGCGTACCCACCGACACGCGGCGCACGGCCTGTTGCGCCGTTCCTGCCTGGCTCAGGAAGACCAGTTCCGATCCGCCCTGGTTGACCAGCACCACATTACTCTGGGCATCCACGGACATCGCATCCGGATCAACCTCGTTCAGGGTCGTGGTCTTCTGCGTCGCCGCATCAAGTGCGGTGGCGTTACCCGCCAGGATCGGTGTCAGCAAGGCCGTGCCGCCTTGCAGCGTGACCAAGTCAATGGCCGGAAACGTATTCACCCCATTCGCGTCCAACGTCGGGTTGGAGGCCGAGATAAACGCCTGACCACCGACAAATGCGACATCGTCGTACCCGCCGCCATGCGGCGCGCCGGAAAACTGGTAGGGAGTGGTAGCCCCAGTTTGCGGATTGATGGTATACAGGAGCGGGTTTGCGTCGTTGTTGACGAGTGCCCAGAGCAAATGCGTACGGGGGTCAACACGCAGGCCATCACAGTGACCGACCACACTATATGTGCCGTCTACGGTGCCGTCGGCCCGATAAGCCAGGATCACGCTAGATTTGTGGTCGCTACCGTCCTTGGCTGTTTTATTCTGATAGGCGACGTATAGGTGCCCGTCGGCGGCAACGACCGCGTCGGGCTGCGAGTTAGCGCCGCTGCCGTGGGCAAAGACGGACACGGTGTATCCGGGCACGGTCACCACGGGCAGGTCCGCCGCCGCATTGCCGGTACGGACGGCCGCCAGGGCCGGCCCACTGGGTTGCGCAAGAAATAGCAGGCCGGCCACCAGGATAGCCGCCGTGCGGCCACCTCGGTTCCGCCAAGAACTCCATGTGATTCTGCTCAACATCGGACTTCTCCTTGGTAGCGGCCGGGGGAGCGGCCGCAGGGCAAACATAAACATTTCTCAGTTTACGAGCACGATGTTAAGTCATGACTAGGATCTTGTTAACGTCTTGTGTGGATTAGGTACGCCACAAGCCCACTACATTCCCCAGCCGATAGGCCGTTGGGAACGGCGGTACTAAGTTCTTAAGACTATGGTATAATGCAGTGTGCGACGTGTTTTTCTCTACCGAATTTACCCGAAGGCGCAAGCCATCAAGCAGGCTCGCGCACTTGAGAATGTCGCTGGATGTACAACCGGTTGCTAGAACAGCGGAACCTCTACTGGGAAGAATATGGTGTTTTCCATGGGCAGGAGTGCCCCTCCCGCCGACGTGCATAGCCTGGTTGTGCAGAACGTCAACGTGCGGCTGGACAGAGCGTTCCAAGCCTTCTTCCGCCGGTATGAAGGCGGCGAAATTCTAGGCTATCCGCATGTGGGGGCAAAGGCCGCTACGATAGTCTAACCCATTCCCAATATTCTATAGAGGCTCCGCCGGTTACGGTTCGGAATAATCGCGATGCGAGCGTAATGTGCGCGGTGCCGGCTCACCCCCAGCAGCCCACCGCACTGGTCAACTATGCTGGACAATTGAGGAGAACACATGACGAACGTAAATCCGAATGATTGGAATCAGGGCGTCATCGCCGAGTTTCGCGCCAACGCCGGCAAAGTTAGCGGGCCGTTTGCCGGGATACCCTTGCTGCTGCTGACGACGACCGGGGCCAAGACCGGCCGCCGCCTCATCAGCCCGCTGGTCTATGGCACCGATGGCGACCGCATCCTGGTGTTTGCTTCCAAGGGCGGCGCGCCCACCCACCCCGATTGGTATCATAACCTGGTGGCGCATCCCGAAGTGACGGTGGAGCAAGGCACGGAGACCTTCCAGGCCCGCGCCACGGTTGTAAGCGGCGCAGAGCGGGATCGGCTGTATGCCGCGCAGGCCGCCCAGGCGCCCCAGTTCGCCGAATATCAGGCGAAAACCACCCGCCAAATCCCCGTGGTCCTGCTGGAGCGAGTAGGCTAATCGTGTCCGTGCTGCTGCGGGCGGGGTGCCCACCCGCAGCAGTCCGCTCCTGGATGGTGATTCTTCCAAGCTTATTACGCTGTTAGCGGTCGTGTAGTATCGTAACTTTAGCCCACGGCCCGCAATAGACTATCGTGTGCTGATCCCCCGATGTTGATTTGTCTCTTTTGCACGCTTCTTTGTATGTACCGCTGAAGTACGCGCTAACGCGAGGCTTGGTCATGACAGGCGACTATACCCACGAGTCGGCAGAGCACCGCACGCCGCCGCAGCCTGCGTCTAGGCTGCAACCGGCCGTCGCCTAGCCCCCCAGCCGGCCCCGACTAATGCGCTGAGCCTACTGCTGGAAGGTGAACTGGCCGAGCGCAAGAACAACCTCCAACAGATCATTGACTGGATCAAGACGTTGGAAGAGCGCCTGAAAGCCTTGCCGGAAAAGGCGATCGCCTGTCCGCCGCAGATCCAAACGCGGGCAACGAAATTGTAAGGCCAGAGCGATCCATGCGGCAACTCGACAACCGGCGCTAGCAGCTAGCGCCGGTTGTCGGTCTACGCGCCAGTTGTTCACCTGTGAAGCGGTCGTGATCTTTGCCGTACCGGCCGCGCTTGGTACTATCTTTGGTTGTTGCAGCGCGGTCTGCCACATTCCGCAAAATAGCCTGCTACATTCCCTGTTCCGCAAAGAAGGCGTTTATTGTAGTTCCTCGCGCTTTGTAGAGAAGGCTCTCGCTTTTGTGCTAAACACGGAATTGCTGCTATAACACTCGCTATAGGGAAATTTGGTTCTCACAAAACAAAATTGCATCTCCACTGCTCTTGACGGCGCGTGAAATGTCTTATACAATAGATCTTAGAGAAGAAAAACACAAACAGAATTGTAACCTAGGTAGATCGGGCATGGGATACTAAGGGGACCGCAGCATGGCGCGTAAGCGAGCAGGGGGCGACCCGCCGGGTACGGGCCGGCGGGCTGGGGGGGATCCACGCGCCCCCGACCCGGCGGTGGTGGCGCGGTTGGAGCAGGTGCGTCGGCTGGCCGCGCAGGGCCGCACCAGCGATGCACTGGCGCTGTGCCGACGGCTGAATCAGGATGTGCCACACCAGCCCGCTATTCTTGGTCTGCTGGGAATGCTCTATACGCGCAGCGGAGCATTGGCCCAGGCGTTGGAACAATTAGCCGGCGCGTTGCTACTGGCGCCAAGTGATCCAACAGTGTTGTATCACTTGGCACAGGTCTATTTACAGGCCGGTGCCCCGGTCCACGCACTGCACAGCCTGCACCACTACCATACCGAGGTGCAACACGCCCCGACCGCGCCGGATTTGCCCGATGCCGCCGGGCTGCTTGCCACCCTCAGCAGCTTTATGCGCGAAGATCCTGCGTTGCATGGCCTGTCGCCGGCCATGCGCGATAGGACGTTGATGGCAGCCGAGCGGGGGCGCTTGCGCTTGCTGTTCAGCGGCGAGCCGGAGAAGGCGTTAGCCGACCTGCGCGAAGCGATCCGACTGGCCCCACGCTATCCGCAGCCACGCAACAATCTGAGCATGGCCTTATTCTACAACGGCCAACCCGCCGAGGCTGCCGGCACGCTCGAAGCGACCCTGCACGATCTTGGCCCCAATGTCTACGCGCTGGCAACGCTGGCTTTCGTGCGCTGGGCAGCGGGCGGCGCGGCGGCCGATGGGTGGCTGCTGTTATGTAAAGCCGAGGCGGCTTTGGGGCCGGAGAGTCGCCTGCTCGATCGCACCCGCTTGGCGGAGGTAGCAGGCGTGTTGGGCGATCATGCGTTAGCTTACCGCGTGCTGGCCGCCGGCGAGACGCAGCCGTTGCCGCTCGAAGGGATCACAGTGCAGACGGCGGCGCTACGCCTTCGAGCTACCGCATTAGCGAACCTGGGCCGCACCGAAGAAGCATTGGCCGAGTTGCGGGCGACCACGCCCCCGCCCGGCGATGCCTTTCCGGGGCGATTGGCAGCGGCTGTCGCCGCCGGCACCATGCTGCCGCCGGCCGGCGGGGGCGGCTATCCCTACCTACGCTGGGACGATCTGCTATCGGTGCATCCTTTGCGGCGGCTGCTAGGTAGTAGCGGGCGACGTGTACCGTGGGCGGTGGCTTCGGCGCCACCCGATGTGGTGGCCGCACGCTTGCCCAAGCTCTATCCACGCCTAGCAACCGCCGGGGCGCTACTGCTCTGGACGGGCGAGCCGGCGCTGGAAACGCTAGGGCTGACCCTGTTAACCCTGGCCGACACAGCGGAGTGCAGCGCAGTGTTGACGGCCCATCTCAGCGGCACGCTCGGCAGTTATGCCGGACGGCAAGAGGCCGGCTACCTGTTACTGGATGCGGGGCATCTCGCGAACGGCAGCACCGTCCCATTTTGGAACGGCAGCGCCTGGACGGATCTGCAACTGTTTCGGTTGGCCCCCCGCGGCCGCAACTTGGCAGCTTTATGCGACACGCTACGGAAAGGGCTGGATCGGTCTACCGATGCCCCTGCCGCGTAGCTCCAGCAGCGCGACCGGACGGGGCCGCGCCCACAGGAGAACTCCCTAATGACTGATACGACGACTATTCGACCCAAATTGACCGACGAAGAGAAAGCGATCACGCGCGACGCGATGGATAGCTACCGCCAGGAGCATCCCAGCGCGAACCTGAAAGAGGTCAGGATCGGCCTAAACCATTTGCCGTTTGCCGATAAGATCACCGAAGGGGTGTTGCGCGGGCTGTCGGCGCGGCGCCCCGGCGAACCGGGGCGTGGCGGCGGGCGCAAACCGGCCGGCGTGGGGCGCGGCGGCACACGCGGTGCCGGTAGCCGGGGCGGACGCAAGGCTAACCTCCGCACGCGCAGCCTGGAAAAGGTACTCGGCGATTTGAATACACTACGCCGCCGGCGTGAGGCGTTGGACGCGGAAATCACCGAACTGGAGAGCGAAGTGCGCGACCGGATGCATGAGACGCTGGGGGCCGACCACGCCGGACGCATCTTCGGCGGACTCGTCGCCCGCCTGGGTGACGCGGCCCAGCGCGTGGGCAGTACCGTCGGGGACACCGCCCAGCGTGTCACGTCCGCTGTGGGCGACCGCGCAGCCGAGGGGCGGGGCGAGTAGATCCGACGCACGCAGGATGCAGGCGGCGGGTGCGGGGAAGCGGCATCCGTGTAGCGACCTCGGCGGTCGGGCCGGGGTCGCGCTACGCGAAAAAGCACAGCGCAAAATCCGCCGCAAATCGCCCTTGCATAATCCAGGCGGCTGTGGTATAATCCCGTTGCGTGTAGCCGTAGCTCAGTGGATAGAGCGTTGGGTTGCGGACCCAAAGGCCGTAGGTTCGAGTCCTATCGGCTACACCCCCGCCGGCCTGTGGATCATATCAGCAGGCCGGTTTTTTCTTGGAGAGGTGTCCGAGCGGTTGATGGAGCTCGTCTCGAAAACGAGTGAGGGGTAAAAGCCTCCGTGGGTTCGAATCCCACCCTCTCCGCCCTGTCAGAGGGCGCGAATTCGCCTAATCCTATACTGTTTGGAGAGGTCGCCTAGTCCGGCTTATGGCGCTCGCCTGGAAAGCGGGTAAGGAGCAATCCTTCGTGGGTTCGAATCCCACCCTCTCCGCCCTCGTCGGCGGGCGAAGCCCTGGGGTTTCGCCTTTTTTCATGCCCACCCCTAGCCCCGCTGCCCATGCAACGGGATCGCCGGCACCCCCGGCACCAGAAGGAGATCACGATGGATAATCCAGATGCGATGGGTGGCGGGGTCAGCCCTGAAGAGGCGATGCGCCAACTCATCCAATTGCGGATGCAGCTCGGCCAGTCCCGCTTCGACACAGTGGCCCGCCAAATGGGGATGCCCGACGAGCTACTGGAACATATTGAGCAGACGGTAGCCCAAAGCGGCGGCGAGCCTACTGCGCCCGCCCCGACCGCTAGTGGTTTGCTGGATGCCACTGGGCGGCCGATTGGTAGCAGCGGCGGGTTGGTGGACATCAGTGGGCGACCCCTCAGCACCCCCACCCTCGACGGCGTGGGTGCCAACGGAGCGACAGGCGCTCCGGCCGCTGACGATGAGGACGAAGTCGAACTAGATGAGGACTCCAGCCGCCGGATGTTCCAGGAACTGGTCGGCGTGCGAATGATCATCGGGCCGGAGAACTTTACCACCCTCGCCGAGCAGATGGGGATGCCGGCCGACGCCAGTGAGATGGTCGAAGTGGCCGCCAAGCAGGTAGAAGACGAGATCAGCACGCGCTATGAGAGCCAGGAAGAGGCCATGACGGTGCGCCTAGTTAACGCGCGCATGATGATGGGGCAGGAGCGTTTCACCGATTTCGCCGGCCAGGTTGGGATGCCCGACGATGTGGTGCAGGAAGTCGAGGCCATCGCTGCCCAAATCGAAGCAACCGGTGATGGAGTGGATGACGAAGAATACGAAGACGACGAGGACGACGAAGAAGGCCCTTCGCTGGCCTAGACGCAAGCGCGTGCTGTTACAACCCCGGTGGCGGGTGGGACTAGTCCCACCCGCCACCCCTGCTTTTGCCCCGCGTTCATGCTATAATCAGTTTGGCAGCCGACTGTTGTAACCCCTAGCAGGAGGAACCCCTATGACTCCTATGGACTGGTCAAAGCCCGTGACGCTGGTGGCAGCCGTGCCGGCGCGGGTGTTGCTGAAAACGCTGGAACGCGCCGCCGCCGTCCCCAGTGCAGGCGGCCCTAGCGGGCGCGAGATGGTGCGCGGCGGCTGGATCGCCATGCAAAATATGGGCAGCGGCCTGCGAACAATGATCATCAGCACTTGGGGCGGTAGCGTGCAATCGCCGATTACCACTGATGAAGTAGCACAGCTACTGACGCAAGCCGGAGTCGTTGCCGACCAAATTGCCGGGTATGTACAAGCCTGGCAACAAGGCGAAGCCCTTGTCGTGCTACCGGGCGTGCCGGCGGCGCTATGCGCGCCGTTGCAGGCTGCCTTGAGCGCTTGGCAAGCGACGAGCGCCGCACTCCCGGACCCGCACAGCTTCACACTGCCCAGCATTGCCGACGGCACCAGTAAAGACCCCGGTAATATCCACCCCGCTGATTTAAGCGGTCAGAGCGGTGGGGCAGAAAGTGCGCCCCGCATTGGCCCCTCCGCAGAAAGTGCGCCCCGCATTGGCCCCTCCGCAGAAAGTGCGCCCCGCATTGGCCCCTCCGTTGTGGTGCCCCCCCAAGTGCAACGCTACGCTAGCGTCACCGCGCCGGCGACTGTCATGCCGCAAGAGGAGTTCGCCGTGCGGGTGCAACTGACGATGCAGCAGCGCGCCAACGATCCACAGGCACCGCACGTCACGATGTTGGCGACCAGTGTGGACGGTCACGCCACCGGCGCGGCACCGATCCAGATCCAGATCCGCGCCAACAGCTTCAACATCCTGACTTCCACCGGCGCGACGCTGGAGATTCCGGCGGAAGCCGACAGCCCGCCGGTGGACTTCAAGCTGCGGGCCAAAGCGGGCATAAGCGGCGCACAAGAGGTTAAGCTGGTCTTTTACCAGGGGATGGACATACTAGCGCAGCGCATCCTCACCATCCGGGTGGGCGTGGCCGTGCCGGCAACTGCGCCCACCGCCATGGAGGCGTTGGCCCTACCTCCGCCCGGCAGCGGAGCAATAGCCGATGCGGACTTGGTTCTATATATCGAACTTGACCGTGAACACGGCGATCAACTGCTGTTCAGCTACCTTTGGCCGCAAAAGGGGGTCACAACCATCACCGCGATTGACCGGATGCCGCTCAACGACGTGCAGGGCTGGGCGCAGCAGCGCTACACCCTCCTGAGTCAAGCGGCCAAGTCGGCGGTGCCGAGCGGCCCCAACGCCGCCGCCGCTACTAAAGCCGCCACCGACGCGCTCGACAAGATCGGCGAGAACCTCTATTGGGCGTTGCCGCAAGGGGTTAAAGCATTCTACAAAACATTCGCGCCGCAGGTCCAGACGTTACTGATCTACAGCACCGAGCCGTGGATTCCGTGGGAGATCGTCAAGCCGTTCAACACCGGCGACGGCCTGGACCCGGCATTGTGCAACTTCTGGTGTATGCAGTTCGTGATGAGCCGCTGGCTGCTGGGCAGAAACCTGCGCCGCATCCCTAACCAAATCCGGGTGCAAGAACTCTGCTCAGTGGTGCCGCAAGTCGGCCTGCCGGCGGCCCAGACGGAAAACCGGTACCTTCAGGGCTTGTCGCAGGCGTGGTCGCCGCTGACGCTGTACACGCCACCCGTCGGCACGCGCGACGATGTACTCGCCGCCCTGAGCAGCGGCCGGGTCAACCTGCTGCACATCGCCACACACGGCAGCTTCCAGGCCGGTGCGGGCCTGGGCGCGGCGATCCAACTCGGCACCAGCCGGCTAACCACCGATGATCTAGTAGGCAGCGACTTGGTGGCCGGGCTAACCCGCTCCGCCCCGCTGGTGTTTATCAACGCCTGCCATTCCGGGCGCGAAGACTTGGCTCTCAGTGGTATCGGCGGTTGGGTGGAGCGGCTGTTGCCGTTTGGGGCTGCGGCCTTCGTGGGTACCAACTGGGAAGTGCAAGACGATTTGGCCGCGCAGTTCGCGCAGCACTTCTATGACAGCCTACACGAGGGCCAGACGTTCGGGGTCGCCTGCCGGGCGGCACGCCAAGCGATCCGCCAAGCCAACCCCGGCAATTCCACCTGGCTGGCCTACGTACTATATGCCCACCCTAACGGTACGCTGCACATCGGCCCAGCACTGTCTTAACGCACCTGAACGCACCCAATCGCAAAGGAGGCTTTTTGATGCCGGACTCAACCGACATTATCACCGCGATCAATAAAAATGCCATGCTGATTAAGAGCGCCTTAGGCGCGGATGCCCCGGCATTTGCCGACGAGTACAACCGGCTCAATGGGGCAGCCCGTAGTGCGACGACTCAGGCTGAACAGGATCAGGCGACTGCCGACCTCAACGCCTTGCTGCGGCGCTACCCCTTAGTGCAGCAGATCATGGCGCAAGCCGACCCTGCAACCTTTGGCGCGCCGGCCGGCACCGTAGCCACGCGCGCAGCGCCTGCGCCCGCGGTTGCTGTAGCGCCTGCGCCGGTCGTTATCGTACCCACGCCGGACGATCCCACGCCCGCATCGCCGGCAGGAGGACCAACCGATCCCGTCCTACGCGATTCCCTGGTAGTCACCGGCACATCCACGCCTTCGCAGCAAATCGCCGTCGAGCCGGCCGTGCAAACCGCATCCGTACCGCGTGCGCCGCAACTCCAGCCCCTCAACGCAGTCAAGGAGTCTACCCCGATGAGCCAAATAGCGAATACCCCCGTCCCTACCCCCCCGCCGCCCGCCGACGGCTGGAACGGCACACGCTTCAAGGAATGGGTCGCCGCGATCCTCGCCGTGACGCTAGTCGGCGGCACGGTGTTGCTGGCGACCTACGCGATCGTTAGCGGGAACGCCGGCGATAACGCTAAAAACATTTTGCTGTTGATTACTCCCCTATGCGGCGTGGTGGTGGGCTACTACTTTGGCCGCATTCCCAGCGAGGCGCAGGCCCAAGCCGCCACCGCGCAAGCCGCACAAGCCACAAACGAAACGGCGCGCGTGAAAGCCGCCGCCGCCGACCTCGGTGATCAGGCCGCCGCTATTGTCGACAAAGCCGCAGAGGTTCCGACAAGCGCCGGGCCTGAAGGCGCGACCCGTGGACTAGACGGCGGCAGTAGCCCGCAGGGCCTCTCGCCCAGCCTGCGACAGGATCTGCGCGACTTGCAAAAGCGCGCGCGCCGCCTGTAGCCTTACAGCAACCCCGCTAACCGCGCCAGCAAGCTCGGCAAAGTGGGGTCGTCTGCCGCTACCCCACAATCTGCCGCCGCCGTCGCCAACACGTCAAGTGCGGGGTGCGGGGTGCGGGGTGCGGGGTGGGATGGCGCAGCCGGCTGCGTCTGGGGCGGCGGAGCAGGACGGGCAGAGGGTAGCGGAGCTGCGGGCTGTGCCACGGGCGACAAATCAGGAATTGCCGACGGCAGCAGATCAAGCCAGGCAGGTTGTAGTGACGGGGCAAGCCGCGCCACGGCCTCCCGGTCACCCACCAACTCGGCCACGAAGCGCACATAGCCGGCAGCGGACTGGGCCAGGGTATGCGATTCGGCGATATAGCGGCGGGCGGCTTGGCCCATCGCCGCCCGCAGGTCGGGGCGGTGGGCCAGCAGCAGCAGCGTTTCGAGCAGCAGTTCTTCCTCGATGCCTCCGATGTCAATTTTGGCCGCCGCCGTATCCGGCAATTCGCTAAACGAGCCGACGCGCGACACCAACACCGGCTTACCGCCGCCCATGATTCGCAGCAACGCCGCCGAGGTCTCACCCGCCGTCGGAAAGCGCAGATTGATGCACACATCCGACGCGGCCAGATAGTCGGAAAATTGATCAGGTGGCGCATAACCAATCACCCGCACGCGGTCGCCCAGGCCGAGCATCCCGATCAGGCGATCTACATTGTAGTTGGGCGAACGGCTACCGACCAGCAAGAACAGGCTGCGCGGGTGTTGCATAGCAAACGCCTTGAAGGCGCGCAAGGCCACGTTCAGCCGCTTGTAGGGGTTGAGGTGCCCGATAGACGCTAGGATAAAGGCCGCCGGATCAAGACCCAAGCGCGCGCGCGCATCTGCCTGGGGTAGCAACGGCGGTAGCGGCACGCCCATCGGCACCACCGCCAACGGCACATCGGCCCGCAAGCGGCGCACCTGCTCGGCCATGTAGGCGCTGTGGACGATGATCCCGCGTGCAGCGGTCACTGCTTCTTCGACTAGCGGAAATTCGAACAAGGCTTCCGGCAGTTGGCCCAGCAAGACGCGCTCGGCGGCCTGTCGGCCCGCCGCACCGTAGGTCGTCGCCATCGTTTCCAGATAGGCGCGACCTTTGCCGCGGTGCAAGGCCATCCACATCCGCAGGTGGTGCAGCACGTATTCATGCAAGACCACCACACCGGGAGTCCGCAGCAGTCGTTCGTAGATATAGGCATGGGCCGGACTGTTGCCCATCTGATAAATCGGCATGGTATAAGGCTGCCGGCGCGCCTCACGCGCAAAGCTACGCGCCGGTAGCACACGGAAGGCACTCGTCACAATCGGATTGCTGGGCCGGTAGCGGTCTATGTACAGGTCGAGCATAGCCCCTTGTGCGGCCAGCGCGGGCAGCAGTTCTTCGCTGTAGTCGGAGATGCCCGACTGTATCGGGTTGAGCGGGCTGAAATAGGCTAGGCGCATCAACGGCCCCCCGCCAGTAGCGTATCCACCACGCCTGCCCAAGTGATGCCGGCTACGCGAGTCTGCCCTGCGGCACCCAATTGGGCGCAACGCGCCCCATCAGCCGCCGCCTGGGCCAGCGACTCAGCCACACGGGCTGCGTCGGGCGCAGTCACCCAACCGGTCACGCCATCCTCGACAAATTCCAACACGCCACCCGCGTCCGTGGTGGTGATCACCGGCTTACCCGACGCAAACGCCTCCACCGTGGCGAAGCCATAGTCCTCGTCCACCGGCGCATAGTACACCGCCCGCGCTCCGGCGTAGAGATCAAATGCCTCGGCATCGGACACCCGCCCCAAGAAGCGCACCCGCTCGCCCAACTGCAGCGCTGCGGCCAAGCGCTCTAAGTCTGCTCTGGCCGGCCCTTCTCCGGCAAGAATGATCTTAAGGGCTATGTCTTTTGACAACAACGCGGCGGCCCGCAACAACAGATCTACCCGCTTGGCGGCATCGAGCCGGTTGAGGTGCAACACATAGTCCCCTGTCGGGCCGGGATGGAAGCCGGAACGCAGTGGTGGGTAAAGGGGGGTAGCCATCAAGCCGTTGAAACGCTGCAAGCGCGCCGCGACATTACGTGAAATGGCGTAAATGTCGCGCGCCTCGCCAATCGTTTTGCGATCCAGGTCGGTCAGCCAGCGACGAAAGCGCAGATCGTCGGGCGTGGCGGTCAGATCACTCAGGGGCGTGCCGTACCAATCGTATGCTTGGCGGTATTGGTGGACCAGCCAGACCACTTTGCGCGGGTGCTGCACGACATAGGAAGGAAACTTGGTACAGATCACCAAGTCCACCGGCACCCCGTTAGCCTCGTGGATATCGATCATCCGCCAGGCCAGCACACTACCGACGAACGACTCGCGCGGATACCACTTGAAGGGCAGGGCGATCTCGGCCACGGTATGCTCCTGCGCCCGCAGTGCGGAGACTAGCCCGCTCACTAGCACCTCGTTGCCGCCTTGCACAAACGGCACCTGGGCGGTGCAAACCGCGATGTGCAGGAGTCGCTTACCTGCCATGACAGCTTACTCGTGAAACGTACTGCATACTGCGTAATGCGTGATGCCTATTAAGGTTCCTGCTCACTGCTCAGGCTCCGTAGGATCGCCACTAATGGCCCCTGCCCCCTGCCCGCCCGCCGGCGCCGCATTACTGACGACCGCTGACTGACGACCGGCGATCCGCTCCAGCGCCAGCACACGCTCGTCCAGGCGCTGCCATTCGCGGGTCAGACGCTCCTGGTAGGCGGTGGTTTCGACTAGCGCACGGGCGACGGCGCTGTTGAAGCGATTTTGTTGCTCGACAATGGGATTGATGTACCAGCGCAGCAGCACACGAGTGGCCTTTTGCGCGTAGGCCAGAGCCGTACCGATGCCGGGCACACGCCAGGTGATCGGCAGGTGGGCGCTGACGAACCAGAGATCGTTCACCTCGTCCACTCTCTGGCGCAATTGGCCCAAACTGAAATCGTCGCCCGCCGTGCCGCTATCCGCGCCGCCGCCCAGCCGCGCCCGCCGTGCCTGGATCTGCGCGCGCAGTTCAGCCAACGCAACCGCTGGGTCGGCGGCGAGTTCCGAGTCCTGAGTTCTGAATTATCCATAGGATGGATTATATCCTGTTATGTTAACCTAGTCCAGCCGGCGGCATATGATAGTGGACAGTGAGCGCCTGCATAGGCGTATCAGTAGTCCAGGCTTTATGCAGAATGCCGGGCGGCCAACGCACTGCGTCACCCGCCTGCACGGCCATGGATTCGCCGTCCGGTCCACCGACGCGCACCCAACCGCTGCCCTCGATCACCAGGAACAGGATGTCATCAGGTGCATCATGCTCGTCAATCGCGCCGTTCACCTCAAAATAGAGGCAGGCTACCGATCCTTCATTGTGCAGGATCAGCGGCTTGCCTTTATACCGCTCGATCCAGATGGGATCATCTACCCGGCTCTGGAGCGATTCGGCCTGCGCTATCACCACTGCCCGGATCCCCGTGATCTGCGGGTTGGGTAAGGGGGTCGCTGTCTCCGATCCAAAACGGCGCATCTCGGTCATAGTGTACTTTCTCCGGTCGGCAGTCGGCGGTGGTCAGTTGTAAGGTGTAAGGTGGCTAACTGCCGACACCTGATGCGTCGTCACTGCCGGTTGACGCCCGACCAGCACCACCCGCCGACCGCCGTTTTACGTCCGCCGCATCCTGCGCGTCTGCCAAGCCCAGGCGCACCAGCAACGCCCCTTCCAAACCGCTCACCTGGGCGGCCAATTCGCGCACCGTGCGCGCTAGAGCTGCATTGTACTCGATTTGCTGCGCCAAGATCGGGTCCAGGTAGGGCCGCGTCCAGAGGTTGTTGAGCCGGGTACGCAACCAAGCCAGGCCCGGCACCCGCGAACGGAACGGCTGGGGCTGCACCCGCCATGTGCCCATTACTTCGGCTACCATACCGGTCAATTGTGTGTGACGCAGGGCCGCCGGCGTGGGGTCTACCGGCGGCAGCGGCGGCGGTGCATCGCCCAGTGGGACCGGCAAAGCCGCTAGACCGGCGGCATCGCTGTAGAGATTCAGGCTGCCGGTACGGTCGGCGGGGTCCAGGTCGCCGCGTAAGCGGGCTTCTTCGGCGGGCGCGAAAGCACCGACGATCTGGGCCGCATCGTAATGGCGCAGCACATAGCGCAGCCGGTTGCGGCTATAGGCGCGAAAATAAGCCGGCCCGCCGTGCGTCAGCGATACCGACTCGGTATGCGTCGCCACTGCCGTCGGGATGTACCAAACGGAGTAGCCCGCGTCCCAAGCGCGTGTGCAAAGGTCTAGATCCTCAAAATAAGCCGGCCAATAGCCTGCATCGAAGCCGCGCAACTCGGTGTAGGCGGCACGGGTGATCGCCAGCGCGCCGCCCGTGACATAGGGCATCTCGCGTTCGTGGGCAAAAGCCACGCTATCGGCTTCGCCGCGCCCGATAAGCATCGTACTCGCCGCCGGGAAAGCAAACAAGCCGCCCGCGTGCTGCACCCGCCCGTCGGGATAGAGCAGCTTGCCGCCGACAATCCCCGCCCGCTGATCCGCATGGTCGCGCAGCCCCGTTACCAGCGCCCGCAGCCAACCCGGCTGCACCCGCACATCGGGGTTAACCACCGCCAGCACCTCAGCATCGGTGGCCGCCCAGCCCAGGTTCGCCCCGCCGGCAAAGCCCAGGTTGCGCGGCGCGGTCAGCACACGCACGGCCGGATAGCGATGTCCCAAATCCACCACCCGACCGCCGTCCGCTCCGTTATCCACCAGCAGCACGGTCAGGCGCGGATAATCAAGCGCCGCCAGTGCTGCTAGGCAGCCCGGCACCTCGTCGGGTGTATTGTAGTTGACTACCACCACAGCAGCGGTCGGTAGGGAGTCATCAGTCATCTGTGGGTGGGTCTTCAATCGTCCATTGTGTCATCAGGTCGGGATTGACAACTACTTCGCCCGTTGTGCGAAACCGGTATTCGCCGGCAGGAGCCTCTACAAAGGCAGACAAATCGGGGCGGCAGTGTAAACTCTTCACCTGACCCACGCAGCCTAATAGTAACGCACTGCTCATCAATCCTGATAATATCTCCATGGAACTGA
The DNA here is from genome assembly GCA_038228295.1 of Chloroflexia bacterium. Classification (GTDB taxonomy): domain Bacteria; phylum Chloroflexota; class Chloroflexia; order QHBQ01; family JAICKM01; genus JAICKM01. The sequence continues at coordinate 107,348 of JBBRPH010000003.1, read as the reverse complement.
AGTCGCTCAACAACATCATCATGCTGATCACAATAGGTCAGCCCGCTAACCGTATGCTTGCCCAGCAAAGCTGAAGCACGGCTCTCATCGAAGGCGGGTGCATCATCCTGCATCTAATGATTCCCTGGTGCAGCAAGCAGCGCCACTACAGCGCCGACTCGGCGCAACACGTTTCACGTTTTACGGGTCACTTCGTCATACACCGCCAATAGGCGCGGCAGTTGGCGCTCCCAGGTATACGTACTCAGCACTTTGGCGCGCCCGGCGGCGCCAAGGCGGGCGGCTAGGGCCGGGTCGGCGATCAGCGCGGCCAGGCGGGTGGCGAGCGCAGCAGAGTCGCCGAAGGGGATCAGGTAACCGTCCACCCTATCTGCGATCACTTCGGGCACCCCTCCGGCCGCTGCACCGATCACAGGCTTACCATAGAGCCAGGCTTCCAGATAGGTGATGCCGAACGTGTCAGTGCGCGACGGCATGGCAAACACCGTGCAGGCGGCATAAGCATCGCGCTTGGCCTCATCCGACGCGAAGCCGAGCAACAGCACCCGCGCCCGCACGGCGACCGGCAACGCGGCATAGGCGACCTCGAAGTCGGCTAACGCCGTCGCGCCAATCAGCACCAAGCGCAGATCATGGCCCTGCGTAGCAAGTCGCGCCGTCGCCTCCAACAGCGTGATCGCACCCTTATCACGAGCCAACGCGCCGACAAACAATACCAGCGGCACATCCGGCCCCAGCGCGTGCGCGGCCCGAAAACGCGCCGCGTCACCGCCGGCTACGCGCACCGGGTGGACTCCTACGCCAGCCTGCACAATACGTGCCGCGCCCACCCCCAACTTCCGCAGCGCGTCGCCTTCTAGGCGCGTTTGCACCAGTACCCGCGTCGCTTGGTTGAGCAGACCGATCTGGTGGCGCATGGTGTAGTAGCGCAAGATACTGCGATCGCCGGGCGTGCCTAGGTGGACAAACGGCGTGATCAGCAACGGAATACGGGCGCGCTGGGCGTAGGCGGCAGCGGCCAGAATCGGTCCTTCCAGGGTGATATTGGTCGTATGGACGACATCAAAGGCATCCGGCGGCGTGGCCTGTAAGGCCGCCGTGAGCGCAGGCACCCACGGCGACAGCCGCCCACCCAAGCGCAGCACCGGCGACGGATCGAGCGGCAACAGGCGACTGAGATCGCTCGTTTCGGCCATCAGGCGGCGCAGGATGCGGAAATAGATCGGCGGCAGCGGCGGGCGGCGTACCGGAAAGCGACGAATCGTCACGCCGTCATGCACTTCGCAGACCGGGCGATCTATACGCCGCTTGCCGGCGGCCCAAAAATGTTCTAAATCCCAGGCATCGGTGGTGAACACCGTTACCGCAGCACCTCGCGCCGCCAACCGCTCGGATAGCTCCTGAAAGTAGCCCTCAGAGCCCCCTTGAAACGGCCAGTAGCGCTGGATAATATGCAGAACGCGCAAGCGGGGGCTTACTGGATCGGCGGGGTGTCGGTCCAGACCCCGGTGTAGCCGTACTTCTTAGCGATTTGGTCACGGATGCTTTTGAGTGGCGTGTTATCCAGCAGCGCCATCATCATATCCACTTCACCCGCGCAAATATCGCACGTCAGGCTATGGTCGGTATAAACCACTTTGCCGTCGGGCTGGAGCGCACGCAGGTAGCAGTTTTGCAGGCTAGTATGCTGGTGCATATAGATCGCGCAGCCACAGTAGCAGGGCATCTGAGCCAACGCATCGGGGTGCGCGGCGGCGAAAGCGTAGCGGGCGGCAATTTTATCTTTGTGTGGCTCGGTAGTGTTGACGATGAACTGCGGCGTGATCCCCACGGCGTAGGCGGTCGTCTCCGCCGCGTCGGGCGGGTCGGGCACCAGGCTGCTAGGCCGCGCCGTGGCTGTCACATGGACCTGCGCCGCCGGCGCGGGCGCACTGTTAGCGGCGGGCGGAACCGCGCCTGTAGCTCCCGTGCTCGGCTGATTGCCACAACCGGCGATCACTCCGGCAATCAGGATAGGCAGGGCAAAGGCAACGGCCATCCGCACTCGTAACAGGGCGGGCGTAGAGGCAACGACAGGTTGAAGCGACATTTCGGCTATTCCTCCATAGGGGGTGCAAGGGATTACGAGTACACCATGGGTATAACACCGACCCAGCAGCCACTGGGCCTCGCCCCATTTTACCATAAGTGGCCCCTACGCCCAAACTCCAGGGCTGGGAGCCGGCTACCGGATCGAGTACAATAACTTACAAGCCGGATCCCTAATTCTACCCAACAGGAGTAGTTCCAATGGATGACCCACACTGCCCGCAATGCGGCAAGCCGTTGCCGCCCGGTTGGAACACCATTTGCCCCTATTGTGGGCACCAATTGCCGACAGTGGCACGCCCACCCCGTCCGGAGCCGGCGGTGCCCGCCGCACAAGGCTTGTCACCCAGTACTACAGTTCCAGCATGGCGAATAGACACGCCCCGCTCCACAGACACACCGCGCTACTGGGAACCGCAAGCCTCCACCAATGGTGAAGCAGCCGCTACGCCCAGAGAACCCCGGCTACCACCGTTGTTCACAGGTGTCTGCGTTTTCCTGGCGACCCTCTACTGCATGGCAAGCCTCTGGCAGCCGGTGCGCGCCGCGCCGGGGCCGCGCAGTCTCAGCAGCCTCAGCGGTGCGGCCTATTGCGATCCGGCCACTGATCCGCACGTCGGCTACTTCGCACCCGATTTCACACTCTACAATCTGGACGGTGACACGATACAGCTTAAAAGCTACCGTGGTAGCAAGCCGGTATGGATCAACTTTTGGCAATCTACTTGCCGGTTTTGTGTGCGTGAGATGCCGAATATCGCGCAAATGACACGCCAGTACGCCGCTAAGGATATAGCGATATTGAGCGTCAATGTCGGCCAGACTCCCAACGATGTGCAGAGCTTTGTAAGCAAAAATAATTATGGTTGGACTTTCCTGTTGGATGACGATCACGCAGTCAGCGATCAATATTGCATACAGAGCGTACCCACCAATGTGTTTGTGGATCGCAGCGGCGCAATTGATAAGATTTGGCTCGGCGGCCCATCGCTCACGCAAATGCAAGCCGAGTTGGATCATTTACTCGCGCACTAAAGTCAATACAGCACCTGACCAACGATCTGGATTCACTACTCAATTGCCCTCAATGTGCGCTTCACCGCAAAGGCATCGGTCTGCGGCCCACACTGAAACGTGCTGCGGTGATCCTGCGTATAGACAGGAGAAGCCGGTAGGCGATCCCTTGCACCGGCCTGCCGACGTAGCTTGTAGGGATGGGGAACTCCCTGCCCCGTCTGCACGTCTGAATAGTGAGTGATTCACCGGCACGGTACGAAAGGAGCAAGAGGATGGACCCGAAAGCGCAAGATCCGAATGAACAGATGGGTGGTCTGGCCGGCCTCGGTGCCGGCGTGATCGCCGGCGCACAAGTAGGCACGGTGGCGATCCCGATCCCGGTGGTCGGCACCTTTGTCGGCGCGATGATCGGCGGCGTGCTGGGTAGCGCGGTCGGCGCGCGTGTGGGTGGCGCAGCCCTCAGCGGCGTGAACGCTTTCCTCGACGGCCTAGCCGGCCCACCGCGCCAAGACCCGCCCGCTACTGCGCCCCCGCGCACCGACGATACGCTATAGATCGGCGACCTACCCACGCCAACGCGCCGCTCGCTTAGAGCGGCGCGTTTTGCTGTCCTCCGGCCCACCCCACGTAACCTTTAATCCGCTGCCACATTACTCTCTAAGATAGAGAATCTGCTAACGTCCAGTGTACCTGCCGGCCGGCGACAGGTAACGGACGAGCGGCGACTCGCTCACGGTCTTGACCGGCCCAAGCCGGTGTGCTATGCTACCCTAAATAGCTACCAGGGGGGACCACATGGCAACCAATGCTTTCATCTTTTGCAAACAATGCGGCAGCAAAAATCCGCGTGACGCACAAAACTGTGAACAGTGCGGTGCAGTCCTGCATACGCCACCGGCAGCCCTAACACCCTCCGATGCCGCAACGACATTGCCGGGCCTGTCCGGTGCACCGAGCAGCACAGCGCCCGATGCGCGCGAAACCAGTCCCCTTGTGCTTGATGCAGGCACATCGCCGCAGGCTACCACGCCCACAGCAATGCTGCCGCCCACCCCGCACGACCCACCGGCGCCCGCCGGCACACCAAGTGCGGGGGTCATTTTCTGTAGCCGCTGTGGGGCCAAAAACCCACGCGGCTCGCAATATTGCGACCAGTGTTCGGCCCCGCTCCAGGGCGGGCCGCCGGCGGCGGCCCCCATCCCAACGGCGACAATGCCCGGCTTCTCACGCGCCGCTGTCGCGGCCCCCGCCGGCCCGCCCCTGCCCGGCGTGGCGATTCCGCCGGCACCGGCGGGGCACGTCGAAGATGCGGTGGGGCGGGCGACGGCAGCAGCTAGTGCGGCCTCCCTACCGCTACCCACCAAAGCGATTGGCCCTTCACCGGTGAGCGCAGCGCCGCCTGCGGCAACAGATCCCGCAGCATCCAGCGAAGCACTGCCCGCCGTAATCGGGGCGCCGCCCCTTGCGGCGGGCAAAGTCGCCGTCGCGCCCACCCCACCCGCCGCCAAGCCCGCCAAGCGCAACGGCTTACCGCTGCCGCTGATTGCGGGCGCGATTATTACCCTGCTCATCTTTGTCGGCATCGGCTTTTTTGCGCTGAATGGGGTGTCGAACAACGATCCGCAGAACGATGTGCGGACTGCTGTGGCCCAGCAAGCTACCGTGCAGGCTCAACAGGGCGACCAGATCCGCGTCGCGCTGACCCAATTGGCCGACAGTGGTGGTTCCCTCAACGCCCAGCGCACGGCGTTAGCTCAGGCCACCGTCGCCGCCGCCGAAGCTCAGGCCACCACCACAGCTATTATCGCCCAAGTCGCGGCGATTGCCGTTGATAAAAAAACCGCCGGCGAGGCCAAGGGCGTGCCGCAGGTCGTGGTGCCGGCGGCGTTCGCCCCCGCTCCAATGCGCGCCTTTATTACGCCGGTCCCGCCGGGCACCGCTACCACGTTCACCGGGGCGGCGGGCACAAATGCCGACAGCGCTCCGCTCGTGCCTGTACCGGTCACGATCACGAATAAGTTAGTCACCGAAGGCGACAGCCAATTCTACCGCGTAGACCTAACCAAATACACCGGCGGCAGTTTGAGCCTAACCTTTACCGCCCCACGGGCAGCCAAAGGCCAGATGGAACTGCATTTGATGGACGAGCCGGGAGTTAATGATATTAAGACCAGCTATGTGAACCCCGCTGCCACGGACACCATCGTAGAAACGGTCAAACCGGGCCGCTACACGATCAAAATTGACTATAGCTTTGACCCACAAAACCCCTATAAACTAGTGATCGCTTTCAACGCCAACGGGTTCAGCGCCGACAAAGACCACGCCGTGAAACTGGGGCTAGTCGGCAGCGTGCAAGGCTTCCTCAACTCCAGCGGGGATGTCCAGTGGTATGTCGTAGATATGTCGCAGTTCCCGCAAGGGGGCGCGTTCACGGCAGCGTTGAGCGTACCCGCTTCAGCTAAAGGCGCAATGATTCTGTCGGTGCTGGATCCGGGTGGCGGTACATCCTTACGCGATGAATATATCGATCCGGGCCGCAATAATCTGATCGTCCAAGAGGACAACGTGGTACATAATTATTACATCGTTGTCCGCTCCTACGGCGGCTTTAGCGCCAACGAACCCTATGTGCTAGCCACCTACTTTCAGCCCCATTCGGCGGCCGGCATGTCGAGCACAGCGGTGAAAATCACCCCGCCGACACTGGCAAAGGTGCGCATTGGTTCACCCAAAGATGCCGTCTACCTACAGTTCGAGATCAAAGGGCAATCGAACGCAGTTTTCAACGTCCACACGCCACCCGACGGCAACGAGATCAAAGTGTCTGTAACCGACGCGAACGGACAGAGCGATTACGGTGCCATCTACATGGGGCCGGGTCAGCAGAAAGAAGGGACCGCCCTGCTACAGAACCCCGGCATCTACTTGGTGCGGGTCGGCGGCTACAACGGTAACGGCCTATCGCTCAAGCCGGTGCAGGTGGACCTTCGGATTGATCCGGTGAAGTAACCTGTGGCTGCGCTGACTGAGACCTTGCGGAGCTATGTGCCCGACCTGGTGGCGCGCCACCTATTGGCGCGCTCTGCGACAGAGGTGCCCCAGGCGATTACGGTCACGGCGGCGGTGCTGTTTGCCGACATCTCCGGTTTCACGCGGTTAGCCGAGCGATTGGCCGAGCGTGGGCCGGACGGAGCGGAGGCGCTGACGGCCCGCCTCAATGCCTACTTCGGCGACCTGATCCTGCTGATCACCGCACATGGCGGTGATGTGGTGAAATTTGCCGGTGATGCGCTGCTGGCGATTTGGCCCGCCGAGGCAGAGACCGCCGCAGTAGACAAGCCGGTGAGCGCCGTCAGTCGGCGAGCCGCCGCCTGTGCGCTGGCGATCCAGGCCGGACGCGCCGTAGGGTCACTGGATCCAGCGGGCGGCGACCGCCTCACCCTACGGATCGGCCTGGGCGTAGGAGAGGTTACGGCCGCCTATCTGGGCGGCGTAGACGGACACTGGGAGCTGCTGATCGCCGGGCCACCCCTGGCTCAGATCGCCGCTGCCGAACCATTGGCCGCGCCCGGCGAAGTGGTATTGTCTCCCGAAGCCTGGGCGCTGATCGCGGCGGATGCTGAAGGCTTACCGCTGCCCGGTGGTCAGGTGCGTCTGACGGCGCCGACCCACCCGCCGGCCCCGCGCCCGTTGCGTCCAGTCGATCTGCCGGCGGGTGCCGAGGTGGCCTTGCGCCGCTACATCCCGGCGGCGGTGCTGGCGCGCCTGGCCGCCGGGCAAACCGGCTGGCTAGCCGAACTGCGCCGCGTCACTGTGTTGTTCGTGCGCCTGCCCGACCCCGCCGCCGATCTCAGCGCTGCACAAGAGCTATTTGCCGCCCTGCAAACCATCGTCTATCGCTATGAAGGCACCATCAACAAATCGAGCGTGGATGATAAAGGCACCACACTGGTCATCGCCTTCGGTCTGCCGCCGCTGGCGCACGAAGACGATGCGGCACGCGCGCTACAGGCCGCACTAGGTATCGCGGCCCGGCTGGCGGCGGCGGGTGTAGCGATCCAAATTGGTATCGCGGGTGGACGAGTCTTCTGCGGCGCGGTCGGCAGCGACACGCGGCGCGAATACACGATGATCGGCGACGTGGTGAACTTGGCCGCCCGCCTGATGCAGGCCGCACCACGCTTCAACGGCGGCATCTTGTGCGACGGTGCTACCGCCGGGGCGGCCGGTGGCGCCGCCGCTTTCACCGCACTGCCCGCTATCGCCATCAAGGGCAAAACCGAACCCGTGCCCATCTACCAACCCCGCACCGGCAAAGCCGGCCTTAGCGCCCCACGCCCTTCAGGGGAGGGCGCGGAGGAGCGGTCGGCGATGGTGGGGCGTGTAGCCGAGCGGGCCTTGCTGGGCGGGCTGCTGTTGAAGTTGCGGGAGGGCCAATCCGCTACCGTGCTGATCGAAGGTGAAGCCGGCATCGGCAAATCGCGTCTGGTGGACGATCTATTGGCTCAGGCCGGCGACCTCGATGTCCGTGTGTTGCGCGGGGGCGGCGATGCCATCGAACAGGCCACCCCCTATCATGCTTGGCAGCCGGTATTCAGCCGACTGTTCCAGCCGGAGGTGCCTGAAGATCCCGACGCGGTGCGGGCTGCCGTGCGCGCCGTACTGGCAACCGAACCGGAGTGGGAGCGCTTGGCCCCTTTGCTCAACAGCGTCCTACCGCTAGATCTGCCGGAAAACGAACTAACGGCCCAGATGAGTGGGCAAGTGCGCGCCGACAACACACGTACTCTGTTGCGGAGCCTGCTGATCACGGCAGCCCGCCGCGAACCGATCCTGCTGGTGTTGGAAGATATCCACTGGATCGACTCAGCCTCCTGGGCGCTGATCGCCACAGTCGAAGGGGTAGCGTCGCTGTTGCGCGTCTACAGCAGTCGGCCGCCCGGCGATCCCGCGCCGTCCGAAATGCGCGCCCTGCGCGCCACACCGGGCCTACAGCACCTCCACCTCGCCGGCTTGCCGGCTGACGAAACGTTGGCGCTGGTCTGCACGCGCCTGGGCATCGGCGTCCTGCCGGAGACGGTGGGCGCGCTGATCCGCGAGAAAGCCGAAGGCAATCCCTTCTTCAGCGAAGAACTGGCCTACGCGCTACGCGACAGCGGGTTAATCCACATCACCAACGATGTGTGTACCCTTGACCCTGACGCAGGCGATCCGCGCCTCTTTGAGCTGCCCGACACAGTGCAAGGCGTGATCATCAGCCGCATTGATCGACTGGCGCCGCAGCAGCAGTTGACGCTCAAAGTCGCTAGTGTGATTGGGCGCGTATTCGCTTTTCGCACGCTCTATGATATTCACCCGATTCGGGCCGACCGTGTGCGTCTGGCTGCGGATCTGGACGCACTAGACCGCCTCGACCTGACTCCATTGGAGGTGCCGGGGCCGGAGCCGGGCTACATCTTCCGCCACATCATCACGCAAGAGGTGGCCTATGGGCTGATGCTGTTCGCCCAACGCCGGGCCTTGCACCGCGCCATCGCCGAGTGGTATGAGCGCGGCGCAAGCGACGACGCGACACGGCTCTATCCGCTGCTGGCCTATCACTGGGGCAAGGCCGAAGTCGCCGACAAAACGCTATTTTACTTGCGCCGCGCCGGCAGCAGTGCGTTGGGTCAGGGGCTGTACCAGGAAGCCGTCGCGTGGTTGCGCCAAGCGTTGACCGCCGCAGAGAACGGCAGCGATAACGCGCCGGCCCGCGTCCATGATCTGCGCCAATTAGGCGAAGCCTACTACGGGCTAGGGCGTATGACTGAGGCACGCGACTGCCTGATGCGCGCGGTGGCACTGCTCGGCTACCCGGTGCCGGACACGGCGGTGGGCTTGGTCCGCGACATCGGGCGCGAGATCGCCCGACAGACACGCTATCGCTTGGCCCCGCCCCAGGCCACGCATGACCCGCTGCAGCGCGTCCTGCTGGGCGAGGCGGCGCAGGCGTATGAGCGGCTGGGCGAGATCGCGATCCTGGGCAGCGAGGTGTTGCCGGCGATGCACGCTTTCCTTAACACCCTCAACCGGGCTGAGCAAGCCGGGCCGTCACCTGAAGTAGCCCGCGGCTATGCCACGATGAGCGGGGCCGCCGCGCTGATCCCTGCGCCCTGGTTGGCTGAGCTTTACGCACATCGCGCCTGGGCTACTGCCCGCCGCGTGCGGGATCTGCCTGCCTGGATCTGGGTCTTACAGCTACGCGGCTATTACGCGCTGGCCCAGGGCCACTGGCCGACGGCTGAGCGGATGCTGATCCAGGCCGGAGTGCTGGCGGCACAACTGGGCGACCAGCGCCGCCGCTTGGAGAGCGAGGGTTTGCTGGCGGTGGCCTACTATTACCAGGGGGATGTGACCCGCAGCCTACGCACGAACCGCGACTTAGTCGCGGAAGCTGCCCAGCAGGGAGATATCCAGGTGCAGATCCTGACCCTGCTTTGGCGGGTGGAGGTAGCCTTGCCCCGTGGAGATCAGATCGGCGCGTTACGCGCGATTGAAACGGCGGTAGGTCTACTCGATCAGTCGCCCAGTCGGGGCGAAGAGATTCCGACCTACGGCCTGCTGGCCCTGACCCGCTGGCAGACCGGCGACCGGACCGCCGCATTGGCGGCCGCCGCCGAAGCCGCAGGCCGTATCGCCCGCACATCACCAACCCTGGTCTACGCGATGGGGGGCTATGCAGGCGTAGCTTTCGTCTATTTGGCTGCTTGGGAAGCTGCGGGCGGGCGGTATAGCACGCATCGGCGGGCAGCGCAACGCGCCTGTGCGGCGTTGCGTGGTTATGCGCGCGTCTTCCCTATCGCCCGGCCGCGCGCAGTGCTCTACAGCGGCGAAGCGGACTGGCTGGCCGGGCGTCCCGCTGCCGCACGCACTGCCTGGGCGCGCGCGCTACGCGCTGCCCGCCGTCTGCGGATGCCCTATGAACAAGCGCTGGCTCATTACGCGCTGGGCCGCCACGCCGTTGGCCGACGCCGAACCGCCCACCTAGCCCGCGCCGCCACATTATTTGCCACACTCGGCGCAACAGCGGACTTGGAGCGCGTGAACCGTGAACCGTAATGCGTAATTCAGCAAGCAAAATCAGGCGCTGATCACTGACCACTGAGGGCTGATAACTAATGAATACTGGCTTACCTATTACCGTCCGCCGCGCCGAACCGGCGGATGAAGCAGCCGTGCCGGCACTGCTGGAAGCCGCCGCCACCTGGCTCTGGGGGCGCAGTATTCGCCAATGGGAACCGGGTAGCTTCAGTGCTGCCGAGTATGGAGTAGCCGTGCCGGGGCGCACAGCCTACCTGGCCGAGATGGGCGGGCAGCCGGTGGGCACCTTTGCCCTACAATGGGCCGACCCTGACGTGTGGGGCGTGCGCCCGCCCGATGCAGGCTACCTCCACAGCTTGGCCGTGGACCGCGCCTACGCCAGGCGGGGGGTGGGCGCGCTGATGCTGGAGGCGGCGGCGGCGCAGGTGCGGGCGGCGGGCCGCGCCTACCTGCGGCTTGATTGTTGGGCCGGCAACGCGGTCCTGCGACGCTACTACACAGGATTAGGCTTCACCCCTTGCGGTGATCGTTACTTAGCGACCTACAGCGTCGCCCTATTTGAGCGGGCAGTGTAGGCGTGCGGCCCGCCGGCAACAGGGTTCCCTTACACAGAAAAGGAGCGTGGTATGGACTCCTCAATCGGTAGAGCAACGGAACAGGATGACGCGCCGGCGGGGGCAACCTCAGTAGCAGTAGGCGTGCAACTGCTCACACCGGGGATGCGTTGGATGCTTTATATCGCCAGTGGGTTGGTGTTTATCGTCGGCATCCAATTATTTATTGGTAGCGAATTCACGGATCGCTTTTTTGCCTGGACGGTCAAGCCGTCGCTGACGGCGGCGTTCCTCGGTGGCGCGTACTGGGCCAGCTTCAGCCTCGAATGGTTGGCGGCGCGCCAGGGGATCTGGGCACGGGCGCGAATCGCGGTGCCTGCCGTGCTGACTTTCACCACGCTGACCCTGATCGCCACACTGCTGCACCTCGACAAGTTCCACCTTAATAGCCCCAACCCAGAGACGGTACTGGCGACGTGGGCCTGGATCGTGGTCTACGCCGGGGTGCCGGGTGCAATGAGCCTGTTGCTGCTGGGCCAGTTGCGCGCACCAGGCGTCGATCCGCCGCGCCGCCTACCCATGCCACGCCCGATCGCTGGGGGGCTGGGCCTGGCCGGGGCGGCACTGATCGGTCTAGGCATGGCCTTGTTTCTGGCCCCTACCGCCACGCTGGGCCTCTGGCCGTGGCTGCTGACCCCACTCACCGCACGGGCAGTCGGCGCGTGGCTGATCGGTTTAGGCATTGCTATGGTCCACGCCGCGTGGGAGGCCGATTGGGAGCGCGTGCGCCCCGCCATGATCGGGCTGGCTGTCTTTGGCGCGCTGCAACTCGTGAATCTGCTGCGCTATCCCACCGTGGTGAATTGGAGCAGCCCTACCGCCTGGGTCTATGCTGCCGGTGTGACGGCGGCGCTGGTCATGGGCTGCTACGGCCTCTGGGCGGCCCGCCGCACGTCTGCTGCCGACTGATAGCCGGCAACTGATAGCTGCAATGGCGCGCCCTGTGCTATAATAGGCCACATAGAGAGGCACACCAATGGATCTGCTTGAATTACCGCTGTTTCCACTGGGTAATGTGGTCTATCCCGGTTTCGGGGTAGAGTTGCACATCTTTGAGCCACGCTACCAGCAGTTGCTGGCGGATTGTGTGCGCGGCAGTGGACGATTCGGTATTGTCGGCATCCGGCAGGGCATTGAAGTCGGGGGCGGGGCCGAACCGTACACCGTCGGCACGCTGGTGCAGATCACGGAGTTGGAGAAGTTGCTGGACGGCCACTATTACGTCGCGGTCCGTGGGCTGGAACGGATCGCATTGAGCGACCTGGACCCGACCGGCAAGCCCTACCTACGAGGTCGAGCGCACCTGTGGCCCGATGATCCCAGCTCCCCACCGTCCGCCGACCTCATAACACGCGCCGGGGATCTGTTTAACCGCTACTTGGCCCAACTGGTGGTCGCTAGCGGGAGCGATCCAAGTGAGTGGGGCGTGAGCCTGCCGCTGACCCTGCCCGACGACCCGCGCCTGCTGTCGTGGCTGATCGCCGCCTTGATTCAGGTGCCGTCCAGCGAAAAGCAAGCTCTGCTCGAAGCACCGGCGCCCGGTCCCCGCCTAGAATTGGCTGCCGAGTTGATCGGACGCGAATTAACCCTGATGCGAACCACTCACGCCGCACCCGCGCTGAATCCCGCGACGCTGCGTGGTAGTTTTTCCAATAACTAAAGGAGATCACCCTTATGGCTCAAGGCAACCCCCCGCACGGCACGCCAAGTGATGCGACCCGTCCCAACGCACCCAGCAATCCGGCACCCTCCGCGGCTGGATCGTCCAACGGAGCAACGGATAGCAGCGTCACCTTCACGCCGGGCGCGAGCACCACACCGGCGCAAGCGGCGACCCCGCCCGTAGCGGCTGTAACCCTCCCCACGCCGGCCGCTGCGCCCACCGACCAACCCGTCGGCGCAAGCGCGCCGGGAGTCGGCACCGCGCCGATCTCGATCTCGCCCGGCCCGCTACCTGCTGTGCCGGTGCAGCAGACTGCGCCGGGCGGACAGGGGGCGGCCGGCGCTCCGATCCCAGGCCACGGGACCGGCGCCGGCGCGCCCAGCGGACCAGCTACCACTCCGGCTAGCGGGGATGCGCCGGGCCGGGCACCGATTGAGGCCGGCCGCACCGAGGAAGGCTTAGGCACATCGGCCACTGCGAGTCCGGCTCCCGCCCTGCTGGGCGACCAGACCATAGGCACAACCGATGTGTCGCAGCGGCACCTGACCCCCACGCCACCGGGCGCTAGCGGCGCGCCGACCGGCCCCCCGGCGGGGGGTGCCTCCGCGTTAGTCGCTGGGCCCAGCCCCGGTTCCGCAGCGATGACCCCTTCAGTTGCCGCTGCCGATGCCAGCGCCGCCGCCCGCGCCCAGCCCGCGCCCATGCCGCCGACACCCGCCGATCAGCCCACGACGGCTGCCGGTGCTCCTGCGGATGCCGGGGCACGCGCCGCCGCGCTGATCCGCGACCAGATGCCGATCCTGGTAACACGCATCCTCTATGATACCCAAGAACTAGTGCGTGTGGGGGCGATTGGTCCGGATGTGGTGACGATCCGCCAGGTGTTGGAGTCGCTAGCGGCGGCGTTGGAGCGCGGCGATCCGGCAACCTTCGGCTACAGCTATAGCCGCGCTGCCCGCCCCAACATCCCACAGATCAACGATCAGACGCTGCCCTACCATCTGGGCCTCCAGATCAGCGGGATGTTCGAAGCGATCTTGCGTGATACGTTCAATCAGGGCTTCGCCGGCGATCCGGCCCTGCGTGGGGCTAGTGTGACCCTACTGGCCCAAATGAGCGGCCCCGCCAAGCGCGCGCTCCTCGGCGAACCGCGCGCGCTGGTGCAGTGGCAAGCGCCACTAATCTGAGCGGTACGTTGAAAGTGCCAAGTTAAAAGTGGAAAGTACGAGGGTGCGCTTTCAGGATCGCACCCTCTCTTTTTCTCCGCAGCTTTGTGTCGCCGTGTGGAATTAACGGCTACGGAGTGCGGATTGCGCGGCCCAGTAGCCGCACATTCCATGCACCCCACCGCCGGGAGGCGTGGACGATGAGCAAAGGTAGAGGCCACGTACCGGCGTGGCGTAGGGGTCGAGGCGCGGCACGGGACGGGTGAACAGTTGGCGGAGGTCTTGCGCGCCGCTGTTGATGTCGCCGCCCACATAGTTGGGGTTGTAAGCCGCCATCTGGGCCGGCGTACTGACGTGGCGGGCCAGGATGCGGTCACGGAAGCCGGGCGCAAAGCGCTCAATTTGCGCTTCGATACGCGCCGTCATATCGGTCGTCGCACCGTTGGGCACATGACAATAGGCCCAGCCGGTGTGCCGCCCAGCCGGAGCGCGCGTCTCATCAAACAAGCTGGCCTGCACCACGATCACATACGGCTGAGCCGCCGCTTGGCCGTGCCAGGGTGCGTGTTCCGCAGTCACAATTTCGGCTAGGCTGCCGCCCAGATGGACCACCGCCGCCCGCCGGCAGCCCGCCGCCCGCCAGGGAATCGGCCCATCAAGCGCAAAGTCCAGCTTGAACGCCGCCGGCCCGTAGCGGAAGCGGCCCAATTGTCGCCGATAGCCGGTCGGCAACCGGTCACCCGCCAGCCGCAGCAGGCCACGCGGACTGGTATCGCAGAGGATCAAGTCGGCAGCCGGCAGGTCGGCCAGCGTGCGTACCGGCGTGCGGGTCTCTATGGTGCCACCGAGCGACTCTAAGTAGCTGCCCAGCGCGGCAGCGATAGCCTGGCTGCCGCCACGCGCCACCGGCATCCCAACCGCGTGGCTTGCCAGGGCCAAGACCAAGCCCACCGCAGCGGTCGCAATCTGGTTCAGCGGCACCACGCCATGCGCGGCCATGCCCGCGAATAATGCCCGCGCTGCCGGGTCGTGGAAGTGGCCGGCCGCCAGTCCTTGCGCCGAACGCAGGGCCAAGAGGCCAAAGCGGGCCAGTGCTAATGGGTGGCGCGGCACGGCTAGTGGGCGCAACAGTCCGTCCACCAGCACATCCCAGTCCTGCACCAGCGGCGCGAACAGGCGGCGGTAGGCCGCGCCGTCAGCCCCTAAGCCGGCAGCGGTCGCATTGACCGAGCGCTCCAGCACCGCCGCCGTGCCGTCGTCTAGCGGGTGGGCCAGAGGCGCGGGTGCATGAACCCACTCCAAGCCATGCTCCGCCAGCGGCAGCGTGCGGAAGAACGGCGACCCTACGCCCAGCGGGTGGGCCGTCGAACAGACATCATGGCGAAAGCCGGTCAGGGTCAGTTCCGCCGTGCGCGTGCCGCCGCCAATAGTCGCGGCACCTTCGCGCACCAGCACCCGGCGGCCCGCCTGGGCCAGAGTGATCGCTGCCGCCAAGCCGTTGGGCCCCGATCCCACCACCACCGCATCATAGCGTCGCGTCATGGCTCTAATCCTTCCAACGCCTGGACAAACGCGGCATAGCTGTCGGCACTATAGAGGACAAAGAGGACACTGGTCAGCGCCGTGCCGCTGTGGATATGATCCGCGACCGCCCGTAGCGCAATTGGTGCGGCTGCGGCCGGCGGGTAGCCATACGCACCGGTGCCCAACGAGGGGAAGGCCACACTGCGGCAGCCCGCGTCGTCCGCCAAGCGCAGGCTGGTCGCATAGGCAGAGCGCAGCAGCACAGCATCCTGAGCCGTGCCGCGATAGATCGGTGCGACAGCGTGGATCACCCAACGCGCCGGCAGGTTACCCGCCCCCGTGATCACCGCGCTGCCGGTGGGGCAGCCGCCAATGCGCCGGCACTCCGCCATGATACGCGGCCCGCCCGCCCGGTGGATTGCCCCGTCTACCCCGCCGCCGCCGGCCAGCCGGCTGTTGGCCGCATTGACTAGCGCATCCGCCGCCACGCGCGTGATGTCCCCTTGTTGGAGTTGGATTACGGTCACGTTGATCTGTAGACGATCCATCGTGCCCTCCTAAGCGGGGCAAGCGTGCAATTTCTATACCACTCTCGCAGGAGAACTAGAAGCGGCAGCGGCGGCAAGCAATTGCAACAACTGGCGCACAAACATGGTCAACCCAACGTTCCACTCCCAGACCACCGGCGGCTCCACATTGCTCACGCCGGCGGCGTAGCTGACCGCATGGTGTAACGTACCGACCAACGCTGCCAAATCTGCAATTCGCTGCAACTGCACCGGCGATCCATACGCGGCCCAGTGTGCCAGATAGCGATCCCGCAGGGCGGTCTGTACGGCGGGGTGCGCGTCAAGATAGTCGGTAGATAGGAGGGTGGTCAAGTCGAAAAAGGGATGGGCAATGCAGGCATCCGACCAATCAAAGATCAGCGGCTGCCCGGCCCGCATGGTAATGTTGTGGTCGTGCAAGTCGCCGTGCAGCAAAGCCGGGGGCACGCCGGAACGCGCTAGTTGGGCACAGTAGGCGGCTAGTTGCGGGGCGGCCGCTTCCAGCGTCGCCAGTTCGGTCGGCTCCAAGCCGGCAAAAACGTGCGTCTGTTCCAGCAGGAACGGGATCTGCGCCGCCAGCCGGTCAAGCCGCCGGTCGAGGCAACCCGCCGCCAGCAGCGAGTCTACATGGCCGACCGACTGCACCTGTAACGCAGCAACGGCATCTACCGTCGCTTCCCAAGCACCGGCATCAGCCGTATACAGCAGATCGTCGCCGAAATCCTCCAGCAGCATCCAACGTCGTCCCGCGTCTAGCGCCAGGGGCGTAGGCACCCAAGCCGGATACATGGCTCCTAGATGCGCCGTAATTGCCGACTCGTTGGCGAACAGCGGCAACGCGGGAGCAGCTTTGACATAGACCGCCCCTGCCGCCGTCCGGCCGCGCAACAGGCACGACACACTCCACGTCTTGCGCTGTTCCAACGGCCCGATCAGCGCCCGCCCCTGCTGCGTGAGTGCGTCCGCCACCCAGCTATGGATCGCCGCCCACCAACCAGGGCGTGCCCACGGGGAGCGCAAAGTCGGCACAACGCCGGTCTTGATCTCGATCAACCAGTCCAGGATCGTGGCCCGCTGTTCGGGCTGCGTCAGCGGCAGGTACGCCACCGTCGCGCGATCCACCCAGTGTGCGTCCGGGGGCGGGGTCCAGGCAGGGCTATGATTTTCGAGGGCGATCATCGCCCAGCGCCAGCGCCCATCCGCCGGGTCCACATAGACGGTTGCCACGCGCAGTTGGGTCGCCGTGATACCCAGTTGCGCCCGCAAGTGGCGGCAAAACGGCGCACCACCCAGCAACTCTCGATCTGCGGTGCGGCAATGGGGTAGGCTCCAGCCCGTCGCCTGTTGCAGCAGCAGCACCTGGGCGGCCTGCGGATGCGGGATCAGCGCGTAGTAGTCGCGGAGGAGTGGTGGCGGGGCAGTAGGCAGGCTCATAGAAACAAGGCTTTCGCGTCAGAACTACAAAGAGAAAGAGCAGAAAATCTGTAGGCACGCGCTTACGGCGTGCCTACAGTCACAGACTACAGATTTCCGCGTCCAGCGCGCCTGGGCGGTGCTGTCCGGTTTAGCCCTGCGCCAGAGCCAGGGCGCGTTTCGCGCTGTCAGCGGGTTTGATCGGCACCTGTACATCGGCCAGCTTGCCGTGTTCGTCAATAATAAACTGGCTGCGTGTCACGCCCATATACGTTTTGCCCATGAACGATTGCTCACCCCACACACCGTAGGCTGCGGCCAGGGCGTGGTCGCTGTCCACCAGCAGGGTGAACGGCAGATCATACTTGGTCTTGAACTTACGATGCGACGCGGCGCTGTCGGTGCTGACCCCCAGCACCACCGCGTTCTGCTCGGTGATCTGCGGATAGGCATCGCGCAAACCGCACGCTTGTGCAGTACAACCAGGGGTATCGTCTTTAGGGTAAAAATACAACACGACCCGCTTGCCCAGCAGGTCATGTAGGTGCAATGTTTCGTCGCTATCCGTCTGAACCGTGAAATCAGGCGCGGCCTCGCCGACCTGGAGTATGCTTTCAGCCATAGGAATAGATTACCTCCTGTGCAAACGAAAGGTTAAGTACCGCCCCTCTCTTGTAGCACAGAGCGGGCCGTGCGTGCAAGGCACCGCAGCGGTGCACTTACTCCGTGCCCTTAAGTGAGGCCAGCGGCCAGAGGCGATACTCCACCTCGGCTAGGCCCGCCGCCACCACCGCGCCGACCACTTCCGCCGACGACTTGTAGCAAGCATCCGACTCGTCAAGCGGCACATGGCCGTCGGCGTTCACCAAAATGCCGTCCTCGCGATACTGGCGATCTACCGCCGCCTGCGACAAGGTGCGCTTGGCGCTGCTGCGCGACAGCCGCCGCCCCGCGCCGTGGTTGACCGAGAAGCCGCTCCGCACCGCGCCGGCACGGGGCCGCAAGATGTAGCTGTAATCGCGGTTGCTGCCGGGGATCAGGATCGGGTGGCCCGTCTCCGCCCAGAGCGTGCCGGCCAAACCGGGGTGCCCTGCCGGAAAAGCGCGCGTCGCGCCTTTACGATGGACCCACACGTCACCGTAATCAGGGTGCCACTCACGTTGCACCAGATTATGGCTGATCTCATAGATCAGTTCCAACTCGCTGCCGAACACTTCCTCGAAAGCCAGCGCCAGTTGCTGAAACAGCACCAAGCGGTTGATGATGGCGAAGTTACCGCCTGCCGCCACCGCGTTCAAGTAGCTACGGTAGTGCGGCGAGTCGGGCGTGAAGTAGCCCAGGTCAATGTGGGCCGCCTTTTTGCCGTGGTCGCCCCGCGCCAGATCGAAGTAGTTGGTTGCTAGGCCGTGGCCGAAGCCGCGACTGCCGCTGTGGACCTGCACAAACAGCGTGCCGGTCTCCTCACAGCGTTGCAGTTCCATGAAGTGGTTGCCACCGCCCAGCGATCCCAACTGGTTTTTGCCGCGTTCGGGGCGTCCTTTGCCGCCCCACGGGATCTGCCAATCGTCGTCCACCGGGATGCGGTTGCGCTCGGCGCGGCTGCGGTCCAATTGTGCGCCATACTTGCGGATATAGTAGTCGGCCCCGCCGCGCACCAACTCCTCAAACTCCGCCGTGCTTAGACGGCCCAGCGTTTTGCTTGTGCCGCCCGCGCCCATCGCAACGCGACGCATCACCGCTTGGTTGAACTCCAGCCGCTTGGACTTTGTCGCCACCCCAACAGGAACATTCGAGCGTGCAGAAACCATACCGCAGCCAATATCATAGCCCACTGGTCCCATTGCCACCGTGCCGTCGGTCAAGATAACCGAGCCGACCGGCACGCCGTAGCCGAAGTGCGCGTCGGGAGTGATAGCGACCAACTTCACGCCAGGGAAGCGCGTTGCCTGCACGATTTGTTCGTACAGCCCGTCTTCGGCGGCATCGAGCAGTGCCTGCGTGAAAAATAAACGCACCGGCACGTCGCCCGTATCCTCTGTCTGCAAGTCAAAGTAGCCGGACGGGTTCGACACAGCGGAGTATTTCCAAGCATAGTTGCGAAGCGGAGTATTAAAAGTCATGATCGACTCCTCATAAAACAGGATCTTAAACCAGAAACAATTTAAACGCACAGGGGCACCCCCCTGTGCAATTTGCTAAACTCTCGCCTTTAGCTCCTCGGGCGGCGCTTCAAACTGCCGACCACAAGGGAATCACGGCTGGCTTGGTAGGACTCGAACCTACAACCCCGGCATTAACAGTGCCGCGCGCTACCATTGCGCTACAAGCCAAAAACCGTACACCGCACCGGCGGTGCGCTTCGCGGGTATGGTGTACCCCGCTATTATCGCACGCTAGCATAACCGATGAAACAGCCACGAGACGGATTATCGCCGCGTCGCACGACGGAGATTTGTTTTGTCCAGCGATGTAGCCCTAGCTATAGGACTTTACGGCTATTACGTCTGGTGGGTAGTTTAGTAAAGTTTCGGGACTTTCGGGCTATTTTTTGTCGGGTGGGCAATTTAGTAAGGTTTATGGTAAACTAAAGCTGCTATAGTAACCTTACCAAATGCTGGGGGGGCGCGAATTATTGGTAAGTATGAAAGGGGATCAGGATGAGTCTGATGCGTATTCTGGCCGTTGACGATGATGAATCGATTTTGGCTTTTTTGCGAATCCGCTTAGAACAGGACGGCTTTGAGGTCAAAACTGCACGCACCGGTCAGGAAGGGCTGGAGTATGCCACGCTTATGCCGCCGGACCTAGCGTTGGTAGACCTGCGCCTGCCGGGCATGGACGGCTTTGAGTTCAGCCGTAGGCTGTTGCAAATCGGGCCCACTCCAATTATCATGCTCACCGCCGTCGCCGATGAAGCGACGGTAGTAGCCGGCTTAGAACAATTCGCCGAGGATTATGTTAACAAGCCGTTCCATTATCCCGAACTACGGGCACGCATCATGCGGGTGGTGGCGCGGCATCATCCCGATCCGATTGGTGCACGGATGACGATTGACGAACACCTGACCGTGGATCTCTCGCGGCGCACCGTCTGGGTAGACGGCGACCCTCAACGCCTCTCGCCCATCGAGTCGCGCCTGTTAGGTACGCTGCTGCAAAACCGAGGCCGCGTGGTACCGCAAGAAGTGTTGTTACGCCGCGCCTGGGGTGCCCTCAACGAAGGCGAACCAGACTCGCTGTGGGTGCGGATGCGAAACTTGCGACGCAAAATCGGCGATGCCGGCAATCCGCCGCGTTATGTGTTGACCGAGCGCGGCGTGGGCTATCGCTTTGTCGAGGCACGCGCCGATGCTAACGGCAATAATCGGCGCACTGATGCCGCCGGCAGCGCCCTTGATGTTCCTGTTCCTTTTCATGCCCAGGTCGTCAGTGCCAACCGCTGACCCCACTGCGTCAGCCACAGATCGAGAGAGTTGTGAACGATTTGCATCCTGATACCGGCGCGACGAGTCCGGCTCCGCGCATCTTAGTGGTAGACAATAATGGGGATAACCTAACCGTGCTGACCGGGTTGCTCACGGATCAGCATTACCGTGTGCAGGCATGGGCATCGGGTAGGGCGGCACTAGCGGATGTGGTCGGCGATCCACCCGATCTCATCCTGCTCACCGACAGCATACCCGATATGGACGGGCATGAGGTGGCGCGACGTATCAAGAGCGATACCGACTTACCCTTTATCCCGATTATCCAGGTTACAGCCGGCGGCGATCCGGCCGACAAAATCTACAGTTTGGATGGCGGCGCGGACGATTACCTAAGCAAGCCCCTGGTCAGCGGCGAACTGCTGGCCCGCGTGCGTGCCTTGTTGCGCCTGAAAGCCGCGCAGGACGCGCTCCGCAGCCGCCACGCGGAATTGCAACGCCTGCACGAGCAGTTGCGCGCCGGTGAGGCTTACCGCGAAAATCTTGTGCAAATGATTACCCACGATCTGCGCGGCCCTCTAACCGGCCTGCTGGGCGCGCTGGAATTGATCGAGGACGGTAGTTTGGGACCGCTGACTGACGAACAAGCCGATTTCGTGCACCAAAGCCTGCAAAACTGCCAGACGCTCAACGACATGGTTGCCGATCTGTTGGCGGTCTACCGCCTCGAAGCCGGCCGGCTGGAATTGGAGCGCCGCCCGCTGGCCTTGCGCGCGCTGGCCGATGAAGCGTGTGTGCAGGTCGAGGCCGCGATCACCGGCAAAAAGCTGCGGCTAGAGAACCACATCCCCACCGACTTCCCGCGCGTGATCGGCGACAGCGGCAAACTGGTGCGCGTGCTGGCGAACCTGCTTAACAATGCCTTCAAATATACCGAACAGGGCACCATCACCCTACAGGTGACGGTGCAACCCGATAACGGAGCGGCGCACGCCGGCCCCGACGAGGCGCAACCGACCCTGCCCGGCCGACAGTACGCTATGGTACAGGTGCAAGACACCGGCGTGGGCATCCCCGCTGAAACCCGCACGCTGATTTTCCGTAAATTTTATCGGGGCGAACCCAGCGCGCCGGGCAGTCGGATGCGCGGGGCGGGCCTGGGACTCTACTTTGCTCGCCACATGGTCGAGGCCCACGGCGGCAACATTTGGGTCGAGAGCGCCTCCAACGGCCGGCCCGGCAGTGTGTTTTGCTTTAGTCTGCCGCTCGCCGAACCGTACCCAGGGGAGGAAGCATGATGATCAAGCACATCCTGGTCGTGGAAGACGACCCCCTATGGCTAGGCGTAATCGAACGGCGGCTGACCAAAGCCGGCTACACGGTGGACAGCGCCCGTAATGGGCGACTGGCGCTGCAATGGCTAGCGGCCGCGCCGATCCTGCCCGCGCTTGTGCTGACCGATCTGCTGATGCCCGAAGCCGACGGCCTGGATCTCTGCGCGGGCGTGCGCGGCAACAGCCACACTGCTCACTTGCCGATCATCATCATGAGCGCAATTGACGGCACGGACTTGCGCGCCCGTGCCGCCGAGTTCGGCGTGTTTCGCTACCTGACCAAGCCGGTACCCGCAGGCGAGTTGCTGCTTACAGTAGACGCAGCCATGGCAAGCGTCTCTTAACCCAGAATCGTCGCCAACACCCGCCGATAATTGCCGCCGCACAAAGCTGCAATAGTTGTGTCGGAATAGCCGTGCGCGGCGAACGCATTCACGAGGCGCGGCAGATCGCGCGCCGTCTCCAGGCCCGCCGGTAGTCCCGATGAAACTCCACCGTAATCCGTACCCAACGCCAGATGGTTCGGCCCGACCAGATCGAGCAAGTGGTCGTAATGAGCCAGCACGGTTTCCAGGGTGACCGCTACGCCGGCGGGAGCCAGGAAGCTGTTGACCATGAAAATGCCGATCAGCCCCCCGGTCGCCGCGACGGCCTGGATCTGATCGTCGGCAATATTGCGCGGGTGGGCGTATAGCGCGGCGCAGCCGGTGTGCGTGACCAGCACCGGCGCGGTTGCCACGTCAAGCAGATCCCACAACCCCTGGCGGTTGAGGTGCGCCGCATCCACCGCCATGTGCAGCGCGTTCAGTGTTCGCACTAGGTCACGCCCCGCCGGAGTCAACCCCGTCGCCGGGTTGCCGTGCGCACCGGTGGCATAAGCATTGGCCTCGTTCCAGGTCAAACCGACCGAGCGCAATCCCGCCGCGTGCAGCACGGCCAGGTGATCCAGTCCGGCAATGCCCCGCGCGCCCTCACAATGCAGCAGCACCCCCAACGGCTGCCCGGCGGCGGGCGGTTCCGCCGCCAGAGCTTCCAGATCCGCTGTATCCTTGATCAGCCGATAGTCTGGGTTGCCGTCGATCCAGGCGTGGTAGCCGGCCAGCAGTGTATCCACTTCTGCCGCACAGGCTGCCGGATCATGCGCCGGACGCACTTCACCCGCGCCAAAGATCGCCCAGAAGGCAGCCGTCACCCCACCCGCCCGCAAACTGGGTAAGTCCAATTGGGCGCCCTCCCACCCGCTATCGAAACGCTGCGTGCCTCCATATATGGAGGCATAGTAGAGCGCATCCTGATGCCCGTCCATGACGAATTGTGGAGTGCGGAGTGCGGAGTGCGGATTATTAGATTCAGCGGTTATAGCGGCGGAATCGGTGTTCAATGACGGCGTCCTTTGCTAGTGCTATGCAGGTAGTGAGAAATTTAACAACGCAGGGCCGCCACCGCTAAAGGCGAACTACGCAGGCGGCGTGTCGTTCGCCTTTAGCGGTGGCGATAGCGCAGTTACAGATTTTAACCGCCTGCCTCAATAATGATGCGGTAGACGGTAAGGATTAGCGAATGCCTGCGGCGCGAAATAGGAACGGGCGATCCACCGTGGTCCACTCCTCATTAGGGGCGGCACGCATGACACGCGCATCACGGGAGCCGGTGCCTAATAGTGCCAACATGAGCAAGTTCATCAGCGGTGTGCCCACACCGGGCGTAGCGCGGTCTATGTCTTTCGCGCCTTCCTGCACCAACACGCTAAAGTCGGTGGGGTGGGCACTGGCAATTAGCTTAAACACTTCGGTGCCGGTCGTGGGCTGAGGGTCAGACGGATCAATGTGAAAAGGGAAGCCTTCCGGCGCAAACAGTTGGATCTGTTCGTCGGGTGGCATCCCGATATCGAGCGTGCCGCCGGGCAGCAGTTGCTCACTGGCCCCCGCCACTGGGTAGAGCAAACCGATGCCGCCGCTCACACCGAGATCCAGCACGCTAACATAGATCGGCTGGGTCCAGCCGTTCGTGATAGTGAGGCTGATACGCTCCCCTTCGCTTATCACCGGCAGGCCGCCCGCCGGCAGCGCCGGATCAGTCCAGCCGCCGCCGTCGCCCTGCCGTTTGAGGGTAAAGCCGACTTTGCCTTTGAGCGCACTAGCCGCGTCGGGGTTTTGCAGCGCCAGCGTCTGGCGGTATTTAGCGGTTTTCACTAGATTTGCCACCAGCAGATCAACGACGCCCGACTCACTCGCGGCATGGACCGGCATCAGCAACCGCCCATCGGTGCCGACCACGGCCCAGGTGGGTTGGTCCAGCGCACCTAGCTGCGGCACGGGGTCACGGCCCGGCTGGGCGGTGGTGCGGGGCGCCAGCAGATAAGCGCGCGCATCCGCCGTTTCGCCGGCTTGTGCCAACCGAGCCAGTGGCGAGCCTTGTAGGGCGGCAGTCAAAGCGCCGGCAGCCCCAACGGCGGCCTGGATCTCGACCTTCAGGCCCACCTCACCCGGCGCGTGCGCGACTTCGACAGCGCGACTATCTGCCGTTATCGCGGCCCCGCCCGCCGGATCACTCAAGGTGCCGTCACTGGTTGTGGCATGAACGGCGCTGATCACGATCTGGCCCTGCGGGACTACGCCGACCTGCGTTTTGGTGCCCTGTGGATAGATCGCCCAGCGCGAACCGACGGTTACACCATGCGCCGCGCCCGCCGCAATAGTCACGCCGGCCGCAGTGATCGCCGTCACGCGGGCAAAGGTCATCGTTGCAATGTCACGTAGACCGAAGAGTTCGCGGTCGTGGGCACCTTCCATCTGCGGGTGCTGGTGCGCGTATTTGGCGGTTACTTGGGTAGCCGCCGGCTCATACACATCGCGGTAGGTTGTGCCCGGTCCGGCCTGAAGGAGTTGCCGGCTCAAGAAATAGGTCAGTGCGCCGTTAGTCGTGCTGTCGTGTGGGTATTCGTTCGACTTCTCCTCGTCGAGGCAACCAGCGAACAGTACATATTTGCTGCCCAGCGGTAGCCATCCACTTGGGCCGAGATCGCGGCTGCCCGCCGCCACTGCCGATTGCCCCGCCTGCGGGCCGGCGGGGGCGGGGGGCGCCTGAACCGCCTGAGCCGCCACCACCGCTTCCGCTGACGGGGGGCGCAAATCGGCCGCTACCCAGCGCCCAGCGCCACCGAACAGATCGCGCGCGATGCTACCCGAATGGCAAGAATCCACGATCAGCGTCACATAGGGTGTTTTCGCCGTCAGCTTGACCAGCCAATCATGGATTTGATTGTCGCGAATGTCGCGGTTGGGCATAGCACCACGCCCGCTGTCGCTCGGCACAATCGTCTCGTCCAGGTTATCCGACTCACTGCCTGCGATCAGCGGCACCGCCTGCGATCCATGCCCGCTGTAGTGGAAGACCACCACATCGTCCGGCTGCGCGGCATCCACTAAGTTCTGCAGCGCGGCCAGAATCGCCGCCTGGGTAGCGTCTTCGTTTCGCAGCAGCGTGATATTAGCGGGCGCAAAGCCGAACTTATCGCGCAAAATGCCCGCCATTAACTCGGCATCTGTCACGCAGCCGGCCAACTGACAGTCATTCGGCATCCCATTGGCGTGACAAAACGCCTGTAGATGGGGATAATGATCAATGCCGATCAATAGCGCCCGTTTGCCCGCCCCACTAATGCCCCTGGTTCCGGCTGTTGTCGTAGTCGCTTCCGCCATCTTGTGCTGCCCTCCTACTCCCTGGTTCGCCTGCCGATGCTTCTGCTTGCCGCGCATAGTGTGCCTTTCGTAATGCGTAATGCTGTCGCATAGTATTTAATGCGGTAGCGGCGCGGGAGTTATTATAGGAGAGATGGGAAGACGGCGCAACCGGCGCGTGCGGAATGCGGAATAAAGCGACAAGCCTGCGCGTATACGGCAGGATCACCTAAGCGCAACGCACACCGCAGAACTCGTCGTTATTCTACATTCTACATTCTACATTCTACATTCCGCACTCCGCACTCCGCACTCCGCACTCAGCTTACCGGCCTTTTTTGTGCGCGCCATGGCCCGCCGACTTGTGGCCGGGCCGACCGGGGCGCGCCGGGTAGGATGGGCGACCATCGGCGCGGGAGGAGTGGCCGGCACGGTCCCCAGCGGGAAATGGGAGCCGGCCGCGCTCACCGCCGACCGCCGGCGGGGCATCGGCCCCGGCCACTTGGGCTTGCACCGGCCGGCCTTTGATGGTAGTCCGCAACAGCGCCGCAATCACTTGATCACGCGCGGCGGCAGGCACTTCGACAAAGGCTACCTGGTCGTAGATGTCAATTGCGCCGATGGCCCGACCGGGCAGCCCGGCCTCGTTAGCAATGGCACCCACAATGTCGGCGGGCCGCACGCCGCTCACGCGGCCCACGTTCAGGATCAGGCGCACCATGCCCGGTTCCACCCCGGCAACCGACTCACGGGCGGCTTCCTCCACCACAGTGGTCAGCGGGCGGTCGCCGTCACTTGCCATACGCGCGGCAGCGGCGGCAATCTCGGCCATGTCGAACTCCTCAGCCAATTCGCCCACCATTTGTAGGTACGGCTCCAACTCGCCGGCGGCAATCCGCTCGCGCAGGGTAGTTTTCAGCGCCTCGCGGCGGCGGGCCTCCACATCAGCCAGCGTCGGCAGGCGCAACCGCTCGATCTTCTGGCGCAGCACGCGCTCGATCACGCGCAGCAGCCGGATCTCGTTAGGCAGCACTAGGGTGATCGCCTTGCCGGTGCGCCCCGCACGCCCGGTGCGCCCGATGCGGTGGACATACGCCTCGGCATCTTCGGGCACCGCGTAGTTAAACACATGGGTCACGCCGCTGATGTCCAGCCCGCGTGCCGCTACATCGGTCGCCACCAGCAGTTCTACCTGCCCGCTGCGAAAGCGGTTCATCACGCGGTCACGCTGCACTTGATTGAGATCGCCGTGCAGCGTCTCGGCGGCAAAGCCCCGCGACTGCAACGCCTCGCCCAGTTCATCCACATCACGCTTGGTGCGCGAGAAGATCATCGCCGACTCCGGTTCATCGTGGTCCAGAATGCGGGTCAGGGCATCGAGCCGGTTGCGCGCTGTCACTTCGACATACCACTGCTCAATGGCCGGCATGGTCAGTTCGGTGCGCGCAATCGTCACCCGTTGCGGGTTCCGCAGGTACTTTTCGGCCAGTGCGGCAATGCGCGGCGGAATAGTTGCCGAAAATAGACCCATCTGGCGCTCGGCGGGTACTGCGTCCAGGATCGCTTCAATGTCTTCGATGAAGCCCATATCGAGCATTTCGTCGGCTTCATCCAACACTACGTACTTCACCGCGTCCAGCACCAGCGTGCCACGCCGCAGGTGATCTAAAATACGGCCGGGGGTGCCGATCACGACGTGTACGCCACGAGCCAGGGCGTGCAACTGGCGGATGATCGGCTGCCCGCCGTAGACCGGCAGCACCGTCAGCCCTTTCGAGCGCCCCAGGCGGTGCGTAGCCTCGGCCACCTGCACCGCCAACTCGCGCGTCGGAGCCAGCACCAGTGCCTGCACGTGCGTATCCGCAGGGTCCAACCGCTCGACGATCGGAATGGCAAAGGCGGCGGTCTTACCGGTGCCCGTCTGCGCCTGCGCGATCACATCGCGGCCCTCGATCAGCAGGCGGATCGTCTGCTCCTGGATCGGGGTCGGTTCTTCATAGCCCAATTCGGCTACCGTCGCTAAAATGCCGTCACTTAACCCTAAATCGGCAAAACTACCTGCCATGTATGCCTCCCACTTAACGTAATCGGTCCCAGAAATCCCTAACGGATCGGGGGTAATTACATCACAAACCTAGCTATTCTACGTATACAACTCAGGGTGCCGCAAGAATGTGCGGCCCAACCAAAGGAGAATACCCGTATGTCGCGCCGCATCGTGCCTAGCATCTTCGTCACCTGCCTGTTGATCCTGACCGCGGCGTGCGGGCCTTTCGGTCCTGATGCGCCAACGGCTACACCGATAGCCACGATAGTTGCCCCAACCATCGTACCCACCGTCGCCACCCTGACAGTCGCCCCGTCACCGATTATAGCCGATACCGCCACGATTGCACTAGCGCCGACGGTCGGCGCCACGACCACCACTGCTGCCGGGCCGGCCGTTACCACCACGTCGCTTGCCACCGCAGTAGATGCGACCGGCACCCCCCAGGGGGCAACCACCGGTACTACGCCCCTGGCTGAGGCCACTGTCGCACCGGCCACGCTGGCCCAACTTGCCAAAATCGAGTCCGAGGCCGCTACCCTACGCGGCCTCAAACCCACTAGGGACGTACCGGAACACTTCGTCAGCAGCGCGCAAATCGCCGGCAACCTCAAACAGGAGATAAATGCCAACTATTCGCCGGATCAGGGGCGGCGCGATGCGCTGGAACTCTGGCTGCTGCGGCTAATCCCCGACCGCACAGTAGATCTCTACCAGATCCAAATTGATCTGCTGAGCGAACAGGTATTAGGCTACTATGACCCGAAGACCAAAGAACTCTACGTCCGCAATGACCAGCAGCCGCTGGGAGCCGAAGCGCAAGACACCCTAGCCCACGAGTTTGTCCATAGCTTGCAAGACGATTACTATGACTTGCAAAAACTGCGCCCCGATAACTCACACAACAATGATCACGATACGGCGGTAACCAGCCTGATCGAAGGTGACGCGACTGTATCCCAGGTACAATTCGCCCAACGCTACATGACTCCCGCCGACCTGGCAACGCTGATGCAAGGTAGCGCCGGCAGTTCCACGACAGCGCTAGACAAAGCGCCGGCCTATATCCGCGACAGCCTGACCTTCCCCTATGATGCGGGAGCCAAGTTTGTGTATACGCTCCAGCAACATGGCGGATTTGCCGCCGTCAACAAGGCGTTGGCCGATCCGCCGGTTTCGACTGAGCAGATCCTGCACCCCGACAAGTACCTGGCAAGCCGACGCGATATGCCGCTGGCAATCAGCCTACCGCCGCTCACCAGCACGCTCGGCAGTGGGTGGACGATCCGCAACGAGGATACGTTGGGCGAGTTCGATTTGGCTGCATTGCTGCGCTATAACGGCGTAACGAATGCCGATAACGCTGCCGCCGGCTGGGGAGGCGCAAGGTTCGCGCACTACCAAGCCGGCAATGCCGCAGTCGTCATTCTCGGTACGCGCTGGGATACAGCCAAAGACGCAACGGAGTTTGAGACCGCGCTGCGCCTCAGCTTCCCGCCGGGCATTGCCACCGGCGACCAGTGGACCGACGGCGAACGCAGCTACGCCCTGCGCCACAACAGCACCAGTCTGACCTTGATCACCGGCACCGACAACGCCGCTGTGCAACGTGCGTTCACGGCGGTGAAATAAAGGCAGTAACTCAACAAGCTGTGAACGAGTCCAGACACACCCCGCCCGAACAGCGGTGGCGGGGCGCATCAGTCGGTGAGGATCGCTAGGGCGAACCAACTGAGGCGGGCGGGGTCGGCCAGTAGTTCGATTGCGACGATCTTCTCGCGCATGATCGTGAAGCCGAAGACAATGCGCGGCCGGCCGCCCGGTGCCCACACGGCTCCCACGGCGCCGTTCACCAGCGCCGGTTGGGCGAACCTAGCCCGACCCACGAAGGTGTCGGCCACGGTCGCCGCCCCGCGCACCTCCCGTGCTAGCTTCGGTGCGCCCATGTCCTGCCGCGATGCGCTCATATGCACGGCTGCGTGGTCGGCGCGGAGCACGACATCTGGGTCAAGCACCGCGAGAAGCGCAGCGAAGTCACCGTCGCGCGCGGCAGCGAGAAAGGCAGCGACAATTGCTCGCCGGCGGCTGTAATCCGTGTCGGGAACCGTCGCCGCTGCCCGCACCCGGCGGCGGGCGCGGCTTGCGAGCTGCCGGGCAGCGGGCGGGGAGCGCCCGACGATGGGCGCAATCTCGTCGAAGGGGACGGCGAATAGGTCATGCAGCACGAACGCGAGGCGCTCGGCGGGATTCAAGGTGTCGAGGACCACGAGCAGCGCCAGACCGAGCGCGTCGGCCAGCAGCGCTTCGTGTTCGGGGTTGCTCTCGTCCGCCCGGCTCATGATCGGATCGGGCACATACGCTTCCAGGGGCTCCTCACGCCGCGACTTGCGCGCGCGCAACAGGTCGAGGCACACCCGCGCGACCACCGTCGTCAGCCAGCCGCCGAGGTTCGCGACACCGCACGGGTCAGAGCGGCTGAGGTGGATCCACGCTTCCTGCACCGCGTCGTCCGCCTCGCTACGGGAGCCGAGCATCCGGTAGGCCACCGCCCGCAGACGGGGCCGCTGGACCTCGAATTGCTCCGCCAGCCTTATGGGGTCGTCCATCGGTCACATTCCCTCCACGCGTTCCGTCATAGTAGTGATGCGCGCAACCCATCCGCTGTGACAGGGAGATCGGCTCCCGTGCCACGTCGGTGAGGAAAGCGTCCAGATCGGAAAACTGGAACGATCTGATCTACCAGTGGTTATACGACAAGTTGAAGGAGTTCGCCATGAGTGAAGGTATGCAAACCATCATCTATCCCGTCAAAGACATCGCGCAGGCCAAGCAGTTGTACAGCGCACTGTTGGGGGTCGCGCCGATTAATGATGAGCCATACTATGTGGGCTTCCGGGTGGGCGGCCAGGACATTGGACTCGATCCCAATGGGCATCGCCAGGGGATGACTGGGCCGGTCGGCTACTACAATGTGGTAGACATCCAGCAGAGTCTGCAAGCCCTGCTGGCCGCCGGCGCAGAAGCCCAAAACGCGGTCAAAGATGTCGGGGGCGGCAAGCTGATCGCCACCGTCAAAGACGCAGACGGTAACATCATCGGGCTAATGCAGAACCCGTAAAGGGTTAGACCGCCACGCTAGTATCCATCGCGCCTAGGTGTGGAGCGATAGACACTAGCGTGGCGGCCATCACCACCGCCCCCACGCCCACGGCCACGCCGGGGCCGGTCGCTTCGGCAATCACGCCGCCGAGCAATGCACCGAGCGAGGCCAGGCCGATGATCGTGATCGCGTAGAGCGACATGACCCGCCCGCGCAACGCGCCCGGCACCCGCAATTGCAGCGTCGTGCTGATCATTGTCGCCCCCACCTGGCTGGTGAGGCCCGTGCCGACCAACAACACCAGTGCGAGCGGGAACCAGGGCGTAACGCTATAGCCAATCAGCAGGCCGGCAAAGCCCAACAGCATCACCACCAACAAGCTGCGCCCGACCGATTGGCTGCGTCGCCCGGCCAGCAAGCCCGCCCCCAGCAGCGCACCCAACCCCGGCGCGGCGTACATGAGCCCCAAGCCCTGGCTGCCGACGTGCAGCAAATCGCGGGCAAAGGCCGGGGTGAGCGGCAAATACGAGCGACCAAAAAAGCCCGTCGTCGCCGACAGGATCAGTAAGCGACCCACCAACGGGGTCTGCCCGATGTAGGCAAACAGCCGGCTGATGCCGACACGCAGCGGCACTACCTCCGTCTGTGGCCGGCTGTTCACGTCGCGCATTTGGAACAGTGCAACCAGCACCGCCAGGAAGCTGAAGGTGTTGAGCGCAAACAGCCAAGCCGGGCCAATCATCGCCAGCAAGAAGCCCCCCAGCGCCGGACCGATCAAGGCCGCGCCGGTATACGATGCACCGTTGAGCGCCGCTGCGCTGATCAGATCCTCGCGCGCCACCAATTCGGGCAGCAACGCTTGGCGCGCCGGATTATCGGCGGCCAGGAAAGTGGCCCCGACAAAACTACTCGCCAGAATCCACCAGACGTTCACCTGACCGCTCCATGTTACGACCGTAATCGTGGCCGCACTCAACAGTTGGCCGCTCTGTGTGACTTTGAGCAGGGTCAGCTTGTCTACTCGGTCAGCCAGCGCGCCACCAAATAGCGGGAACAGCACCATCGGCACAGCGAAGGCCAAGCTTGCCATGCCCAGCCAAAAGGGCGAGTGGGTCAGCACATAGTAGATCAGGTAGCCTTGCGCCACCGACTGCATTTGCGTCCCAGCGTTCGATACAATCAACCCACTCCACAGCAAGCGGAAGTTGCGCGACCGCAACGCCGCAAAGCGCGGCCGTTGCGGGCGGGGAGCTGTTGGGGCGGTGTCGGGAGTAGACGTTTCAGGCGCGTGGATCGTGTTCAACAATTACTCGCTTCTGCAAAGGGTCACGACACAAACTTTCTAGCGCTGGAGCAGTGTCGGAGCGAACAGATCCAGCGCTAAATACCCCATCAAAATTCTCCGGGTCTCCAGGTCTCTGTGTTAGTGGCAACACCACGATCATACCGAAAGTTCGGCGAGCCGGGCCGCGACTTCGCGCAGATCGACCAATACTTCGCCTCGGATACGATCCAGATCGGCCCCTACTTGACGCATGACATAAGACGGGTGGTAGCTGATCAGGACGCGGCTGCCTTCCGGCCCCGCTAGCCACTGACCGCGCTCTTGGGTCATCTTTACCGCACGCCCCAGCAGCGCAGCGGCGGCGGTGGCCCCTAGGCAGCAGATCAGCGGCGCACGCAGCAGGTCCAGTTCACCATTACGCCAGATCGCGCAGGCGCGTACCTCGCCCACACGCGGCGGGCGGTTCGCCAAGCGACGGCCTTCCGCCTTGATCGGGCGGCATTTGACCGTGTTGCTGATCCAGATGTCGTCGCGGCGGATGCCCGCCTCGGCCAACAAGCTATTGAGCATCTGCCCGGCGCGACCCTGGAACGGCAGCCCACTGGCATCTTCGTCGGCCCCCGGTGCTTCGCCGAATAGGATCAGCCGCGCGTGCGGGTTGCCCACACCGAACACCACATGGGTGCGCGTCAGGTGCAAGTCGCAGCGGATACACGACAGCGCGGGTTCGCGCAAGGCCGCCAACGCCAGTGCCGAGTCGGCGGACTCGTATGCCGGCCCCGCCGCGTCTGCCGGAGTTACCGCTCGTAACGAGATTTCGGGATCAGCTGCCATTGGAGGTGCCTCCTAAGTAAGTAGAATTAGCAATCGGCAAGCAAGAAAGGTGCCTTGTGCCGCCTACATCTTTCGGCTGATCTTGGCCTAGTGGCGGACTTAGCTATTGACAAGGATCTTTGCCTATGGTATTATTTAGTGTAGCTAACAAATGTCGCTGCTAATCAATAGGGGCACTAACAAATAGTTAGGCTAAACATTGACGATTAGCCTAGCTTAGAGAGATGAAGGACCATAGTGGTGGATCTGAGAGACGACTACACAGTGGACAATGGGGTAAGTCCCGCTGTAGACCAGACAGCGCAACGTCTGATGAGCGTGATTCCGGCAATGTTTCGCCAGATGAAAAACGATAGCCGCGACGATCTGCCGCCCGCCTTTTGTGATATGGGCGAAGGGCAAGTGCGGATTTTACATATACTCAGTCATCAAGATTTCACAATGGGTGAGTTGGCCGAGCGAATGCACGTCACTGCCCCCACTGTTTCCCGCACCGTAGACAACTTAGTGGCCCGTGGTTTGGTGGACCGCCACCCGGATGCGAATGACCGGCGCAGAATCTGGCTACGCCTGACCAGTGAGGGCTATAGCCTAGCCGGTCAGTTGGAACTCCGCTTCCGCCTCGCAATGGAGCGTTTTCTGCAACCACTGACCTCCGATCAATTGGCACTGGTACTTGCGGCGTGTGATACCCTCGAAGGATTGCTTGCTGCTGACCGGATTACCGATTCTAAACCTATAGTATCCTCCACACTAGTGCGAGGAGAGGAGTCTTCCACCAATGGCAATCGCTACTAGAACCGCCCCTGCGCCCACCGTAGACAGCACCAGCGCGGCTCCTACCAGAAACTTGCTCGTCGTGATGAGCGGCGTGCTGCTGGGCATCTTGCTCGCCGCGCTCGACCAAACCATTGTCGGCCCGGCCATGCCCAAGATCATCGGCGAACTGAACGGCTTTGAGCATTACGCCTGGGTCTTTACGGCCTATATGCTCACTTCGACCATCTCGGTGCCGATCTTCGGCAAACTGGGTGATATGTACGGCCGCAAGTGGTTTTTTATCGGTGGCATCGTCACCTTCCTGATCGGCTCGATGCTCTGTGGGCAGGCGACCGACATCTGGCAACTGATCGGCTTCCGCGCCCTGCAAGGGCTGGGCGGCGGCATTATGTTCGCTAACGCCTTCACCATCATCGGCGACCTCGTGCCGCCGGCGGATCGCGGGCGTTGGCAAGGGGCGTTCGGCGGCGTATGGGGCTTGGCAAGCGTCTTCGGCCCCACGGCCGGCGGCTATATCACCGATAACCTGAACTGGCGCTGGGTGTTTTATGTCAACGTGCCGGTGGGTCTCATCGCGCTGGCCGTGCTGCTGACCACCTTCCCCAACATTAAACCCGCCGGTCTCCGCAAGGCGATTGACTGGACCGGCGCAGCCACGCTCATTGCCGGCCTCACGCCGCTGCTGGTGGCTCTCTCGCTGGGCGGCAGCAAAGACTGGGCTTGGGACTCCGCCAACACGCTAGGACTGCTTGGCGTGGGCGTGGTCTTCCTGCTGGCCTTCCTGTTTGTCGAGTCGCGGGCCAAAGAACCGATTATCCCGCTTGACCTGTTCAAGAACCGAACCTTCACCCTATCCGTTGTCACCGTCTTCCTGACTGGCGTGGGAATGTTCGGCGCAATCAGCTATATCCCGCTCTTTATCCAGGGCGTGCAGGGCGACAGCGCCACCAGCAGCGGTAATGCCGTCACGCCGATGATGCTCTCGCTCGTGGCGGCCAGCATCATCTCCGGCCAGCTCCTGAGCCGCACCGGTAAATACCGTATCCTCGGCATCGTCGGCATGACCCTGCTGACGGTGGGGCTGCTCCTGCTCTCGACCATGAGCCTGAGCACGGTGCGCTGGCAAACGATTATCTTTATGGTCATCATGGGCTTTGGCTTGGGCATCGCCATGCCGCTCTACACCCTGGTCGTGCAAAACGCCTTCCCAGCTAGTCGCATGGGCGTGGTGACATCGGCGACGACGTTCTTCCGATCCATCGGCGGCACCGTCGGCATAGCCGTCCTCGGCTCGGTGGTCAACAATCGCTTCCAAAGCGAAACGGTGGCCCAGTTAGCCAAGCTGAACCCGCAACTCGCCGGGCGCATCCCCGCCGCGATGCTGAGTAACTTGAACCCGCAGGCGCTGGTCAATCCGCAAGCCCAGGCGACGATCAAGGCCACCATCCAGGCGCAAGGCGCACCGGCAGCGGCGGCCCAAACCATCCTCAACACGCTGCTAGACGCGATGCGCCCAGCCCTGGCAACGGCAACCACCGAAGCCTTCCTGATCGGCGGCAGCGTGCTGGTGGTCGCTATCGTGGCAACGGCCTTCCTGCGCGAGATCCCCCTCCGCAAGAGCAACGGCCCGCCGCCCGGCCTAGAAATGGGCGAAGGCGCGAACCCCGAAGCGATAGAGGAGAACGAAGACACTAGCGGAGGCGCGGCCCAGGGACGGCTGCTTACTTCCTGAACGACCCCTGGAGGGGTGGGCCGGCGGCCCACCCCTCTCCTCCTCAGTACAAGCAATCCAGCGCTTCGGTTGCATCCGTAACTATTGTGAAAAATTACACATATAAAAGTGTGACTTAAATCGGTCTTTTAGCGTATTGATTATAGCTATGAACCAATGTATCATTATGTTAGATAAATGTGATAAAAGGCGGATCTGGAACCGGGTTTAGGCGAAAACTTAGAGGAACCAGGGTAGTGGAGAGGAAGAAACGATGCATTTTATTACTAAAGGAGCCTTGAACCGCATCGCGGTCGTGCTGCTGTTGGCGGTGTTTGTCATCGTCGGCGGCATTTTTGCGGCTACCGGACTCAAGAGTGAACTGTTGCCGAATATTGACATTCCCAGCATCACAGTCTTCACCGTCTATCCCGGTGCCTCGCCCGACGATGTGTTGCGCGATGTGACCGCGCCGATTGAGCGGGCGCTGGCCGGCACCGAAAACCTGAAAAGCACCAGTTCCACCTCCAACGATAGTGTGTCGTTCGTGACGTTGCAATATGAGTACGGCACCAACATGGACAAGGCGCAGCAGAAGGTGCAGGACATCGTCAACCGCCTAACGCTGCCCAGCCAATTGCCGCAAAAACCGACCGTGGGCCGCTTCAATTTCAGCGATATCCCACTGGTGGCCTATACGATCAACACCGGCGCAGCCGGCCCCGATGCCCTGAGTAATCTGCGCCGCCAGGTCAGCGAGCAAGTCTTGCCCGAAATCCAGGGCGTGGCGGGCGTGAACTCAGCCTCGATCAGTGGCGGCTCAAACAAGCAGATCTTGATCACGCTGGACGAGAAAAAGTTGGCCGACAATGGGCTGACCGCCGCGCAGGTGCAGGGCGTATTGCAGGCCAACAACGTCAACTTCCCCGTAGGCACCATTGTGAACGCCGGCCAGAGCGTGCCGGTCGTGGTGAATCATGAGTTCACCACGATAGACGACCTGCGCAAGATCGTCGTCGGGATGCAACGGCCGGCTGGGACCGGTGCGCCCGGCGGCACGGGTGCGCCGGGTGGCTATGGCGCACCGAGTGGTACAGGCGCGCCGGGCGCACCGGCCCCGGCCGGGCCGCCGAACGGTGCGGCTCCCGCTGCCGTATCAAGTGCGCTGGGTAGCGTCGGGCTGGCGGCTCCGCCGGCGGTTGCCACTGTGAGCAACGGCAAGAAAACGCCGACTCCGGCCGCCAGACGGGCTACGCCAAGTGTGACCCCCAGCCCCACAACGGATAGCACTGGGGCGACCGGCAGCACGCCGGCACCGATCGGCGGCGTAATCACCGGCACACTCCCCGCGCCCGGTGCGGGCACCACCGCCGGCAACGGACCGCCGAGCGGCCCCGGCGCGCCGGCGGGTACAACAGGCGCACCGACCGGAGCAGGCGCAGCGGGCACCACCGGAGCGCCGCCGGCGGTGCCGAAACCGGTGGCCCTGCAAGATGTGGCGACGGTCGAACTGACCAACGTGGCCGCGTCGAGTATCGCCCGCACCAACGGCAAGCCCAGCCTGGGCCTAGTGATCTACAAAACGCAAAACGCCAACACCGTTTCGACCGCCCATGCTATTGACGCGAAACTGACCGACCTGAAAGCGAAGCTGCCCGGCACTGAAGTGGTGCAGGTTTTCGGCCAAGCCGGCTACATCGAAGAATCACTGAATAGCCTGATCCGCGAAGGCGTATCGGGCGCGGTTCTAGCGATCCTCGTGATCCTCTTGTTCCTGCGGAGTATCCGCTCGACACTGGTGACGGCGGTCTCAATTCCCATGTCCGTGCTGTTCGCCTTTATCCTGCTCAACGTGTTCGGCCTCTCGCTGAACATTATGAGCCTGGCTGGACTGGCGGTGGCGGTGGGGCGCGTGGTAGATGATAGTATCGTGGTGCTGGAAAACATCTATCGCCACATTCATGAAGGCGAATCACCGCGCGTAGCAGCCTATAACGGCACGCGCGAAGTGGCTTCGGCCATTACCTCCTCCACCCTGACCACCGTTTCGGTGTTCCTGCCGCTCGGCTTCCTGGCCGGCTTCATCAGCGAAATCTTCCGCCCGTTCGCGATCGCGGTGTCGTTGTCCTTACTGGCCTCGTTACTGGCCGCACTGACGATTGTGCCCGTGCTGGCCGCGCTCTTCATCCGCCCGGAACGCCGCCCAGCCGGGACCAAAGCGGCCGCCATCGGCGAAGCGCCGGACACGTTGGTGCAGCGCATCTACACGCCCGCGCTCACCCTGGCCTTGCGGAACCGCTGGACCAAGCTGGGCACGCTGGCGCTGGCCGCGCTGCTGTTTGTGGGTAGTCTACTGCCCCTAGTGCTGGGCGCAATCGGCACCACTTTCTTGAATCTGGGCAGCGACAAGGTGATCAGCGCCGGCCTGACCCTGGCCGCCGGCACCGATGTCCAGACCACCAGCACCGTGGCGAAGACGATTGAAGATGCGTTGGCGAAAGACCCGGCGGTGAGAAACTACCAAGTGACCATGGGGGCCAACACCGACTCGAACGCCAGCGCCTTCACCGGACTGGGAAGCGATAACGCGGCCAGCCTGACCATCAACCTGAAACCCGATGCAGACTTGGACGCAGAAGCCAACAAAGTGCGCGCGCTGCTCAAGGCGAACAGCGCCATCAAAGAGCAGAGCGTGACCACCGGCAGCACCACCGGCGGGCCCAGCAGCTCGGCCTTCGCGCTCACCGTCACCGGCTCCAACGCCGCCGACCTGCGCATGGTCAGCCGGCAGTTGGCCGATCAGCTTAAAACAGTGCCGGATCTGGTGAACGTCAAGACCGACCTCCAGGCACAGAAGCCGCAGATCAGTATCAAAGTAGACCCCGATAAGGCACTCGTGCATGGCAGCAGCGCGATCCAGATCGCGGGGCAGGTGCGTGGCCTACTGACCAACCAGAAGGTGACCGCCATCACGATTGACAGCACGCCCTACGATGTGCTGGTCGGCTATAACCCCAGCGGCTTCAACAGCCTCGACGCGATCAAAGCGATCCGGGTCGGCGCGGTGAACCCAGTGCCCCTCAGCGACATCGCGGCGGTGACCGAAGGGCAGGGGCCGGTCTCGATTAATCGCGTGAATCAGGACGGGGCCGTGAGCGTCAGCGGCACGATTACCTCTCAGAGTATTAGCGGCGTGCAGGCGGCGGCCACAAAGATCGTGAACGACATCAAAGCCACGGCTCCGGCGGGCATCAAAATCTCGACCGGCGGCTCTTCGGCGCAGTTCACCGAAGCGTTCGGCCAACTGGGTACTGCGCTCCTGATCGCTATCGGTTTGGTCTATGTGGTGATGGTCCTGTTCTTCGGCTCGCTCTCCACGCCGTTTGTCATCATGTTCGCGCTGCCGCTGGCCTTTATCGGCTCGTTCCTGGCACTCTGGGTCACCGGCAAGCCGTTCGGCATCAGCGCCATGATCGGCTTGCTGATGCTGGTCGGTATCGTAGTGACCAATGCCATCGTGTTGCTCGATATGGTGGAGCAACACAAGCGGCTGGGCTACAACACCTACGACTCGCTGATCCACGGCGGGCGCGTGCGCGTGCGGCCCATCTTGATGACGGCTATCGCTACTATTATCGCCCTGATCCCACTGGCGATCAGCAACGCAGGCTCCCTCATCGCGGCGGAATTAGGCACCGTGGTTATCGGCGGCCTGTTCACTTCGACGCTGCTGACGCTACTGGTCGTACCGGTGGTCTACAGTATCTTTGACAGCATTCGCCGCCGCCTAACCCGTCGCAGCTCCGACGACGAGGGCACGCCGGTGCCGATCGCGCCGCCCGTCACCGGCGTACATGAGGCTCCTACGCCGGTCGAGCCGGCGTTGGTCGGCGCACGCAATCAACAGACGACAACAAGCTAACCTCGCTACTCCTGCCGCAGGCAGGAACACACAGCGGGTCCAAACAAGCGGCCCCTCTTTCTGGATTAGAAGAGGGGCCGTTTGCTGTGGCGCAACTCAAGGTTCGGCGGCGAGGTTATCGGTTTGGTCGAGATTGCCCTCGCTGTTAGTATCTACGGCTAGGGGCAGCGGTACGGAAATAATAGCTATTGCGTCCCCATTCGCGCCCACGTATTTTGCCTACGGGCGGCCCAGCACCGGGGATTGAAGTTGAACTGCTGTGTAGCTGCCTTTGGTATAGCAGAAGTTCGTGGATTTATCACTGAGAAGGTCGTATAGGAGCGATATTTGTGCCAATTTATGCTATGGCTGGTACGGCTGCCGGGCGCACCCGCCCTGCCCGCCAACTCTGTGCGCCGACACGGATACCGGCAAGCCTGCCAAACAAGAACACGCCCCTGCTCACTTTGTGAGGCGACAAGCAGCCGCTAAACGTGGTACAATAGTGTGATTCTGCGTTTTATTTAGGGCGGGATTACTTGGAGCATGGTGCATAAAGGGGTCGTTAGAGGAGTCTTTGGTTGAACAGCACGTTAGGTCATTTAGCGGTTATCGCACTTTTGGTCTTAATTAACGCGTTCTTGAACGCGGCAGAAATCGCGATTATCTCCGTGCGACGGGCACGTATCAAGCAGTTAGCTGACGACGGCAACCCAGCGGCGCGGCGGGTGCAGCGCTTATTGCACAATCCGCGCAGTTTTATCGCCACTGTGCAGGTCGGAGTAACACTGACCGCCTTTTTTGCGTCGGCTTTCGGCGCGGTCAGCCTGGTTGATGGGGTAAAAGGGCTGTTGGTTGGCGCGCCGTTGCACCTGGACTCACCGACCGCCGATACAGTGGCCTTTATCTTTGTCACCATTGGTGATGCGTTTGTTGTGCTGATTTTTGGCGAACTGGTGCCTAAAACACTGGGCATCGAGCTGGCCGAATCGATTGCCTTGCGGGTGTCCGGGCCGGTGGGGCTGATGGCACGGCTGTTGGGTCCGGTCGTCGCGTTCCTCACCGGCACCACTAATCTCATCGTGCGCCTGTTGGGAGGCAGTCACCGCGCCGCGATGCCCAGTATCAGCGAAGCCGAAATTATGTCTATGGTGGAAACCGGCGAAGACGAAGGAGTGGTCACAGCCAGCGAACAGCAGATGATCCGCAACATTTTTGAGTTTACCGACCGCCGGGTGAGCGAGATCATGATGCCGCGCCCCGATATGTTTGAACTATCGGCGGACATGAGCGTGGCCGAAGCGGGGCCGCACGTCCGCAAATCGGGCTATGCCCGCATCCCGATCTACCAGAGCGACCGCGAAAATATCGTCGGCATGGTCTTCGCCAAAGATGTGCTGGGCGCGTATATTGACGGGCGCACTGCCGAACCATTGAACGCCATCAGTCATCCCCTCGTCTTTGTGCCGGAAACCAAGCTGGTCGGCGAGCTATTGCGCGAGCTGCAGCGCGGACGACAGAACATGGCAATCGCCGTGGACGAGTTTGGTGGCGTGTCGGGCCTGCTGACGCTGGAAGACCTGCTGGAAGAGATCGTAGGCGATATTCAAGATGAGTTTGAACACGAAGAAGCGCCGCTACAAGAGATCGGGCCGGGCGAGTTGCAGGTGGCGGGTAATATCTCATTGGCCGACATTGTGGAGCGGCTGCGCCTGCGTATCCGCGATACCGAGCTAGACAGCACGGTGGCCGCGCTCATCTTGGAGCAGCAGGGGCGTATCCCCGATCCCGGCGACACGATCCTGTGGCACGACATCCGCTTCACGGTGGCCGCGATGGACCGCCGCCGCATCAGCAAAGTCCATGTTAAGTATGAAGGCCCGCCCATCGAAGATCCCGCCGCCGAACGGGTAGAAGCGGCCCCACTGCATTAGCAGTGCGTAACCCTGATTGCGGCGCACAAGTATAGGAGTAGACTTGCGGTGTTGCTTACTTCAGCGTATAGCCGGCCTTGCCGCTATACGGTTGGTCGCCCGAAGTGGTCGTGATTTTGATCGTGTGACTGCCCGCCCCACCCGTCCCAGTGAAGGTCAAGCGATAGCTGCCGGCCACCTGGAAGGCGATCAACTGGTAAAGACCGGCTAACTGCTCAGGGTCAGGCGACTCCAGCAACTCGCCGCCGCCCGCCTGGGCCAGCGCAGTCAGCGTTGCACCGTCGTAATCCTCACTACCCGTCAAGCCGATAACATAAATAGGGATACTATGCTCTTGGGCATAGCTGATTACATCTGCCCGACCAAAGCTGCTGCTAGCCGTGTCCTTACCGTCGCTGAGGACTACCACCAAGTGCCGGCCGTCGGTACGAGCAGCATAATCCACTGCCTGATGAATCGCGTCATAGAGCGCTGTGTTGCCAAAGGCATCCAAACCGGCAATCTTAGTCAGCACGGCAGTTTTATCCGCCGTCGCCTGCTGTAACAGATCGGTATGATCGTTAAAGCGGATCAAGCCGAACTGATCGGCGGGACCAAACAGGCTCACGAACTGACGGGCCGCCTTTTGCGCTGCCGCCAGCGGTGCCCCTGCCATGCTGGCGCTGGTGTCCATAACCAGGTAGATCGACACGGTGCTGGTTATGCTCCACAGATTCACCACCTGAAAATTGGTGATCGGCACGGTGTCGCTGAGAACGGTGAAATCGCGGGCTTGGAGGTCGCTCACCGGCTTATAATCGTTGCTAACAGCGCTAAAATAGACTGTGGTCATCGGGGAGCGGCTACTGTCCACCTGGGTGATGCTCAAATGGTTGAGGCTGTTGCGACCACCGGGCGCGAAGATCGCCATCCGCTGCAACGCCGATCCTACAGGAGCCGGGCCGGTATCCGGTAGCCCCGTAGTCACCCCCGAGCCGGCTGTAGGCGGGGGCGGCGGCATAAAGCGCAAGCGCAAGGCTTTCAACGGATCGTCGCGGTTGGTTAAAATGAAGCCGAGTATCAGCATTGCGCTGATAAAAGCGCCCACCCACAACGCGGCAGCGATCAGGCGCGGCAGCAAACTTTGCCGGATCCGTCGGCTCGCCTCCTCTTGGCGCAGATCAGCCGCCAATTCTTGCAGCGCCGCTTCAAACGCAGCTAACGTCGGATAGCGGGCGGCGGGGTCGGCCTGTAACGCTTTGGCTAAGACGCCCGCCACACGGAGCGGCATACCCGGCGCCGCCGGGAACTCGGCGACCAAGCGGGGGGCAGCCCGGCGGTCGGCCGGTGTTTCGGGATGCGGCAGCGGCATCGCCTCCGGGGGGGCCGAGGCGGTGAGCAAATAATAGATCAATGCACCGATTAAATAGACATCGGACCGGGCATCCAGTGGGCGCCCGGCGTGGTGTTCGGGGGGCGAAAGGCTGGACGGCGCCGGCCGTTCTTCGTCCATGCCCGGCAGCGCGGTCAGATCCAGTGCGCCGTCAGCGGTGATCGTGATCGATTCGGGTCGCCAGGTGCGGCGTTCCAGCAATAAGCCGCGCCCACGACGGGCGATGCGGATGAGTTGCAGGCCGTATTGCACCGCCTGCGCCGCCGGCAAGCGGCCCACAGCATCCAGAAACGTCCGCAAACTGAGACCGTTTAGCCCGATATTACTCACAACATAGCTACGCCCGTTATGCACAAAGCCGCGTTTCGCCACCATGCCGCTCGGTTTGCCGGGAACTTCCGTGTCCGCCCGAATCAACAGGTAGCTGCCGTTCTTGACATCGCTCGCCAGCAACACCATTAACCCACCGCTGGGGAAAGGGGCCAGCACGAGGTAGCGTTTCGCCATAATCTGGCCGATTAGCGGGCGGTAGTCCTCCGGGTCGGTGGCGGGCAGCAGCTCGCCGCCGACCGCTAGATCGGTAGCAGGCGCAGCGGGGCTGGTGGTGTTAGGCGGGGCCGCTATAGGCCGCATATCAGTAACAGGCGCAGCAGAGCTGGTGGTGTTAAGCGGGACCGGCGGAACCGGTGTAGGTCGCATAATGGGTGCGGCGGTGGGATTAGGCAGGACCGGGGGAGCCGGCGCGGCCGGCACAACAGGTAGGGCAACCGGAGCGGCGGTAGGAACAACAATCGCCACGGATGGTAGCACCACAGGGATAGTAGTGGCAGGTTGTCCGCGCAATTCACGCAGCCGGGCGGCGGCCGCTGTGTGCTGCGGGTTGAGGTGTAGCGTATTTTCCAGCGCCACTTCTACATCCGCTGGGTCGTCCACCACCGTACTCAGCCAATACCAGGCGGCTTCGTAGCTTTCATCGGTCGCGACTACTTGCAGCAGCGCCTCACGCGCTTCCGCCCGCCAGCCCGCTTGAGCCGCCGCGATACCCTGTTGCGCCAGATCGTTGAGACGCTGAGTCGCCGGTATGGGCGTGAGCGGGGCGGCGGGCGGGCGGGGATCTGCGGCGAAAACCGTGGGAGCCGTCGCTGCGTCCGCGACTCTGGAGGCGAAAGGCGCGGGCGCAGGCGCCGCCAGGGGAGCACGGGGTGCAGACATGGGTGGAGCCGCAAGCGCAGGCGCGATCATAGGGGCGAAAGGTGCAGGGGCCGGTCCGGGTTGGCCCGCAACAGCCGCAGGGGTGATCACAGCGGCCGGCGGGGGATTCAGCTGGGCCGCAGCCGGTATGGAAGGCGTGGTAGGAGCCGGCGTGGCGGTTACGGGCGCGGTTTGACCGAGGTAGCGGCGCACCTGCGCGGCCGCCGCTTGTGCGGCGGCATGGCTAGGGTCAAGAGCCAACGTGCGCTCAAACGCGGCAAGCGCCCGTTGTGGGTCATGTTGCAGCGTGCCCAACGCATACCAGGCGACCGCATCTTGGGGATCGCGTTGCACGGCCGCAGTGAGTGCCGCCCGCGCGCCGGCCCGGTCGCCGATCTGGAGCGCTGCCAGTCCCTGGGCACGCCACTGGTGGGCATCATCTACGGTCATAAGGTATCCTTATTGAATGGAGAGGACTGTAAGAGCCGCCGATACGATCTCTCAGCGTACTGTCAGCTCGGCTTCGACACTCACTTCGTCGCCAAGCGGGATGATCACGCGGGCGCGCACCAGCCAGAGGTGTTGAGCGGCCATACCACGATAGGTCGGCTGCCCATCGGCCGGTACAAGGATCGTACCGTGGAACTGTTGCGTATGGCCGGCGGGCAGGCTTAACGCGCTGACCTGCATCGGTGCGTTTTGTTGATAGGTCAGCAGTTCGCCCACCGGTCCTCCGGCGGTCGGTTCGCCGGTGGGCGTCCACTCTGCGGGCAGCAGAGCGGCGCCACCACTGCGAATCCGCTCACAGCCGTAGAGGCCAATCGTGATGCCGTCGGCGTTCAGCGGTCCAGTGGTGGTCAGCACTAATTCGTAAGCCACACTATCACCGGGCTGGGCGGTGGACGGCTCCAGAGTCAGCGCCAACGTCGCCCGTCCCCCACTCGCCTGAGCAAAACTGGCCCGCACGCGATCCAAAAAGCCCATCTGTCGCCTACCCTCCTGCCCGTCCTGCGCGCATCACGCCGCCATTATATCACAGGCGTAAAATAGGCGACAAGTCTGCCCGATTGGTTATCCGCATAGAATAGGGGAACGCACGCCATAAACCCGCAGAACCCGAAGATGCCAAATCAATGAATCCTCAGTATGCTGCGGGTTTATGCTGTGCGTTC
The DNA here is from genome assembly GCA_038228295.1 of Chloroflexia bacterium. Classification (GTDB taxonomy): domain Bacteria; phylum Chloroflexota; class Chloroflexia; order QHBQ01; family JAICKM01; genus JAICKM01. The sequence continues at coordinate 62,466 of JBBRPH010000003.1, read as the reverse complement.
CCCTATTGCCTTATTATGTAAAGTACAGCGCCCACGCCTGTAGGCACGGGCTGCGGCTACTTGCCCAACAGCGGGATGACCGCGCCTTTGCGGGGCGCGGGAGCCTGCCCCTCGCGCGTGGCGGCGACGGGGTAGCCTTCTTCGTCCAGAATGGCCTGCACCTGAGTCAGCGGCAGGGTCGCGGGGTCATAGTCCAGGTAGACCACCTTAGCGGGAATATCCACCTGCACGCTCTGCACGCCCGGCTGCTGCGCCAACGCATTGACAATCGTCTTCTCGCAATGCGCGCAAGACACGTCCGGGACTTCGAGGATGATGTTCGACATCGTGTTGTTCTCCTTCTTCTTATAGAGCTATGGGGTGCTGGCAGACGACCTGCCGACACAGGGTTTTACTGGGCCGCGATAACCCAGGCGACCGTGATCACGCGGCCCTGCACCGCAAACTGGGCCCACATTTTGTAGAGGCCCGGCTGGGGAAACTGCCGGCTGAAGGCCAGCGTGGGGCCAAACTGCGCCGGGGGCGCGCTCATATCCATCATTCCGGCCAGGGGCGGTTGATCACCGGCCATGCCGTGAATGTGGCTGAAGCCACCGGCCTGCGCGTCCAGCGCGACGACATGGGCGGCGGCGGCCAAGTAGGGCTGGAGGTCGGTCACCGGCTGCCCGGCCCGCGTCACACGCACCACAAAGCCGGTGGGTTGCCCTGCCCGGATCGGGCCACTCGGCAAGAGGTCGGCGCTATAACCGTCACTCTGCTGCGGTCCCATATCAGGGGTCAGGGTCGCCGCTGCGCTGCCGGCCGAGCCGACGCGCAGATCGAAGCGATGCACCTCATCGTCGTGCCCGGCCAGTTGCAATTCATCATAGAGGATGTAGTCGCCGGCCACCGGGAAAGCGTAGGCCACGCTATACTGGCCCACTGGCCCGCTGTTTTGCGGGTGAATATGGGCAAATTGGCGCAAGTCGCGGCTCACGACAATCAGGTGCATCGGCCGTTCATGCGCCAGCACCGGGTTCACCGGCCGCCCGGCCGCGTCGGTTATCCACAAGGTCAGCGTCGTGGTGACCCCCGGCTGCACCGCCGTGTCGGTAGCGAGGCGCACCCCGGCGACCGCCCCGGCGGGACTGGATCCCATATTCATCGTAGTATCTCCACCGTTCATTGCAGCCATGCCGGCCGGCCGCAAGAGGAATAACGATCCGGCTCCTACCGCCAGCGCCAGCAGTCCAATCACCAGCAGATAGCTGACATCGGCCACGCGGCTGCGTAGGCTGGGGTGCAGGATCGCGGCGGCATCTTTGGGCGGCTGGAAGCTGCGGAGCCGCAACGAATTGCTCACGACGCTGACGCTGGACATCGCCATTGCCGCCCCAGCCATGATCGGGTTGAGCAACAGCCCGAACAGCGGGAACAGGATGCCGGCGGCGACCGGGATCAGCACCACGTTATAGATAAAAGCCCAGAACAGGTTCTGGCGGATGGTGCCCATCGTTCGCCGCGAGAGCGCAATTGCCGTCACCACGCCGCGCACATCGCCGCCGACCAGCGTGATGTCGGACGCCGCCATTGCCACGTCGGCCCCCGTGCCGATAGCCACGCCCAGGTCGGCCTGCGCCAGGGCCGGTGCGTCGTTGATGCCGTCGCCGACCATCGCCACCACTTTGCCTTGCGCCTGTAGCTCACGCACTTTGGCGGCCTTCTGCGCAGGCAGCACGTCGGCCAGCACATTGCGGATGCCGACGGCGGCGGCAATGGTCTGCGCCGTGGCCGCCCCATCGCCGGTCAGCATCCAGACCTCCAGGCCCAGCGCCTGGAGTTCACGTCCCGCGTCCGCCGACTCCGGTTTCAGCGTATCGGCGACGGCGATCAGGCCGGCTACCTGACCGTCGGCAGCCACATACATCGGGGTCTTGCCCTGGGCGGCCAGTGCCTGAGCGCGCTCCTCCAACCCATGCAGCACGATGCCGTGAGCTTCCATCAGGCGCAGATTGCCCAGCAAGAGTGCGCGCCCATCCACCGTCGCCGCAATGCCCTGCCCGGCCAGCGCCTGGAAAGCGGTCGTCGCGACCAGCGGTAGCCCCAACTCCGTGGCCCGCGTCACGATGGCCTCGCCCAACGGGTGTTCCGATCCCCGCTCGGCACTGGCCGCCAGCCGCAGCAACTCGCCCTCGGTCATGCCCGCCGCAGGCACGATGTCGGTCACGGCAGGCTTGCCACGGGTCAGGGTGCCGGTCTTATCGAGGACGATGGCCGTGAGGCGGTGCGCGCTTTCCAGCGCCTCGCCGCCGCGGATCAGCACGCCATACTCCGCGCCTTTGCCCGTGCCGACCATGATCGCGGTCGGCGTAGCAAGGCCCAGCGCGCAGGGGCAGGCGATGATCAGCACGGCAATCGTCGCCACCAGGGCATAAGTGAACTGCGGGGCCGGGCCAAACAAGAACCAGACCATAAAGGTCAGCAGCGCTAGCCCTAGCACCACCGGCACAAAGTAGGACGAAATCTCGTCGGCGAGGCGCTGGATGGGCGCTTTGGAGCCTTGCGCCTCCTCCACCATGCGAACGATCTGAGCCAGGGCCGTATCGCGGCCCACCCGCGTGGCGCGGAAGGTGAACGAGCCGGTCTTGTTGAGCGTGGCCCCGATCACCGGCGCGCCCGGCCCCTTCTCCACCGGCAAGCTCTCACCGGTCAGCATCGCTTCATCCACACTCGACTGCCCGCTGACCACCACACCGTCCACCGGCACGCTATCGCCGGGGCGCACGCGCAGGATGTCACCGACCTGCACCTGCTCCAGCGGTAGATCAACTTCAGTGTCGCCGCGCACGACACGCGCTATGCGTGGGGCCAGGCCCATCAACTTACGGATTGCGTCACCGGTCCGGCCTTTAGCGCGCGCCTCAAAATAGCGGCCCATCAGGATCAGCCCAATAACCAGCGTCGAGGTATCGTAGTAGGCTTCGGGCACAATGGCCCCCACGCGCAGCGCATCCGGGAACAGGGTCACAAACACGCTATAGAAGTAGGCCGCCGAGGTGCCGACGGCGATCAGCGTGTTCATGTTGGTCGCCAGATGGCGGGCGGCGCGCCAGGCGGCGGTATAGAAGCCCCAGCCCGCCCAGAACTGCACTGGTGTAGCGAGCAGGAACATCGCCCAATAGCGTTGCTCCATCGGCCAGGGCAGCGGCAGGAACATCCCGGCCATGATCAGCACGCCCGCCGCCAAACTCAGCACGAAGCGGTTCCGCAGCACGGTAATCTCATGCTGCCGACGTTCCGCGTCCGCGTCGCCGACCGGCTGGGCCGGGCCGGCCACGGCGGCGGTCGCCACGGGGCGCAAGCCATAGCCGGCCCGCTCCACCGCCTGCTGAAATTCGCCACGCCCGACCATCGCCGGGTTGAAATGCACCGTGGCCTGCTCGGTCGCCAAGTTGACCCCGACGTTTTCCACGCCGGGCAACTTCGCCAGCGACTTTTCGACGCGGCGCACACAGGAGGCGCAGGTCATGCCCTCGATGGGCAAGATCGCCTCGGCCATCGGCACGGTGTAGCCGGCGCTTTCCACGGCTTCGCGCAAGCGCGGCAGATCCACGGTGGCCGGGTCGTAGGTGACGGTGGCGCGCTCGGTCGCCAAGTTGACTCCCGCGCTCTGCACCCCCGCGACTTTCGCCAGGGCTTTTTCCACCCGGCGCACACACGAGGCGCAGGTCATGCCGCCAATCGGCAGTTGCACTTCCTGCACGGGGCCAGTAGGTGGGCGAGCGGTCTGTTGTTCAATTGCCATTGCAGTTTGGTCTCCAGCGTCCTGCCTAGCGGCGGGATAGCTCAAAAAGGGCTTCCAGTTCCTCGATCATCGCTTGGTCCTTGCCCGCATGGAAGCCTTCGGGCACGCAAGCGTTCAGGTGGCCGTGCAACAAGGTGGCCTCAAACTTATCCAGGGCGCGTTGCACGGCGTAGGTCTGTTTGAGGACATCTACACAATAGCGATCCTCTTCCACCATCTTGCGGATCGCCTTGAGATGCCCTTCGATATAGGCTAATCGCTTCAGGGCATCTTCTTTTGTCGTTTGGGATCGCATCTCTTACTCCTCTATTCTGTCCACACCCAACCCGGTAGGAAGGGGTCTTGTTCCAAGTATAACACCGTTCCGCCCCATTGTCAATACCCCCTCCGGGGGGGTTCTACAATGATGGCTCAGTTGGGCAGAGGCGCAGCGCGCAAGTGAGGGATCGGGCGCAGCTTATGCGCGCCGCAGGGCAGAGGGCAGCACGCCCCGGATGGAGGCATCCAGCAGTTCGACGGTGTGCAGGGCGGGCAGGGGGTGACCGGCGCGGCGCAAGCCGCTCTGGATCTGCAACAGGCAGCCGGGATTGCCGGTGACCAGTGCCTGCGCGCCGGTCGCGATCACGTTCCGCACTTTGCGATCCCCCAATTCCAGCGCCGGTGCCGGCTCGACCAGGTTGTAGATGCCCGCCGACCCGCAACAGATGGCCGACTCGGCGATCTCGACCACGCGCAAGCCGGGAATGGTCGCCAGCACCTGACGAGGCGCGGCCCGGATGCCTTGCGCGTGTTGCAGATGGCAGGCATCATGGTAGGCCACCGTCAGCGGCATCGGATGGCGGGGCGCACGGGGTTCGAGTTCGGCCAGAACTTCAGTGATGTCGCGACACTTGGCCGAAAACGCCTGCGCCCGCGCCGCATACAGCGGATCGTCGCGCAAGAGATGCCCATATTCTTTCATATTGGAGCCACAGCCGGCGGCGTTGATGACGATGGTATCCACCCCGGCGCGCTCAAACACCAGGATCAGGCGGCGGGCGAAGGCCAGCGCATCCCCTTCCTGCCCGGCGTGGACCCCCAGTGCGCCGCAGCACCCCTGCTGCGGCGGGATAATCACATCGCAGCCTTCAGCCGCCAGCACGCGTGCGGTCGCGGCGTTGGCCTCAGCGAAAAACACGCGCTGCACGCAGCCCAGCAGCAGGCCCACGCGACGGCGGCGCGTGCCCCGCGCACGGACCCGCCCCGGCAACCGCGCGCGCAGGCCGGCCAGGCTGATCGGCGGTTGCAGCGCCTCCACCGCCTGCACGCGGGCCGGGAGGCGGGGCAGCAGGCCGGATGCCTGCACCAGCCGCCGCAGCCCCGTTGCCTGATAGAACCACAGCGGCGCAGCGGCGGCGCGCAAGCGGGCCGGATAGGGCAGCACGGCAAACAGCAGGCGGCGAAACAGCCGGTCGGGCCAGGGGCGCGCATAGTGGCGCTCGATCTGCGGGCGCGTGGCTTCCAGCAACTTGTCGTACTGCACTCCCGATGGGCAAGCCGTTACGCAAGCCATGCAGCCCAGGCACTGATCAAAGTGGCGCACATAGGTCGGGTTCCACTCGGCGCGGCCCTCCACGCCCATCTTCAGTAGGTAGATGCGGCCGCGCGGCGAGTCCATCTCCTCACCCCACAGCAGGTAGGTCGGGCAGGTGGGCAGGCAGAAGCCGCAATGCACGCAGTCTTCGATCAGGTTGAGCGTGGGCGGGTGGTGCCGGTCAAACAGGCTGATCGGCGCGCCGGGGTTGCGTGGGCGCGGGGCGGCCGCAAGCGCCGCCGGGCTGCCGCCAATCGCGTCAGCGCCCGTCGCGGCGGCTCCCACGCCGATAGCCTGCGCCTCGTCCCGCAGGCTGGGCGCGCCCGCCGCCGCAACCGCCGCACGGATATGGGCCGGCGCGGGATCCGGCTCCGGCGCAGCGTCGGCGGCCTGCTGGTCTGCTTGCTGCCGCTCACGGGGATCGTCCATGCGCCTACCTCCCAGGAATTAAAGGCCGCCGACAAAGCGGCCGGGGTTGAGCGTGCCGGTGGGATCGAACTGCGCCTTGATCCGCTGCATCAACGGCAGGGCATCGCCGGGCGGTCCCCAGATGTCGATCTGCGGGCGAATGGCCGGCGGGCAGTCCAGCACCACCAGTGAGCCGTCCCCAGCAGGGATCGCGGCGCGCAATTGGTGGACGGCGGCGGGCAGCCGGTCGGCGGGAGCCGCCAGCCGCAGTAGGCCGCCCCCCGTCCCCTGCGCGACTAGTTGCCATGCACCGCCCGGCGCTACACAGGCGGCGGCCGCAGTACACAGGCGCGCCAAGTCGGTGGGCAACACGCTGACCCTGGCGATCACCGCCGGCTCCGCGCCCGGCCAAATCGCCTCATGGGCGGTCCACACAGCGGGATCAGCCGCAGAGCACGGGAGGTCGCCGGCTAGGCGACGCACCGTGTCTAACTGCGCGGCGCACGCCGCCGCCGTGCCCTCGAAGCGCACATCGAGCGCGGCACCCTCGGCAGCGGCGCGTAGTTGCAGGCCGGTCGGGGTAATGGCGGTGTCAAGGAGCCGCAACAGCAAGGCTTGCAGCGGCGCAACCGTGGCGGCTTGGATGCTGCAAGCCACCATCTGGTCGGGCAACGAGTAGAGGCGGAAGGTGGCCTCGACAATCACGCCGAGCGTGCCGAACGCGCCGGTGAGCAGCTTGGGCAAGTCATAGCCCGCCACGTTCTTGACCACCTTGCCGCCGCTGCGCGCCAGCGTGCCGTCCGGCAGCGCCACCAGCATCCCGATCACGGCATCGCGTAGGGTACCGAAGCGGATACGAAGCGTGCCGCTGTCATTCGTGGAGAGAATACCGCCGACTGTGGCCTGCTGCGGCCACAGCGGATCGAGCGCCAAGCGCTGGCCGTGTGCGGCCAACGTCTGCTGTAAGTGCAGCACCGAACAGCCTGCCTCCACCGTCGCCGTCATGTCGCCCCAGGCGTGTTCCAGCACGCGGTCCAGGCGGTGCAGCGCCAGGATCGCGTCCAGCGCCGTGGGCGGGTTGCCCCAGCTCTGCTTCGTGCCGCCGCCACGAGGCGCGATCCGCAAGCCGGCGGCCGTTGCTGCGCGCAGAACGGCCGCCACTTCCTCCGGGCTGCCCGGCGCAACCACCCAGCGCGGCCGGCAGCCCAACACCGCGTCCGTCGGGCCGGCGGAGGTGACATAGGCCGCGCCGACAATGGCGGCGAAATCGGCGGTGAGTACGGCGTTGGGAGTGGTCATCGCGTCTCTGCTAAAACCGCTCGGCCACGCCGGCCGTTTCCAGCGGGTGGGGGCGATAGGGGCCGGCGCTTTCGCCGCACAGCCGCGGGCGCGGGAAGATTTTGTCGGGGTTGGCGAGGTGCAGCGGGTCGAAGGCACAGCGCACCCGCTGCATCGTCTCCAGGTCCGGCTCGGCAAACATCACCGGCATAAACGCCTTTTTCTCCATGCCGACCCCGTGTTCGCCGGTGATCGAGCCGCCCGCCTGCACACAGAGTTGCAGGATGGCAAAAGCCAGCGTCTCCGCCGTGTGTTCCTGCCCCGGTACGCGGCGGTCATAGAGGACCAACGGATGCAGATTGCCGTCGCCGGCGTGAAACACATTCGCCACGCGCAGGCCCGCCGCCGCACCTAGCGCCGCGATCTCATGCAACACGCGCGGCAGGGCGGTGCGCGGGATCACGCCGTCCTGCACGATATAGTTGGGTGAAATGCGCCCCATGGCGGCAAAGGCCGCCTTGCGCCCCTTCCAGACCAGCAAACGCTCCTCCGCCGACTGCGCGAGGCGCAGTTCCCAGGCTCCACAGTCGCGGCAAATGGCCTGCACCTGGGCCATGCGCGCCTCGACTTCGGCGCTGGGGCCGTCCAACTCGACCAGCAGCAGGCCGTCGCAAACCGGGTAGCCGGGGTGGACGGCGGCTTCGGCGGCCTGGATGCTGAGGCGGTCCATCATCTCGACGGCGGCGGGCAGGATACCGGCCGCGATGATCGCGCTGACCGCCGCGCCGGCCGCATCGGGCGAGGGGAAGGCGGCCAGCAGCGTCTGCACGGTCTGCGGCTGCTTGACGACGCGCAGGATGACGCGGGTGGCGATGCCAAGCGTGCCTTCGGAGCCGACAAACACGCCGGCCAGATCGTAGCCGGGGCCGTCGCCGGCCTTGCTGCCGAGGTGGACCAGCGTGCCGTCGGGCAACACCACGTCTAGGCCGAGGACGTGGGTGACGGTGAAGCCGTATTTCAGGCAGTGCGCGCCGCCGGAGTTTTCGGCCACGTTGCCGCCGATGGTGCAAACCGACTGCGAGGAGGGGTCGGGCGCGTAGAAGTAGCCGGCGGCGGCCACGGCAGCGGTGACATGGGCGTTGATCACGCCTGGTTCGACGGTCACGCGGCCGTTAATCAAGTCCACTTCGAGGATGCGGTTCAGGCGGGTCAGGCTGATCACGATGCCGCCCGTCACCGGCAGCGCGCCCCCACTGAGGCCCGTGCCCGATCCGCGGGCCACAAAGGGAATATGCTCCCGATGGCAGACGCGCACGATGGCTTGCACCTGCGCCGCCGTCGCGGGTAGCAGTACGGCAGCGGGCACCACGCGGAAGTTGGTCAGCCCATCGCACTCGTAGGTCTGCAACTGCTCTGGGCGTGTGATCAGCCCATCTGCGCCGACGATGGCGCGTAACTCGTGTAGCAACTGGGCCTGCATACAGTCCTCCGGGTGAGTGCGGCGCTGCGGCGTGGCGGGCGGGCGCTATTGCTCCAGTGTACCGCCGCATCCCTGGCCCGTCAAGCAGATCAAGTGAACAAACTCGGAGCGTAGGCACACGGTCTGTACCGTGCTGTTTGACAGATAGGGTCGGCTATTGGTAGAATGCAAGAGCATACTGATCCAGATCCGCTAACTCAGCGGCCTTGCAGATCCTGAACGACTTGCCCGCTTGCCGGGTCGGCCGAGAGGTTGTTATGACACGTGCGGTGATCTGTCCTCAATGCCATACCGAAGCCGCCGCTGATTCGCGATTCTGCGATCAATGTGCGGCAGCGTTGCCGCTCTTTGGTGATGTAGCAGCGCCCCCTTCCGCTCTTGATGGGCTACCTTCGGTAGTCTCTGTTGCGCCGACCGTTTCGCGCCCCATGCCGGGGACCCTTAACGTGCCGCCGATCAGCGTCGCCCCCGCCCCACCGGTGAGCGCACCACCCGTAGAGTCGCTACCCGCGCTGTCCGCTGTCCCACGCCACCGGGTCAGCCCGCTCCTGATTGGCGGCCTGTTGCTGGTGACCATGCTGTTTGTCGGTGCGGTAGTGCTGTCGGCGGCGTTGTTGCTCACTAACCGGTCTGCGGTTCAACCCGCAGCGGGAACAGGACTAGACCCGACCGTCGCCACGGCCCTGATCCAAAAACAAGCCACGGCTTTGGCGGCCCAGCAGACAATTACTGCACTATACAATTTCCAGGCGACACAGATTGCCCTGCGCCCTGCACAGGCACAGGCCACCATGACCGCGCTCAGCAACCAGCACGTGCCCGGCACGCTAGACCCAACGATGGAAACTGCGCGAGCGACCACAACCACATCCACAGCGCTACCTACCATGACCACAACTCCAAGGGCAGGTACCCAGCCCAACACCACTCCATAGGCCGGCCCAGGCCGTGGCGTTGTGTGGAGTTGCGGACGGTTTTCGCGCGCAACTAGCTACTCTTGAAGGAGCCAGGGAACACATGAAGCATCTGCGCGTACTGGTATTGTCCGCTGCATTAGTCGTGAGTGCCGTGAGTGTGACCAGCGCCCATGCCGTCTTCTCTACCGCTAACCACCCGGCGGTGCCGCAGCCCTACCCCATCGTTGAGTTTCCGGTACCGTCGCCGGCTGCGAATCCTATCAGTATTTGCCGGGGGCCGGACGGCAACCTGTGGTTTGTTGAAAGCGCCGGCAACAAGGTCGGTCACATTTCAAGCACCGGCACAGCCCCCATCGATTTCGCCATCCCGACTGCTAACAGTAACCCCATTGACATCACAAGTGGACCGGACGGTAATCTCTGGTTTACCGAATCTGCTACGAACAAAATCGGCCGGATCACGCCGCAAGGGCAGTTTACCGAATTCCCCGTAGTGACGGCCGGCAGTACACCGCACCATATCACGACCGGACCAGACGGCGCTCTCTGGTTTACCGAGAATACGGCAAACCAGATCGGGCGGATTACGCCGACAGGAGTTGTCACCGAGTATTTACTCCCCTCGACTCAACCATTGGGCTTATACGGTATCACCGCTGGTCGAGACGGCAACCTCTGGTTCACCGAAACTCACGGCGTGATCGGCCGTATCACAACGACCGGCACGGTTACAGAGTTCCCCGTCCCGACCAGCGGCAACCAGCCACACGGTATCACTGGGGGGTCGGACGGCAATCTCTGGTTCATCGAGAGTAGTGCTTATAAAATTGGTCGTATTACACCGACGGGAACTATTACTGAGTTTCCGCTAACGCCGGTGCCGGATGCTTCATTACCGGCTATTACCAGTGGTGCGGACGGCAACCTCTGGTTTACTGATACCGGCAACAACGCTATTGGACAAATAACACCGCAAGGGGTGGTGACGGAGTTTGCGGTGCCGACTAGCGCCAGTGGCCTCTACGGCATCACCAGTGGACCGGATCAGAATATCTGGTTCACCGAGGCGCAGGCTAACCAAATTGGCCGCCTGGATTTAGGGCTGCCCACCCCTACGCCCACCAACACGGCCACGGCGACTGTGCCGGGGGTCGCTACAGCGACCGCTACGGTCACGGCGGTGCCGCCCAGCGCCACCGCCACCGCAACGCCCACCCCCGTCAACATCTGGGTTGCGCGGGCGCCCTACCCGATCCCCATCCGGGATGAAGCGCTAGTCGCGCAGGGCAGCTTCCTCTATAGCTTCGGCGGGGAAAGTACGGACGGTTCCGTGCGCAATGCCTACCGTTACGACCCGACCACGGATACCTGGACCTCGCTGGCCTTGCTACCGGAGCCGCTACTGGCCCTCAGCGCGGTCAGTGACGGAACTTTCATCTACTTGCTCAACGGCGGACCGCCGTATTCACCCCGCTTGTATCGCTATGATCCCAGCCGTAATACTTATACTGCACTGGCCGGCCCCGCCCTGGGCACTTATGCCCAGTCGGCGGGCTACCTGAACGGTGTGATCTACCGCATCGCGGGAGGACCAGCGGCGGGCGGATGGACCAACAGCGTCGAGGCGTATAGCACCGTATCCACGACCTGGGCGGCGGCCCCAGTCTATCCCCAAGCCGCTGATTTCATTATGACGACTGTGGCGAACGGACAAGTGTACGGCGCGGGGGGAGCCGGTGCGGCGGATTTGGATAAAACCTATCGCTACGATCCGAGCACGCGGCGGTGGGATGATGCCGCCGTACCCGATCTGCCCAGTACACGCTGGGGTGCAGCCGCCGGGTTGCTCGGCGGCAAGTGGGTGCTGGCCGGCGGCAATATGGGCGGCATAGTGACCGATAGTGCCATCATCTGGGATCTAACCGCCGGCCACGATTGGCAACCCTTGCCGCCGATGTTAGCGGCGCGCCACCGCCTCAGCGGGGCCGTCCTCGGCTCCAATTTTTATGTAGTCGGCGGCGTGGACAGTGCCGGCACTTTCACCCGCGATACGCAAGAATACCTCGCCCCGTGCTCGGTTAGCTTCAGCGATGTGCAAGCGAGCGACTATTTCGCACTGGCGGTACAATACCTAGCCTGTCGGAGCATCGTGGGCGGCTATAGCGACGGCACCTTCCGGCCGTATAGCCAGACCACGCGCGCGCAGTTGGCGAAGATCATCGTCGGCGGCGAGGGTTGGGCGATCAATACGACGGGCGGACCGCACTTTACCGATGTGGCCGCCGGCAATGTCTTTTATCCTTTTATAGAAACCGCCCTCGCGCACGGCATCATCAGCGGCTATAGCGACGGTACGTTCCGGCCCGGCAATCCAGTGACGCGCGGCCAGTTAAGCAAAATCATCGTCGGCGCGCAGGGCTGGGCAATCAATACGGCAGGCGGCCCCCACTTTACCGATGTGGCAGCCGGCAACATCTTCTATCCTTTTATTGAGACAGCATTAAGCCACACTATTATCAGCGGCTATAACGATGGTACGTTCCGGCCCGGCAATCCAGCCACGCGCGGACAGATCAGCAAAATCGTCTACTTAGCCTTACAAAGCAGCAGGACAGTTAAATGACCATTCGCTAGTTAGTTTGTGGAGTGACTACCCTATGGCGACTTTGATCGACTGCCCGGCGTGCAGCGCGCAGAACCCCGTTGGTGCCGAGTTTTGTGACCGATGTTCGGCTCCGCTGGCCGCGATGCCGCCGCGCCCGCCGCCGATTCCTGCGGATCAGGCGAACGATACGCTGGTGCTGCGGCGTCCCAACCTACCGCCGATTGTGGCGGTTAGCACACCGACTGCTGCGGCCGCCGATACCGCCGTTAGCGCACCGGTCGCTACGCCCGCTGCGACGGTCAGCACACCGGTTTCCGCGCCGATCATGACGGCACCGCCGGCTGTGGCGGCCCCACCTCCCGGCGTGGTTGCGCCCATTTCCGCGCCGGCTGTTGCACCTCGGCGGCACGGCCTATCACATCGTGTACTGATCGGCGGGTTTGCCGGTGGAGTGCTGCTGTTCCTAGGCGCGTTTGGGCTGCTACTGGCCGGGTTGGGCGAAAGCTCGGCCGGCGGAGCAACGCCCGCCCAGCAAACCGCGCTGGCTATGCTGAATGGACAGGCCACGCAGCTCGCCGCTAACGCCGGACAGTTGGACAGGGCAGTAGGCGAGCAGGCGACCCAACTGGCGCAACTCGACACGCAGTTCCAAGCCACGCTAACTGTGGTGGCGGGTAGTGGATCGCCTGCCGAGCGGGCTACCGCAGTGGCCCAAGCCACCGTGCGGGCCCAAGCCGCGCAAGCCACGGCCACCGCCGCCGCCGCTAGTTTGCGGGCGGCGGCCACCGGCACAGTAGAGGCGATCATCGCGGCCGCCGTTACGCCGACAACCGTAAGAATTGCGCAAGGGAATCCACCGCCGACAGCAACGCAGTCGGCAGCCGCGCCATTAATTACACCAACCACACAAACGCTCGCAGTCGTACCTACACTAGCGGCGCGCGCCACAGCAACCGTTAACAAACCCACCGCCACGCTGCCGCCCACCGCGCCGGCGCCAACCGTGCCGCCGGCTCCGACAACGGTGAGCGTGGCCGTACCGGCGACTGTTACGCGCTTGCCGACGAGCGTGCCGACTCCACGATCGGCTACTGCACCGCCCGCTACAGCCGCCCCGCCGATTGCAGTGCCGCCGACGCACACTTCTGTGCCGCCGATTGCGGTGCCGCCGACGCGCACCCCTGTCCCATCGAGCAACACACCGGTCCCGCCGACCCATGTACCGGTGCCGCCCACGATCGCACCCCCCAGTAACACGCCACTACCGCTATCAACCCACACACCACTGCCGGTGCCGCCGACCAACACGCCTGTGCCACCGCCCACCGCTCGGCCCACCAACACGCCCGTGCCACCGCCCACTGCCCGACCGACCAACACCCCGGTGCCGCCGACCGAGCGCCCAACCAATACACCGGTGCCGCCACCGACTAACACGCCCGTGCCGCCGCCTACCGAGCGCCCCAGTAACACGCCCGTGCCGCCGCCTACCGAGCGCCCCACTAACACGCCCGTGCCGCCGCCTACCGAGCGCCCCACTAACACGCCCGTGCCGACACCCACCGCCCGGCCCACCAACACGCCTGTGCCACCACCTACCGAGCGCCCGACTAACACCCCGGTGCCGCCACCTACCGAGCGCCCGACCAACACGCCAGTGCCGCCGCCTACTGCCCGGCCCACCAACACCCCGGTGCCGCCACCTACCGCACGCCCCGCAAACACCCCGGTGCCGCCACCGTAAACGTGGCGACCTAGGCATTAAAATACCGGCGCTACGCTGTGCACAGCGTAGCGCCGGTATTGCGACCAATTTTAGTGAGTCAGTGTGACTTTTTGCAAGGTACGCGGCTGTTCGGGGTCTAAGCCCTTTTGGCGAGTCAGGTGATAACAATAGAGTTGCGCGGGCACAATGCTGACTAACGGCATCAACCATTCCGGTACACCTGCCGGCAAGCGCAGGCTATTGGGGGTGAGATCTAGAGCCGCCTCTGCGTCCGAGAGGACCAGTAAATCGGCCCCGTAGCTGTCGCGCAAGCGGCGCAGCAAGGCCACCTGTTCGTCCAGCACTACACCTGCCGGGGCCAGGGCCAGTACCGGGAAGCCGGGGTGGATCATAGCGATGGGACCATGCTGGAAATCCGCCGACGAGTAGGGATCAGCCGGCACATAGGTCAACTCTTTCAGCTTTAAGGCCCACTCCTGCGCCGTTGCATAATGATAGCCACGCCCCAACACCACGCAGCGCTCCATGAGTGCGTGGTGGGCGGCTAAATTTTCCGCCGCCGTGTCGAGTTCCAACGCCGCTGCGACTGCCGCCGGTAGGGCCGCCAGTGCCGCGCGGTCAGCCGGAGCATCCCCAGCCAGCGCCACCGACAGCGCAGCCAGAGTGAGCAATTCGGCGGTGTAGGTCTTACTAGCCGCCACCGCCGCTTCGTGCCCGGCCTGGATATCGAGCGTGAACGCGGCGGCCTGGGCCAACGGCGAATCGGGATCATTAGTTACCGCCAGGGTGATCGCGCCCTGGCGGCGACCCTCGGCCACCACCCCCACCACATCGGGCGATTGCCCCGACTGTGAGATGCCCACTACCAATGCCTGCCCGATGCGCGGCGACGCGGCGTAGTGAGAAAAAAGCGACGGTGCAGCCAGGGCCACAGGAAGCCGATTGCGCGCACCCCATAGATACTGGGCATATACGCCCGCATGGTCCGACGTACCTCGCCCGGCCAGCAGCACATAATCTATCGCCTGAGCGCGGATCGCGGCAGCGACAGGTTGCACACTGTCCCATTGCGTGTCTAACCAGCGCTGCAATACCACCGGTTGCTCAAAAATTTCGTCTCTCAAACCCATGCGTATTCCCCCTCATAGACCAGCTGCCCTGCGGTAATCGTGGCCTTCACCTGCCAATCGTCGCTGAACAGCGCGAGGTCAGCCAGCGCGCCGGGCACGATCCGGCCGCGCTCTTCGACCAGTCCCAGCACAGCGGCAGGGATGCGCGTCACGGTGGCAACCGCCTCCTGCGCCCGGCAACCGGTAAAAGTCATTAGGTTACGTAGCGCCTGATCAAGGGTGAGCAGACTACCCGCCAGCCGACCGTCGGCTAAACGCGCACTGGTGCCGTCCACTGTCACCTCGTGATCACCCAGCGGATAACGGCCCGCCGGCATTCCCAATGCGGCCATCGCATCCGTGACTAGGTTGACGCCGTTCGGACCTTTGGCTTGCCAAGCCAGCTTCACCACGGCCGGGTCCAAATGAATGCCGTCGGCAATCAGCCCAACGGTAGTCTGTGGATCGGTCAACAACGCGCCGACCAGACCCGGCGCACGGTGGTTGAGCGGCGGCATCGCGTTGAACAGGTGGGTGCCGTAGCGGATGCCGGCGGCTAGTCCCGCCTGCGCTGCGGCTAGGTCGGCCAGCGAGTGCCCCGCGCTGACGGTCACCCCGGCGGCACACAAGGCACGGATCACGGCTGGGGCGTCCGGCAACTCTGGGGCTAGGGTCACCAACCGCACCCCGGTAGTGGGCGACCACCCGGCGGCAACCGTCGGATCGGGCAAGCGTAGGTAAGCCGGGTTGTGCGCGCCCCGTTTTTCGGGATGCAGGAAGGGGCCTTCGAGATGCAGGCCGAGCGGCCATGCACCCGTAAAGCCGGCCGGCGGCCCGGCGGCCAACACCGCCTGCGCCTGCGCCACTGTCGCTAGTGGGCTAGTAACAATGGTCGGCAAGAAAGCCGTTACCCCATAGCGCGGCAAACGGTCGGCGACCTCCCAGATCGTGCTGGGATCGGCCGTGAAATCGTGTCCGAAACCTCCGTTGAACTGTAGATCGATCAAGCCGGGCACGAGGAACCCACCGTCGGCCTTGTAAACGCCGGCTCCCGGTGGGCAGGGCACACTCCCCGCCGGTCCCACCGCCACAATGCGCGCACCGTCTACCAGTACCGCGCCTGCCGCAATTTGCCTGTCGGTGGTCAAGATAGTTGCCCCGGTGATATACAGCACGCCTGTTCCTTTCGTCACGCCGGCTAAGATGATTTCAATACTGCGTCGAGTCGTGCGGCTACCGGGTCAAGATAGTGAACTAGCAGTGCATCTAGATCGCCAGTGGGATGGCTGAGAATATCGGTCCAAAG
This sequence comes from Chloroflexia bacterium, assembly GCA_038228295.1. Taxonomy (GTDB): domain Bacteria; phylum Chloroflexota; class Chloroflexia; order QHBQ01; family JAICKM01; genus JAICKM01. Next base: position 46,280 of record JBBRPH010000003.1, on the reverse strand, counting down.
GCTACCGAAAGTCGCCGCCAGCCGATATTCCAGCAGCCCCCAAGTGGCGGTGACGGGGAAGCCGCGGCCGCTCGCCACACCCTCACGCACGCGCTGCCAGAGCGGATCGTCGGCGAACGGCGGCGCTTCCAGCGCCGTGTGGCGCACGGGCAGCAACCCCAGTTGCACGCTGTAAGCCGCCTGGGCCTCCGTCTGAGTGAGAAAGCGAACCCATTCCAGCGCCGCCTCACGCTGCGGGCAGTGTTGCCAAATAACCAGCGACGAACCGCCGACAAACGAGGGACCGGGCGGTAACGCCACACCCAACTGGTATGCCTGCGCTGGGATCACGCTGCGGGCACTGAGAACCAGCCAAGGACCGCTGATCGTCAGCGCAGTATCGTCGTGTTGAACAAAGTAATCGTCAGGTTGCAAGCGGCTGAGGCGGCGCACGGCGGGGGTTAGATAGTGGCCCAACGCAAAATAGGCGCGCAGCCCGGCGCGTGCCGCCGGCTCGTTAAACAGCGTGCGCCGTCCATCGGGCGTAACAAAATCACCGCCCGCACCCCACACCCAGCTTGCGACATTCAGCAGCGTGGTATGGGTGATACCGGTCGGCACCGTCCAGGGCGTGCTGCCACCCGCCGCGTGCAATTGGGCTAGCGTTTGCTGGAATTGCGCCACTGTCTGAAACGCGGTGCGCTCATCAATCCCAGCGGCTTCCAGCAGATTACGGCGATAGATCAGCAGGCGGGCGCCCGTCAGCCAGGGGATGGCCCAAGTCTCGTGCCCGCCGACGAGGTGGGTGGTCGCCCAAGATGAGGGAAGGAACGCTGCCGCGCCGCCCATGCTCGCGATTTCGGTCTCGCTGAATGGTTGCAGAACACGCATGGCAACCAGATCGCCCAACCAAGTGTTGCCGATTTCCGATACATCGGCCCCGTCCCCGTAAAGGCCGATGCGCGCCAAGTCGCTCCACGCGGTATCCCAGCTGAGCAGCCGCAAACGCACCTCAATACCTGTCTGCGCCGCAAACTGATCGATCAGCGGCTGGAGGTGGGCGGCACTGCTCGCCATCGTGGAAAACTCGATCTCTCGGTGCATCGTTACTCCGTCGGGGCTACACTGCCCCGGCCCTCTGCGGTTATCGCGTTGCGATCCCCAAGCCGTGTCCCAATGGGTAGAGGTCGGGAATAGAGACCGGCAACCGCCCGGTGCAGGGCTGAATACCCCACAGCGCGCCCGCCAACGCGGTCATAGACAATTCTAGGATGCTATAGGTGCAGAGATAGGTCGGTGCGGTAGGATAGGCTTGCAAATCATAGGGCAGGCGCAAGGCCACCGCAACCGTCGACGTGCCGTCTGCCAGCAGGGCGTTGACTAGCGCGGCCTGCCCTATGTGCCCGCCGGCATTGATGGTGCCAATCACCACGAGGTCGAAATCGGCCAGCCGTGCGCGTAAATCAGCGATCTCGCCCTCGTTCGGATCAAGCGGAATGCGAAATTCTACCACTGCCGGGTGGTAGTGACGCAAGGCCGCTGCTAATGCCGGGGTCACGTAGGACGAGGTATCGGCGGGGGTGAGGTCGGCGGGCTGCGGCACCACGGCAGCGATCCGCGCAGTGGCCGCCAAGCGCAGCGGTAAGCGCCCCGCCTCGTCGCGCACCAAAGTCACGGCCTGCGCGGCAACCGTGGCGGCCAATGCCCGATGGTCAGCGCAGGCGATTATCTCCGGCGGCGGTTGAACCTGCACCGCGATCCAGGCTTTCAGGTCCAGCACGCGCGCTGCCGCCGCCTGCACCCGGTCGGGGTCCAGCAAGCCGCGCTGGGCGGCTTGCAACAGCCCACTGTAGATCTCACTATGGCTCGCGGGATCAGCGCTCAGCAGCAGCAGATCGACCCCAGCCGCAGTGCTTGCCAGCACATCAACCAGCAAGCCGCGCCCCTGCGTGATAGCACCCATGTCCATCGCGTCGCTGACGATCACCCCCGTGAAGCCTAATTCCTCGCGCAGCAACCCACGTAAGACGGCTGGGGACAGCGTGGCCGGATTGGAGCCGCCGGTGATTGAAGGCAGTGCGATATGCGCGGTCATTACCAAGCGCACCCCGGCCTGCACAGCGGCGGCAAAAGGCGGCAACTCCACCGCACGCAAGCGCGCCATGTCGTGGAGCACCACCGGCGTGCCGAGATGCGAATCCATGCCGGTGTCGCCGTGGCCGGGGAAATGTTTGACCGTAGCGGCTACGCCCGCCGCCTGTAAGCCGCTGATCAGGGCACCGGTCAGGCGGGCCACTGCCGCCGGGTCGGACCCGAAAGAGCGCGTACCGACCACCGGGTTGTGCGCGTTGCTATTCACATCGGCCACCGGTGCATAGTTCACGTTTACGCCCATTGCGGCCAGCTCCCGCCCAGTAGCGTAGCCGGTCTGCCGCGCCAAGTCGGTCGAGCCGGTCGCGCCGAGAGCCATATTGCCGGGGAATTCGGTGGTGCCGGCCAGCGCCATGAGGGTGCCGCCTTCTTGGTCGGCCCCGATCAGCAACGGCAGCCGGTCGGTTGCGGCGGCGGCCGCCTGCAAGGCGTCCGTTAGCGCCCGCACCTGGATCGGGTCGGCCACGTTCAGCGCACGAAACAGCGTGATGCCACCGACCGGATGCCGGCGCAGGGTGGCGAGAATGTCGGCCGACGGGGTGTGCCCGCTAAAGGCCAACATCAATTGTTGCCCTACCGCTTGCTCCAGCGGCAACGCTAGGACTCGGTTCATCGTTCAATCCCCGCAGTAGATGGTGCGTATAAACTCTCGCCGGCCAGAGTGATCGCGCCCCACGGCCCCGCCTCATAGCCGGGAGGTGCCAGTTGCAACAGATCAGGCGTTAACAGCGTGGCAGCCAATGCCGAGCGGCGGCGCAGCCGACCGACGGCGCGCAATATCGGTTGCAGAAAGCGGTCGCCCGCCGCCGTGACCCCGCCACCGAAGACGATGCGTTCGACATCGTAAGTGAGCATGATAGTATAGCAGGCGCGTGCTAGGTAACGCCCCACGCGCCGCAGGATAGCCTGGGCGGCTGGGTCGCCGGCCGCCGCTGCCGCATACACCGTGGCGGTGGTGATCACATCCGACACATCGAGCAGGCCGAGTGGGTGGGAAAGAGCGGCTTCCTGACCTAAGCGTGCGATAGCCGGGCCGGCGGTAAAGGCTTCCAGACAGCCGTGCAAGCCGCATACACAGGGCGGACCGCTGGGGTCCATGACCATGTGACCGATTTCGCCGGCCATATTGTGCGCGCCGCTATACAGCCGCCCATCAAGGATCAGCCCAGCGGCGATACCCGTGCCGACACTAACATAGGCCAGATTGCGCGTAAGTGCGTAGGTCGGGTGGCGTTGCAGGCCGACGGCAGCCAGGCGCACATCGTTCGCTAAAAAGCAGGGCACACCCAATGCGGCGGCCAGGCGCGGCCCGGCCGGCAATTCCTGCCAGCGCAGGTTGACCGCATGGCGCACCACGCCGGTTTGCGTATCCACCTGCCCCGGTACCCCAATGCCGACGGCCGCCACCGCCGACAGGTCGGCTCCCGCTACTTGGACGGCTTGGCGGACAGCGGCGGTGATCCCGGCCAGCGTCGCGTCAGGGTGGTCTAGCACCGTCGGTACTGTGACGCGCCCGCGCACCTGGCTCTGGTCGTCCACAACGAGTACGCCGACCTTCGTCCCACCCACATCCACGCCCACCAGCAGCGAGCGACCGCCGGCGCGCATCATCGTCGCTCCCCCGTGCCGGCCAGACTCAAGCCCAACTCGCGGGTCAGCAGCAGCACAGCGGCTCCCTGGATCACACTGTTGGGCCGGTCGGGAATCAGAGTCACTTCGGTAGCCTGGGCCAACGACGGCAACGCGCGCACACGCATTTCGGCTTCAATCGCCGCGCGCAACGGTACGCCGAACTGGGCCACCGGCCCTATCACCAGAATGCGCTGCACATTGAGGATGCCGATCAACGACGCGGCGGCCATACCCAAGTAGCGCCCGGTCTCAGCCACGATAGCCCGTGCGTCCGCATCCCCGGCTTCGCAGGCGGCTTGCAAATCGGCCATCGAAACGGCAGCAGGGTCGCCGCCGGTCAACGCCGCCGCACGTCTGCGGATGGCTTGCGTACTGACTACCGTTTCCAGACAGCCGAAGTTGCCGCACCGGCATTGTTCGCCGCCTTCGACGACACGCACATGGCCGATTTCGCCCGCGCCGAAACCGTCGCCCTGGAACAGGCGGCCGTTAAGCACTAGCCCGGCCCCCACGCCATGCCCCACCGTCAGCACTACCAGATTAGCCGGGTTGCGTTCGGCGCCGGCTATCAGATGGGCCAGGGCCGCCAACTGGCTGTCGTTGGCGAGATAGACGGGCAGCTTATAACGCTCCTGCAACAGACCGCCCAGCGGCAAATCACGCCAGTCCAAGTTGACAGCGCGCACAACCAGGCCGTTCGCGGTATCCACCAAACCCGGTGTACCGATACCGATGCCGAGGATCGGCTTGTCGGTGGCTGCCAGCAATCCATCAATCAGAGTATAGACATGGGCCAGCGCCTCCGGCCCGTGGCGACCTACAATCGGTAGGCTCGCCGTCTGCACCAACTCGTTGCGCAGGTTCACTACCGCCCCGCGAAATGCGTCGTTAGCAAGATCCAAGCTGATGATATGACGTGCGTCGTTGACGATACTCAACAGAATCGGCGAGCGCCCGCCGACCGACGGCCCATAGCCGACCTCCGCCACCAAGCCGCGCTCCTGAAGTTCCGTCACCAGGTCTGAGACGGTGGTGCGCGTCAGGTTCGTGCGGCGGGCGATCGCGGCCCGGCTGGTCTGGCGCGACTCATAGATCGTCTGCAACACCAGTTGGCTGTTGAAGGTCTTGGTCTGCTGCTGCGTGGCTTTCTGCGCTACTGCGGGCATTGCTGGCTCCACTGGGCGGTTAATCAGTTAGTCCATTGGATTTACAAAGCAACTATAGCACGGTTTATAAGGACTGTCAATAGGATTCAGCACCCTGCCTGCCGGATTGGTCTCTATAGGTTTCAACGACTTCAGACAAACCTACCGTCGGCTAGTAATCCCTGTAGTGTACCAGAACAAATCAACCGCCCCGGTAGGCACGTTTTGTGCTTTAGTCTAGTCTACCTGTGAGAACGCAAGACATCCGATTTAAATTGTCCGGCGGTTCGTTATATGAAGGGTATCCGCGATGGCGGATCTGTCTCTCCGATCTAAACACTCCAATTCCTCTACTGACCCCGGCGCCACTCGCCGGTATTTGATACGGCGCTGCTCTCAGCAATCCGTCATCCCTATTCCTCCATCGCGATTGAAAGTGAAAGGGGGTGAAACCTACGTAAGTTGCCGGCACGAGCGACTATAAGGATCAGCAGCGAGGCGAAGTCTGCTAAATTCGCGCAATAATTTACGGTATAGCAGCATCCAAAGGAGGATCATTCAATGTTGAGTCGATCACGAGTTGTATATGGCGTGTCATCGCTGACCGTCATGAGTATGCTGACGGTGATGTTAGCTGCGTGCGGCGACACCGCCGCCACACCGACTACGGGGATAGCGGCCCCAGCAGCGGCAACCACCGGAGCGACGGCAGCTACCGGCGGCACGATGGACGCAACCGCCACGACCGGCGGCATGGCCGGCGGCACGGCGACCACCGGCGGCACGATGGACGCAACCACCACGACCGGCGGCATGGCCGGCGGCACAACGACCACTGCCGGGGGCGCCATGACCCTGCCGGCAAACTGCTCAAACGTGCAGATCAGCTACTGGAACTCATTCAGTGGCCCCGACGGCGCGTTCATGACTAATATCGTCAACAAGTTTAACGCCGCCAATCCCAACATCAAAGTCACCCAGAACATCATCCAGGGCGCGCAGTATGCCACCAAATTGGGTACGGCCCAAGCCTCCGATCAGTTGCCCGACGTGGTGCAGGTAAACGAGGATCAAATCGCTACGCAAGCGTTCAACCATGTTACCCGTCAGATGGACGATATTATGGGCCAGATGGGTCTAAGCGCGAGCGACTTCCCCGCTGTGGCCTGGAAGACCGGCCAAGTGGGCGGCCATGCTTATGGTATCCCGTTGAGCTTCGTGCTGATGACCATGTACTACAACGAAACCCTGCTCAAGAAAGCCGGGTTGACGGCCCCACCGACCAACGCCGACGAATTCGCTAAAGCGGCGGCGGCGATGACCTCCGGCCCCAACCACGGCTTTATGATCACCACCGGCTTCCCGGTCCAGCAAATCTTCCAACAGTTGCTGCATCAGTACGGCGGCGCAGAGTTCAGCGCTGACGGCACCACTGCCACCTGGAACAGCGACGCCGGCGTGAAAGCGCTGACCTGGATGAAGGATGCCCAGACCAAGTATTCAGCCCCCAAACTGGCTGTGGATGCCGACCTCAATGCTTTTAAGGCCGGGCAAGCCGGCATGATCTGGAACGGCGTGTGGCAGTTGTCGAGCCTGACCGGAACGAGCGTCGAGTTTGCCGGCAAGGCGACTGCCGCGCCGCAGATCGGTCCCAACGCCTCCACCTGGGGCGGGGCGGCCTATCTGGCGCTGGGCCAGCACAAGCAGGCCGTAGGGCAGTGCCGCGATGCGGCGGCGGCTATGCTGATCCGCTATATCTCGGATAATTCTATTGAATGGGCCAAAGGCGGCAACATACCGGCCAATAACAAGGTCCGCAACAGCGCCGAGTTCAAGGCCATGCCGCAGGGCGTGCTGGCCCAAGCTGCCGAGAACCCGGTCTTCCCCCCGGCGATCCCCGGCATCGGCGATGCGCTTGCGCCGCTGGGCGATGCCGTCGGCTCGATCATGTCGGGCACCTCGACCGACATCAAGGGCGCGCTCGACAAGGCGGTTGACCGCTCGAATCAGGTGCTGAAGCAGAACCACGATAAATACGGCAACGCGCCGACCAATCCGTAAAGCAGCCCATTCGGTGGATCGGCTGCCGTGGCGATCTACCGGCACGGGGGGCGGGCAGCCGGCTGCCCGCCCCTACTCCTCTAAGCGGGTCGTGGCCCGCACCGCACAGCCACCCGGTAGAAAGGCGGTTCTCTATGGCAACAACCGTCAGGCCACAAGAGGGCGCAGCGACCGTAGCACGGGGCGTAACCACTCGGCGGAGTTTCAGTTGGACCCCCTACCTATTCATCCTGCCCCACCTCATTTTCTTCGCGGTCTTTCTCGCCTACCCGTTCTTCAGCGGGCTGGCTATCAGCTTCCTCGACTACAGCTATCTACGCCCGGAAGCAACTCGCTTTTTGGGACTGGAGAACTACATCAATCTGTTCACGCCCGGCACGCCGGAGTTCCAAACCTTCTGGAACGCGCTGGGCAACACGGTGCAGTTTGTCTTTTACAGTGTGCCCCTGCTGGTGATCATCCCGCTGCTGTTGGCTGTGCTGCTGAACACTAAAACACCGGGCCGCAACTTCTTCCGCGCCGTCTACTTTATGCCGTGGGTTCTCTCGGTCGCCGTGGTCGGCCTGCTCTGGTGGTGGATCTTTCAGGATCAGGGCGGGTTGATCAACTTCTACCTGGGCCAGATGGGCTTCACGCCGCCGTCGTGGCTCTCCACGATGCCGTGGGCCTGGGTTTCGATTGTGGTGGCGACCGTCTGGTGGACCATCGGCTTCAACACGATCATCCTGCTGGCGGGGCTACAGGATATTCCCGACTACCTCTACGAGGCCGCCGCCCTCGACGGCGCGACGGGCATCCGCGCCTTCTGGAACATCACCGTACCGATGTTGCGTCCGGTGCTACTGTTCATCATCATCACGTCGATCATCGCCTCCTTCAACCTATTCGGCCAGCCGTTCATTATGACCGGCGGCGGACCGTCACAGGCGGGCGGCGGGGGTTCGACGGAGCCGGTCATGGTTCGCATCTATAACGAGGGCTTTGTTCGCAACTTCCAGGGCAGCGCGGCGGCCATGTCGGTGATCGTAGCCTCGATCATGATCGCAGTGTCCTACATCAATTTTCGTTTCTTTCGCGTCCGCGACTAAAGGAGGCTCCGATGGCTGTTACAACAACGCCGCGCTCGGTGCCGAGTGCCGCGCCGGGGGGTACGAATCACATCTCTCGCATCGTGGGTCTAGCGCTGACCTACGCAGTGCTAGTGTTTATCGGCTTGATCTTCGTGGTGCCGCTGGGCTGGATGATCTCCACCTCACTCAAGCCGAAGTCGCAATGGTTTAGCGCCGAGATCCACTGGATCACGAAAACGATCACCTTCGACAACTACCAGTCGCTACTCGACAACCCAGCGACCCCCATCGTGCGCTGGTTTACCAACAGCCTCATGGTCGGCGCGGTCGTGACAGTGCTGATCCTAGTGATCGACTCGCTGGCCGCCTACGCCTATGCGCGCATGGAGTTCAAGGGCCGCAATCTGCTGTTCGGCTTGCTGCTGGCGACGCTGTTTTTGCCGGGCATGATGTTTTTGGTGCCCAATTTCTTGACGATTTTTAACCTGCACCTACTCAACAGCTATGCTGGGGTTATTCTGCCGGGGCTTGCCGGAGTCTTTGGCGTGTTTTTCTTGCGCCAGTTCTTCGAGACCATCCCGAAAGAGTTGGAAGAGGCCGCCGTGTTAGACGGGGCTAACGCCTTCCAGACTTTCTGGCGCGTGGCCTTGCCGTTGGCCCGCCCCGCGCTCGCCACCCTGGCCGTGATCACCTTTCTCGCCAGTTGGAACGACTTCTTATGGCCGCTGCTGATCCTGCAACAACCGGAGTTGCTGACGCTGCCGCCGGGCTTGGCGACACTGCAAGGCGCGTATACCTCGGAATACGGCCAGATGATGGCCGGGGCGATGGTAGCCGCCGTGCCGGTGCTGATCCTCTATGTCGCGCTGCAACGCTTTATCGTACAAAGCGTGGCGACGACAGGGCTAAAGTAGGCCCAAGGAGCAAGTATGCACGCTATCCGCACGCAGGGCGCAGGGCACAGGGCGGACACTGCACGCCGGCTCCGGCTCTTGTTGTTGCCGGTACTACTGGGTTGGACCTTTGCCGGCTGTGATGCGGGCACGCCGACCGTCACGCCGCAACCCACCGTCGCCCCGACCGCAGCGGCGACCGCGACGACGGTTGCAGTGCCGGCTTCCGCCACGGCGACAGTGCCGCCCGCAACCATAGCGGTGGGGATCAGCCCGACCGTGGCGGTCACAGCGACCGGGGGCGTACCCACTGTCGCGGGCGGGGCGGGCACCTTTCAGAACCCGGTCTTGCAAGATGATTTCGCCGATCCGTTTGTGCTTCATGTGGGCACGACGTACTATGCCTATGCGACGAACGGATCAGGCAAAAACATCCAGCGCGCGAAGTCGCCCGACTTGGTGCATTGGGAGCTGCTTAACGACGCGCTGCCCGCCTTGCCGAGCTGGGCGCAGTTGGGCGGCTCCTATGTCTGGGCACCGGAAGTGCTGCCGGTAGGCGACCACTATGTGATGTATTACACCGCACGTGACCAGCAATCGGACAAGCAGTGCATCGGGGTGGCGGTCGGAGCCACGCCGGATGGGCGGTTCAAAGACAGCAACGACCGCCCGTTTATGTGTCAGCCGGATCAAGGCGGCGACATCGATCCTGATGCCTTCCACGACGGCGATAAACTGTATTTCTACTGGAAAAACGACGGCAACTGCTGCGGCTTGACCACGCACATCTATGGGCAAGAGTTGAGCGCCGACGGCCTGCATCTGGTAGGTACCGGTCCTACCGCACTGGCCGAGAACGATCAGTTGTGGGAAGGTCGCGTCATCGAAGCGCCGACGATGGTCAAGCACGGCGCCGGCTACTTCCTGTTCTTTTCGGGCAACGACTATGCCGGCATCCCCTATGCGGTCGGCTATGCGACCTGCAAAACCCCGCTGGGGCCGTGCCAGGAGGCGACCGACAATCCCCTGCTGAAGAGCCGTGTGCAAGCGCCGCCCGTCATCGGGCCGGGTCACCAGGCCATCGTGCAGGTGGGTGATCAGACCTGGATCGTGTATCATGCCTGGGAGATGGTCGGCGGTTTGCGAGGCGACCGCCGTTTCCTCTGGATCGACCGCGTCACCTGGGACGGCGACAAACCGCAGATCCACGGCCCAACAGTGGATCCGCAACCGATGCCGTAATTTACTGATGGGCGGTGCGCCGGCAGCGGCAATGGGTTGCCTCAGCGCACTAGCCTGAGCGAGGCGGGCATCTACAGGATGGTCGCCTCTTGCTTTCGCCGGAGGAGATCCCTATCTATGCGCGACGTACATTCACTGGCCGGCTATTGGCAATTTCAACTTGATCCTGACGGGATTCTGACTCCCGCTACGCTGCAACCCGACCGCACCATCCCGGTGCCCTTGCCCTGGCAGGCGGCGTTCCCTGATCTACAACAATACAGCGGCTACGCTTGGTATCGCACCACCTTTGACCTCGCTGAGGCCGATCTGACGGGCGAACTGTTGCTGCATTTCGGCGCAGTGGACTACTGGTGCCAAATATTCGTCAACGGACACTTAGCCGGCGAGCACGAAGGCGGCTATATGCCAATCCGGTCGGCGATTCGCGGCTATGTGCAGGCCGGGGCGAACACACTAGCGGTGCGGGTCTACGATTCGGTGCAAAGCGGCACCGAGATTTCGCGCTGGCCCTCCTACCCGCCGATCACTAGCCCGGCGGGACCGCCGTTTGATGCAAACCACATACCGCACGGCAAGCAAGAATGGTACATCAATGTCGGCGGCATCTGGCAAGACGTGACCCTCACTGCCGTGCCTACCACCTACGTGGACTATGTGCGCGTGACCCCCGACATCCACAGCGGCGAAGCGCACATCCTGGTTGAATTAGCCGGAAATGAGGGGGCGGGGACGCTACACCTACAGCTCGCGGATGAGGTCACCGGCGCAGAGGTGACGCTGCCGTTGACGGGCAGCGGACGCTACGAAACGACGTTGCGCCTGGACGCGCCTCACCGCTGGAGTCCCGACGATCCGCATCTCTACACCCTCACAGCGCGCGTGCAAACTGCGGGCGGCGAGGACAGTTATACCGTGCGCTGCGGCTACCGCGAAATCCGCACCGAGGCGGGCCGGCTGCTGCTCAACGATGAACCGCTGTTCCTGCTCTGTGCGCTGGACCAGGACCTGTACCCGCAGACGATCTACACCGTGCCGTCGGCGGATTACCTGCGCGACGAGTTCGCCAAAGCCAAAGCGCTGGGCCTTAACAGCCTGCGTTGCCACATCAAGCCGCCGGACCCGCGTTACCTAGATCTCGCCGACGAAATGGGCCTGCTGATCTGGACCGAGATCCCGTCGTGGCGCACATTCTACCCGAAAGGCACCGTCCACGCCAACCTGCTGAACCTTGACGACACCATCAAAGCGCGAGCCGAACAGTTATTGGCCGAGATGATCCGGCGCGACGGCAATCACCCGGCGATCATCATTTGGACGCTGGTCAACGAAGACTGGGGCACGGCCTTGCCCCTGAGCGCCGCCGACCGCGCTTGGCTACGCACGCTCTACGCGCGCTGCAAGGCGCTGGACCCGACGCGGCTGGTGGTAGACAATTCGGCCTGCCCGCATCCGTGGGGGCCGAACATCCATGTGGAGAGCGACCTGGATGACTTTCACCTCTATGCCAATATTCCCGATCAGGCGCATAGCTTTAGCCAGGCTGTGGAGCAATTCGCCCTGCGCCCGCTGTGGACCTATTCGAGCCACGGTGACAGTCGGCGTAGTGGGCACGAGCCGCTGGTGCTGTCGGAGTTCGGCAACTGGGGACTGCCCACGCTAGACCCTTTGCGCGCCGCCACGGGCGGTGATCCTGCCTGGTTCACCATCGGCCCTTGGTGGTCGCCCTGGGAGGGCGAGCCGGGCTGGCCGCAAGGGGTCGAAGAACGCTTCCACGCACTGGGCCTCGCTCAGATATGGCCCGACTACGCCGCCTTTGCCCGCACCACGCAATGGCACCAGTTCTACGCCCTACAATTTGAGATCGCCGCCATGCGCAGGCAGCCCACCTTGGCCGGCTATGTCATTACCGAGTTTACTGATGCCTACTGGGAAAGCAACGGCCTGCTGGGTTTTACCCGTGAGCCAAAGGTTTATCACGAGCGGTTCCACGAGATCAACGCACCGGATGTGATCCTGGCTGCGCTTGATCAGTATGCCGTGTGGGATGATCAACCGCCGTATGTCACGTTGCACGCCGCGCATTACAGCGCACAGAGCTGGGCCGGGGCACAACTGTTCTGGCGCGCCGGCACGGCCACGGAAGAAGCATTGCCCGTGGCCCACCTGCCGCGTGGGCGCACGCAGCTCTTGGGCAACATAGCCATAGCCTTACCACAGGTGGCAACCACTCAAACCATGCCGCTCGTCTTCCGGCTGATCGGCGGGCAGGGACAAGAATTGGCACGCACCCAGATCGATCTGCTGGTGCTACCGGCGGTTCATCGAACGCCGCGCTACGGAGAACTGCTGTCGATAAGTATGTCCGATCAAGAAGCGCACGAACCCCTGGACACGATGAGCGTGCCCGATGGGCATATGGCCGAACTACCGGAGGTAATCTCACAGCCGTCTCCGCCCGTCGCAGAGGCACCCGATAGCGGCCCGGCCTCACCGCTGGAGGATCGCTTGCGTCGGTTAGGTTATCGCACCACCCAGCATCTACCCACGGGGCGGGGCTTAGTCGTCAGTACCACGCCCAACGCACGCCTGTTGGCCTGGGTGCGCGCGGGGGGCGACCTCTTATTCCTATGTCAGGGGGCCAGCCCCTTTTACTGGGTGCAGGGGCGCACGGGCACTTACGGCGGCAGTTGGATGACCAGCTTTAGTTGGCTGCGGCCGGAGCCGTACTCGCGGTTGGCAGTAGAAAATCCACTCAGTCTACCCTACGTCGGCGTTATGCCGCACGGTACGATCCTCGGTCTGCCCGTCACCGAGCCGGCGGTGCAAGGCGATTTCCTGGCCGGCCAAGTGTCAGGCTGGGTAAACCATCCGGCGGTGCATACCGTGCAGTTTCGCTACGGTGCGGGGCGAGTGATTATGACCACCTTCACGCTCGAAAAGGCGCTATGGAGCGATCCGGTAGGCATCGCCATGTTTCATGACCTAGTGGAATATCTCCACTCGGATCGCTGCCGCCCAACGCTAACGGCGAATTACTAGCGGACACGGGACAGGGGCAGGCGCGACACCTGGGGTTGGGTGAGCGCCGTGCCCCTGGCTAGCAATTCTTACATGATTCTTCCCTTTTTCGGATATGCCTCTTAAGCGGTCGCTGTACAATGGAGAGGATAAACACACGCAGCAGAGTCTGCGTACCAGATTGAGAGGAACCGATTGCAATGGCTGACACACGCCCTGGGGCGAAAAAACGTCCCGCCCAGGCACAGGGTATCAAAGCACTGATTACGGCGGCGGCAGTCGCAGCCACGTTGGGTGGCTGGGCCGCCCTGAGCACGAACCCCGGTGCGGCGACCGCTGCCGATGCAGCGGGGGCACCCACAGGTATCCCCGCCGTACCGACCCCACTACCGTTCGGCGGGCGCACCCGGCGGGGAGCGTTCTCATCCGGTAGCCTGCCGTCTACCGGGCAACAGCAACAGCCGTTCTTCAGCGATCCGAGGACAGGGCAGTTCCCTGCCCCAAGCGCTCGTACGCGTTCGTCGCGCTAAAGGTTACCGATGCAGAAGTTAGCCTTCCGCGCGATGGGGTCCGAGATGCGCGTGCTGTTAGACGGGGTAGAGCCGCCGACTGGGAATCCGTTGGCGGCTGTTCCCGACTGGTTTGCGCTGTGGGAAGCGGTTCTGAGTCGCTTTCAGCCCAGCAGTGAGTTGCGCCGCCTCAACGCTCGGGCGGGCCGGGTGGTGCGCGTGAGCCGAACCTTGTGGGATGTACTACAGGCCGCATTGGTGGCGGCGCGACGCACCGGCGGGCTGGTCACGCCGACCGGCGCGGCCGCACTGGAAGCGGCCGGCTATACAAATAGCTTTGCGACAGGGTGGGTACTGACGGGATCGGGGAGATCGGACGCCGAACCGATACCGCGCTGGCAGGCGATTCGCTGCCGACCACGTGCGCGCACGGTGCGCGTGCCGGCGGGGGTGCGGCTTGATTTCGGCGGTATCGCCAAAGGATGGGCCGCCGACCGCACGGCGCACGCGCTGGTCGCGATGGGACCGGTCCTGGTGGATGCCGGCGGCGATATTCGTGTCAGCGGGCCGTGTGCCGACCGCAGCTCCTGGCCGATTGGCGTTGCTGATCCGCATAATCCCGACCGGGATCTGGCGCTACTCGCGCTGCGGCACGGGGCGATTGCCACCTCTGGGCGCGATTATCGCCGCTGGCAGCAGGGGGGGATCTGGCAACACCACATCCTGGATCCACGTACCGGCCGCCCGGCAGTCACTGATGTGCTAACTGCCACAGTGATCGCACCCACAGCGGTACACGCCGAAGCCGCCGCCAAAGCGGTGCTAATCCTGGGGAGCCGCGCCGGGACGGCTTGGCTCGACCGCCACCCAACCCTGGCCGGCTTAATTGTGCTGGATGATGGGCAAGTGTGCCGCAGTCGCCGCCTATTGAACTATTATTGGAGCTAAAAGATGGCCCGCACCACTGCGCCGCCCCCGCCCACCCCCACGCCGGTGGATGACTCACTTGTCTCCTGGCAGTTTGCTGTGGCTTTCATCGGTGCCGCAGTGGTGGGCGCGGCACTAACCGTGGCGGTGCTGCCGGCCCGGCTACCGGGCCTCCAAGCTTCCCTTACTGGCCCCGACCCCACTGCTTACTGGTATCTGACACGCACCAGCGGCATGGTAGCCTACGGCTTGGCCTGGATGTCTATGGCCTTTGGCGTGCTGATTAGCAACCGGCTGGCGCGCCTCTGGCCGGGTGGCCCGACGGCCTTTGCGCTGCATGAATACACCAGCTTGTTGGCCGTGGCGTTTACTGTCTTCCACGTCGGTATCTTGCTCGGTAATCGCTACGTGCCCTACAGCCTGTTGCAAGTGCTGATCCCTTTCAGCAACGATGCCTATCGCCCGCTCGCTATTGGGCTAGGCCAGATCGGTCTCTACTTGCTGCTACCGGTCACGTTCACCTTCTACATCCGCAAAGGGATCGGGCAGCGTGCCTGGCGGGCGATTCACCTCCTCAGCTACGCCGTGTTTGGGCTGGCGCTAATCCACAGCGTCGTCGGCGGCACTGACAGCGCCGCACCCTGGGCACAGGCATACTACTGGCTCACCGCCGGCAGCTTGTGGCTGCTGACTCTCTACCGTGTGGTATGGCAAATCCGTCGCGCCGCATTGCGAGTAGCCACGCCGCAGGCAGAGCGTTAATACTGTCTTAATATCACGCTAATAACTCGCGCCTATAATTGATTGTGTTGGATTGTCATTGCGACGACGCTACTGTATCCTCACTACCGGGCACGCTTCTTAGTGGGAGATTCTGGATTCTATGGCGCACCACTCTATAGGGCGACCGGGCCACGGCTCGGTCCGGCGACAAGTACGCGGCTTGCCGCTGTGGGCCCAATTATTGATCCCGCTAACCGCACTGATTGTGTTAGCGCTAGCCGCCGATGCTTGGGTATTCTTGACCACCACCAACAGCACGCGAGCCGGACTGCTGGCTCAGACTTTACGGGACCGCCCGGCACGTCTCCGCACCACACTCAGCGATGAAGCGAATGCTGTGCAACAGGCGGCACACTACCTGGCGCGTACCGGCAGCCCCGCCCTGGCGGCCACGCCGGTGGATCGCAGCAGCCTCCAGATCACCATGAACGACATCTATTATCGCTTCAATATGGACCGTTACGGCTTCGATTTAGTGCGGGTGTATGATACGACGGGCGCATTAGTCCTTTCGCTGGCAACCGATCCGGCATTGGAGGTCGGGCAACTGCCCGCCGGCTGGACTATAGGGCTAACCGACACGCTGGAACTACTGCCGCAAGCGAGCAGCGCGCTGCTCGTCGCACATCTGCCGATTATGCGCGGCAGCCAATATTTGGGCCAAGCGTTGGTAGGGCGTAGCGTCAGCGGGGACTATCTGACGCGGCTCAAGCAGACGGTCAACGGCCAAGTGGTGCTAGCGGTCGGGGGGCACTTGTACAGCAGCTTTGGCCGCAACGAAGCACAGAGCAGCGGCTGGGCGGCAGTGCAAGATACGCTGACCCAGTCGGCGCGGGGTGAGCAAGGCACCCGCTTTTTGACGGTCGGGGGGCGACCCTATGCCGCAACCTATGGGTCGCTAGACTGGGCGGGCACGACAAATGGGTTCGCAGTACTGGTAGCGACCGACGATACCGACCGCTTGGTGAACACCGGGTTAACGGCCAGCCTGGGTACGCTCGGCGGCACGCTGGCGCTGATCCTGATCGGAGCGCTGACCTTTGCCGCCGCGATCACCCGTCCGGTCACGGCGCTGGCCCATACGGCCATGGCGATCCAAGCCGGCGACCTGTCGCGGCGCGCGCGCACCGTGCGTCACGGCGAAATTGGCTTGTTAGGCCGGACGTTTAACGCGATGGCCGATTCGCTGGGTGATTCCCTTAGCGCCGAGCGGCTACAACGCGAGCAAGACCGCGCCCGGCTGACCGCCTTGTTAAGCGCGGCGGCTAGTCAACTGGCGCAGATCGCCGCCGGGCAAGCGGCAGCGGCGCGGCGGCAGGTCACGGCGGTGGACAGCCTGACGGTTAGTATCACTAACGGCGGGCACGCTGTTAACTCTATCGCTGCGGCAGTGGGCGAGGTGGAACAGGCTGCGCGCACCACCCGCACCAGCGCCGATGGGGGTGAGGCCATGGGTCGGGAAGTCGCCCTGGCGATGGACCGCTTAGCGATCAGCGGCGCGGCGATCAATGCCGAGTTAGCGGATCTCACCACCGCGCTGCGCCGGGTACAAAGCGTGATGGGAGTGCTTGACGACTTGAGCGACAGTGTGCATTTGCTGGCCCTAAACGCGACCATTGAAGCCGCCGGAGCAGGGCCGTATGGGACACGCTTCGCAGCAGTGGCCGATGCAGTGAATGATCTGGCACGACGATCCAAAGCGGAAGCGCGGCGAGTGCAGCAGTTGGTGGAGTCGGTGCTGGTGGCCGGTGAACGGGCGCGGCAAGGGGCGGCGGCGGGAGCGCAGGAGATTACGGCCGGCTTACCGCTAGTGCAACGCACGCAGGCGGCCAACCGGGCGATTGCCGTCCAGGCGGCGCGTGATCTAGCGCTGGTCGAGGGCATCGGCGCGGCGTTGCTCAACCTGCGTGCCGTAGGCGAAGAGTCGTTGCGGAGCGCTCAGCATCTGGACGATCTGGCCCACAGCGGCGCACGGGCGGCGCAGGAAGTGACCGGGGGAGCCGATCAGTTAGAAGCGCTGGCGCTGGACTTGGCGCGCACGGCACAGCCTGCGGATTCTTTAGGGCCCCGCCGTAACGGCGGCACGTTGGATACGGCTACAGCCGGCGCGACGCGGCAGGGTATTCCTCAGCGGAGCTAACGTGTGCCGGCCACCACCGCGATAACCGCCTGGGCTTCGCGGAAGTTCAGCCCGTCCAGTTCCAGCAGCAGATATGTCGCGCCGATGCGGTTGCCGGCGCGCACCAGATCCACCGCTTGGCGTGTGGGTGGATCAACCCAGGCGATCCGCGGCGGCAAACCACTTGGCGCGGAGATCGCCGATCCCGTGTCGGCGGTCGTGCGCCGGCCCAAGTAATGCAACATCAGGTTCGCCCCCAACACCCATGTGAGACCCAGCCCACCAATCCACCATTCCATCAATGTCCCTCCATTGCTACCCTGGCCGGTCAACCCGACCGCGCATCTGCCATTTAGTATAGCGCAGCAACGTTAAGAGAGGATTAGGAGCCGATTAACAGGCGATCGGCCGCCGTCCTGCGGCCCGTTGATCCGGCCGGTAGCGATCTTTAACACGCTCTTAACGGCAGCTTAATGGCGCCCTGATATAAATAGAGCGTAGCAGCGCACCCCATTCTTGGGGCGGCCTACCGGAAGAGGATAACAAGATGGCACCATGTGAGACGGAAGTATTCGATGCAGTGGTGGATGGCCTGGTACGCCGAGCCTTCCATACGGCACGCCGGCAGGAGCCACATCCGACCGGCTGGCAGCGACTTGCTGTACGCTTAACCCCCGTACCCCGGCGCCCCGCTGGGTGGAAACCGGACTGGTTATCCAGAGATTACAGCGATCTACTCGTTACCGGTCGCGTCTTGGTCAGTCGCTGGATGAGGAGATAGGCGCGGGCCAAAGGGGAGTCTAATGACCACACTACGCCTGCGCGCCGTATCGCAGGAAGGCACGGCCACAGAGCCGGGTTTGACGGTGGCCGGCCTGCATTTGCTTGTCAATCTCTATAAGCACGATCTCGCGCTCTGGCGACACAGCCGACAGGTAGCCGGACGCGCGACTTGGATCGGGCGCGAACTGGGTTTGACCCGCCGGCTGTGTTCCGATCTCCAGATCGCTGGGCTATTACATGACTATGGCAAACTAGGCTTGCCGGCCGCGCTCCTAGCACAAGCCGGGCCGCTATCTGCGGACGACCGCGCGATCATCCAGACGCATCCGGTGCGGGGCGCGCTATGCGTAGCTGCCGATCCAGCGTTGGCCTATCTGGCCGACTGGGTGCGTGCGCATCATGAGCGCTGGGACGGCAGCGGCTACCCCGATGGGCTGTATGGAACAGCCATACCACTGGGGGCGCGCATCCTGGCCGTGGCCGACACTTGGGCGGCGATGGGCTGTGACCGGCCGTATCAGCCACGCCGCTCCTGCCGAGAAATACGTGCCGAACTCATCCTCCAGTCGGGGCGGCAATTCGATCCGCAAGTGGTCGCCATCGCATGCGAACTATTCTAAGTGGGATTATAAACCTCGAACGACTACCACAGTCGGCATAGCTTCCCCACCCACCCCAGCCCATAGTAAGCGACTGGAAAACAATCCGATTGCTTGCCTGGAGAGTATACTAAACAGTAGTTGGGCACGAAGGACCACCGTCATAAGGCCACCTGTGCATAACAACCCTACTTAGAGGAGAAGCGCGCCATGTTTGAAGGATTGATGCAACCGACCCACCTGATCTTGATTCTGGTGATTTTGCTGGTAGTCTTTGGCCCTAGTAAGTTAGCCGGGCTGGGCCACACGTTAGGCACTACCGTCCGCGAGTTCCGAGGCGCAGTCGGCACCATGACTGAAGTACCTAACCCGACCGCGCCCACACCGGTTGCTCCGGTCACACCAGTAGCGGAGACAGGCCCTATTATGTTGCCTGAGACCACTACTACGACTGTGCGCGAGTAACGTAGCTGGGGGCGGTTGCTGCCCCAAATAGGCGGTTCAGTAAAGCGGGCACATTATCCTAATGACGGATAATGTGCCCGCTTTATACTTTGGCCGCTCGGTCTCCATCTCTGCACTTTGGTAGCTAAATCTGCTATACTATTAGACGGCTAGATCCCTATTTGGGGAACAGCCTGAGTGTGCGGCCTGGATCTATGGTCCCAGCCTCCGGCGTGTAACGCGCAAGCTAGGAGAGGCGGTATGTCGCAGCAAACAGAAACACCTTCGCCCCCCCTGCGGCTCTTTGCGGCAAAACTACGGGTGCCGCTGGCCCCGCCCCAGCTGGTCAGTCGCCCGCGCTTGCTAGCCGGCTTAGCAGCAGCGCGTACCCGTAAGCTGACGCTCGTCCTGGCCCCGGCGGGGTTCGGCAAGACCACCCTGGTCGCCGAATATGCACGCAGTCTGGGAGCCGACGCGGCTTGGCTCACCTTGGAGCCGGGTGATGCCGACCTTGTGGTGTTCGGCCACTATTTTATCGCTGCCGTGGCTCGCGTGCGCCCGGCGGTTGGCCGCGCCGCCCAAGCCTGGTTAGAAGCCGCCGTCAATCCGGCGCTGCAACTGCAAGATTTTGCCGCCGTCTTAGTGGAAGAGCTGGAAGGGAGCGGCGCGAATGATCTCGTAATAATCCTCGATGATTTCCACGAAGTCGCCGGCAGCGGGAGCATTCTCACCCTGATCGATCTTCTCACGCGCTATATGCCGCCCACCGTACATCTCGTCCTCAGTAGTCGAGCGGCTCCCGCACTCACCACCACGCGCCTGCTAGTAACGCAACAGATCGGTGGCCTGGGCACGGATGATCTGCGATTCCGGCCCGAGGAAGCCGTGCTTTGGCTGGCCGACAGCGGCGGGCCGAACACCGCCGCACAGGCCCACGCTCTGGTGGAAACCACCGAAGGCTGGATCACCGGGCTGATCCTACGCGCGGCCGCCGGTCATGTAGATTCCAGCCCGCCGGCGACCGCCCAGGTATACGCCTATCTCTCCAGCGAGGTATTAGAGCGCCAACCGCCCCCGATCCAGCACTTTCTGCTGCGGGCGGCGGTGCTGCCCCGCCTGGATAGCGCCGCGTGCCGCCGGATACTGGAAATCGCCGACCCGGATACGCTGCTGCGCTGGGTGTATGAGCAGCAACTCTTTCTGACAGCCGGTGAGTCTAGCGCAGACGAAGGCGCGACCTACCGGATGCATCAACTTTTCCGCGAGTTTTTGCTCACGCGCTTGCGCGCCACGGCTCCCCAGGAGTGGGCCGACCTGCACCGCCGGGTGGCCGCGTATTACGTGGAACAGCGCGACCTGGACCCGGCGCTAGAGAGCCTCTTTACCATCGCAGACTGGGCCGCCGCCGCTGTGTTGCTGGGAGGAGTCGGTCCGGCCGAACTTGATGCAGGCCACCTGGAGTCGGTGGAGCGCTGGCTCAACGCTTTCCCGACCGCGCAACGGCGGCTGCCGGTCCTATTGCTGCTGAGTGCGCGCCTAGCGGCCGCGCAGTCCGACTTAGTCGCTGCCGGCGATTTATTGAAGCGCGCCGAGCATGCACTCCAAACCGCCGGCGACCCGGCAACTTACGCCGAGGCATTGGCCCTACGCGCCCGCTTCGCGGTCGCCGGCAACGATGGGCAAGGCATCCTGGCCGCCGCGCAACAAGCCCTCGCCGTGCCGCAGGCCAGTCCGGTGACCCAGGCGGAAGCCCAGCACTGCCTGGGCATCGCTTACACCATCATCGGTGATATGGTCCACGCCGAAGAAGCCTTCACGGCGGCCCGCTTTGGCTATGATGCTTTGGAGGATAGTCAGAGCTTGGCGATGGTGTTAGCAAGTTGGGGCTACTCTCGTGTTCTGTTTGATCAACCGCGTCAGGCAGAAGCATTATTAATGCAGGCGCTTGGCCTAGTTCGCGCTGCTGGTAATCGGCGCATTGAGTCCCGCGTGCTAAGTAACCTCGCGGCAGTCTATCAACGTTACGGTGATCTTGCACGCGCGGATTCCTGCTTGGCAACGGCCACTGCTATTGCTCACACTCTGCGCTGGCACCGGGTGGAAGCTGAAGTGTTATTGGGCCGCGCCGAGAATGCGCTGGAACTCGCCGGTCCAGCGGCTGCATGGCCGCATTATCGCGCTAGTGCGGCCATCGCCCGGCAGGCCGCCCCGCACACTTGGGTACTCGCTTTAGCTGGGCAAGCGCGCTGCCTGCGCTTGCTCGGCGACACGCGGGCGGCTATGCACAGCGCCCGGCAGGGATTAGAAGCAGCACGCGCTGATCAGATGAACTACGCGACTGGGGTGTGTTGCCTAGAACTCGGCGCGATACTCGTGACGGAAAACCCTAGCGAGGCGTTACTTTTGTTGCAAGAGGCGGAAACGTTCTTAGCTGGCGAGGGGAACACGCACGACGCGCTACGGGGCACAGTAGTAATAGCCAGCGCACTGTTTGCTACCGGCGCGCACAGTGCAGCGCACCGCGCACTGGAGCGTGCGTTGCATGACGCAGAGGGTTGGCCTAGCCAATATGATCTGGCATCTGAACTGGCCGGCCGCTACGGCTTCCCCCTCTTGCGGCAAGCGGCCGAGAGCGATACGCGCTACGGCGCGCTACTAACCCAGGCCGCACAGACGCTGACCTTGCTGCCGGACGTGCCGACTACGAATGACCCAGCCACAGCAGTTACCTCCCCACGCCTGCCCATCCTCGAGGTCTATAGCCTCGGCCAAGCGACGGTCTATCAAGACGGCGTACTCATCGCCCAATCCCAGTGGCAAACGACGACGGCAAAAGAGTTGTTCTTTTACCTAATCGAACAACGCGACGGTGCACGCAAAGAGGTGATCTTGACTGCCTTTTGGCCTGACCAACCATCTGAGCAAGCCAATAACACATTTCACAGTTCGCTGCGCCGCTTACGGGGGGCACTCGGCGCGGCGGCAGTACAAGTCGAAGACGGCAACTACCGCCTCAACCCACAATTACGCCCCTGGCACGACGGCACGGAAGCCCTGCGCTACATGGATCAGGCGCGTGCTTGCGCGGACCCCACCCTGGCCCGCCTCTGGTGGGCGGCAGCGGCGGCGCTGCTGCGGGGCGCATTCGCCGAAGAGTTTTACCATGACTGGGCTGAGGAGCGCCGCCGCTTTTGGGCGGCGCGCACCCACGCAGCCTACAACTGGCTGCTTGACGACGCGCAGCAGCGTGGCGCGTTTGACGAGGTGATCCAATGGGGGCGGCAGTTATTGACCTTTGATCCGTTGGATGAAACCGCGCACGCCCGACTAATACGGGCCTATGCCGTCGGCGGGCGCACCGCAGAGGCACTAGGGCAATACCACGAACTCCAACGCTTGCTGGCCGATGAACTCGGTACCACACCGAGTTCGGAAACACAACGGCTCTACCAACAGCTGAGCGGCCGCTAAATCTCGCCGCTCGCCGCCTCTTTTCCCACCTGCTTCAACCTCTAAACATCTTGTAAGTGGTTTGTAAGTGGCTCTGATCTAAGATGGCTCTGTCGTGAGGTTCCCAACCACCGACAGCGGATTAAAATCTTAGCATCTGGAGGAGTCACCGA
The DNA here is from genome assembly GCA_038228295.1 of Chloroflexia bacterium. GTDB lineage: Bacteria > Chloroflexota > Chloroflexia > QHBQ01 > JAICKM01 > JAICKM01. The sequence continues at coordinate 23,299 of JBBRPH010000003.1, read as the reverse complement.
TGAAATTCCTAAGCCGTCTTGATTGGCGCATCGTCTATGTCTTGTTGGTCATCTCGGCCTTCGCCGCCGCCGGTGGCGCATCCACTGGCGGTGGTGGCTGGAGTTTCCCGTGATCCTAGTCCGATGATCCTGATCGTAGTGCCGCTAGCGGCGCTGCTGCTGGGCCTGTTGCTTGGTGGGCGACCGGAACGGTTGCTGCAATTGCGCTGGCGCTGGAGCGGGATGGCCCTGGTGATCTTCGCCGCCCAATGGCTACTGATCCATCTGGCGGGGTCTGCCCCTACTCTGGTTCTGGGCGCGCTCTTCTTGGCGGCGCAAGCTGCGATTATTGGGTGGTTGGCCTTGAATCGTGCATTGCCGGGGATGAAAGTGATCTTGGTGGGCACGTTGCTTAACAGCCTGGTCATGCTGGCAAACGGCGGATTTATGCCGATCAGCCCGGCTAACCTTGCCGCTATTGGGCTGGACCGCTTGGCCCCGCTGCTCAATCAGCGGCTACCGAACAGCAAGGACGTGCTGTTGCTGCCGGATCAGATTCATCTGGCCTGGCTGGGCGATTGCCTGCCACTGGCCTGGCCGACGCAACACGTCTATAGTCCCGGCGACCTGCTAATTACGGGGGGGCTGTTGATCCTACTCCTTCAAGGTATGCAGGTTGGTAGCCGGCCCACCGGCCGGCGGACACAATGTGACGGCTTGGATACTGAGGAACCTGTACCTGTCGGGCTGACGGCTCCCTGATAGCCGCTAGCGCAAGAGCGCAGACTCAAAGCAGAGGGATAGTATGTCTACACGCGGATTACAAATGATGTTGGCGCTGACCGTGACCGATCCCGGCCGCAAAGCGGCGCTTCTGGGCGGCTCGCCCACTGCCTACGAGGGCTTCGATCTTTCTGCGCCGGAGCAGCAAGCGTTACTGGGGATTAAAGCTGAAGCGCTCGAAGACTACGCATATCAAGCCCACAAATTGTTTTACGGCGAGGATTTACTCGCCGACGGTGGTCATGGCATTAACGTACTACCCTGTGAGAACTATGACGAAAATCTTAGTGGTTGAAGACAATGAAATGAATCGCAATCTCCTCAAGCGGCGACTTGTCTTGCGCGGCTATGAGGTGTTGGAGGCCCGTGACGGCGCCGATGGAGTCGCAGTCGCCCAAGCGGAGCATCCGGATGTGATCCTGATGGACATCAATATGCCCATCCTAGACGGCTGGTCGGCAACCCGCCAGATCAAGGCTTCGCCGCTGACGCAAGCGATCCCGGTGATCGTGGTAACGGCGACCACGCCGGACGAGGCGCGCCGCAACTGCCTAGCGACCGGCTGCAACGGCTACGTCGGTAAGCCGATAGATTTCTCCGATTTGCTCACCCAAATCGAAGGGCTGCTGGCGAGCTAACCGTCGCGTATCGAGCTACGTCGCGCCGCTGCTCCTAGATGTACATGGTCGTAAGCGTATACCTTTCACCTGCTGCGCTCACAGCGGGGTAAAGTGGTGTGCGGCAGATCGCGCACCTCTAGAAGATAAAGCAGTACAAACTGGGTGCGCTGCCTATCAGGCTGTGCTACACTGAGGACGCAGCACATCAGTGTGTAATTGCCACCTGTCGGCTGTAATGCGGGCTGTTGCCCTACCCTATACCAGAGCACTTCTCAGGCGTGACAGTGGTGGTGTCGTGCCACTTTGTCTCGCAGCCGACGACTGGTAGATCGTCCGGCGATAGTTTTAGCCCTAGCGCGGGTGGCTAGCGATGCAGGAGCAGCCATGACACGAGTAGCGATTATCGGCAACGGTGGCGGCGGCAAGTCCACGCTCGCCCTCGGTATGAGCAACGCGCTCAACCTACCCTATTACCCCGTAGATCCGGTCCAATGGCAACCGGGCTGGATACCTGCGCCCCAGGCGGTGATCGCCCGCTGGCACGCGACAGTGTTGGCGCAGGACCGCTGGATCATAGACGGCTGGGGTAGTTGGGATTTGATAGCTGCGCGCTTGGCCGCCGCCGATACGGTAATCTTGGTGGACCATCCACTCGCGGTGCATTTGTGGTGGGCATTGAAGCGGCAGGCGTGGAGTTTGGTGCACCCGCAGGCGGGCGGGCCTGCCGACTGTCCACTGTTACCGGTGACAGGACGGATGCTCCGGACGATCTGGCGCGTCCACCGGCGATACCGACCCCAACTGCTAACCCTGATCGACGCGCTAGGGCCGGACAAACGGGTGATCCGCATCCACTCACCACGGCAACTACGGGCCTTTGCCCGGCAACTACCCAGCACGGTGAGCGAACCCGCCGGCTGATGTTGTGATGTAGGAATCATTGGTTTATGGGGAGGCAGGGAGGATACTATGGTTGCCGTTTCAATCATGATTGAAGGGCAGATGGGCCTGACCTGGGCGCGCTGGCAGCGCTTGGTTGCCGCCGTAGACGGGTTGGGTTTCGCGGGGCTTTTCCGATCCGATCACTTTACCAACACGCGCCCGCCGGATGAAGACTCGCTCGAAACCATCGTCGCACTCACGTACCTGGCCGATCACAGTCGGAACGTGCATTTCGGTCCCCTGGTAGCGCCGCTGTCTTTTCGCGATCCGACGATGCTGGCTCGCCAAGCCGCCGCGCTGGACGATCTCAGCGGCGGGCGCATGATCCTAGGGCTGGGCGCGGGCTGGCAAGAGCGCGAACATAGCCTGTTCGGCCATGAACTAGGCGACATTCCAACGCGGATGGCCCGGCTGGAGGAGGGGTTAGCGGTCGTCACCCGCCTCTTGCGTAGTGACACGCCCAGCCGCTTCTAGGGACGTTTCTACCACCTGCGCGAGGCTACCCTGCTGCCGCGTCCGGCGCGACCAAGCGGACCACCGATCCTGATCGGCGGCAATGGGTTGCGCCGGACGCTCCCGCTGGTCGCCCGCTATGCCGACATCTGGAACGCCATCGCCCTGGAGCCGGATGCCTTCCGCGAACGCACAGCGGCGCTGGACGAGCTGTTGCAGGCGGCGGGGCGCACGCCGGGCGCGGTGCGGCGCACCATGATGGTGTTGGGCATCTTCGGCGCAGATCCGGCCACGCTGACCGAGCGCGTGCGCTGGTACAGTCGCTTTGCTCCGGACTGGGCCGGTCAGGCGGTGGATGCCCAGATTGAACGCTGGCGCAAGGAAAGACTTGCCTTAATCGGCACGCCTGCGGAGGTGCGCGAGCAAATCGCGGCGCTGGGTGCGGCGGGCGTCGAGGAGTTGATGGTGCAGTGGCTCGATATGGACGATCTAGCGGGGCTGGAAGCATTCGCTGCTGCGGTCCTGCCGGCCGCCTAGCCGGCCAAACTACCCACGCGCGGCCGCCGGTGGCCTAGAGCGCGTCGAGCATGGCTTTGGCTTGGCTCAGCACTGTGATATGATCGGCCAGGGTCGCCAGACCAGCCCCCATGGTGTTGACGCCGATATGCGTTGCACCCACGGCAGCCCAGGCGCGGGCTTGCGCGCCCAGTTCATCGGGGGAGCCGTCGCGCCAACTCAGCCGGGCTTCAATGCCAATCGCGGCCGGATCGCGCCCCGCCGCCAGGGTGAGCACATGGAGCTTCTCGACCGCAAGGCGACCTTCCGGCTCAGGCCGCATTTGGGGAAACCAGCCGTCGCCTAGCCGGGCCACGCGCTCCAACAGCACATCCGCCGCGCCGCCCAACCAGATAGGGATGTGGCGACGCGCAGGCAACGGATTGAGGCCGGCGGCGTGTATATGCTCCCAGCGCCCAATGAAAGTCACCACTTCTTCGGCAAACAGGCGGCGCAACAGCGCGATCTGCTCTTCCATACGCTTGCCGCGTGTGTGGAAATCCTGCCCCAGGGCTTCATACTCCACCGCGTTCCAGCCGACACCTACGCCGAGCCGCAATCGCCCCCCGCTCAGTACATCCACTTCGACGGCCTGCTTGGCGACCAGCGCGGTTTGGCGCTGCGGCAGTACAATCACCCCAGTTGTCAGTTCCAGGCGCTGCGTCGCGGCAGCCAGGTAGCCGAACAGCACAAACGGCTCATGGAATAGATCGGCGGCCGTGTAGCCGCGCCAACCGGGTCGATCTGCCGGGTCCGCGCCCAGTACATGATCATAAACCAATAGATGATCATAGCCCAACCCTTCGACCGCTTGAGCGTAATCGCGGACGGCAAGGGGATCGGCCCCGATCTCTAATTGCGGGAAAATGGCCCCGGTTCGCATAGAAGTAACTCCTCCTAGTTGCGCCCTGCTATAGGGCACTTCCCCATTATACTACTGAGAGCGAATTTCGCGCTATTGCCGTCAGTGATACGTTTGCTCATTCGGGGCCAGTGTGCATGGTGAAGCCGCATTTCGCCAATATCGCCCGCACTTCCGCATAGTCATACCCCACCGGCCGGGCACATCCCTTGCAGCTATACCTCCGTCGGTCCCGCCTGCCGCCGTGCCACATCGTCCATGACCAGACCTACCGGTGGCTGGCCGCAGGCGTGTTTGAAACCATCGTGCATGATCTGCGCGCCTTACTGCGGGTGCTGAGTGGCCGTGACATCCGGCCCTCGGCCGGGATTTTGGACAGTCGCACCCTGCAATCCACGCCGGAGAGTGGGGACCGCACCGGTCACACGGCACAAAGGCAGCATGGCGCCCCGCTGCGTGCGGCCTAACCGCCCAAGAGGCGAACTACCATAGCGGCGTGGCACGGCACTTCGCGCGCCATCTAGTCCCCTTTACCACGGCGCACATGGGACCGTAGGAGACAGAAACGATGGAACGTGAGTTTGGGAGTTACGATCTTCATGCACCTCCGCCCCAGATGTACCTGGCGTAACAGACCTTCACTGATCCTGAAGTGACCGATGTTGCCGAGGAAGTCCGGATGCGCCTACAGGCATCCGGACTGTTGGAGCCAATCGGTCCGAGGCAACGCATCGCCGTCACAGTCGGGAGCCGGGGCATCCACACTATCGCGACCGTGCTCCGCACCGTGATTGCTGTTGTCCGGGAACGGGGTGCTACGCCGTTTTTGGGCGCGGCCATGGGCAGTCACGGTGGCGCGGCTACAGCCGGCCAAGTCGTGCTGCTGCTCGAATTGGGGATCACCGAAGAAAGCATCGGCGCACCAATCCAGGCCACAATGGAGTTTGTTCCTCTGGGGCAATTACCGGATGGGCCGCGCCTGCTCATGGACGCGGCGGCGGCCGGCGGCATCATTGTGGGCAATCGCATCAAGCCCCACTCGGATTTTCATGGCCCTAGCGAAAGCGGTTCAGCCAAAATGACGGTCTGCAGCCTGGGCAAGCGCCATGGGGCAGATGCCATTTATACTTATGGCGCGCCGGGGTTGCGGGAGTTGTTACCGGCAGCGGTTGCCGTGTTGCGCGGGCGCCCCAGATGGATCGCGCACGCGCCGTCGGCGCAAGCAGCGGGCACGTTGCGGCCGAGCAACAGATAGTGGTGGTCGGCTACCCAAGCGTAGGCGCGGTCGGCTAGCGGAGGGAAGCCGGGCAGGGACCAGGCTGCCGCCAAGGGCCAGGCCCAGCTGCTGCGCCGCAGCAGCATATGTACCGCCCCCGCCCCCACATGCACCCGGCCGTCGGGGTGACTAGGTGCAGGGCCCGCGCCACTGCTGCGGGCGTGATCCGATAGCGAGCCTGGATGCGCGGGTCATTCACATCGGCACGCCGCAGACCCCCGCGCGGCCGTAGCCACGCCGCCTGGCGTGCGCTCTCGGTACAGAACCGGCAGGTAGCGTCATACAAGAGTAGGACAGGTTTCATTGTGCCTTTGCCTCTTTCTATTAATGCTTCCATCTGGGTCGCATATCGGAGGTTTTAGCGGCGGAGCACGCTTATAGGCGCAGCGCCGCCGCACCTATGCCCGACGATCCCACTATTTGCGCGGAGCCGGTTCCTGAGCGCCCGCTGCGGCGGGTGGCAGTGCCAGGTAGACGATCTTGGCGATTTGGCCGCGCGTCGCCGGGTTGTTGGGGCGGTAGGTCCCATCGGCGTAGCCACTGATGATGCCCCGCGCCACCGCCGTCTCAATGAAACTGTAGAAGGTGCTGCCGACCGGGACATCGTTGAACGTCGCGGCCGCCGGGTTTAGCAACGACCAGCCGGCACCACTAACCACGATCTTCGCCAACTGGCTGCGTGTCACGTTGTTGCTAGGCCGGTAGTAGGGCCGGCTCGCGCCGTCACAGGGTTCGGGTTGGCCCGTCTGGGGATTGCTGCCGCTGCAAGTGTAGCCGCTGACAATGCCGTGCGCCGCCGCCGTTTCGATCAGTTGATAGAAGGTGCTACCGGGGGCTACATCGGCAAAAGTACCCTCCGCCGGCGGGGGGACGAGTGGGAGGTTGAAGGCCAGGGTCACGATTTTGGTCATTTGCGCGCGCGTGGTGTTGTGGAACGGCTGGAAGGTACCGTCGGCGTAGCCGGAGATCACACCCCGGCAGGCCAGCACGTAGACCCCCCCGTAGTAGTAGGCGCTCGGGTCGATCACGTCGCTGAAGTGGATGGGGCAGGGGGTGGCGGTGGCCCCAGCGGGTGGCGTGTTCGTCGGCGTGTTGCGTGTTCGTCGGCGTGTTCGTAGCGGGTAGGATGCGGCTGCCGAGCACGCGGAACAGCTGATCCGGTGACCCCACTTGCGACAAACACGTATAGCGCACGTTCCAAACTGTGCAGCCGGTGTTCCAGCCGTCGCCGGGGTTGATAAACTGGGCCGGCGTGCCGGTGGCGACGGTGCGATTACGCCAATCCCAATTGCCGTGTACGGCGTTGGAGTAATTCGCCTGGATCGCGAACCAATAGCGACCGGCAGTAAGCGTGGGTGGATTGGGCAGGGGCACCACGACATGGGGATCGCTGGGCGGGGTGATCGGCCCGATAGCGGTTTGGCCGTAGAGCAGTTGGTCGGGGGTCCCGAAGAGATCGCTATAGACAAAGACATTGACCGGATCGACAGTGGAGGCGCCGTACAACTTGACTTGCACCTCCACCTGCCGGATCGTCCAGGTTTGGCCGCTCGGCACGCTAAAGTCATCGGCGGTGAGGGTGTCCTGTCCGGACGGCCCCGATTGATACTTAGTCGATTGTGCGGCCGTCAACCCGCTGTAGTCCATTTGCTCGACGAGCACTTCGAAGTTATCTTGGGGGCGGGCGGCGTGGCGATCTTCGGGTCGCTCGCCGCCGGAGTAGCCGGGCGCGCAGCGGCATGACCGGGCAGGGCGACCAGGCTCAGGCCGAGCAGTAGCAGCAGCCCGCAGGCGCTGCGGCGGATTAACGTAGACGATACACAATAGCACGGGATCATGGTAACTCCTTGATAAGCTAATAGTTAGAACTTGCAGGTAGCAAGTCGCAGCAGGATTATTATACGGGGCTGTGCGGCGGCTGCGCGTCGGGTAAACGGCGCATTCAGCAGGGTGCAAATGCGGGGCCGCGCCGTCATCCTGCCTGAGGGGACCCTGCGGGACAATTGTCCCCGTCCGGTCCTGGCGCTAGTCCGTGCGTTGCACGCTTCGGCGCCGGCTGCTATACGGGGGCCGGAAGCAGTCCATGCTGGATCACCTCGGCAATTTCAGACAGACGAACCGCCGCCAGGCTCCGGCGCATGGCGCTGTACTGCCCATCCACACCACTGGGGCCGCGATCTTCACCAATATCGCGGCGTCAGCACCCGTGGCCGCTTACGTGACACGGTTACAGGCGGGGTAGAGATGCCGCTGCATGGGCAACTGCCACCCCGCCGAGTAGATTGTCCGACGGGACGGCAATTAAAGACCCTCTTACTGCGGGGCCGCTGCCGGAAGTGAGCACAGCGGACTATGCGGTGATCGCGGCAATAGCACAGCGCAGCAGCAATTAGATTACGCCGGCCGAGGCGACAGGTGCATCTCCGCGCCCTCACGTATCTGCGGGCAGCCGTATTACTGCTACGCAGAGCAAGCCGGGTTGCCGCTACACGCCGACCATCTAGCGCTAAAGAGTGAGGTGCTTGGCATCACTGATAATACAGCGAAAGATACGCTTTGGCGACGGCCACACGGCGGGGATGATAGACTAGCTTGATATTATGTAGCGCCCGTACCTGCTCGGTAAAGCCGAGCGGGCCGAACAGGTCGCCGGCTAGACGTAGGTCGGCGGGCCAACGCGGGGCGGTCAGTCCGAGCGGGGTACGGCCTACATAGGCGAGCAGGGCCTGCTGTTTGGCCGCCGTACACTGCCCCTGCCCGACCAAATGGGCCGGGAAGGCCGTCCAACGCGGTTCGTCGGAGGGTTGGGCCGCTCCGTAAAAGTGATGTTCCAAGCCCAACCGCGGCCCCACAGTCGTACCGACATCGAGATGGAGCCAGACGAAGTCGCTGAAGGCGGCGGCACACGCCACGGCGGTCTGCACCTGGTGGGCGGTGCCCGGCCAGCCGACTCGCGGTACATAATGCCGGATTTGCGCGAACGATAACCCGCTGAGGACCAACCGGATTGCGGCGGTCGTGCGGCCCAGCATCACCCCGACAAATCCATGGGTAATCGTCAACGATCCACCCAACGTCAATTGGATCGCCAACTCCTGCTGATGGCGTTCTGGGTCGGCGGGTAATTGGGCCAGCAGTGTCAGCGCATCCCTGAACAGTCGCACGGCTTCAGGGTGAGCATTGTTGCGCGCCGCTATGGGCCTTGACGGCTTTACCGGCCGCCGGCGTGACCGACTTCGCGCCGGTGCTGACGGCGGGGTGCGCATGGTTGTGCCACGGCCCCCAACCGGCGGGGCGGTCGTTACCGGGCCTCTGGGTGGGTGAGGCGGGCGTGGGTCTGGCGTTGCTCCAGGCCGGGCAGCGGCTCGGTGACGCAGCACTGATCGCGGCACCCACCGCGCGTGCACAGTGGGTAGCGACCCAACCCTTCAGCGCCCCAGGTGTGATGCACGGCACGGCCGGCCGGCTATATTTACAGCTACGCCTCTGGGAAGCCACCGGTGCGCCGGATCAACTACAGGCGGCCTACACCGCAGGGAAGCACCTGTGCGCGACGGCTGTGACGGTCGCGCGGGATCAGTGCTATTGGTTGCTACCGAGCGATTTCGGAGGTGGAACCCGCAGCGGATACGGCCAGGGCGCTGCCGGCATCGCGGCGGGGTTGCTGGACCTATATGCAGTGACCGGTGTCGCCCTCTTCCGCCGAGTGGCAGGCGCGGCGGCCCGTTGGCTCGCCCAGTTAGCCCGGCCCGCGCAAGCGGATAGCCGGGCCTGGGTCTGGCCGATGGGACCGGACCAGCCACCCGGTCCGCCGGGTTGGGAACACGGGGCGGCCTGCATCGGTTACTTTTTTCACCACGCGGCCCGGCTGGATCTCGTGCCCGGCGCGGCAGATCTGGCAGCGGGCGCGGTCCGCACCGCCGCCTGGGGTGGATGCTGGGCCTCCGCTGCCGCCGACGCAGGGCTCGTGGGCGATATTGAATTCCTGCTCGATCGGGGGCAAACCGGCGACACAGCTACTCATCGGACCGAGGCGTATGTGCTGGGCCGCTTGCTGATGACGTTTCTTCCGCCTCCTACGGAGGCAGCACTCACCCCCACCGGTTCCGGCTCCAGCCGAAACCGGCCCCTCTCCTGGGCGGCCATGGCGCAGATTATCCCTTGCCTACTCCGCGTGGCCGACCCCACACGCGCCACGTCTGGGCCACTAACGCCGCAGGCGCTCCGGACGGCTCCATAAACCCTGCTCTAGTATTCGACTGGATGGCGGTCGCTTGAGCCGGCGTACCGCGCCTTAATGGTGGTCGTAAGCTCTATTCAGCAAGGACGGCCCGCTCGAATGAACCGCCCACCCCTAGCAACCAGGCTCCCGCCGGCGCTGTGCCCTTTTCTGCTGCCAATCAGCCGCCTCGGTGGGAATCGTTCGCCGGGGCGCTACTCCCGGCTGAGCCGTCGCCGAGCGCCGCCCGCACAGCGGGGGCGACGACCGTGCCGAGCAATTCGATGGCCCGCAGTACCTGAGCGTGCGGCAGCGGGCCGACGCTAACCTGGGCCAGGAACCGCTGGTGGCCGAACAAGGTATGCTCGTACAGGATCTTCGCCACCACCTCGGCCGGGCTACCGACCAGCAACGCCCCGCGCGGCCCGCAATGAGCCGTGTACTGTGCCCGCGTCACGGCCGGCCAGCCGCGTTCCCGCCCGATGCGCGTCATCGCCGCAGCGTAGGAAGGGTAGAACTCGTCGCGGGCCTGCTCCGGCGTATCCGCGATATACGTATGGGAGTTAATGCCTACCGCGAGGTGCGCCGGGTCGTGGCCTGCCTCGTGTGCGGCCTGTCGGTAGAGCGCAACGAGCGGCGCGAAGCGGTCGGGAGCCCCACCGATGATCGCCAGCGCCATGGGCAGACCGAGCGTGGCGGCCCGCACCACCGATTGTGGCGTACCGCCTACCGCGATCCACACCGGCAAAGGGGTCTGCAACGGGCGCGGATAAATCCCACGGTTGTCCAGGGCCGGGCGGTGCGGGCCGGTCCAGGTGACGTGCGTGGCGGCCCGGATCTGTAGCAGTAGATCGAGCTTGGCCGCGAACAGGGTGTCGTAGTCCGCTAGGTCGTAGCCGAACAGCGGGAAGGACTCGATAAAGGAGCCCCGCCCCGGCATGATCTCCGCCCGACCTTCAGACAGCAGGTCCAACGTGGCGAAATCCTGGAAGACGCGCACCGGGTCGGCGGAACTGAGCACACTGACGGCGCTGGTCAAGCGAATGCGCTGAGTGCGGGCCGCCGCCGCCGCGAGGACCACGGCCGGAGCGGACACCGCATAGTCCGCACGATGGTGCTCTCCCACGCCGAAAACATCCAACCCTACTTGATCCGCCAGTTCGATCTCCTCGAGGAGATCACGCAATCGCTGAGCCGCGTGGCTAGCCGTGCCGTCGGGAACCTCACCGAAGCTGTACACTCCAATTTCCATAGCGATCCTTACTGTGAAATCAGGATCGGGCGCTCCGCGTTAGCCCAGACAAGACAGACGACCCTCCAGCCTATAGTTCCACGCAAGCAGGTCCAGTACCAGCTAACGGGGAGCCGGCGCAAGACCACTGCGGAAATCCACCCCATCAACTACGGAGCTAGTCCGCGACCCTGACACCCCGCGCGCATCCGACGGCTTACGGGGTCGGATGCGGCGGCACATTGATCGTCGGCAAGGTTCCGCTGATGTGTAGGCCATTGTAATAGATGTACATAGCGGCCATTACCAAGATACAAATGACGATCACGCCCGTGGCGCACCCGTGCCGACCGCTGCGGTTTTCCGTCACGGCATGTAAATACCCCACGCCCAGCAGAGCCAACAGCGTCGCGCCGACAAACAGCCAATCCCAGTTAATCTGTGCCACGATGTTCATGATCCACACCTCCCCGATCCTAACGATGGGTCCATACTCCCGGCACAGCGGCCGGCGCGGCATAATAGCGCGGGGCCGGCCGCCTCCACGGCGCGATAAACGGCCGGATTCCCGCCGCCTCATGGTCGAGCCGGTTGCGGGCGTCCACTTTGCCATAGAGCGCATCGTCTACGAGCAGAACAAACAGATGATCGCCGTCATAGCGGCCCACTGCGCCGAACGGAGGCCGAGCCGTGCGCCATTCTCACCCGCGCCGAACGCCCCACGATCTGCGCACGATAATCTAGGGGGACCCACATCGCCGATGCCCTTCCGTAAATCCAAGCTAGCGCAGGGATCCGGCGATTCCCACCCGTAGTCTAGTATACGCGACGCGCCCGAAACCTGCACCGTATCTGCCTGAAACGGGTATGATAGGCAGCTACACCCGCAACGTATCGTTCCGTAGAGAGCCCGTGGCGGCCGGTGGGTCACGCATCGGCTACTATACCGCCGCCGATGATCAGTTGCCTATCTGATCCAGGTTGCTATCACTACGTCGTTAATAGTATAATACGCCATCAACTTACAATGAAAATACGAAGTTATGTGAATCCGTTAGTAAGGCCCCTCGTGCTGTAGGATGGTGACAGAGGAGTAGCGCTGCTGTGAAGGCAGGGATGATCCGCCTTTGAATCGCGCCGGGTCGTTGGCGACCCAGCCGAAGCCGCCGCACGGCGCTGGTGGTGCAGAGATCAGGGAGCCGTATAGCGACTGCCGACCAGGTCCAGCGCACTCCATTGCCGCCACTTGGCCCTGTTCCGTCGGACGTTGAGAAGAGCGCCCCGCCCCGCTATGCTATGGTCCGGTGAATACCTCGGTATTCATGCGGTTTCATTTTGCTTAGGCGGCGAAGGAGATTACTGTGTCAAAGAGACTGTCTGGGCGCCGGACACTACTGCAATCCGTCTACCATTGGTTGACTCATGTTGAGTCCGCCGATACCGATGCCGTGCGCCGGGGCCAATTGTTGAATGTGCTTATCGCTGGGACGACGCTCCTGACGCTGTTGTTTCTGCTGTTTCCTCTGTTGCAGGGTGCGCTCCGCGAAGTCGCTATCACCCTGGCTGCCCTGGTCCTGGTAGGGGGTGCCCTACAACTGAGTCGGAGCGGACACCCCACCGGGGGTGCCTATCTGTATCTGGGCACCCTTTGGGGTTCGCTAACCCTGATCATGTTGAGCCAGGGCACGATCACGAAGGCCTTTGTCTTTATCCCCTATCTCTTCGTCATTCCGATCATTGTCGCCGGGCTAACGGCCGGGCCACGAGCACCGTTCTTGTTCGCCGGCCTGACACTAGCTGTCTTTGCCCTCGTCTGGCGCTTGCTACCTTATGGGGCGACAACCTTTACCCTCAGCGCGACGGGTCAGTTGCTGCCGGTAGTGCCCACGGCCTGGTATGTGGCGCTGGGTGACCTTGGTGTCTACCTCTTCCTGATGGCGTTCTTGTCGTTTATGTTCGAGCGCTCGGTCGCCACCGCCTTGACCGCCACTCGGCACCAAGCCACCGATGTCGCGGAGGCGCGGGCCGATGCCACGCAGCGTAGCCGCGAGGCGCACCTAGCCGCTACGGTGCGCGTGCAGGCCGCTGAGTTGGTGGGCACCGCTCAGACGCAAAGCAGCGCTCTGGTGCAGCAGGAGGTGACACTCCAAGAAGTCAGCGTCACTATCGAAGAACTGGCGGCCACTGCTCGTGAGATGGCCCGCTCGGCCGCCGAGGTCAGCACCATAGTCGCTGGAGTGCTGACGAGCGTGGAGCAGGGGCAGACCAGCCTCGACGCGACAAGTGCCGGTGTAGCCGCGCTGAGCGCCCAGGGTGTGGTCAACGGAGAACGTATGGAAGTCGCGGCCGATCAAGTCGGCCAAATCGGTCAGGTCGCTGATGTCTTGAGCGACATCGCCGACAGCATCCACCTCTTAGCGCTCAACGCGGCCATCGAAGCCGCCGGCGCGGGTGCGTATGGGGCGCGCTTCGGCGTCGTCGCGCGCGAGGTGCAGGAACTGGCCGACCGCGCACGGCAGGCCAGCGAACTGGTGCAAGGCCAAGTCACCGTCATCCAGGCCGTAACCGCCAGCGCGCTCGCCGGCACACGAGCGGGGCAACAGGCAGCCACAACAGCGCTCGCGCAGATGACGCAGACTCGCCAAGCGCACCAGCGCATCCACGAGCGCGCCGGCCAGGCCAGCGCGCTGGCCGGCCAAATCGCGCAGGGCACCGACCAGCAGCAAATGGCGTCCGCTCAAGTGTTGCTGACCATACGCACGTTCGTCGACTCAGTCGGCAACCTAGCCCAAGGCAGCACCCGCGTGGCCGCTGCCGCCGCGCGCCTTAGCCGCTTGGCTACCGAGTTGGACACCGGTCGGCAGGCGGCGGGGCCGCTGCCCGAATCCCTGCCGCAGGTTGCGGACGTGCATCTGCGGCTCCCCTCAGCTTCGGCGGAGAGCGGTTCATAAGCCCTACCTATCACACCAACAACGGGTCGGCCCCGCCCGCCGCTGCAGGTCTCATGTCCGGCACGGTCACGAAGCATTGCTTTTGGTTAGCCGTGAGTTTACCCGATCGCTCCAGCGCGGGGCGGGAGGTCACTAAGGGCACGTCGCGGCGTAGCACCGGCACGAACTCCGCCGCCTGCATTGGATCGGCATAAGGTCTGGGGCGCGGCGTCTAGCACCTCGCTCTTACGGTACCACAAGAATATAGTGGTTTGGTAGGGCAACACTACGGAAACGCAAATGATCCACAAACCCTCGGCTATTATAATGGCTTATGCCTGCGCTAAAGCGGCATCTGTTATAATGCACGCATGACACAACATAGCCATAGGCATTGGCCGCTATACTTGGCCTGGATCGTCTACGGAAGTTTGTTCACGCTAGTAGTGCTAGGTTGGTCACTCTATGCGGCGAGGCAGACCAGTGTGCTGGGTTACGCCTATCGCTACGACTTTCTCAATGTGTATATTGGTGCGAAAGCTGTACTAGCAGGACAGGGAACGCAGCTATACGATCTGACTCTGCAGCGGCAACTCACGACGGCCGCTATTGCACCTTACACCCGTTCTCTGTTGCTGCCTTATACCTATCCCGGCTATGTCGCGGTGGCACTCGCGCCGTTGGCGGCCCTGCCTTATGGGACGGCCTTCGTGCTATGGGGCGGGTGCAATCTGCTTGCCGCTGGTTGGGCTGTGGCGCGCCTAGTGCTGACCACGGCACGCGGATCAGGTGAGGGCGTGGCGCTGTTTTTCGCAAGTGCATCGTTCATGCCGCTTCTGCTGGGATTGCTGCATGGGCAGTTTCAATTGCTGCCCCTCCTCGGCTTGGTTGAGACGGTTATAGCGCTCCGTGCGGGCCGGCAAGGGCAGGCCGGAGCTTGGTTGCTACTGGGGCTGATCAAGCCGCATTTGATCCTCTTGCCGTTAATGGCCCTGCTGTTGTGGCGCTGCCGGCGGCTCCTCACCGTCTTTAGTCTGGGCTTACTAGGGCTGATGGTGCTCTCCTTCACCGTGTTAGGCAACTGGTTGCCTAGCTACATCGCGCTGCTCGCGGAATTCACCCGTCAGGGCGTGACGCTAGGCAATTACCCAAGCGCCATGCATAACTGGCGTGCGCTAGTCTACACGTTATTGGGAACCAACAGCAGTTCCCCGGCGCTGGGATTGCTGCTCCTGCTGGATATCTTCAGCGTCGGACTACTCGTGGTTGTCTGCCGGCGATCCAACCGTCCCAATCGATCCCCGCGCCAACTTACCCCGGCAGTAGCTGCATGGGAAATACCGTTCGCTTTGGCGATTTTGCTCGGACTGCTGGTTAGCCCCCATCTCTATCTACACGATGCGGTCCTAGCACTACCCGCCGGCTTTATTCTTTGGCGAGCGAATCCGCGGCCGGTCCTACAGTGGCTGCTAGGAGCGGGACCGGCGGTGGCGTTTATCGTTCAATTCTGGCCTGAACAGATCACCCCTATTCAACCCGGCCCCATCTACATCACGTTATTGATCGCGGTCGTCATTGTAACTCGCCGGGACCTTCTGCAAGGGCAGTCACTAATACATCAGCAGGTGTAGAACCAACTCCATTCTACGCCTGATGCTTTTCGCTAAAAGATCGGTTGCATTCAAACTATAGCAGTTCTCCCACTGAGAGGAAACCGAAGGCCATGGATCCTACGGATCACGAGGATTATGTCAATGTATCAAGCGCACCGGCTCTGCCTGGTCTGCGCTTCCGCCTCTATCGTGGGCCTGCCGATGTGCCGCTGCTGTGGGCGGTACGCGAGGGATCGCGCGCGTATGATGGGGTGGACCCGCAATCGTCGCGTGAAGCCCCGCCGACATTAGCCGAAATGCAAGCCTATTACGCTGCGCTACCGCCGGGCCAACCGATCGCCCTTTTGGCCGAGCTGGCTGGGCAGGTTATCGGCTACAACGGCATGACGTGGTGGACCGAGCAGGCCCACGGCTGGGTGGGGTTGCACAAAGGCTGGCTGCTGCCCGCGCAGCGCGGCCGGGGCATCGGATCGGCCATGTTTCGCTGGGCCGAAGACCGCTTGCGTGCGGTAGCCGCCGAACAAGCGCCCAGTGGCCCCGCCACTTTCGCCATCAATGTATCAAGCACAGAACACGACTTGCGGCGACTGGTGGAGGCAGCGGGCTACCGGCGGGTGCATAACCTCAGCGATATGGTATGGCAGGCTGGCGATCCGCTGCCGCCCGTGCCCTTGCCGCCGAGCGTGGAACTACGCCCCGTGCAGCCCGATCACCATGCGGCGATCTACGCTGCCTTCAAGGATGCCTGGCGCGGCACGTTCGGTGAAACCGCCGTGAGCGACGCGGATTACCAGGAGTTTCTGGCCGAGCATATCAACGCGCCACACTACGACCCCAGCCTTTGGGCGGTCGCTTGGGCCGAGGCTGAAGTGGTAGGCTTGGTCATTGCGGCCATTCGTGGGGATGTGGGCGTTATCGCCGAAGTGGAAGTGCGGCAAGCGTGGCAACGACGCGGCATTGGGCGCGCGTTGCTGACAACAGCGTTGACGGCGCTGCGGACCCGTGAGATCACCACCGTGCGACTCTTTACCGATGCCGATGACACGCAGGGAGCGCGGTCGCTCTACGAGCGTCTCGGTTTCCACGAAGTGAAGCAGCACGGCTTTTGGCGCAAGCCCTTGGACCGTGCTTGACAGGCCCGCCCCGGCTGTGCTATATAAACATGGGAAGAACTGAATATCGTAAACGCAATGAAAAGGCAGAGTACGGTGCACACGCGGGAGACAGAGAGCCGCAGAGCTGAGAAGCGGCACCCGATCAGTGCGCCTGAAGTGCGCCTTGGAGCGGCTGCCCGAAACCCGCCGTCGGCGGCAGTAGGCGCAGACGGTGCGCGCCCCGTAAGCGGCGCACGAGTCGGCACCCGCGCCTAGCGCGCCCGACTCCCGGAGATGGCTGACCGCGAGGGGGCCATGAACAAGGGTGGTATCACGCGGCATTTTCGCCCCGTCCCTGGTTGTTGAGGGGCGGGGTTTTGTTTTGCGCGCATAACGCGCAGGATTGGATGGGTGGGGCTTGGCTTTGGGAGCGGAACCGGAGACATTGGACTTGGTGCAGTTTGGCCTGGGCGGGGTGGGTCGCGCCTTGATCGGGCAGGTGCTGGCCGCCGGCGAGCGCTATCCCTGGCTGCGGTATGTGGGGCTGGGCGATCGGTCCGGCTTCCTTTGGCGGCCCACCGGCTGGAGTGCGGGCGAGTTGCGCGACTTGCTAACGGCGAAAACGGCCGGTGCATCGCTGCGTCAAGCGTGGAACGCGGGGCCGCAAGCGGCGGGCGTGTTTATCCATGAGCGGTTAGAACGCGGCCCGGCGATTGTGGAGCCGTTGCTGACAGTGGCGGGTGCCGGCGGCTTGGCGGTAGTAGATGTGACCGCAGAACGCAATACCTATCCTGCCCTGCTGGCGGCGCGCGTAGCGGGGGCGCATCTGATCCTGTGCAACAAATGGCCGCTAGCCGAAGACCAAGAGCGCTACGACGCACTCCTAACGGCCGGAACCGGCCGCTTGCAATACGAGACCACGGTCGGCGCAGCTCTACCCGTGTTGTCCACACTCGATAACCTACTGCTGACGGGTGATACCGTGCAGGAGATTCAGGCGGCGATCAGCGGTACCCTCGGCTTTGTGACCAGTCAGATCGAGGCCGGCCGGCCGTTTAGCGCCGCGTTGCGCGATGCCCAGACGCTGGGCTACACCGAGCCGGACCCGCGTGATGACCTCGGTGGTACCGATGCGCGGCGCAAGGCGCTGATCCTGGCGCGTAAGCTAGGGATGCGCGGCAACATGAGCGATATTATGGTGGAAAGCCTAGTGCCACCGGGCCTAGAGAGTGTGCCGCTGACTGAATTCTGGAACGGCTTGCGAGATGTAGACGCACAATATGCCGCGCGCGTTGCCGAGGCGCACGCCGCCGGCCGGGTGTTGCGCTTCCTGGCGCTGGTCAGCCGTGATGGGGCACAAGTCGGCTTGCAGGCCGTGCCACGCGGCGGCCTGGCCGGTAGCCTAACCGGCACCGAGAGCCTATTTGTCTTTAAGACCGCACGCTACGGCGATCAGCCGTTGGCGGTGCGTGGGCGCGGCGCGGGCGCCGACATCACGGCCGCCGGCGTGCTGGCCGACATTTTAGCGATCACGCCGGGACGCACGGCGCGCGCGGGCCGGACCGGGCGATGAGGGCGAAGCCGGTGCTGCTGCTGCAACTGGGGCTAGGCCGGGTAGGCCAGGCGCTGGTCACGCACTACTTGGCACACGGCTCCCGTTATCCACAGTTGCGCTATCTGGGACTAGGCGATCATAGTGGCCTGTGGCTGATCGCCGATGGGTGGGGCGCGACCACGCTGAGTGAAGCCGCTGAGTTTAAGCAAAGCGGTATGCCGCTCACCCGCTGGCACCCTGAAGATGCCCACGGCGAGGCGGTGCCTGCGCCGGATGCCTACGCCCCCGATCTGCTGTGGCGGCTCGATGAATTGGGTGTACGGCGGGCGATTGTGGTGGATGCCACACCGCCTAGTAGTAACATCGCACCGTTACTGATTGAACTGCATCGGGCGGGCTACGCTGTGGTCCTGGCGAATCGTGCGCCGCTGACCGGCGCGCAGGGCGATTACGATGCGCTGACCAAGCCCGGCAAGGGGCGGATACGCCTCAACGCGGCGCTGGGTGCCGGACTGTCCCTGGCTGACGCACTGTGCCATGCGGCGGCAGCAGGCGCACCTTTCCAGGCGACTGTTGCTGCATTAGATCCGGCGCTGGGCTGGATCATGGCGGCGGTGCAGCACGGTGTGCGCTTCAGCGAGGCCGTGAGCGAAGCCGGCAGGCGAGGTCTGTTGCACCGCGACTGGCGCGAAGACCTCAGCGGGGCGACTAGCGCACGCTTAGCCTTGTTGGCGGCCCGCCTGGCTGGGCGGCAGTTAGAACCGGAGACCGTCTGCCGCCAAGCGCTACTGCCGCTCGGCTGGGAGACGCAGCCGCCCGGTCAGGTGTGGGCACGATTGGCCGAACTCGACAGCAGCTTGGCCGAGCAGGCGTGGCTGGCAGGCGAGCGGGGTCAGGCGCTGCGCTACTTGGCCGCCACCGGCCCCGACCGGGTGAGCGCCGGCTTGGAAGCCGTGCCGATAGATAGCTCCTTCGGGCGAGCGAGCGCCGATAGCCTAATAGCGCTGTATCAGGCGGGTGCGGTGCAACCCATCCTATTGGCCGGCCCTAGTGCCACGGCAAGCACGACAGCGGCGGCGATCTTCGCCGATGTGGTGAGTTTATTATAGATGCGATTTATTGTGGTAGACACAAGTACACGAGTACACAAGGAGACTATAATCATGGCTGACGACGAGAAGTTCAAAGAATACGCGCACCCCGATATCCTGGTTTCGACGGCATGGCTGGCCGACCACCTTGACGATAAGGGCATCCGCATCGTCGAATGCGACGAAGATGTGCTGCTCTACGAGCAGGGTCACATTCCCGGCGCGGTCAAAATAGATTGGTTCACCGAACTGAACGATGCGCTGCGCCGCGACTACCTAGACCGCGATCATTTCTCGGCCCTGCTGTCGGCCAAAGGCATCAGCAACGACGATACGCTGATCTTCTACGGCGACAAGAACAACTGGTGGGCCACCTATTCGTTCTGGGTCTTCCAACTGTTCGGCCACAAGAAGGCCAAGCTGCTGGACGGCGGCCGGGCGAAGTGGCTGGCCGAAAGCCGCCCGTTGAGCCATGAGGCGCCCTCCCACCCGGCTACACACTACAAGGCGAATGAGCGCGACGATAAAGCGATTCGTGCCTTCCGCGACGAAGTGCGCGACCTGCTCGACAAAGAAGGTAAGGCGCTAAAGTCGGGCCAAGCCCTCGTAGATGTGCGCTCGAACGACGAATACACCGGCAAGTTGCTGCACATGGCGAATTACCCGCAGGAGGGCGCGTTACGCGGCGGTCATATCCCCGGCGCCGCCAACATCCCGTGGGCGCAAGCGGCGCAAGAAGACGGCACCTTTAAGCCCGCTGCCGCGCTGCGGGCGCTTTACGAAGGCAAAGGGATCACCGACGATAAAGACGTTGTGACCTATTGCCGCATCGGCGAACGCAGCAGCCACACCTGGTTCGTCCTGAAGTATCTGCTCGGCTACAAGAACGTCCGCAACTACGACGGCTCCTGGACTGAGTGGGGTAATCTGGTGGGCGCGCCGATTGAGCGCGAGATCTGAGTTCTGCGCTCTGCGTTTCACCACGCGAGCGCTACACCGCGCCGGGTACTGCCGGATGGATCCCATCCGTAGGCAGTATCCGGCGCACTATGGCAGGTACGTTTGGAGGATCGTTCATGATTATTGTGCTGCGCGCGGGAGTTGCCCCGGCCGAGGTTGAGGGTGTGCTGGCTCATGTGCGGGCGCTGGGCTTCCGCCCACACCTGTCGCAAGGGGAAGAGCGCACGGTGATCGGGGTGATCGGCAATGAGCGCAGTGTCGATCCTGATGATCTAACCTGGTTACCCGGCGTGGAAAAAGTGGTGCCGATCTTAGCCCCTTACAAACTCGCCAGCCGCGATTTTCAGTCTACTCCCACCGTGATCACGCTAGACAACGGCGTACAGATCGGTGGCTCCGCCGTGGTCCTGATGGCTGGGCCGTGTTCGGTGGAGAGCCGCACGCAGACGTTCGAGGTGGCCGAAGCGTTGCAGGGGCTCGGTGTGCGCGTACTACGCGGGGGTGCATTCAAGCCGCGCACCTCTCCCTACGCCTTCCAGGGACTGGGCGAGCCGGCGCTGCAAATCTTGGCCGAGGTACGGGCAACGCTGGGCATGACGATTATCACCGAGGTGATGGGGTCGGATGAGGTAGACCTAGTAGGCCACTATGCCGATGTGTTGCAGGTGGGGGCGCGCAATATGCAGAACTACCGCCTGCTCGAAGCGGTCGGACGGCAAGCGCGTCCGGTGCTACTCAAACGGTCGCCAAGTGCCACCACCGAAGAATGGCTCTTGGCCGCCGAATACATCCTGGCGCAAGGCAATCCGCAGGTGATGCTGTGTGAACGCGGCATCCGTAGCTATGATCCGCAACTCCGCAACACCTTTGACCTGAACGCTGTGCCGCTGCTCAAACTACTAACCCATCTGCCGGTGATTGCCGACCCCAGCCACGGCACCGGGCGGCGCGACCTAGTGGGACCAATGAGTCGAGCCGCCCTGGCTGCAGGCGCTGACGGCTTGCTGATCGAGGTCCACGCACACCCCGAAGCGGCCCTGTCGGACGGCGCGCAATCACTGCGGCCTAGCGATCTCGCAGCACTCTTGCCGAGTTTAAGCCAAGCCGCCGCCGCCGCAGGCCGTCAGATGGCAGTACCATCCAACGCGGGATAGGTCTAAGAGAGGAAGCTGAGGCAATGCACACAATTGAACCTGTGACCGAGGAGGGTATTCAGCCGACCCAACCTCCCCCTACTCAGAACTCAGAACTCAGAACTCAGAAGTTCGCCACTGTCGCCGTCCATGCCGGGGAGCGGATGGACGGCGCGGTAGTGTTGCCTACCAGCACGCCGATTTATGCCGCCAGCGCTTTTTTGAGCAAGGATGCTGCGGCTTTGGATGCTGTGCTGGGGGGTGATCTAAAGGGATATGTATATACGCGCTACAGCAACCCCACAGTCGTTGCGCTCGAAACAGCGATCAACGCACTAGAAGGCGGCGCGGCCACAGCGGCCTTCGGATCGGGCATGGCTGCACTGCACGCGGCCTTGTTGCTGGTCGAGATGCAGCCCGGTGCTGTGATACTGGCTGCGCGCGACCTGTATGGGGCCAGCCATACCCTGCTCAATACGCTATTCGCGCCCAACGGCATCGAGCCGCGCTTCGTGGATTGCAATGATGCCGCCGCTTACGCAGCGGCACTGCAAGAGGTACCCCGCCCGCGCGCCGTATTGGTCGAACCGATCAGCAATCCACTGATCCGTGTACTGGATATGACGAGCATTATCGAGCAGGCACACGCGGTCGGTGCGCAAGTGATCGTGGATAACACCTTTGCCACGCCGTATCTCTACCAGCCCCTCGCCGGCGGAGCCGACATCGTGATGCACAGCACGACCAAATATTTCGGCGGCCACGGCGATGCGATGGGAGGCAGCGTCACGATACGTAATCCCGCGCAGGAGGCAACACTGCGAACGCTGGCGAAGTTGCTAGGCGCGGTTCTCAGCCCATTCGAGGCGCATTTGCTGCATCGGGGGCTAAAGACACTGCCTCTGCGCCTGGAACGGCATTGCGCCAACGCCCTGACTGTGGCCGAGTGGTTAGCGACGCATCCGGCGGTGGCCCAGGTTCACTACCCCGGTCTACCGGCCCACTCCGGCTATGCGGCCGCGACCGCACAGTTCCGGTCCGGCGCGTATGGGGGGATGCTGGCCTTCGAGATCCACGATACCGACCGCGCC
Organism: Chloroflexia bacterium; assembly: GCA_038228295.1. GTDB lineage: Bacteria > Chloroflexota > Chloroflexia > QHBQ01 > JAICKM01 > JAICKM01. Next base: position 912 of record JBBRPH010000003.1, on the reverse strand, counting down.
GGAATGCTCCGCTTCATAGATCGCCTACATTTGCTGATCCCGGCGACGACCCTAGGTGATGTCTACAGCGAAGTCTCTTACCCTATTATATCAAGCCACCGCGACTGGTCTCCCGCGCTGCGCCGCCGCGCAGGCATCAGCGACGGCCTGCTGCGCCTCTCCGTCGGCATTGAGGCAGCGGAGGATATAATCGGCGATCTGGACCAGGCGTTATGCGGAGTGTGAAACGTGAAACGTAGCTGAATAGTTACTCATGTTTTACGCATTACGCACGAAGGAGCAAGCATGAGCGTAGAAATAACCGCCGAGCAAGATGCCGCCATTCGTCGGCATGGCGAAACGGGCTTCCCCAACGAGATTTGCGGGGTGCTGTTGGGGCGGGAGCAGGGCGGACATAAGACCATAGTCGAACTATTGCCTATCACCAACCAGTTCGAGTCTGATGAGCAGTACCACCGCTTCCTGATCACACCGACTGATATGCTGCGCGCCGAACGCACGGCACGGGGCCAGGGTTTGAGCGTGGTCGGGTTCTATCACTCGCACCCCGAAGCCGAAGCCGTGGCCTCGGCCTATGACAGAGATCACGCTTGGCCCTGGTACTCGTATATTATTGTGGCGGTCAAAGCCCGTGCCGCCCACGAACTGCGGTCTTGGACCCTGCGCGATGACCGCTCGGCGTTTGATGAAGAGCCGGTGACGGTCGTTAATTAGACCGCCGCACAGGGCGACTAAAATCGCGACTACAACTACAAAGCGTGCTTTCGCAGGCTAAGCTCGACTTTGTACAATTTTGCGCTGAAGGCCGATGCAGGTGCGTAGCTAGGCACGGCCGCGTTTATAGATTTATGGTACAACCACCCGCACAACGGCATATACAAAAAGTCCCAGGCACACGCATATGCACTCCTG
>JBBRPH010000002.1:0-172307 GCA_038228295.1 Chloroflexia bacterium | reverse complement strand
TGGGCTGGAACACCGTACAATTGGGGCGGGCGGCGGGCGGCGGGCGGAATTGGAGTACAGGCATTTTCACAGCCGGGGCAGGTGTGGCCGATACAGCTGCTGAGGCAACGTCGGCTCTCATACCTATTCCGCCCGCCGCCCGCCGCCCGCCCCAATCACTGGTTCCGCATTTCTATTTTGTGCATTCATATTATGTGGAGCCGGCGGCGGAAATCGCGGACACAGTGCTGGGCGTGACAACCTATGGGTTGGAGTTTTGCAGCGTACTGGTGCAAGGGCCGCTGTGGGCCACCCAGTTTCACCCGGAGAAAAGCGGCGCAGCAGGGCTGCGCTTGTTGGCAAACTTCGTGGCTCAAGTGAAAAGCAAATAAACGAGGTACAGAACTAAGGGGGAGTATGGACATTTTACCGGCGATTGATATCAAAGACGGGCGCGCCGTGCGCCTCTACCAGGGCGATTACAACCAGGTGACGCTGTTTCCCGACTCGGTCGGGGAAATGGGCCAACGCTGGCAGGCCGAAGGCGCGCGCTGGCTGCACGTTGTAGACCTGGATGGAGCACGGGCTGGGCATCCGGTGAACACCGCGCTGATCCTGGAACTGCGCCAAGCGCTAACGCTGCGGATTGAGGTCGGCGGCGGACTACGCACTTGGACCGATATCGCCACGGTGCTGGATGCCGGCGTGGAGCGCGTGGTACTGGGCACGGCGGCGCTGGAAGACCCGGCGCTGCTGGAACGAGTGCTAGCGCGCGATCTCGCTGCGCTGGTGGTCACGCTGGACGCGCGCGACGGCATCGTGGCAACGGCGGGCTGGCTACAGAGCAGTGGGCAACGCGCCGAAGCGGTGGCGGCCGCGCTGGCCGAACGCGGCGTGCGCCTATTCAGCCATACCGACATCGCCAGTGACGGCGCGTTACGCGGCCCCAACTTCGCCGCGCTGGCCTCGGTGCAAGCCGCACTCGCACCGTATGGACAAGATGCCGCCGACACTCCACCGCAACTGATCGCGGCAGGCGGTGTATCTACACCCGCGCAAGTGCGCCGCTTGCGCCGCATGGGCTTGACCGGCGCAATCATCGGACGCGCGCTCTACACCGGCGCGATCACCCTGGCCGAAGCCCTGCGCGCCGCCGAACCGCAGTCGGAGGAACCGCAAGATGACTAGCTCCCTGCCCATCGGCGGCCTGACCCGCCGCATCATTCCCTGCCTTGATGTGACCGATGGGCGAGTGGTCAAAGGCGTGAACTTTGTCGGCCTGCGTGACGCGGGCGATCCGGTGGCCCTGGCCGCTTTCTATGATCAGGCCGGGGCCGATGAACTGATCTTCCTCGATATTACCGCCTCTAGCGACAGCCGGCGCACAGTGATCGGCCTGGTGGAGCAAACCGCCGCACAGGTGTTTATCCCGCTGACGGTCGGCGGCGGGATACGCACGGTCGAGGATATCCGCGTGCTGCTGGCGGCGGGCGCGGACAAAGTATCGCTGAATACCGCCGCCGTCGCTGATCCGGCGCTGATCAGCCGGGGCGCGGCAGCATTCGGGCAACAATGCATCGTGGTGGCGATAGATGCACGGCGCGATGCGGCCCAACCATCGGGTTGGGCCGTGACTACGCATGGTGGACGCACTTCCGCCGGGCTAGACGCGCTGGCCTGGGCCGCCGCCGCCGAGCGGCGCGGCGCAGGCGAAATCCTGCTGACCAGCATGGACCGTGACGGCACGCACGACGGCTTCGACCTACCGCTCACCCGTGCGGTCGCCGCCACTGTCGGTATCCCGGTGATCGCATCAGGCGGAGCAGGCACACCCGCCCACTTCGCCGCCGTGCTGGCCTCCGGCGGGGCCGATGCTGCTCTGGCTGCATCGATCTTCCACTTCGGCGAATATACGGTGCAAAGCGTGAAGCAATATTTAGCCGCACAAGGCGTAGCGGTGCGTGTATGAGCGACAGCCCCGCTGCCCCAGCCCTGCTTGACCGGATCCATTGGGATGCCAACGGCTTGGTGCCGGCGGTCGTTCAGCACAGCGGCAACCACAGCGTGCTGCTGGTCGGCAGCATGAACCGGGAAGCTTTGTCCCGTACCCTGAGCCAAAGCCGGCTCTGGCTCTGGAGCCGCAGCCGCCACGAACTCTGGCTCAAAGGGGCTACATCGGGCCACTTTCAACAGGTAGTCGGTATTTATGTCAACTGCGAGGAGAACAGCTTGCTAGTGCAAGTCATTCCCCGCGGACCCGTCTGCCACGCCGGTTACGCCACCTGCTACTACCGTCAGGCCGCGCCCGACGGCACGCTCACGGTGATCGCCGACCGGCAGTTCGACCCAGCGACGGTCTATGGGCGGGCGTAACATTTTGATCCCGCCCTGGCACAGGAGTTGCCTCAATGAGAAGTAAGAACGACCGTGCCGCGCCGATCACAAGATAATACCGGGCAAGTCGGCAAGGCGCTATAAGGAGGCAACTAAATGCAAGATCAAGCCCTAGTTGGGCTGCGCGTGGCGATCCTGGCGACCGACGGCTTTGAGCAGGTGGAACTGACCGGCCCACGCGACGCATTCCAAGCAGCAGGCGCGACGATCATGGTATTGTCGCCCAAGCCGGACAAAATCCAGGGCTTCAACCACGACGAAAAAGGCGCGAGTGTGGCGGTAGACATCCCGCTTGAACGGGCTGACGCAGGTGATTACGATGCGCTGCTGCTGCCCGGCGGCGCAATGAATGCCGACGCGCTCCGCATGGAGCCGCAAGCGCAAGCCTTTGTGCGCTATCCAGGAAGCCGGCAAGCCGATCGCCGTCATCTGCCACGCGCCCTGGCTGCTGGTGTCGGCGGGGCTAGTTAAAGGCCGCACGCTGACTAGCTATCACACCATCCAGGACGACATCCGCAATGCGGGCGGCACTTGGCAGGACCAGGCTGTGGTCGAGGACGACAACTGGGTCAGCCGCCGCCAGCCAACCGACATTCCGCAGTTCAACGCAGCAGCGATCAAGTTGTTCGCCGGTCGCAAGGTGACCGCAAAGGCGTAATATTCGCATCCAGATAAAATAAAGCCGGACGCTTGTGCGTCCGGCTTTATTTTCGGTGATCCTAACGGACCACCAGAGTGTGCTTAGTAGCGTCCGCCGCCACCACCACTGCGTCCGCCGCCACCGCTGCGGCTGCTGCCGCCGCCCTGCTGGCTGTAGCAGTCCGAGCAGTAAACGGGGCGATCGCCGGTCGGGACGAAGGGTACTTCGGTCTGGCGACCGCAGCTTGAGCAGGTGACCTGGGTCATCTGGCGCGGGGCGCGCTCGCGACCGTAGCCACCGCCGCCGCCGCTGCCGCCGCTGCTATAGCCGCCACCACCGCCGCCGTAGCTGTCGCCGGCACCGCGCGCAGCCTTTTTGGCGGCACGGCAATCGGGGCAGCGCTGCGGCTCGGTGTAGCCACGGCTATTGTAGAACTCCTGCTCGCCGGCAGTGAAAGTGAAACTATTGCCGCAATCGCGGCACTGAAGGGTCTTATCCACGGATGTCTGTTCTCCTCAAATGGACTAGGAACGATGGTTTATCAATTGGAGGGGCCTTTGATATCCTGAAACCATGTTCTGAAGCCGGTCTGAGGAGACGAGACTGCGGAATATGTACTGAGGGACTATCAATGATCTTTCCAACACCGTTATTATAACGACTCCCTTACGAAATAGCAAGGGTTATAGGCACGAGTTTTCAATGATTATGTAGAGACGTACTTTCGCGGGCCGGCAGGTTGCGAAATTGCCCGCTTTCGCGTATTCTAGGCGCATGACCAGACCAGACTCAGCCGTGCCGGTGGTACCCGCCGAAGCGGACCTGCGCCTACTCTACCAGAGCTACGTCTATCTGCGGGATACCCCGCTGATCGCCGGCTCACGCACTGCGGGCATCCTGCACGCGCCTGATGCGACCTGGCTGCGCGCCCGCCTAGCCGACGAATTGGACGAACTGGCCGGGGTGGCCGCCGGGACGCATTACCATACCGGCCTACCCAACGACGCGATCCTGGAAGCTAGCCAGATTTGCTACTGGACCTTTGTTACCGCCGTCGCCGCGCATTTGCCCTACGAAGAGCTGTGCCCGCACGAACGCCTGTTGGAGGCCGCCGCCGGCCTCCAACAGCAGGCGGCGGCACTGGGCGTGATCCTGGCACAGGGCTTGCGCGGCGGAGTCGGCTTCGTGCCGCCGTCCGATTTGCGGGCGGTGTTACGCCAAGTAGGGGCCACCTGCCGCAGCCTCGATATTGCGCCCACCCTGCCCGCTGCTTATGATCTAGCCCAGATGCGTGCCCAACCCTATATGACGCCGTTCTTCACCGCTCAGGGTAGCGGCACCGCGTAAGCGCGGCGCTCGCGGAAGCGCATGACCTCGCGGTAGCCCACTTCACGCAGCATCCGCACGGCCTGGTCGAAGGCGTGGCCCACCAGCTCCGGCGCGTGTGCGTCGGAGCCGAGCGTGACCGGCACCCTCGCCGCGTGCAACGCTCGCAACAGCGCGGGGTGCGGATAGATTTCGCCCACCGGCTTCAGCAGGCCGGCTGTGTTGATCTCCACGCACACCCCTGCCGTCGCCATTGTCTCTGCGACCCGTGCATAGAGCGCGGTCAGATCTCCGGTCGCCCGGTGGCCGAACTTTTTCACCAGATCGAGGTGGGCCATAATGTCAAACAGCCCACTGCGCGCGGCGGCTTCGACCAGCGCGAAATACTCGGCATAGAGCGCATCTATGTCGCGTCGGGCATACTCGTCGGTATAACGCGGGTCATCCATACCCCAGGCGCCGATGAAGTGGACCGAGCCGTAGACATAATCCCACGGGTGCGCCCGCAGGATCACCGCCAACGCTGCTTCGTGGCCGGGGATGTAGTCGGCTTCTAAGCCCAGGCGGATCGGCAACTCCGGCACCGCCGCCCGCGCCTGCGCCACCAGTTCGAAGTAGCGCGGCAATTGATCCATCCGCATTGCCAGTTCGGGATCGCGTCCCGCCTCCGGCAACCAGTACAGCGGGATATGCTCCGACACCCCGATCTCAGCCAAGCCGAGTCGCAGCGCCTGCGCGGCATACTCCGCCGGCACGCCTGTGCCGTGTCCGCAGAGGTAGGAGTGCATATGGTAGTCGTGTAGGCCGGGCATTTATCCTCCGTGGGCAATGAGTGGCGCAGCCGTCGGTCGCGGGCGGGTCGGCGTGTCGGTCCTCAATTCAGAACGCCGCGTCAGGCGCGGCGCACGACCGCCTGCCGACCGAGGGCGACGATCAGTAAGACCAGCACCGCGGCAACGATCATGGCCGGGCTGATAGCTTCGCCGATCAGCGCCGCCGACCAAAGCAGCGTCAGGAACGGCTGCAGTAGTTGCAATTGGCCGACACGCGCTACACCCGCCAGCGCCATCCCGCGATACCAGACGAAAAGCCCCAGAAACTGGCTGATCAGCGCCACATAGGCAAAGCCGACCCAAGCGGTCGGCGGCGCGCTTAGGCCGTGCGCGCCGACCGCTTGCAGCACCGGCAGGACGAGAAACGGCGCGGCCAACAGCAAGGCCCAGCAGATGACCTGCGCCCCACCCAGTTCGCAAGCCAACCGGCCACCTTCGGCGTAGCCCAGTGCCGCCGCCGCCACCGCGCCCAGCAGTGCCAGATCGGCGGTTTGCAGCCCGCCGGCACCCTGACTCAGGGCAAAGCCGACCACCACCGTGCTCCCGGCCAGGCCCGCCAGCCAAAACGCCCGTGAAGGCCGCTCGCCCGCCCGCACCACACCGGCTAGCGCGGTCGCCAGCGGCAGTACACCCAGAATGATCGCCCCATGCGCGGCGGGCAAGCGCACGGTTGCCCAAGCCGACAGTAGCGGAAACCCCAACACTACGCCGCCGGCGACCACAGCCAAGCTGCTCCACTGCCGGCGCGTGGGCCGGGGCTGCCGTGTCAGCCGTAAATAAAGCGCCGCGAGTAACGCCGCTACTAACGCCCGGCCCAGCCCAACGATAGTCGGATCCAGTCCGGCCACAGCAAGGCGGGTCATGGGTAGGGTCAGGCTAAAAGCCAGCACACCAAGACTGCCGAGCAACAGGCCCAGCCTTTCGTCGCTCAGGGCGGTGCGCGGCGCTGTAAAGGTCATGGTGGGGAGCCTTTCGGGTCGAGTTTCTGCTATAATAGATAATATCCATTATAGTATACGTTCCCGTGCTTGTCTAGCCCTGCCCGAATATGCTACCATAACCACAGAAAGGGACGCCACCCACCACTGATGGACTTAGCCGCCAACATTCGCCGCCGCCGCACAGCGCATCACCTGAGCCTGGAGGCACTGGCCGTTCGTGCCGGAGTCAGCCGCGCCATGCTCTCCGATGTGGAGCGCGGAACCAAGAATCCCACGGTCAAGCTGCTCTGCCAAATTGCTGCTGCCTTAGACTGCACGGTATCCGACCTACTAGGCGAACCCAGCCCCACGCCGGCCGCCCGGCTAACGATTGTGCGCGCCGCCGACCGACAGCGGTTGGTCGATCCGCAGTCGGGCATTGAACGGCACCTGCTGTCGCCCACCTTCGTCGCACGCGGCATGGAGGTGATTTGGTACACCATCCCGCCGCACACCGCGAGCGACGAGTTCCCGCCCCACCTGCCCGGCACCGCCGAACACCTCACCCTGGTCAGCGGCACGCTCGTCTGTCGCCTCGGCCCGCACGAAGTCACCCTCGCCCCCGGCGACTCACTCACCTTCCAAGCCGATGTGCCGCACGCCTTCGCTAACCCTGGCTCCGATCCCTGCGCCTACTTCCTACTGATTGACTCGCGGCCGTCGCCGGCCCGCTGACAACGTTAGCATTACCGCAGCACATCTACCACCGCTGGAGCCGATTGGTTGCCCGCCAAGTCTACCGCTGTGACGGTCAGGCGGTGTGGGCCGGGAGATAGGGCGGCGGCAGGCACCATCAGCGTCCAGGGCGGGCTGTCGCGGCGGCCTAACACGATGCCGTCGCGCAGGAACAGCACGGCGGCCACGCCGCTATTGTCCAGCGCCTCGGCTTGCAAAGGGAACTGCTCGCCTGCTGCGAGATCGTGTAGATCACTGCCTGGGGCAGGGTAGGTAATCCAGGCGGTCGGTGGCACGTTATCGAGATTGACGCGGTTGCGGACTTCGAGCGCCCCGCCGTCACGCAGGCGGGCCGTCAGGCGCAGGGTGTGAACGCCGCCCCGACTGGCCGTGTCCCACTGACCTAACGACCGGCCGGCGGCTCCCGCGCCGCCGGCCAGGGTATGCCACGCTTGCGGCGTTGCGCCTTCCCCCCAGGCCAGCGTCCACGCCGCCAAGCCCGGTCCCCCGGCGCGGCCCTGGATCGGGATGCTACCCCCGACGACGGCATTAGCGGCAGGTGTGGTGAAGGCTAAGTCCACACCCGGCGCGGCGGGTGTACCTGCCGCCCCCACGCTGCACGCGCCGGCAAAGCCGGTGGGCGGGGTGGGCAGGCCAGTGGTCGCCGTCCACGGTGCGTATTCGGCGGGTAGCAGCAGAAAGTTCCGCAGGGTGTATGACGCGGGCGCGGCACCAGGGCAAGCCAGCAGGCCGCTGTTGTTGTCCACTGCCACGTCTTGCAGCCAGGTATCGCCGGCGGTCGGCGCGGTGCCGGCGATAAACCACTCGCGCACCCGTTCGTGGCAGGCCGGGCTGGGCAGCAGGCCCGACGGCGCGCAAATCTCCACCGCTTCGATGCTCGGCGGGCGGGCGGGGGAACGGTCGGGTCGGCTACTGTGGATCGTCTCCATCACATCATGCCAGATCGGGGCTGCGCCGGTCACGCCGGTCGAGTTCTGCATGGGACTGTTGTCGCTATTGCCCACCCACACGCCGGTCACATAGTCGGGCGTATAGCCCACCGTCCAGTTGTCACGCCAGTCGCCGGTGGTGCCGGTCTTGACGGCCGCCCAGCGGCTCAGGTGCAGTGGGCTGTTAGCTCCGAACTCCGGCAGGCGCGCATCGTTGTCGCTCAGAATGCTACCCATCAACCAAGCGACTTCGGCACTGTGGGGACCGAACAGGGGCGCGGTGGGAGTGATCAGCGCCGGATCGGTCGCCGCGTCGTATAGCACCGCGTTGCCGCTATCGGTCACACGGCGGATAGCGAGCGGGTGGAGCACCCGTCCCGCGTTAGCAAAAGCAGTGAACGCACCCGTCAGGTCGAGCAGCCGCACTTCGCCGCCGCCCAGAGTCAGCGCCAGCCCGAAGCGGCGGCTGTCGTCCCAGGTAGTCAGCCCGGCGGCGCGGCCCACCTGCACCAGACCATACACGCCGATATGGTTTAGCGTATAGACGGCGGGCACGTTGTAGGAGTTCGCCAGGGCCGCACGTAACCGCTGTGGGCCGTGAAACTGGTGGTCATAATTGGCCGGCACGTAGGTCTGACCGTTGCCGTCGGGGTAAGACGCGGGCACATCGGGCAGCACGGTAGCGGCGGTGTAGTCGCCGGCTAGGGCGACGGCGTAGGTCAGCGGCTTGATCGCGGAACCGGGCTGGCGCGGGGCCAGGGCCAGATTTACCTCGCCGTCAATTGCCGCGTCGAAATAATCGGCGCTGCCCACCATCGTCCGCACTTCGCCCGTCGCCGCGTCCAGCACCACTATCGCACCGTTGGTGATATGCTTAGCAGCCAGATCCGCCAACCGCCGGCGCAAGATGCCCTCGGCGGCGCTCTGCATTGCGGCATCCAGCGTCGTCTCGACGGTCAGCCCGCCTTTATAGACCCGATCCGCGCCGAAGCGCGTCTCCAACTGATCGCGCACCCAGATGCTGAAGTGCGGCGCGAGGATGGGGAAGCGACCTTTGGCAAAATGGAGCGGTTCGCCGGCGGCCGTGTTCGCCTGCGCCTCGGTCAGGTAGCCGTGCCGCACCATGCCGTCTAGCACAGCGCGCGTGCGTGTGGCCGCCGCGTCGGGGTTGACCAGCGGGTTATAGCTCGACGGCGCTTGCGGCAGCCCGGCCAGCAGCGCGCACTCAGCCGGGTCCAGGTCGCGCGCCGGTTTGCCGAAATAGGCTTGCGCGGCGGCCTCCACCCCGTAGGCCATATTACCGTAGTAGACCGTGTTCAGGTACAAGGCCAGGATCTCGTCTTTGCGGTAACGGCTCTCTAGCTGATAGGCCAGCACCGCCTCGCGAGCTTTGCGGCGCAGGCTACGCTCGCCCGCCTCACCCGGACTGAGCAGTAGGGCGCGGGCCACTTGCTGCGTGAGCGTGCTGCCGCCGCCGGTCCCCGCGCCGCGCAGATCGAGCCACAGCGCGCGGGCCAGCCCCCAGCCGTCGAGACCGGGATGGCTGTAAAAGGCGTTATCCTCCGTGGAGATCGTTGCGTCGCGCAGCGCCTGCGGCATGGCCGCAAGCGGCAACACGGTACGCTGCCCGGCGTGCGGGTCCACCAGGTCATAGAGCAAGCGCCCGGTGCGATCCAGAATACGGCTACTTTGGAACGGCCCCCGTACTGTCGCCGCGTCTACGTTCGGCAGATCGCCAAATAGCCACCACCCGCCTGCGCCTGCCGCCAGCAACAGACCGGCCAGGATCAGCCCTACGAGGCGACGGCGCGTCAGTCGCATATTATGTCTAGTTCTGCGGCGCATACTCCCGCCCCCTACTTAGAGTAAGACGCACCTCACCTAGCGCCGGTTGTGGTCTTGCCAATCTAGCGCGCCTCTAGTGCCGCCTGCTACCGGTACGAAGCGGGGTTACTGCCAGTCGCAGGGTAAATAATCGCCGCTGTTAGGAACTGGTTGCGCGGGACCACCGTCTACAGGACGCACTCGCAGTTCGGCAGGCGCAGCGGCGGCGGCACGGTGGATGTAGATCAACAGAGTGCCGTCGGGACTCCAAACGGGCGCGCTATCGCTGCCGGTCGGTTCGAGGATCGTCAAGCCGCTGCCGTCGGGATCAGCTAGGGCTAAGTGTCCACCCGCGACGAAGGCCAGGCGGCTGCCGTCGGGCGCGAAGCGCGGCCAGGCGGCCCCACCCGCCACGGGCGGTAGGGGTTGCAGCGCGCCGCTGTCGAGGTTTACGCGGAACAAGCCGGCGGGCGGTCTGGTCGGATCCAGCCCCGGCGGGCGGCCACTGATGACCAACGCGCTGCCGTCAGGCACATACGTGATCTGCTGGGCGCCGGCGGTACTCAACCGGCGCGGCGTGTTCAGCAGGGGATCGGCCAGCCAGATCGCGCTTGGTTGCCCGCTACGTATAAAGGCAATGGTCGTTCCGTCGGGCGACCAAGTCGGCGTGATTCCGCGCCCCAGATTCAACACCCGCCCGGTAGGTTCGCGCCGAAACAGACTGCCACCGGCACTGTACAACAGGTTCGCGCCGTCCGGCGACCAGGCTGCACCTTCTACGCTGCCCTCGACATCAGGCACGACGCTATCGCCGCCCGTCGCCAGGTCACGAATATGCAGCGTACTCACCGCGTCACCGGCGGCAGGGCGGATGTAGAGCAACCGCCCGCTCAGGCCCAACGCCGAAGGGCCGGCGCTGGGGGGGGCAAAGGATACCGGCTGATTAAAGGCCGACAGATACATCCGCAGGATAATTTCGGTGTTTGGCTCCAGCGCGTGCAACTTGAAGGCATAGACTCGGGCATCCGTCAGCCCGACCCATACATCGCCCTCAGCTAACTTCCAGGGATGCGCTTCTAGCGGCACCGTGGTGAGTGGTAGGGTAAACGACAGATGCACCGTCGGCTCGATGCTTGTCACCGGGTCGCGGCCCACTTCGGTGACATTCTGCGCCTGGGCAATAACTTGCCAAGCTAGTTGCCGGCTACGCTCGGTGGCTGCGCCGGACAAAGTGGTCCAAGCTTCGCTACCGACCGCCACCGTGTACAAGTTGCCGGTCAGCACGGCTGTCGTGGTGATGTCGCCGGCGCTCATCACCCAGCGTAGATTGCCGGGCGCGCGGTAGTCGCCCTCGGCGGCGGTTTGCACCGGGCGGCCCTGGTCGTATGCCTGCACCGTTGCTGTGTAATGGTAACTGCTCACACTTGCCATCGCGGACAATGCGCTACGCAACAGGCTGCTGTTAGTGGCCGGGGTGGGTGTGGCGGGCGGGGCCGTTGGCGCCGGCGGCTGCGTCGCTACGGCGGTTGCAGGGGCCGGCGGTGTTGTACTAGGCGCGAGGGCGACGGTACTGGTGGGCGCCAGGCGCGTGGGTGGGGCGGTGGCAGTAGCAAGCAGGACCGTGGGCGATGCACCAACCGGAGTGGCGGGAGCTTCGGGTGTGCTGAGGCAAGCCGTGGTCAGCAATAGCAAACCGAGCGCCGATAGGCGGTAGGGGAGCCGGGCGATAGGCGCAGTTGGCATCAACGCAGTCTCCAAACTAAAGCGGTCAGCAGCCCGCCGGCCAGCAATGCGGGAATTAGGAAGCCCTGCGCGACATTGAGCAAGCCGAACATAACCAAGCTCATGACATATATCAGGGCCGGCACCCGGCTATAGAGCAGTTGCCCGACCGGTGGGTGGCCCAGGATCTCGATGCCTGCCGCTAACACACCTGTGGCAACCGCCCAGGTGATGAAATTAGCCCACGGCACACCGTAGTAAGGCATGGCCGCCGGTGCCCAAGTCCAGTAACCCTGTACGCGCGTGGCGATGGTTTCCAGCACTGCGTCTTGCCCAGTTGCCAAGACCGCCGCCACCGCCGCCACTAGCGCCGCCCGCCTGGTCGGCAGCAGCAAGCGCGCCGTGCCCCACGCGGCGGTTACGCTAGCGATCCAGGCGAAGGGAATCGCCGCCGGCACCGGGCCAAGCCACACGCCCAGCGCCGCGCTATAGCTATAACGGCCAAACGGGACGCCTGTTGTTACACCCACGGCCTCTAACGCCCAGGCGGCGCCGGCGATAGCTACGGCCAGCGCCAAGCCACGCCCTCGGCCGGCGTTCAGCTCTAGCCAAGCCGCCATGCCCAGCCCCTGCGCCATCAGCAACGCACCGCCTACCCAGCCTGCGCTGGGCGGCAGCCAGCCGAACAACAGCAACCCGATGCCAAAGGGATAGACAAAGGCATAGACTCCCAGCGGAGTCCACAGTGCCACGCGCCCAACCCAACCGGGGGTGAACGAGGACAGCGATACCAAACGTTCAGGCATCAGGCAGCCAAAACTTCTGTTGGGGCGCGACGCAAACAAAAAGGGCGTGCCCAGATAGACACGCCCCTCTTATTCACTATCATGTATCAAGCACACGGCTAACGCCCGATGCCCGATAGCCAACACCTGGACTAATGGCAGCCGCAGGCGCGGGCGCTGGTGGCATCCTCGCCCGTATCAAACGAATGCCCGCAGCCGCAGGAACGCACTGCATTGGGGTTGAAGATGCGGAAGCCGCCGCCCATCAGGCTGTCTTCGTAATCAATTTGCGCGCCTTTGAGGTAGTGCGCGCTGCTTTCGTCCACCACCAAACGCATCCCGTTCTGGGTGAAGATGGTGTCGTCTTCGGCAAATTCGTCCTCGAAAGCCATACCGTAGGACATCCCGGAGCAGCCACCCGGATAAACAAAGACGCGCAGTGCTAGGTCAGGATTATCCTGCTGCGACAGTAACGTTTGTAGCTGGGCCGTCGCCACCGGACTCATCGCGATGAGTTCGCTGTCGCCCTGCGTTAGGATGTCGGTTAGCCCTTCGGTTTGCAGATCAGTCGCCATTGTGTGTCTCCTCGTGTCGTCTTATGCAGACTCGTTTACTTCTAGTAGAGATCATACCGGATTGCCGAGTGAATGTCAACTGCTACAGCGCGTGATGCGTGCTTTGATCCCATTATACGGCAAACAGCGGGCCGATACCGTAAGGCAGCCTACGTTGAGCGGTGGATTAGCGCGGCGCGGGCTGCCCGCACCTCGGCCGCAGCCGCAGCCGGATCGGCGGCTAGGACAGTCAGGTGGCCCATCTTGCGGCCGGGACGCGCGGCGGCTTTGCCGTAGAGGTGCAGCTTGACAGCAGGGTAAGCGGCAGCCAAGCCCACCCAGTCGGGTTCGCCCTCCGCCCACAGATCGCCTAGCAGGTTCGCCATCGCGGCAGGGCGAATCAGATCCGGCGCACCGAGCGGTAGGCCGCAGACGGCGCGCAGTTGTTGCTCAAACTGGTCGGTGACGCAGGCTTCGATGGTCAGGTGGCCGGAGTTGTGCGGGCGCGGGGCCAGTTCGTTGATCAGCAACTGCCCGTCATGCGTGACAAAGAACTCGACGCACAACACGCCGACGACCTGCAATGCCGTCAACACTGTGCGGGCGATCTCTACGGCTTGGGCGGCCTGCGGCTCCGGCAAAGCGGCGGGCGCGCGGGACACGTCCAGGATGCCGTGTTGGTGCGCGTTCTCGATCAGTGGATAGGCTACGAATGCCCCGTCAGAGCCGCGTGCGGCAACCACCGAAATTTCACACGCAAAATCCACAAAGGCTTCCAGCACCGCCTCATCCGTACCAAGTGCGATCCAAGCGGCTGCGGCTTCGTCGGGCGTGTTGATCCGTACTTGCCCTTTGCCGTCATAGCCGAAGCCGGCGGTCTTGAGCAAGGCCGGCGTGCCCAGGTCGGCTAACGCACGCACCAACGCTGCCGCCGACCCGACGCGGCGAAACGGCGTGACAGGCAACCCCGCCCCTTGCAGGAACGTTTTTTCGCGCAGGCGGTGCTGGGTAGTATGCAGCACCGCGCCGGCGGGCCGCACCGGCGCGTATTCGGCGGCGCCGGCGGCGGTGGCGGCGGGAACGTTCTCGAACTCGAATGTCACCACCTGCACCTGCCGGGCAAAGTCGCGCACGGTGTCCAAGTCGTCATAGGCGGCAACCCATTCGCGGTCGGCTACCTGACCGGTGGGGCTATCGCGGTCGGGCGAGAGGGTGTGGACGCGATAGCCCATGCGCCGGGCGGCCAGCGCCAGCATCCGTCCCAACTGGCCGCTACCCAGCACCCCAATCGCGGCGCCGGGCAGGATCGGGCCGCTCACGGTAGGGTATCCGCCAATACACGGGCCGTTTGCTCGGCGCGGAAGCGGCGCAACTGTTCACGCAAGGCCGGCCGTGTGGTCGCCAAAATCGCCACCGCCAGCAGCGCCGCGTTGGTCGCGCCGGCCTTGCCGATGGCGAGGGTGCCGACCGGGATGCCGGCCGGCATCTGCACAATAGACAGTAGCGAGTCCATGCCTTTGAGCGCGTGGCTCTCGACCGGCACACCCAGCACCGGCAGCAATGTGTACGCCGCCACCATGCCCGGCAAGTGCGCCGCGCCGCCGGCTCCGGCGATGATCACGGCCAAGCCGCGCCCCTCCGCGCCCGTCGCGTACTCGGTCAACCGCTGCGGTGTGCGGTGCGCCGACACGATGCGGCACTCATGAGTTACCTCGAATTGCGTGAGCAGATCCGCCGCGTGGCGCAGTGTCTCCCAGTCGGATCGGCTGCCCATAATCACGCCGACTAGCGGCTGCGGTACGTGCTGCGTTGGTGATTCTACCTGTTCCACAAGCCGATTCTCCTGCATGGGTATGTTGTACGTGGGGTCTTCCATAGGATCGCCGCTAGGCTAACTCCACCAGAGCGGCACCGAACGGCGGCAACTCAACCGTGAGACCGGCGGTGTTGCGTGTAACCGGGAAGCCGTTGAGCAAATCGCGGGGCGTAGTAGGAGCGGCAACCCCCGTCGGCAGGGCAACCGTCAGCGTGTAGGGTTGCGCGTTGAGGTTGAATAGGGCGACCAAGCCAAGCATAGCGGGTGCGATTTGCGCGTAGGCATAGGTGCCGGCGGCATTGTCGAGGTGCAGCAGCAAGCGCTGCCCATGACGGATGGCCGGGTGGGCATGGCGGATCGCGCCAAGACGCTGGTAGAACGCCAGCAGATCCGCATCCTGGTCGGCCCCCCAGAGCATCGGCCCGCGCGCCTCGACATCGCGGCCCCAGCCGCCACCGCGCACATCTCCTTGCTGCCGGATGCCCACCTCGGTGCCGTAGTAGATAATCGGCGGTGCGGCCAGCGTAAACTGGATCGCTGCTGCCAGCTTCAGCTTGCGCGTGTCGCCTTTCGCTACCCACAGGAAGCGGTTCATATCGTGGTTGTCGAGAAAGGTCGGTAGCACAAAACCGGACGTGAAGAAGCGCGCGCTTTGCTCCAGATAGCGGTCGAAGGCACTGATCGTGGTGCTGCCGAAGGCAATCAGCCCGCGAATCATCGTCAGAAAGGTGAAGTCAAGCGCGCCGTCCATGCGCCCTTCGTAGCTCCGCAGCACCTCAGCGCCATGGGTCGCCTCGGCTACCGAAAAGCTGTCCGGCTTGATGCGCTTGACCGCCCGATAGTAGGTGGTCCAGAAATCGTGTGACGGTCCCAGCACATAGTCCAGCCGGTAGCCGTCTACCTCATAGTCGCTCATCCAAAAGAGAACCGCATCCAGCACATGAGCGCGCGCCGCCGGGTGTTCGTTGTTGAGACGCGGCAAGGCTTTTGAGGTGAAAAACATCGTGTAGTTATCGGGCCACTGCTGCCAAGTGAACCAGTCGTAATACGGACTGCTCCGGTCGGCCTGCGCGGCCTGGAAGAAGGGGTGTTGACTGGAGAGGTGATTAGCGGCTAGGTCAAGCAGCACGCGCATCCCGCGGGCGTGCGCGGCCTGCACCAACGTCCGCAGATCCGCGTTCGTGCCCAATGCCGCGTCCACCTGGAACAGGTCGCCGGCATCGTAGCGATGATAGGTCGGGCTTTGAAAAATCGGCGAAAGCCAAAGCGTGTTCACGCCCAGGGCCGCGATGTAGTCGAGCCGTGCCGTCACCCCGGCCAGCGTGCCACCCAGCACATCCCACTCGCGCTCCACGCTGCGCCAGGTCCGGCTGGGGCCGGGGTCGAAGCGGTCGAGATAGATGTGGTAGATGATCGCGTCGCGCACCCAAGCCGGGGCCGTCGGCGCATCCACCAAATAAGCGAACACCGGCGCATAGCCACCCGGTCCTTCGTCCGACGCATCAGCCCAACCGGCCGGTAGTCCACTGCCGGGCTGGGCCAACGCTTCAATCGCATAGCGCACCAGGGTGCCGCTGGGCTGCGCCGGGATCGTGCCCTCCCACACTGAGAGGTAATCCCACAGCAGATCGGCCCAACGGGTTTCACACCAAGCCATCGCGACGGCTGTGCCCACCGTGGCTTGCCCGGCCTCGCCGGCCGGACGGCTACCATCGGTGGTGTAATAGAGCCAGGCGGCGACGGCGGGGAAAGCCGGTCCGGTAGTCGCTTGCACCAGTACCGGTGCGCCGGCAGTCGGGCGCAGGGGGGTCAGGTGATACTGGTGTTGCACGCCGCCGAGCGCAGCGGCCAGCTTACGCAGGGTCTCTGGGCTGGCCGCCAAATCGCCGAACACAAAATCGGGCGTGACATCCGGGTGCGTCGCCGACAGTGCGGTGGGTACGGCAGGGGCCGGCACGTCGCCGGCCGGCTGAGAGGGATCGTCGCTACTCATTAGCCGGCAGCCGGGCGGATCTCAAGAAAGATGCGGGCGGCGGGATCACGCCGGCTCGCCATGCGCCCGGTAAACTCGGTATATTCCGGGTACTTGGCGCGCAACGCGGCTTCAGCGGTAGCAAATTCCGCCGGAGTCAGCACCTGCGCCTGCCCGTCTGCCGCCGGTCCCAACACAGCGCCGCCCACCGTGGACGGCGCAACCGTCACCCGTCCGCCGGCCCGGATACGCTTGGCTTTACCCGCCGTGTCCATCGTCGTCACATAGAGTCGGTCGCCCACCTGCGCGAACCACACCGTAGTCGGCACCCCGCCGCCGTCGCGCCGGTACGTCGTCAGCAGCATAAATTGCGCGTCGTGCAAGGCCGGGAATGCCGGCTCGTGTTGTCCTGTATCAGTCAATTAGTCCATCCATTCTTTGAAACACAAGAAGTTAGTCAAAGGGCGGGTGTAGGTACGCAATGAATTACTTACCTACACCCGGTCTCTAATGCAGAACTCGATACTCAGCCTTTCACGCCACCCAGCGTGAGGCCGGCCTGGAGTTGCTTTTGCAGAGCCAGGAACAGCAGCGTCACCGGCACGCTCATACAGATCGCGCCGACCGCGAACCAGCCCCACGGCTGGCGGTAGTCGGTTTGCAGGCCGATCAGCCCTACGGCGACGGTGTACTTGCTTTCGTCAAACAGCATAGTCTGCGCGGTGATGTACTCGCCCCAGCCGCCCATAAACCCGAGCAGCGCGGTGACGGCTAACGCCGGACGAGCCAGCGGCAACATCACGCGGATGAATGCTTGCGTTGGGGTCGCCCCATCTACGCGGGCGGCTTCTTCGAGATCCACTGGGATGGTATCGAAAAAGCCCTTCAAGTTCCAGGTGGAGAAAATGAGTTGCCCGGAGGTGTAGGCTAGCACCAACCCCCATAGGTTGTTGAGCAGGTGTAGCTCTTTGAAGATGACAAACACCCCAATCAGCGCCAGCACTCCAGGGAAGGCGTTGATCGCCAGCATCAGCGTCAGGATCGCGTCACGGCCGGGAAAGCGCCAGCGCGAAAAGGAGTAGGCCGCTGTCGTGCAAAGCAGCACACTGCCAATCGTAGTCAGCCCGGCCACTTGCAGGCTGTTCCCCATCCAGAGCAACAGCTTGGTCTGGGTGAACATATAGGTCCAGTTTTCCAGTGAGGGATTGGTCGGGAACAGTTCCAGGTTGGTGCTGTAAAGGGATTGACCGGGCCGGAACGACGCGGTAATGACGTAATATAGCGGGAATATCGCAAAAACCAGGAAGATCAGCACCGCTGCGTTGGCGGCGATGCTCTTCCAGATGTGCTTTTGTCGGGCTTTGCGCCGCCCAGCTTCGGCTTCGGCCTGCACCTGGGCATTGACTTCGTGGAAGGTTCGGCTGCCCGAACGGGTAGCTTCGATCGCGCTCATTATTCGTAAGCTCCCTTCGTGATATTAGTGGCGCGCAGGTTCACAATGGTCACGGCAAACAGCAGGATAAACACGATCATGGCGAAGGCGCTGGTCAGGCCGTAGTTGTTTTGCAGGATACCCTGGCGGTAGGCGTAAAGCATCACAAACTCCGTCGCGCCGGGGCTAGTCACCGAGGCGAAGGGACCGCCACGATTAGTCAAGATCCAGACGGTGTTCAACTGCTGGAATGTAGAGATGGAACTGAGAACGACCGCAGGTAGTAAGGCCGGACGGATCAGCGGCAGGGTGATCTGGCGCAACTGCGTCCAGAAGCCGGCTCCGTCGAGCTGCGCCGCTTCATAGAGTTCGCCGGGCACGCTTTGCAGCGCGCCGAGGATCACGAACATAAAGAAGGGATAGCTCAACCAGAGGTTGACGATCACAGCCGCGATCCAGGCCAGAATCGGATCGCCCAACCACGCCGGCGGATTGTGGATGCCGATGGCGCGCAGGATCTGATTGATCGGGCCAAACTCGGCGTTGAAGAAAAACTTCCAGATCGGGGCCGTCATAATGGCCGGGGCCGCCCAGGGTAAGATCAGCAACGTGCGGTATAGCGACTTTAATTGAATCAGCGGGCTGTTGAGCAGCAGGGCCAACGTGAGCCCCAGCACGAGAAACAGCGTGATGCAGACAATCGTATAGAGCAGCGTATTGCCCATGACGAAGAAAAAGTCGGTATTAAAGGTGTGGGTAGTCGCGTCCCAGAAGGTGCGAACATAGTTATCAATGCCGACGAACGTGTATTTGCCCAGCTTGGAGGGGCTGAAAAAATTATCCGCCGGGTTAAAGTGGAACGTGTTGCGGTTGGTGAACGACATGAAAATGATGTAGAGGATCGGCAGGATGCTGAACACGACAATGCCGATCATAGCCGGGCCGATATATGACGAGGCAAGCAGGTAGCGTTCGCGCTTCTCGCGCCCAGCCCGCACCGGGGGCTGGGTGACGGCGGTCGGAACAGGACCGGCCGTGGCGGTGTTGCGGGCCATGGGAAACTCTCCTCTCCAGTCGAGAGCGGTGCGGCAAAGCAGGCGAGCAGCCGATGGGCGGTGGGGCGCGACCTATTAGGGTCGCGCCCCACCGCAGGGACGGCTTTCCCTGGCAGGGAACGCCGCCCGCGCGCTTACTTCATCTTGGCGATGTTGTCGAGCGCCGCCTTTTGAATATCGGCCATGATGCCCTTCGGATCTTTCGTGGTGGTGAAGAGCGACTCCAGCCCTTTCGCCACCGGATCCCAGAGACCGCCCATGTAGGGGGTGTTCGGCAGCGGGATGCCGTCTTTGGCCTGGTTGTTAAAGCCGGTGATCACGACGTCGCTGCTCATTGCGGCGGCGGCATCCACCTGCGCGGGCACCACATCGGTGGCCTTCGACAGCTTCGCCAGCGACTCCTGGCTGGTGTAATACTTCATCAGGTCCACAGCAGCAGCCTGGTTTTTGCCGCCGTGCGCCAGCATCATGACCTTCACGCCGACGAAGGGCTTGGCCGGACCTTTGTTGCCGAAGTCCACCATCGGCAGCTTGGCAAGGCCAAAGTCAATGCCGGCCTTTTTGAGGTCGGCGATATACCAGGGGCCGTTGAAGATGATCGGCGCATTGCCCGCCTTGAACAGCGCGTCGGCGGCGTTATAATCCACATCCTTCGGCAAGATGCCGGAGGCACCCTGGATAAACTTGCCGGCGGCCTCGCCTTGCGCGTTCGCCAGATTGACTTCGCCCTTGTCGTTCACATACGACGCGCCCGCCCCGTAGAACAGGAAGGCGTTGAAGTAAGCGTCTTTCGGGTTCCACACGGCGTAATACTTGCCGGAGTTAGCGGCATTATATGCCTTGGCTTTGGTCATCAGATCGCTGGTGCTGGTGGGCAGGTCGCTCTCTTTGATCAACTTCTTGTTGTAGATCATGGTGACGGCTTCCATCGACTCCGGCAGCGCGTAGATTTTGCCGTCGTAGGTCACGGCATCTTGGGCGACTTTGGCGTAGTTCTTCGCCAGATACGCCTGATCAATACCGGCCATGCCGTCAAGCGGATCGATCACGCCGACCAGCGCGTTCGCGCCGATGTGGTCATCTACCCAGGCAATGATATCGGGACCGGCCCCGGCGGGCACGGCGTTCTTAACCTTTGTATCCAGGTCGGAGACGTTCAGCAGGTTGATCGCTACATCGGGGTGCAGCTTCTGATAGTCGGCGAAGATGCCCTGGATCGCGGTGAAGTAGTCACCTTGCCAACCGTGCCAGATGGTGATCGTCGTCTTGGCATTGGCACTACCCAGCACCACCGGTGTGGAAGTCGGGGCCGGGGTGTTCGTGGCCGCTGCCATGGCCGCAGTGGGGGTCATCGCCGTCATCGCGGTTGGGGTCATCGCCGTCATCGCGGTCGGGGTCATCGCCATCATCGCAGTGGGAGTCATCGCCGCCATCATGGCGGTATCGGTCGGTTTCGCCATCATGGCGGTATCGGTCGGTTTCGCCATCATGACGGTATCGGTCGGCGCGGCGGCAGGAGCCGGCACGGTGGCGGTGGGTGTGTCCGCCCCGCACGCGCTCACTAGCATCATCATGCCGGTCAGAACGGCCAGCCCACTATATTTAAGTTTCATGACTTTCCTCCTACAATAAACCGTTATTTGTTACGCTACAATAGGCACTCTGACGAGTGCGGATGGGTGAGAAAGCCGCGCAGGAGCAGATTACAAAGCCACTACCTGCGGTAAGGCTAAACTCCGGCCACCACCCCCTTTCCGGGTGTTGAGTGCGGCTCGCAGACGGCTATTTGCCCATAAATAGCGGTCTGCCCAGTGCCGCAGCGCCGGCGCATTGCGGGAAGACGGCCGATGGCGCAACCTACCGGCTGCGGCAGTACCGTAAGGATCAGCATAAATTATGCCCAACATCATCTTTAGTGGGATCAAGAGCGGAGGTCATTGCACAGCGGCAAGCGGGAGGCAGCAACCCTCTCCTCACCAGAGGAGGGATCTAGTTAGACAGTGCAGCAACATTGCGCCTGGCGCTCTCATAGCTCCTATCCATCGCGCACCCAGGCCCGGTATTGCTAGGCGCGAGCGAGTAGATTACGCGCATCATAGCAGATGCGGCGAGGGCTGTCAAGACGACGGCCGACCGCCCTCCCCGCGCCCGGTGAAAAGGCGCGGGGTAATGGATTACTAGAAACGATCTACACGCCGTTTAAGCGCGGGAGTCTGGGGCGGAAGGCGACGCACAATACGGCCCAGTACAGTCGGTGTGCCAACTATCGTCGGAGCGCACGGGCCAGCCTAGCGCCACCAGCGCACCGCGCACCGCACATAACGGCAGACCCACCACTCCGGTGTAACAGCCTTCCACCCCTTTGACCAGATTCGCGCCCTGCCCCTGCACCGCGTAAGAGCCGGCTTTGTCCAACGGCTCGCGGCTGCGAACATACCAATCAATCACGTTTTCGCTGTAATCGCCCATCTGCACCACGCTGCTGACGTAGCCGTATTTGGCGACACTGGGGATAATGGAGCCGTCAGCCGCATGACGCGCCGCCACAAAGGCCCAGCCGGTGACGACCATATGGCGCCGCCGCGCTAATCGGCGCAGTGTGGCACGTGCGTCGGCGGCATCATGCGGCTTGCCCAATACCTCGTGATCCAGCACCACAATGGTATCGGCTCCCAGGATCAGTGCGTCGCGCCCATCGCCCGTCGCCGGCGGCACCACCGCCTGCGCCTTGCGCCACGCCCATAGGATCGGGTTGGCATCGGGCGGCACGTCGTAGGGCGCGGGCAGCTTGATCGTCGGGAAGTCACGGTACGGCTGGTTCCAGGGCGATTCTTCCGCGCCCGAAGTCAGCACATCAAATTGTTCGACCAAGTGGCCCAACAGTTCGCGGCGGCGCGGCGAACCGGAAGCCAGGATCAGACGCGGCGAGCCAGGCATCAGTGATCATCCTCTCCAGCAGACACAGGAAGCGCGTCCTGGTCCAGATCCGCTCCTTCGCTCAATTGCCAACGCAGCCAAGCTTCGACAAAGGGATCGAGGTCCCCGTTCAGCACTGCTTCGGTGTTACTGGTCTCATGCCCGCTCCGCAGGTCTTTCACCATTTTATAGGGATGCAACACATAGTTCAAGACTTGGCTACCCCAACCCGCGTCTATATGTTTGCCGCGCAGGCGGGCGGTTTCCTCGGTGCGCTTGCGCGCTTCTAACTCCCACAATTTGGCCCGTAAGATGCGTAGCGCAAACTCGCGATTTTGTAACTGTGAGCGCTCGTTCTGGCACTGGACTACAATATTAGTCGGGATGTGCGTCAGCCGTACCGCAGTCGAGGTTTTTTGCACGTTCTGCCCGCCCGCCCCCGCCGAACGAAACACATCCATGCGGATATCGTCGGGATTGATCTCCACATCAATGTCGTTGTCGAGTTCGGGCAATACTTCCATCAAGGCAAAAGACGTGTGGCGGCGCCCCGATGAGTCAAACGGCGAAATACGGACCAAGCGGTGGATGCCGGCCAAAAAGCGGCTGTAGCCGAAGCCGTTTAGCCCACGCAGGGCCAGCGTCACACTCTTAATGCCCGCTTCGTCGCCTTCCATCAGGTCGAGAATCTCAGTTTTCCAGTTACGTATTTCGGCCCAACGCATCACTTCGCGCAGCAGCATCTCCACCCAGTCCTGCGCTTCGGTGCCGCCTTCGCGTGCGTAGATGGATACCAGTGCGTTGCGGCTATCGTAGGGGCCGCTGAGCACCAGTTCGAGTTCCATGCCGGCGAAGCGGTCCCGCAGACGTGCGGTCTCGGTCGCAGTCTCGACCATCACGGCGCTGTCACTCTCGCCTTGCGCCAGTTCGTAGAGATCGCGCAAATCCGTCACCTGGGCAGCCACGCTGCGCCAACGGTCTATTTGCTCTTGCAGAGCCGTGCGCCGCTGCATTGCCACCTGCGCCGCCTGGGCATCATCCCAGAAGTCGGGGGCGGCGGAGCGGAGATCTAGCTGCCGGATTTCCTGTTCCTTGCCGGCCAAGTCAAAGACGCACCTGTATTTCCTGAATGCGCTGGTCTATATCATTAAGCGTATCAATCACGCTCTCCGGGGTCAGTTCCGCCATGTGCGAGTCTCCTTCGTGAATCACCGTATTGCGGCAGTATACCACCTGCCGGAGGGCAGGCGCAACCGGCGCGTGGTATAATAAGGCCATTATCTAGCAACCGGAAAGGGCGCGTGCCACAGAAGCCATAGAAAGGATCACACGGATGGTTAAGTGTCCCCATTGTCACCAGGGCTTTGACGAGGCGCTGTGGAAAACGCAAGAAATCGGGCTGTCGGATGTACGGATGGTGATTGTCTACTGCCCACACTGCAAAACGGTGCTGTCGATCTTTAATCTCGATATCGCCTTCACTAGCCTGCATCAGATCGCCGATACGCTGAACAGCGTGACCCAACGGCTGCAAACACAGGATCGCGCGCCTGATGTGAACTACGGCGCGGGGGAGCACCAGCCAAAGAGCGAAACGTGACTACCTGGATCGGTCACCTGCGCGTGGCCGAACAGATCTTAGCGGCGTGGCCGGATCAGGATGCGGCCGCTTTCGCGTGCGGCAATCTAGCCCCCGACGCGGGTATACCGAACGCCGAGGGGTCCGCCTGCGATTCGCCCAAAACGCCGACCCCCTGCTTGCGACCCGATGAGGACGAAGGACACTGCGGCGACTTAGTATTCTAGCGTACCTACCTGACCGCCATGGCCGGCACTCACGAACGGGCCGGCTATAGCATTCGGCTCGGCTGCTTTTGCCGGCTAGTGTGCGATAACCTTTGGGCGTGGCGGGTGGTGCGTCCGTCTAAGCAGGAATACGCCGCCCTGGGCGATCCGCCGGTATAACCGCCGGCTTACATTGACTCGGGCCGAGCAAATAGCTATACTTGGGCTAGTATGCGTCCACCTGCAACACCAAAACCGGTTTGCTAGGGCGTCATAAATTAGCATTGCATTTTGAGAGGAGTCATTATGACCAACGGAGCCACTAACGGCAAGGCGCACGAGCCGGAACTGCCGCAGGCCGGCACGAACGGAAGCACGGAACAGCCCGTGCTGACCACGCGCCAGGGCCACCCTGTTTATGATAACCAAAACACGCGCACGGTCGGCGACCGTGGACCCACCGTCTTAGAGAACTACCACTTCCTGGAGAAGATCACCCACTTCGACCGCGAGCGCATCCCGGAGCGGGTGGTCCACGCGCGCGGCGCGGGGGCACACGGCTACTTCGAGGCATACGGCACCATCGGCGATCAGCCGGCCGCTACCTACACACGGGCCAAGCTGTTTCAGCGGCGCGGCGCGCAGACTCCGGTCTTTGTCCGCTTCTCATCGGTAATCCACGGCGGGCACTCACCGGAGACGCTGCGCGACCCGCGCGGTTTCGCCGTCAAGTTTTACACCGAAGACGGCAACTGGGATCTGGTCGGCAACAACCTGAAAGTCTTTTTCATCCGTGACCCGCTGAAATTCCCCGATCTAGTCCATGCGTTCAAGCCCGATCCGGTACTAAATCGCCAGGACACCAATCGCATCTTCGACTTTGTGGGTCTCAGCCCCGAAGCGACTCACATGGTCACTTGGCTCTTCAGCCCGTGGGGTATTCCGGCCTCCTATCGCACGATGGAAGGCTCCGGGGTCAATACCTACAAGATGGTCAACACAGCGGGTGTGGGCGTGCTAGTGAAATACCACTGGGTGCCCAAATTGGGTGTACATAACCTGACGCAAGAGGAAGCCAACGCTATTCAGGCCACCAACTTCAACCACGCGACGCAAGATCTCTATGAGGCCATTGAGCGCGGCGAGTTCCCGGAATGGGAAATGCAAGTGCAGGTTATGTCCGACGACGATCACCCGGAATTGGACTTTGACCCGCTGGACCCGACCAAAATCTGGCCGGTGGAACAATTCCCGATGCTGCCGGTAGGGCGCATGGTCCTCAACCGCAATCCGGTGAACTACTTCGCTGAGGTAGAGCAGATCGCCTTCGGTACCGGTGTGCTGGTGGATGGCCTTGACTTCTCCGACGACAAACTGTTGCAGGGCCGCACCTTCTCGTATTCCGATACGCAGCGCCACCGCGTGGGCGTAAACTACCTGCAACTACCGATCAACCAACCCAAAGCGCATGTAGCGACCAACCAGCGCGACGGCCAGATGACCTTTGTGGTAGATGGTCTGGCCGCCGGCGAAAATCCCCATGTGAATTATGAGCCGAGCAGTCGGGGCGGGCTGAACGAAGCACAGGCTACCGGCACGTCACACACGCCCTATGTGCAGGGTCATGTGGTACGCCAGGCGATTGCCCGCACCAATAACTTCGGCCAGGCAGGCGAGCGCTATCGCACCTTCAGCGATGCCGAGCGCAACGAACTGATCAACAATCTGGTCACCGCGCTCAAAGTCTGCAACCCCGACATCCAGACGCGCATGGTTGCCAACTTCAGCCAAGCCGATGCCGACTACGGCCGCCGCGTGGCCGAAGGGCTGGGCATTGCCGCCCCTGTTGCGCCGGTCGCCGCCGGAACACACTAAAAGTAGCAAGGGTCAGGTGTCCTGAGACGGATGCTTGATGCGAAATTTAGGGCAATCAACAGGCCGTAGGAGCTACTCTCCTACGGCCTATTTACTACATCATTCTCGGCGCTATTGCGCATCAGGTGACCCGCTGACCCTGCGCCGCTACCAGCGCTGGCGGGTGAGGGGGGAACTGTTGGTCATGTTGTAGCCGGGGTCTTCAAAGTGTTCAAAGGCCGACTGCACCGCCACCCGACCCGGCCCAAACAGGCGTACCCATAGGTAGCGCTCACCCCAGGAGCGCCAAGTGCGCCAGGTGCCGCCGGGGTGTTCGACATGCAGTTGCATCTGCACGGTCGGGTCTTTGAACAGCAGCGCGGTCGGCTTGACCAGCACCGCTTCGCCGGGGGCCAACTGGCGCACAAAGGCGTTACCTGCCGCATGGACCAGCACCAAGCCCGGTTGCGGCCCGGCGATAAAGCGGTCCATGAACATCCCCAGCGGGTAGTGCGTCTCCGTCTCGTCTCCGTTTTTGGTGCTAAACCAGATGTTGGTGTTGAACCAGTCGTAATTCACCCCGCCGGTAGCGACCATAAAGATGTGCTCGCGCACGTCTACAGCCTGACCGGGCTGGATGGGCAGTGCGATCATCTCGCCCGGCGCGTCGCGCGAAAAGGCGATGTGGCCGGGGCCGTGCGCCTGGGTCATGATCAGCGGCAGCCCGGCGAACAGGCGCTTCCAGCCGCCCCGCAAGGGCAGCGTGGTGACGGTGACGCTGGGGTCCTTCCAGAGTAAAACATGATGCGTGAAGTAGACGCTATCGCCGCCGTTCAGCGTCATGTCGGCCACCGGCACATAGGTGCCTTCGATCTGGCACGTGGATTGCCCGAATTGGATACGGGCCATGTCTTTGATCGGCGGCAGTTCATACCACCCGGAGTTGGTCGCCACCGCACGCACATCTACCGGCGAGCCGCAGGCCGGACAGCTAAGGGCCGTACCGTCGCTGGTGTTGCCGCACCAGGGGCAGCGATAGCTGCGCGCCACCCCCGCCGGGGGAGCATAGTTCGTCACAGTATGTCTCCTCAGTCGGTATTATGGTGGTGATACATAGATTGGATGCCGAGCCGGCCGGGGCCGGTCATGCGTGCCAGGGTGAGACCGGTGCCGCCGAACAGGCCGGTGGTCAGCTTCTGCGATTCGACAGCCATCGTCACCGAGGCATCTTTGTAGAGAAACGCACCCGGCTCGATCAGGATGCTTTCGCCGGGCCGCAGGTAGCGCTCGAACACATTGCCGTAGCCATGCAATAGCAACAGGCCCGGCTGACCGGCGGTCACGAAGCGGTCCATAAACATCCCTTGCCCGCCAAGCAGAATATTGCGTAGCCCCTGGATGCGGACATAAGAATAGGCGATTTGGTGCGAAGCCAACAGGAACGAGTGTTCGCGCACGTCCAGTTCCATACCGGGATGCAGCGGCATGACCACCAGCTCGCCTGTCGCATCCCGCGAAAAGGCGATGCGGCCCGGGCCGTGGGCAATCGTCACGACGAACGGCATCCCGGCCAACGCACGCTTCACCCCGCCCTGGAGCGGCATCACAGTCATCGGCACGCTGTCGTCTTTCCAGAGCAAGACGTGATGCTCACAGAACACGGCATCGCCTTGCGCGAGGCTCATTTCGGCCACCGGCACGATTTCACCCTCCACCTGGCAAGTGCTATTGCCGAAGTGGATCTCCGTCATATCTTTAATGCGCGGCGCTTCACGCCAGCCGGAATCGCTGACCAGATTGCGGATGTCCAGCGGCGCGCCACAAGCCTGGCAGCTTGTGGCGGTCGGCAGGTTTTGCCCTTGACACCATTCGCACACAATACGCTGTTGTGGGTCCATTCCTCTCCTCCTATTTCAAATACAGAATATGGCATTGGAATGCTGAGTGCGGATTTCAGGTCTCCGATCAGTATAGCAGATTTTTGCTGGCTGGGTGGTACTTACCCCATCAACCACACACCGAGAACATGAATCGTCCGCACAACGCACCTGTGTAATGCAGTAGTGCTGGAATGAGTTACGTAGAGGCAGCCGATACGGCGCTTAATCCACACTTATGCCCCAAGTGTTGCTGGTGCAATCCCGATTAGCGCAGCAGGGGCGAAGTTCCGCCCCAGTAACCGCGAAAGTGGTCGTAGAATAGCCAGTTTTGCGCGTAGCCGGCCAAATCACCGTAGCGCGTGCGGAAGGCATCCCCTACCCGCCGATAGGCGGCGGCGGTCAGGCCGCCGACCGTCGGCTTGGTGCCCGACGGCAGCGGATCGCCCGCCCCGGCCCGACCCCACAACTGTTGCGCCGCCTGCCAAACGTGGGTATCTACCGGCACAGCGGCGGTCTGGTCGAGGCTAAACAGGCAGACGCAATCGGCCACCTTCGGCCCCACACCGCGCAAGGGGAGCAGCGCGGCGTGCGCCGCCGGATAGGCTACCTGACGGAGACCGAGCAACCAGCACGGCTCCTGCGCCTGCAATTGTGCCGCACCGTCTACCAGACGCGCCGCCCGATAACCTAGGCCCGTCGCCGCCTGCACGGCGCCTGGGTCGGCAGCAGCCAGCGCAGTCAGGGTAGGGAAAGTGTGGTAGGGCTGCCCGTCCCATACGCCCAACGGCGTGCCCAACAGCGCGCTCAAACGGCGGAGGCCCAGCACGATGCGTGGGACACTGTTGGCCGTGGAGCAAAGAAACGAGAGCAGGCATTCATCAGGGTCTTGCCGCATCAGGCGCAGACCCGGTGCGCGGCCGATTGGGCCCGCTAGCGCCGGATCAAGCAGGAGCAGCGTAGCGCGAATCGCTGCCAAGTCGGTATCCAGCAGAAACGTATCGCGCACCACGGCCAGAGCCGCAGCATCCCCGGCGCTAGATTCGACGTTGAGGTATGCCCCGGCTTGCTGCAATGTAATCACTGCCGCCCCCACCACACCACGCCAAAGGCCGGCGGCCAGGCGCTCCCACCGGAACGCCTGGCCGCACGCCAGAGTATCATCCAGCGCAAATTGCCCTGGGTCATAGCTGAAGCGGATCACGCCGGCCGCTTACGGAGCCGGCTCCATCGGCTGATCCAAGATCACCCGGCCGGCTAGGTCCATCGCGCGCAAGTGGGTCACTACGCCGCTACCCTGTGCGTACAGCAGGCACGCCGCCGTTGGGCACCAGCGCAGATCAGTCGCCCCCGGCAGCACGAACACCTGACCGGCAGTCGGCGTACCCGGCGCTTTGGTCAGACAGAGGGTCGCGCTATCGGGCGCCCCGCTCAAGCCCGCCGCGTGGCCGTTGGGAGCCACCGCCAATTGGGTCAGCGCGCCGGCGTTGGGATGGATCAGATCGCTCATCTCAGATTCGCCACCCGGCAAGCCAATGTGCAGCGCACGCAGCCCGCCGTCGGTTAGCAACAGCAACTGCATAGCCGCACCGTCGGCACCGGGCGGCAGCCAGGCGTAATCTTGTACGGCCGGCGGGTGGTTGATGCGCGGCAGCAGCGAATGCACCGACTTGCGATCCGGTTCCAAAGCATACAAGTTGGCGCCTGCCTGGAAGCTGATCCAGCCGCCGTCAGGCGACACACGCAGATTGCGGGCGCTGCTGATTGGCTCCGGTATTCCTTTGCCGGCCCAGTCCAGGAGTTGTTGGCGCACACCGCTGGTGTCAATCGCTAGTTGATAGAGTCCTAAAGGCGTGTTGGATCCTACCGCCGCGCCCGTGGCGCCGGGTGTTCCACCGATAGCCAACAAACGGCGGTCGTTTAGCCAGACCATTGTATACAGAACGGTACTCCGCCAGATTTGCGCGCCCAGTACCTTATCGGTTACTGTCAGTAATTTTATGCTTCTAGCGGACAGATCGCCGGCATCGTTGCCCAGTAGTAGCGCGACTCGGTCGCCGGCGGGCGAGAGCGCAAAAGCGCGCACCCGACCGTCGGTAGTCCAGCGCACCGGGGCATGATCGGGCTGTTCGATGGCCCACAAATCACCATTGTGCAAAAACAGCAGCGGCGTGGCTCCCAGCAGGGAAGCAGCCGGCGTGGCGGCGGACTGGAAGCTCTGTAGTACCATATTCCGCGCGGCCTCGCCGGCATCTTTGTCGGCTTGTGTCGACTGCAACGGCTCTTGCATGGTAACGCGGTAGACAAGCGATCCGCCCAACAAATAGTCGGAGCGCCGGCGACCTTTGCTGCCGGTGCTAACGGTGCTAAACCCACTGATCCCAGCGGCTATACCGGTCAAGGCGGCCGGCGTAGCACCGTCGTCTTGCCAAGCGGTCAGCGCCGCCCGTAGTGCCGGGCTGTCCAAGTGGGCCGCATCCACGGCGCGCAATTGCGCGGTATTGCTCAGGACATCCACGGTCATATTTGCAGCCGGCAAGCTACCGTCGCGGCGCGGTTGCGGGCGCAGCACACGCTGGGCTAGCGCCCCGGCAACCGGAGCGGCGGCGGCGGTCCACCAGCCACTAGGGTATTGGAATTGGTAACCGTAAGCGTCGTCGCGTACCAAGTGAGGGCCGACATCAGCATCGTCAGCCCAGAAAGTCGCCGTAGGGCTGGCGGACAGAGTCTTAGAAGCGCCGCTAATACGGGCCACGGTGGTCGGTTGGGCGCTGACACTTTGGGCCACAGCAATGGTAGCGATTTTGGTGGGTACGATGATTTGTCGGCCGTTAACCGCGACCCAGGTCGGCGACGCGGTGGCGATGCCGATGCCACCGTTGATGACTTGCGTGATCACCGCCACGGCGGCCAGCACAATCAACATAGCAAAGCCGGTCGCCAGGTTGCCGAACAGCCACCAGCCGGCACGGGCAGGTGCGACACGGCGGGGCGGCACGATCCCTTGCCGCCGGGTGATCGGCACTTCGTCGGCCGTGCGCGGCAGGCGGTCTAACGCAGCCAGCAGCCGGGCACGACCCCGTGGATCAGGCTGATAGTGGGGCAGGTTATGAACGCGGCTCCGCAACACCCCATACTGCGCCAGCAGTGCACTACACTGTGGGCAGCCGCCGATATGCGCCTCCACGTCCAGGCGTTCCGCCGGCAGAGCTTCCCCATCCACATACTTTGATAACAACGGCCGGCAATGGGCACACGTCATGCGTCCGACTCTCCTGTTAGCGCAGTGTACGCCTTGATAAACTTCTCGCGTCCGCGAAAAACGCGCACTGCCACCAGGTTCGGCGCAATGTTCAGCAGCGCGCCGATCTCTTTGTACGATAGTCCCTGGTGCAAATGCAATACCAACGCGACCCGATAATCATCCGCTACTGCTTGCAACGCTTGGTGAACGGCATCCTGGTTCGGTACGGTGGTACCGGGATCACCACCGGCCGCCGGCGGCTCATACTCTTCCAAGAACGGCACCCAGGTAATCCGCTTGCGCCGCCGCAACGCATCAAGCGCGGTGTTGGTGGCGATACGGTAGAGCCAGGGCGCGATTTGCAGATCGGACTCGGTACGCCCCAACGCCTGGTACGCTTTCAAGAACGAATCTTGCGCCAAATCGTTAGCGGTATCCCAGTCGCCGACCACGCGATAGAGGTAATTGACGATGGGCGTCTGATAGCGGTCGAACAACACCGCAAAAGCCGCCCGATCACCTGCACGGGCGGCCGCGACCAGCGCCAGTTCATCCGCGCCCGCATGGGGCAGCGCAGCAGCTTCGGGCGCGACGGCAGCGGACGGCAGCAGACGCGCCGGTTCCGCCGGCGGCGACGCGCCGGCGCGGGCAGGATTATGACCTGGTAGCACCTGGATGTTGATCATCCTCAATCGGCCCTCGGCATCATAACAGAAAAGAGCGCCGGGCTAACCCCTGTGACTGCCGACGTCATTGTCACCGGTCACAAGAGGGGGTCGCCCATCAGGGCCACCACTCTGTATGACGCTGCGGGCCGGGCCAATATTACACTCTGACCCATTCATTATACTCCCTGGCGCGTGAAACGTGAAACGTGGGGTATCGCAGCGCACGGCCGCGTGGGCGTTATAAGCGCTCCGAGGCCGGCGAGCGTAGGAGTGCACGGGATACGCAGAAATGGTTAGATTGGCACACATTGTGCCGATACTGTGTTAGTGGTAGACGCATAGTATGCGCTGCGCCCGTAGACACGCACGGTATGTGCTACGTGGGTATAGTACGGAAAGGAGACCAAAACGATGGCGGTTAATTTCGGCGGTGTGACCCTCCATGTACCGGATGTTGAACAAGCGTTGGCCTTTTACGCGCAAGTTCCTGGAGCCACCCTGATGGTGCATCGGCCCGGCGATTTTGCGTTGCTCCGCATCGGACGCGGGCGGTTGGGGTTGCTGCGGCACGAACACGGCGCTTTTCATTTGGAGTTCGACTCCGACGATCTGGATGCGACCTATGCCGCGCTGAAAACGGCGGGGCTTGCCACGAAAGGCGGACCGACTACCAAGCCGTGGGGTGAACGCGATTTGCTCATTCTTGACCCCCACGGCAACATGGTGGAATTCGGCGAGGCCGAAGATGCACCAGATCGGGTTGGGCGATAGGCAAGGGGCGCAGGCCAGACAGGTGCCGGAGATCCGTCTCCGGACCGATAGGCACAGCTACCCAACTGCGCTATACTGGGGCTGCGTAGCTAAGGCGATCTGCGAGATCGTGCTGAGGCCCCCCTACCTGCCCGCTCCCTTCAAGAAAGGAGGTCCACCTGCCATGAAGACCGCGACTCTAACAACCGTGCGGTATGCTCTGGTTGCCTCGCGCAACGGAGGTACTGTTAGCGGCTGCGTCCCCGCGTAGGTTCTGCACAATTCGGCAACTCCTTGCCCAGGCGGAATGGCCCCAGTAGATCGGGGCCGGCCTGTGGTACGATGCCCTGTCCTCAGTAGGAAGGGATATCGGTACGCCGTTTCATAAGCAGCCACGGGCGCAGCGCTGCCTGTGGCTGCTTTTTCAGCCACGGACGATCCGTGGCTTTTTTATACGGCTATAAGGAGTGGGTATGTCTGCACATCCGGCCACTGCGGGCTTTGCCGGCCTGCTCGGCACCTATCTGCGCCCCCAGCGCGGGCGCGTCGGCTTATTGGCTCTGCTGCTGATCAGCAGCATCGGGCTGCAACTGATCAACCCCCAGGTTATTCGCTACTTCATTGATACTACCCAGACCGGCGGGCGGCCCAATGCCCTGCCGACGGCCGCCGCCTTCTTCCTACTCGTCGGCCTGGCCCAGCGCGCCGTAGCACTCGGCACCACCTATGTCAGTCTCAACGTGGGGTGGCAGAGTACCAACGCCCTGCGCGCCGACTTGGCCCGCCATTGCCTGGACCTGGACATGGCTTTCCACAAGACCCACACGCCCGGCGAACTGATCGAGCGTGTTGACGGCGATGTGACCGCGCTAGCAAACTTTTTCGCCGAGTTTGTGGTCCGCATATTGGGCAATGCCGCGCTGATCCTGGGCATCCTGGTCTTGCTGTTTGCCGCCGACTGGCACGCCGGAGTGGGCGTGCTGGGCTATATCCTCGCCACGCTGATCGCGCTGGCGGCAGTGCAAAACCTGGGCGTGCGCCGCTTCGCGGCCTTCCGCCAGGCCAGTGCCGAACAGTTCGGCTTCTTGGAAGAGCGCTTGGGCGGCATGGAAGACATCCGCGGCAGCGGCGCGGAAGACGATACGCTGCATGGGCTACACGCGCGAATGCGCGCCGTGTTGCGGCACGGTGTGCGCGCGCACCTGGCCCAGAGCCTAAGCTTTGTGCTGTCGAATGCCCTCTATCTGGCCGGGTATGGCCTCGGCTTGGGGCTGGGTGCGTATCTCTACAGCCAGGGCCGCGTCACTATCGGCACCGCGTTCCTGATCGTCTACTACATCAGCATGGTCGCCGCGCCGCTGGACAATATCCGCGAACAGACCGACGACCTACAACAGGCGCGCGCCGGGCTGGACCGTGTGCGCGCCTTGTTCCGGCTTCAACCGAGTGTAGTCGCGCCGGTCAATGGGGGCGACCTAGCGATCACGCACGATCACATTGCCGCGTTAAGCGTTACCTTCGCCGGCGTATCGTTCACCTACAACGACGAGGAGACTACCGAGCCGGAAGGCCGCCAAGTGCTGGGCGACGTAACCTTCCGCCTGCCTGCCGGACGAGTGCTGGGCGTGCTAGGGCGCACCGGCAGCGGCAAGACCACGCTCACGCGGCTGCTATTTCGCCTCTACGACCCGACCAGTGGGGCGATCCGACTGGGCGACACCGACATCCGCCGGTTGCCGTTCGCCGATCTGCGGGCGCGTGTGGGCATGGTCACGCAAGATGTGCAATTGTTCCAGGCGACGTTGCGTGATAACTTGGCCTTCTTCAATCCTGCGATCAGTGACACCGCAATCCAGGCGGCGCTGGCTGAACTGGATCTGACCGAGTGGGTGCAGGGGCTGCCGCAGGGCTTGGGCACCACGCCGGCCGCCGGCGGCGCGGGCTTCTCCGCCGGCGAAGCGCAACTGCTGGCCTTCACCCGCGTGTTCCTCAAAGATCCCGACCTGATCATCCTCGACGAAGCCGCCTCGCGCCTCGACCCCGTCACCGAAGCGCGGCTGGAACACGCTGTAGACCGCCTGCTCGCTGGGCGCACCGGCATCATCATCGCGCATCGCCTGCGGACGGTAGAGCGGGCCGACGACATCTTGATTCTGGACGGCGGGCGCGTGGTCGAATATGGGCCGCGCGCGCAATTAGCCGCCGATCCGATCTCACGCTTCTATGGCTTACTGCAAACCGGTTTGGAGGACGCACTCGCATGACGACAACCCCGCATCCTGCGCCGCCGGCGCAAACCATCAGCACCTGGGCTTTCAACGGGCACCTCATCCGCTACGGGCGCGGTCCGTTTGCCGTCCACGCCGTTTGCCAAACCTTCTACCTGGGAGCACAGGTACTGCCGGGCTTGGTTGAAAAAGCGGTGTTCGACCGCATCACCGGGCAAGGAGCGGCGGGCTTTGACCTCTGGACCCTGATCGCGCTCTATGTCGCCTTCGGCTTGGCCCGCCTCGTCGCCACCTATGTTGAGACCTGGGCCGGCGGAACCTTCCGCTACACGGTGGGCGCGCTGGTGCGGCGTAACCTGCTGGCTGCGACGCTACGGCGGCCCGGCGCACTGATCCCGCCGGTGTCGTCGGGCGAAGCAGTGAACCGCTACCGCAGTGATGTGGACGAGGTGGGCGACTTCCCGACCTGGCTACCTGATGTGGCCGGCAACGCTGTGGCCTTTGTGGTGGCCGTCACGATCATGCTGGGCATCAACGCCGGCATCACGCTAGTAGTGTTTGTGCCATTGATCGCGGCCTTTTTCGTGGGCCGGCTGGCTTGGAGCCGTCTCCATCGCTATAGCCGCGCCGCCGGCTTGGCGGGCGATGCGGTGACCGGCTTCCTGGGCGAGCTGTTCGGCGCAGTGCAAGCGGTCAAGGTGGCCGGGGCGGAAAGCGACACCGTGCGCCATTTCGCCGCGCTGAACGATAAACGCCGGCAGGCCGAGGTGCGCCGAGGACTGCTGCGGGCGGGCATGGATTCGGTTCAGAGTACCGCCGTCACTTTCGGCACCGGGGTGGTATTGCTGTTGGTCGGCCAAGCCATGAGCCAGGGTCGCTTCACCGTGGGCGACTTTGCCTTGTTCGCCTACTATCTGACGTTCACCACCGACTTTCCCAGCTACCTGGGGGTCTTTATTGGCGACTACAAACAGCAGGAGGTCTCGATCACGCGCCTAGCCGAACTGGTGCCCGATGAGCCGGCGGCGGTGCTGGTAGAAGCGCATCCGCTCTATCTGCACCGCGACCCCCCACCCCCCGTCGCCCCCAGCCGGCAGCGCGCCGACCGGCTAGATCGGCTGGAAGTGCGTGGTCTCACCTATCAATACCCCGGCAGCGAGCGGGGCATCGTAGACGTAGACTTTAGCATCACACGCGGTGAGTTCGTGGTCATCACAGGGCAGATCGGATCGGGCAAGACGACGCTGCTGCGGGCGCTACTGGGCCTCCTGCCGCACACAGCGGGCGAGATCCGCTGGAACGGCGTGCCGGTGGGTGACGCGGCGGCCCTGTTCCGTGCGCCACGCGCCGCCTACACACCGCAGGTGCCGCGCCTGTTCAGCGCATCGCTACGCGACAACATCCTGCTCGGCCAATGCGTCGGCGACACGGAACTCCACGACGCGCTCCGGCGTGCCGTGATGGAGCCGGATGTTGCGGCGCTGGATCAGGGGCTAGACACGCTGGTGGGGCCCCGCGGTGTGCGGCTATCGGGCGGGCAGGTACAGCGCAGCGCGGCGGCGCGGATGCTGATCCGTACCCCCGATCTGCTGGTCTGCGACGATCTCTCTAGCGCGCTTGATGTAGAGACCGACCGCCAATTATGGGAGCGGGTGCCGGTCGCCGGTCCCGACGGCAATCGGCCCACCTGCCTGGTGGTCTCGCACCGCCGTGCCGTGTTGCGCCGCGCCGACCGCATCCTGGTGCTGGCCGAGGGCCGCGTGGTCGCCGCCGGCCTACTCGACAGCCTGTTGGCAACCAGCGATGAAATGCGCCGCCTATGGGCGGGTGACCTGGGCGCGGAGAGCGCAATACCCGCCCCGGTTAGCCCCGCATCCATCCCAACTTGATCCACCGGCAGTGGCTGTCGTAACCCGTACCCCTATCTCTCTGCGGGTGGGGGTTCGGGCGACGGATCTGTGTGTTGCGCCTCCGTCGTGGCTCCCCCCTCAGGGTCCGCCAACGCGGCCAGCATCGCGTCGGATCGGCGGCCAGGGCGCGCCACGTTGCGCCACATAGGCGCGGGCTTTGCGCCGGCCCAAGCGCAGGAATTGCAGCAGCTGCCAGGGCGTGCCCGCATGGGGCAAAACGTCGTGATCCACCCGGCCCGTGGCAGTGATGAAGGTGCCACCGCGCAGCACCAGCGTAGCACCGTCGGCGATCAGTTCGCCGCGCAGCATTAGCTGGTGCTGATCTTCCAGATGAGCATCGTGGCGGTGGAACAGCAGACAAGCGGGGCCGCGCCAATCGGCGGCGACCGGCGGCACAGCATGGAGACGGATCAGCTCGGCGGCATCGTCCAGCGTCACGGTGCAGCGCACGCTAGCCGGGTAGCCGTCAACATCCACGATGGTGAGGACGGCGCTATTCTAGCGCCGGGCGCAGGCGACCAGAGCGTTATTCCACATAAGCAACCTCCACATCCTGCGGCGCGTGCATGAAATCGCCGTGCGGCCAAATACGGATACGCTGGTGCTGCACCGTGATGGAGAGGCGCTGAAAATAAAAAGTGAACAACCGCCGGGCCGGCCGGCTTGCCAGAAATTGCTTGCCGGCGGGCTGGCGGGCCAGCGTCTGGCGCAGCAGGTCAAGCGCCCACGGGGCCGGCTCGATCATCTCGGCGACCGTCGCCATGCCTTGCACCAGCACCGCCGGCGGGTCAGTCAGGCCGGAGCCGGTGGGGTCGGAAAACAATAAGGCCACTTGCGGCCGCCGGCGTGCATTATGCGCCTTGACAGGGAAAGCAATCGAAGTGGCGAGAACCAACTGCCCCGCCGGCGCATAGTAATACGGTGCGATCGGCCAAGTCACCGGGCGGCCGTCACGGGCGAGGGTCGTGAATTCGCAGGTGTAGAACCGGCGAAATACCGCCTCCACATCGGGCGGCAAGCGCAAAGTCGGCATGAGCCACTCCTTCCGGTTCAGCACGACAAGATAAAATATGGTGATCGAGCCGGCTGCTAAGGGCGCGGCTCGATCACAGTATACACCAGGTTGCCGGGCAATGTCGCGTCGCAGCAAACGCGACCCCCAGAATACACCTCCCGGCGCTTGACGGCAAAGGCGCAGCTTGGTAAGCTTAACCATCGGGCCGGCGGCACCAAGCCGTTAGCACTTTCTACTTTTAACTCTCTACTTTCGACTGGATAGGGCGGGCAGGATGAACGAGTCAGGCTATGATGTGATTGTGGTGGGCGGGGGCCACGCCGGCTGTGAGGCGGCGCTGGCGGCGGCCCGTATGGGGCGGCGCACGCTCCTGCTGACGTTGAATTTGGACAGCGTAGCGCTAATGCCGTGCAACCCCTCGATTGGCGGGCCGGCCAAAGGCCATGTGGTGCGCGAGATTGACGCGCTGGGCGGCGAGATGGGCCGCAACACCGACCGCACCTTTATCCAGATTCGGATGCTCAATACCAGCAAAGGGCCGGCGGTGCAGGCGTTGCGCGCCCAATGCGACAAGAAGCTATACCAAAACGCGATGAAGACGGTGCTGGAAACCACGCCCAACTTGGACCTCAAACAAGGAGCCGCCGCGCAGTTGTTGCTCGAACCCGCCGGCGGTGGCGATCCCGCCAA
Source organism: Chloroflexia bacterium (assembly GCA_038228295.1). Classification (GTDB taxonomy): domain Bacteria; phylum Chloroflexota; class Chloroflexia; order QHBQ01; family JAICKM01; genus JAICKM01. Next base: position 134,433 of record JBBRPH010000002.1, on the reverse strand, counting down.
ACTGGGGGCCACGCTCGATCCCAGCGTGGCCGCCGCCGACGGGGCGCTGGCAAACCCACGCCGCCGCCTGCGCGTGACCGGTGTGGTGACCGCCACCGGGCGGATCTACCGTGCCCGCGCCGTCGTCCTGACCACCGGCACCTTTCTGCGTGGGCGTATCATCATGGGCGACATCACAGCCAGTGCCGGACGGGCGGGCGAAGCGCCGTCTATTGCCCTGGCCGAGAACCTGGGCGAGCTGCAATTCCCGCTGATCCGGCTCAAGACCGGTACGCCACCGCGCATTGACGCACGCACTATTGACTGGACACAAGTGGAGTATCAGTTCGGCAGCCCGACCCCGCTGGGCTTCAGCCACACGCCGGTGGCGCCGATCCTGCGCCCGGCGCTGCCCAGCTATCCGAACCCGGAGCCGACCGGGTGGCGACCGCAGATGCCGTGCTATCTGGTCCATACCACGCAGGGCACACACGATGCGATTCGCGCCAACCTGCATCGTGCGCCGATGTTCAACGGCAGCATCGAGGGCGTGGGACCGCGCTATTGCCCGTCGCTGGAAGACAAGATCGTGCGCTTTGCCCATAAGGAGAGCCACCAACTGTTCCTCGAACCGGAGGGCTGGGAGACGCACGAGGTCTATGTGCAGGGCGCCAACACCAGCCTACCCGAAGACGTGCAGTGGGCGATGTTGCGCGCCATCCCCGCGTTACGCCGGGCCGAGATCATGCGAATCGGCTACGCGGTAGAGTATGACGCAGTGCCGAGCACCGAGATCACCGCTGCGATGGAGACCAAGCGCGTGGCCGGATTATTTCTGGCCGGGCAGATCAACGGCACATCGGGCTATGAGGAGGCCGCTGGACAGGGCATTCTGGCCGGCATCAACGCCGCGCTGACCGCCGGTCATGCCGCAACCAGTGTGCCGGGACCATTCCACGCGCTGAACCCCACCCCCGCGCCGCTCACGAGTTGGCCGGAAGACACGCTGAACAGCGACCTGACGGGGGGTATGACGGCGGCGCTAGCGGCGGGCGGGCTGCTAGTCTTACCGCGCAGCCATTCGTATATCGGTGTGATGGTGGACGACCTGACCACCAGCCGGTTGACCGAGCCGTACCGGCTGTTCACCTCGCGCGCCGAATACCGCCTGCTGCTGCGCTCCGACAACGCCGACCTGCGCTTGACCCCGCTGGCCTACGCGCTGGGACTAGTGGATCGGGATCGCTATGAAGCCGTAGAGGCCAAACGCGCTGCCATCGCCGACCTGCTGGGGCGGCTGGACGGGGTGCGGATCAATCCTGTTTCCGCCGACACACAGGCGCTGGTCGCCGCCGGCTATCCCCTGCCGGAACGGGCCGTAACCCTCAACGAGTATCTGCGCCGCCCCGAAACGGACTGGTCGGTGCTGCCTGCGCTGGGGCTGACCGACGACCCCACCGTGGCCGAGCAGGTGACGGTGGCCGCCAAGTACGGGCCTTATATCGAGAAGCAAGAGGCTGAAGTGCGCCGTCTCCAGCGCGTCGAAGAGCGCCGACTGCCGGAGGCGTTCGACTACCTTGCCGTCATGGGGCTGCGAAACGAAGCGCGGCAGAAGTTCGCCGAGTTTCGCCCGGCCACCGTCGGGCAGGCGGCGCGCATCGGCGGCATCACGCCTTCCGATATTGCCGTGCTGCTTGTCGCGCTGGAACGTCGCCCGGTGCCCAGCGGCGTGTAGCGCGATTGACACTGCCACAAGCGATCCCTATAATGAGGCAGCATATACAGTAACTACCATGTCTCGTCAGCCAGTGGGATCTCTTGCATGGAAACCCCGGCGCTTCCACAGCCATCGCCCTTTGATCCGCCGACCCCCCAGCACGAGGTAGCGTTTACGCCCGCTGCGCCGCGTAGCGCGCTACGTGGCGCAGCGGGCCTGCCCTACCTGGTGGTCGCAGGCGCAGCGATCCTGCTGCGCCTGCCGACACTGAACAATAACATTCTCTCGATAGATGAAGCGCAATACTTTGCCCAAGCCGCCCGCTTACGGTCGCTAGAAGCGTTTGTCTATGCGTTTTATTATCGGACGGAAGTCAAAAGCCAAGTCGGCCTGATCCCTTATATGGCCGCAGCGGCGCTGGACCCTGCAAATGCCGTGTTCTGGGATCATTTGTTTGGGCTGCTGCTGGTCCTGCTGAGTGGCGGGCTGATGGTAGCGATCAGCAGGCACTTTCTCGGCAACTCGTGGCCGGGGGCAGTAGCGGCCCTGGTTTGGCTGCCCTATACCCTAGTGGGGCCGGGTTATGCTTTTAGCGGACGTACGGTGCTGGAAGCGTATCCGGCTCCCAAACTAGAGTATTTTCAGACCCCGTTTTTGCTGGTCGCTGTTTATGCGTTTGCACAAGCGGTGATACGCAGCCGCACTGCGCCAAGCAAGGCCGCGTGGTGGATGGTCACGGCCGGCTTGGCGTGGGCCATAAGTGTACTGATTAAGCCGTCGAGCCTCCTACTGGGCCCCTTATACCTGGCACTACTGCCTTTACTGCTGCGCCGCGCCCATCAGCGAACTACCGTGGCAGAGGTCGTCCGGTTAGCGCTACCGTTTGTGGGTGCGGCGGCGGCGGGCGCTGTGGTGTTTGGCCCCTACCTGTGGTATCCGGCGGCGTTGGGGGAACTCCAATTTAACTTGTTGGGCACCGCCGGGAGCTACACTAACTCAACCGATGCCGGCCTGATCATCCGACTTTTGGCGCTCTTGCTGACAGGAATGCCGCCGGCCTTGCTGGTATTGTTTCTGCTCGGACCGTTCCTCGCCCGCCGCTACCTACGCACCGGCGAGGCCGACTCCCCGGTGCTACCGCTATTAGCCGGTACCGGACCGTTGCTGCTGCTTGTTTCACTGGCCGGCTGTGTGTGTCCCCATTACTATTCACCGATTGTCGCGCTGCTGTTGCTGACGATAGCGATGTACCTGGCACCGGTATTCCAGATGCTCTGGCTGCAAGGCAAGCGGCAGGTGGTTTGGCGAGGCGGCATCTTATTGCTGGGCACGCTGATAGGACCGCAAATCCCGGCCCTGCTGGCCTTTCCCCAGGCGGCAACGACTGATTCCTATCGGGCCGATGATAGCCTGCGCTTTGACCTGAGCGGCTTGCTGACCTATATAGACACCCACACCCAACCGCAACAATCGATCTGGGTCTATTACAACACCTCTGAAATTTATCTGTGGGCGGCGCGCCCCCCCGCCACGCGCGATCCGCAAGCGGACTGGATGAGCTATTTTTGGACCGAACCCTGGTTCAGCCGTACTGCCGCCGAACTAGCGACCGACCAGCCGGCCTTGATTATCGCCATTCAGCAGCCGCGGTTCCCGCGTTTGCAGGCGAGTACACTTGAGCAAATCCCCCAGGTAAGCGGCTGGATCGCCGCCCATTACCGCTGTGACAACACGCGGGTGCGGGGCGTAACCATCTGCGCGCCCAACGCAGCCCCGTCTAACGCCGCTGTCAGGGCGCAACTGTGAGCGCCAGGTGCGTGATGTAAGCGATAGCCGGGACGGGGTAGCGGTCGAGCGGCGGCGTGGGCAACAGGCCCGGCGCGCCGTCGCTCTCCAGCCGCAGGCGGGTGATCCCGGCGGGTACGGCGAACGGTGGGCTACGCCAGTCGGTGGTATCGGCGGCTACCGCCCAGCTCGCCAGGGTGCCGCCCGCTCCGACGAGGCGCAGCGAGCGGACGGACGGGTAGCCGCGGGCGGTCAGCTGGAGCGTCACGGTCAGGGGCCGCGGAGCATCAATCTCTATAGCCGCCCCTGGTCCGGCCCAGCGCCCGCGCCCCTGCTGGGCATCGTCGCGCACCGGCTGCCAGCCCGCCCCCAACGCTACCACAGGGGCGCGGGCGTTGGGCGGCGCATCCAACGCATAGGCGGCGATAGCGTCATCTTCATAGACCAAGTGCCCCGCCCGCCCCGCCAAGTCGCGCCCATGCGCGAGATCCGCCGCCGACCACGGCAACAGGCCCATACGGGTTAGCGGCGGGTCTTTATGCACCACAATATAGCCGATGCTGTTGCGGGCAGCCAGCGCTTGCCCGGCAGCGATCACGTCCTGGCTGATGATGTCGCCGGCATCCAAGTATTTCAGGTCGCGCAGCAGCGGTCCCCCTTCGATCAAGGGGTCAATACGATCACGCGACAAGTAGCCGCCGACCAGTGGGTGGCCGTGGATCGTCTGGTAGTATTCGTAGATCGACTCGTCGCGCAGCGGCACATCCACAATCGCCCGCTGGGGAGCCGTATCATGTGCAATTTGCCCATAGAACACAGGCGCAGTTACGGCGACGGTCGCATTAGGGAAGGTGGCGGTTTCCAGCGCCAGGGCCAGGAACGCACCCGCCAGGGCTAACTTGCGGCGGCGCACTGTCGGGCTGCCGGGCGGAGCCGCCTGCCACCCCTGCTCCCAGCTTGTGATCGCCAGCGCGGCCGCCACCGCCAGCGCCAGCACCACCAAGAGGCCGAAGCGCGCCGGCACGCGCAGGCTGTCGCCGCCGGGCAGCAGATAAAGCGCCAGATAAGGCAACGGGATACTGGTGCGACCGGCGATATGTAATGCCGGTCCCAGCGACAGCACGCCCGCCACGATGAGCAGGTTGAACCAGTAGCGATTCTGCCGGCGCAGCTGCCATAACCCCCAACCGCCTAGCACGATCAGAGTCAGGGTAAGAGACAAAGCACGCTCGGTATCCAGCTTCCCCCACAGGGTATTGACGAACGGAGTCACCGCCGGCCCAACAAAGGTGTTGTATTGAAACGGAACGAAGTAGCCCAACAGATCGGCGGAAAAGGTTACTACTTGGGCGAACTCAGGGTGAACGTAGTCACCACCCGCCTGTTCGCGCACTACGCCGGCCAACAGCGGAGCCAGTGCCAGCGCCGCTCCGACCCAAGCGGTCGCTACCTGGGCCCCCAGCAAGCCGCGCCGGGCTTGCCCGCGATCCAGCAGCCGTTGCGTCAGCCAGAGTACCGTCGGCACGGCGACATAAACAACCTGCTGAAACTCGGTCAACGCGGCAAGCACCAGGGTCAGTCCGGTTAACAACGGCCAGACGGCCCGTTGGACTGCGGTCTGCGCGAGCGGGCGGGCGAGGCGAAACAGGCAAAGCAAATAGAGCGGGATCCAGTAGATCGAAGTCAAGTTGAGATGGCCGTGCAAGCGCACCAGGTGCCAAGCGCAGAAATCCAGGCCGGCCGCGCCGAAAACCGCACCCCAGCGACTCGCTCCTAGATCGCGGCATAATAGATACCCCGTGATACCAGTGAACGTAAAGCCGAGTAACTGAGCCACGTTGTAAGCAACCACCGGTCCAGCAGCGAGCGTGAGGGGCGCGAGCGGGAGGGAGAGGGCAGGAAACCAAGTGTGTAGGTAGAGATCGGCCCCTAGTGGATGATAGAGCATAGTCGTATGAAACCAACCCGTGCCCCCGACAAGCCAGTGGGAGGCATCCCAGAAGTTCCAGATCGATTGCCCGACATCAATGCCGTCCACCACCCGGTCGCCTAAATGCAACACCAGCGGCCAAGTATAGACGATGGCGGCCAGTAGGAAGCCGACCGGCACGGCCAAGTAGGTGCGGAGCAGACGAAACAGCGTAGTAGGCATAGGCTTGTCGCCATTATACCCCGTCGCAGGTGTAGGCGCTACTCGGTACGGCACAAATTGGTGGCCTACGAGTTTGGCGCACCCTCTTGACACCGGCTCATAAACGTAGTATAGTTAGTGTAGATATTACTATATTAGGAGCGTGGATTGGCTCCGGGTAAGACATCATTCATCCGACCCACATATGGCAAGCAGGAGGTTCACCGAATGGACACCATACCGATCTACTTCTATAGCATTCAGGAGCAGCCTTACGGTGTGTTCTCCAATTTTGCGGCCCATCCGTTTGAGCTAGACGGGTTGCGCCGGCCGACGACAGAACACTACTTTCAGGCGCAAAAATTCGCGGGCACCCCTCATACAGAGCAGATCCGCCGAGCGCATAGCCCCAAAGAAGCAGCGCGTATGGGTCGTGAGCGTAGCCGCCCGCTACGAGCCGACTGGGAAGCGGTGAAGGATGACGTGATGCGTCGTGCCGTGTTGCGGAAGTTCGAGCAGTACCCGCAACTTCAGGCACTACTGTTAGGCACCGATGATGCGCCACTGATCGAGAATACGACCGGCGACTACTACTGGGGGTGCGGCAGTGACGGCAGCGGCAAGAATATGCTGGGCCTGATCCTGATGGAAGTGCGGGCGATTTTACGGGGGAGGGAGGCGTAAAACGTGATGCGTGAAAAGAGTAGCAGTGTTTGGATGCAGAAGAAGCAATGGCGTAAAATGTACGACGTTTACGTCTCCTCTACCACTCTCTTTTTTTGCCCGCCAGTTAGTGTTAATAGTACATTATAAGGAGCTACAAATGCCACGAACGGTACAGACCAGAGCCGGCACAGAGACTCCGGCAATCGGCATTGACATCGGCACCTGCTATGCGCGGGTGGCGATCCTGGATGGACCAGGGGGGTTGCGCTTGGCGGCGGATCGCTACGGCGACCGGGACATCCCGGCGGTGGTGCGTTATACGATGCACGGCGCGCAAGTCGGCTACTACCCGGAGCGGTTCCTGGTGACGGACTGGGAAAACAGCGTGCAGGGCGCGCCACGCTTCCTGGGCCGCTATGCCGACCTACCGCCGCAGGTGCTGGCCGCCGCGCCTTTCCCAGTCTACGAGGAAGGCGGTCGGGCGCGCTTCAATCTGCTCTACACCACCAGCGGGCCGGAGGAGGTCTATACCCACCTGATCCGCCATCTGGCCGGACTGGCGAGTGCCGAAATAGGGCAACCGGTGCGTGCGGTCGCGCTGACGGTGCCGGCGATGGCGGAGGATCGGGCGCGGGTGAGCGTACAGGCAGCACTAGCGGCGGCAGGCATTGAGCTGATCCGCATCGTCAACGCACCAACCGCCGCGCTGCTGGCTCTGCGCCGGCTCTGCCCTGGCGACGAGCGGCTGCGGCAGGGCGTGATAGCTCTGGTGGATATGGGCGGCGGCAGTACCGAGGTGTCAATCGCCCGGCTGGACGCAGCCGGCGTCACAATCCTGGCGACGGCAGGCGATCCCTATTTGGGGGGAGTAGAGCTACGCGAACGGCTGGCCGTTGGCGTGCAAGGGCGCTGGGCCGCTGAGGGGTCATTGGTGCCCACCGGCGCAGGCAGTAGTCGCACCGGCGTACTGGCTCTGCGCCGGGCGGCCGACGAGACGATGGCCGCCCTGACCACAGCCGAACAGGCCGATCTGCTGCTCGATCATGGAGCCGGCTTTGGCCGTGACTTGTGGACGCAGGTGGCGCGGCGCGACTTTGAGGAATGGATCGCGCCTGACGTGGTGCGCTTGGCAAGCCTGTGCGGGCGCGCCTTGCGGTTAGCGGGCGTGCCGACCGGCGCGTTAACGGGTGTGGCGCTAGCCGGTGGTTGCGCGACGATCCCGGTGGTACAACGCACGGTCGCGGCGGCGTTCGCGGTGCGCGTGAGCAGCCTGATCGTGCGCGAACCAACGGCGTTGGCGGCCTACGGCGCGGCGTTGCAGGCAGGCATCGCGCTGGGTCGCGTGGCCGAGCAGGTGCAGGATGTCACGCCCTACCCGCTGGGTATCGCCGCCTACAACGCGCCCGATCCCGGCGGCATCGAGGTGTTTAGCTCCGTGGTGCGGCGCGGCACACCCATCCCCTCGGCGGCGCCGGGACAGGCCGGCGTGTGTAGGCGGCTCTTCTACACGCGCTGCGCCGGCCAGACCGCCATGACGCTACGCGTGCTGCAATACCGAGGACCGCACATCCTGCCCGGTGCAGGTGATGCGGCCGCCGACGGCCGCCTGCCCATCCCACCCGAAGCGTGCGAAACGCTGGGCGAGTGGACGCTGCACGGTATCGCTCCACACGGAGGAGTGCCCGTCGCCGTCACTTTCCACATAGATGCGCACGGCATCTTGCACCTGACCGCGCAAGAGCAAGGCACACGCAACGTGTTGCGGCAGGCGATTAGCCGCTGGTAACGAGTTTGAATTTTAAATTGATTTTTGTAGCCGACACCTAACACCTGATACCTGATAGCTAAAGGAGACCATGATGGATACGCAAAATCTGAGCGCACCAACCGTGACCGTAGTAGTCGCGCAGTGTGTGCAGCGCAGCTTTATCAGCCCACTAGCAGGGCCGGACCCGCGCCTGAAGCCGTGCCACCTGCATTGCGGCTATGCCAACAGCATCCGCCTGCTGGGCGGCGGGCCGGGCCACGCGCCCAATCACTTGGAGCGCTTCCTGGGCCGGGCACATGGATTGGAAGGCACCGAACGCGGGGCGGATCGCGTCCATGTGGTCTATGTGGACGACGAGCATCCCGACGACGGCAACGAGCAGACGCTGGCCCACTTCGCCCAGTTTGGCCGCCATTGCGTGCCGGGCGAGGACGGCTATCTGGGCACCGGCGCGACCGCCGAGTGGCGGGCGTTGCGCAACGGGCGCACCCATGTCGTGAAAACGCCGGGGCTGAACGACAATATGTACGGTACGGGCTTCATCCCCGTGCTGACGGCCATTTGCCAGGAGGCCGAGGAGGTGTATGGGGTCGCGCCCGGCAACGTGCGCATCCTTAACATCGGCGGTTGGAGCATCATCAAGGTGCTGTTCTGCGGCGTGTGGGAACTGATGCACCACGGCATCCCTGACTGGCGCGACCCCACCAACCGCGAGGCCACGATCCGCTTCCCCCAGGTGGCGGTTTGCGATGCGCTGACCTACAGCGTGCAGCGCGAGCAGCACAATGTCGCACTCGAAGTAGTCGAGATGATCGGCGGCACAGTGCTACGGAGCGTGGACGATGCACTGGGCTACGCGGGCCTGCGCTGATGCGAGTTTTGTGTGCTGAGTTCTGAATTAACGACCGTCAACTGACGACTGACGACCGGCGAGGGTACGGGCGATGGGCTACTTTCAGGCGGACGAACGGTATCTGAGCAACAACGATACGGCGGCAATCGAGGCACCGTGGAATGTGCAAATCGGTGAAGCGGGAGCCGTCGGGCAGATGCGCCTGACGTGGCGCGCTCCCTATACTTCGGTGGACAGCTACGGCCTCTACGGCCGGCCGGCGGACGGGACGACGGATGCGTGGCAGGAACTGGCGCGCATCCCCGCCCCATCCATCGAGGTGCGGCTGACCCTGGCCCCCGGCACATGGCAACTCTACCTGACGGCACGACGGGGCACCGCCGACAGCCCGCCCAGCGCGGAACTACGCCGGCGGGTCGAAGCGCCGCTGCCGGCGGCGGCGTGCCCGCTAGCGCCGGCAGTGGTACCGACACCGGTTGGGCCGGCTATGCCTAGCGCGCCGGCCTCGCCGCCGATGGTAGGCGTCAACAATCCGCCCGCGCCGGAGTTCGACTGGACAGCGCTCGACCAAGCACTGCACGCTAATCAGGCACACCTCGGCAGGCACGGGCTGTTTGTGCGGCGTGCACGACGCCAGGGCGAGTAAACGCGCGACTAAAGCTACGAATCCTACCTTCGCAGGCGGCGACAGAGGATGAGAGACAAGTTAATAACCGACGACTGACAAGCTGACGACTGAAAGGACCTGACAATGGATACGCAACAGACTTATGTCGTGCCCGGTGTGGCCTATTGTACGTGCTGCGCGCCCCACCAACTGCTGATTCCGCGCGATGATGTGGGGGAGCCGGGGCACTGGGCGGTGTGCCTGGCGAGTGGGGCGTGGTATGCCGGCGCGGGCGACGGACGGTTTGCACCATCCGCCGGACCGCAGCTGGGGGCGCTGGTACCGGCCCCGACGCAGGGGTGGGACGGCGGGGCAGCCGCCTGGGCGGGCGGTGATGCGCTGCCGGCGATTGTGCCGGGGGTGCGAATCGATCTGAGCAAGGAGACCTACGCATGACTCTCCTACCCGCCGACCTGACGGCGGTGGGGCGGGTGGCCGGCTGGGCGCGGAGCAATCCCGCACTGCCGGCTGCCGAAGCCGCCGAGATGGCGACCCATTTCCCGGCTTGGCTCCTCACCGTAGGCGATAGTGAGGGGCTAAGCGCCTGCCCGCGCTGCGGCGACCTGTTGGAGTTCAGCGCAGGCACACTGCACTGCCGCACCTGCGGTCACAGTGGGCGCGGCAAAGGGATCACGCACCTCGCTTGGACCGGGCACCTGCCGATGCCGGTGGACGGCCTGCCTCGTGCCCTGGCCCACATCCAGGCGGCGCCCCACCCCGGCTTTCCACTGATCACGGTCGGTGGCAGTCGGCTGTGGCTGGTGCCGGTGCTGGCCCATTACCCCTCCGACTGGCCGCGCAGCCCGCCGACGATCCGCTACGATCCCGACCTGTTCCGCATCCTGGGCATCGCGGCGCCGGGGGCCGGCCACCACATGATCGGCAATACGCTCTGCCTCTATGCGAGCGGCCAGTGGCGCAGTGTCAGCCTGCGAGTGGTGCTGCAACAGCGCGTGGTCAATCACCTCGCCGGCATCCTGAAAATCGGTAATGGTCAACCCCCCGCCGCCGCCTTCGCCGGCAAGCAGCACATCTATGGCGGAGAGGATGAGCGGGGCTATCGCTAGGGTGTAAAACGTGAGCACAGTTGCAAGTACCCGATTACACTTTACGTTTTACGCTTTATATTTCACGTTTTACGCGACAAGGAGCAAGTCAATGAACGGACCCACAGTGATCATGGGTACACAAGCCTACGCCACCGCGTGTGCCGAGTTTGCGCATTGGGCGGCGTGGGGGCGGCAGGCGGAGGGCGCGGCTTGGGAAGCAGTGGTCTATCCGCTGCTGGCCGTGCAGGCGCGCCGGGGCTGGACGCGCAGCCCACTGGAGCCGTTACCAGCGGACGGGTGCGCCGCGCTGGTGGTGCCGCGCGTGGTGGTGCCGCCTGCGCCGACCCACTATGGGCCGACCTGGGCACGGCCGGCGGCGGCCGCAACCACAGCGACGACGGCCGCGTTGCAGGCCGCACTCGACGCAGTGCGCGCCACGCATCCCCGGCTCGACTGCTATGGACGGATGCACTCACACCCCTGGCCGCACCGCCGGCCGTATCCGTCGGGCACTGATTGTACCGAGCATCTAAGCGGCGCACTGGCGAGCAACACGGCGGCAGGCTTACCCTGGGCGCTGGGGCTGATCGCCGCCGCGCCGGGACCCGACGATCCGTCGGCGGCGTGGCCGATCCAAGCGTATATATTGGAGGTGGGCGACCGGCTAACGGCGCTGGGCGCGGTGCGCGTGGTGGCGGATAAGGACCCGCTGATCCGGCGGGCGTTGGCCGCGCCGGGCTGGACCGGTTCCCGTGGGGCGCGGCAGCGCGCGGCGCTGGCTCGAGCCGGGCAAGCGGCCGGCCTCAACATGAGCGCAATGCCGTTGCACCGTGGCTGGTATGCCCTGGCTGGACGAGCCGCTGGGCAGCCGACGCGGCTGCTGACCTTGCCGCCCGGCTTCCCGGCCCAGCCTGCCCGCTGCCTGCACCTGACGACCACGGGTTGGCAACCTGATCCGCAGCCCTGGCCCGCCCTTCCGGCGCCGGTCCGATGAGCGCGGAGCGCGCCGGCCTGCAAGCGGCCTACTACGCCCGCATTGTACCCATTTTGGGGGACGGCCTGCGTGCCTGTCGTATTGCGGTCTGCGGTACAGCAGCGGTGGCCGGGGCGATCGAGCGACTGGCGGGCTGTCGCGCGCTGCACTGGTGGATCGCCGACGACGCGCCGATCACGCCCACACATCCGCTGGTACGCGGGGGCTGGGGGCAGATCGGCGCAGCAGCCGGTCCCACATTGGTTACCGCGTTGCGCGATCATAACCGATGGGAAGACGGTTGGGCCTTCGCCCAGCGACCCTCGCTCACTACTGCCACCTACCCGGCGCTGCTGACCGAGTTGCGCGCCGCCCCGCCCGATCTGCTACTGGGCGGGGGCGATACGGCGACGCTGCGCTTGCTAGGCAAGCTGGCGCGCGCCCTGGATTGTCCCGCCCTACTGGTGGCCCACTATGCCGGAGCCGATCCCAGCGCCGCCTGCCTGGCCTTGCTGCCCGGTGACGGCGGCGCGGGTCGCGATTGGCCCGATCTCTGCGTCGCGCTAGGCGATCCGCTACCCAGCGACCCCGCTGCCCTGCCGGCTACCCTCGCCGCTTGGCACGCCTGGGCCGGCGCCGGCGGTGTGGCCGCCCTACTTGCCAAAGCTCTGCTGCTTCACGGCACCTCCAGCGCAGCGCCCGACCTCGACGCACTGCTCTGGACTGCGCGCCGCACCGCCGTCTTCTGCGGCAGCCCGGCGTGGCCCTGGTCAGTGCTTTATGTCAACCTCCTCACAGCCGGTCGGCGACCGCCGGTCGGCAGTCGGCAGTCGGCGGTTGACGGTAGCAAAGGGTCCGATCGTATCTTAACCAAGAGGATTACCGTAACTCAGGACACAGAACGCAGAACGCAAAACTCCGCCCTAGTGATTGGTTGTGGCAGTCTGGGCAGTTGGGTGGCGCGTGGGTTAGCGGCGAGTGGGATGCGGCAGTTGGTGCTCGTAGACGGCGAGCGAGTGGACGCGGCCAATCCGGTACGGCAGTGGTTCCACACCGATCAAGTGGGGGAAGCGAAGGTTGCCGCGCTGGCCCAAAACCTGATCGCGCTATGGGGAGCCGACGCGATTTGGACGGAGGCCGGTACGGCGATCGATGGGACTATTCTGAGCAGTGATGCAGGCCATGTAACCCTGATCCCAACAGCGTGCGGTGAGAGTCGGGCGGAGTTAGCGCGCTTCCGCCGCCTGTTGCGGGCGACGCGGCCCCGCGTGGTGGTGCTGGCGACGGGCAGCAGTGTAGACTATGCGCTGGCCCGTGTGCTACGGCGGCTCAACATTCCGCACCTCGTTGGGCGGTGTTATCCGCGTGCTCGCTACTTCGAGGTGATTGTCGTGGATGGACAGCGCGGTCCCTGCTTCGGCTGCCTGCGCAGCCGGCTCTACACCGGCCCGGCCCCCGCCCCCACGCCCGAAGAAGCCCTGCGCTATGATCGCGCCATTGCGCCCGGCGAACTGCAAGCCGAGCCGGCCACCGTCATCGAATCGGGCCGCGCCGCCGATGCGCTAGCTGCGCTAGCAGCCGCCATGGCCCAACCCCGGCGCGCCCGCCCGCCCTGGCTAATCACGCTACTCGCCCGCGAATCCACCTGCCTGATCGGCGGCAACACTGCCGGCGCGGCGCACGACCCCACGACCGGCACCGCCGGCTGGGTCTACGGCATCGGCCTCCCTGGTCAATTAGTCACCTTCGGTGCGGATCAGATCCTCGGCTACGGCCCCGCGCACACCTGCGCCGACTGTGGGCGGGTCCTGCGCGTAGCCTATGCAGTCAAGGCGTGAAACGTGAATCATTTGGGCTGCGTAGTGTGCATAGTGAGGGGTATAGGGATGGCAGTAATTGGCTAACCGTCGCCCAAGCAGTCCTATACATCTACAGCATCACGTTTCACGCCCGGAGGAATAGCCACCATGAAAGACGGCCAATACCCCAAATGCGGGGCGCAGACAGTGTACCACAAAAAGTTAAGCCGACCGGGTTACGGCATTAGCTCAATGCAAGTTAAAGGGGCCATGAACCAGGCGGTGCCGCTGGATAATTACATCTGCGCAGGCTGTGGCTATGTTGAACTGTATATGGACAACTCAGAGGAACTGAGCTACATCACCGATCACTGGGACCGTGTGGAGGGCGCGGGTGGCGGCAGCGACACGCGCCGTCTGCCGTCATGGCCCACATAGCCGCCGGGTGGGGCAGGATAGGACGGCGCTAGTGATACTGGCGCAGGATGCTGGTAGTCCAGACGGCGAGGGTGTAAAGCGCCGATCCGCCGCCGAGCGCGCCCGCCAGCAGCGTACCCGGCCAAATCTGCCGCCCAGCCATCATACGCGGCGCGAGATTGCGGGCCAAGGCGGCCAGCGCCACACCCGCTACCACGCAGAGCGGCGGCAAGGCCAGTAAGTTATAGCGGATCGTGTCGCGATCGAACAGCGCGCCGGCGGCCAGCGGGATGCAGGCCAACAGCCAGCCCGTCAGCACCAAACCCACTGGGCTACGCAGGCCAGGCGCGTTCCTGTCCGTTGGAGGCCGGCCGCGGCGTAGCAGCCGGCAACCCGCACCGCCTGCCGCGATCACCGCCGCACCTCCCAACCAGCGAGCGAGATCAGCCGACAGCGCCCCCAGCGTGAAGCGTGCACTATGCTGGGCGGTGCCTTGCACTAGGCCTGTCACCTGCGCGACCATCGCCAAGTTGAACTGCACATAGTAGAGACCATAAGCCAGCGCGACCGTTGCCGTGAATACCGCCGTCAACGGCCCAATGCGCGCGCGCAGGGCTGGGGGCGCGGCCACGAGCCAAACCACCACAACGCTACCCAGCACCCCAATCAGCGACAGCGCCACGCCGTAGTGTCCCAGCAAGGTCAACAGACTGCCGGCGCCGAAAGCCGCCAGTCGGCGACGCTGCGCTGGGCCGCGCGGCTGCTCTAATACCGCTACCGCCGCCGCCAGCGTGCCGACCAACATCGCTCCGGCGAACAGGTTAGTATGGTTGCCTGCCGAGAATAGCTGGAACGGGGCGGGGCCGAACGCATACAGGAACGCCGCCGCCAGTCCCGCCGGGGCACCCCAGCGCCGCGCCAGCGCCCATACCGGCAGCACCACCAGACTGTCCACCAGGGCACTAGCAAACAGCAGCAGCGTAATCGCAGCCTCGTTTGTGCCGCCGCTCCCCGCCGCGAACGGGGCCAGCAGCACATAGTAGGCACTGGGGTAAGGCACCAGGGTGCCGTTGGGCAGTCGGCCGGGGAAAAAGAAAGTTTTGCCGGAGCCGTGCAGAACGTCTAATAGATAGGTGAGGTTATGCGCATGGAAAACCAAGTCGCTGCTGCGAAATTGTGGATAGCTCACTCCGCCCCAGCGCAGCACAAACGCCAGCGCCAGCAGCCCTGCTAGCCGGCGCAGCGGTATGGGTACGTTGACGGCCCTAGCCTCCCGTCCCCCTTCCCTCTGCGGGAAGGGGGAGACGACTAGCGTTTCAGGTTTCACGCTTCACTGTCGTCTCCGCCCACCGTCTTCGCCAGGAAGCGCGGATGATCCACGTCGCAGCCCCGCCGCACGGCGAATTCATAGGCCAGCAGTTGCAGCGGCAGCGTCAGCAGCACCGGCTCTAACAGCGGATCGCTAGCGGGC
Source organism: Chloroflexia bacterium (assembly GCA_038228295.1). GTDB lineage: Bacteria > Chloroflexota > Chloroflexia > QHBQ01 > JAICKM01 > JAICKM01. The sequence goes on along the minus strand of JBBRPH010000002.1, from coordinate 119,158 downwards.
ACCGGGATCAGGTGAGTCGCCAGGTCGGCCAGCCTGCGATCACCGGAGGGGCCGAGGATGATCAGCGGCGCGTCTTGCGCCCGCAGTTGCTCTAATGTTTGCAGCATCGCCGGAGCCGTCGCGCCTGCCGGGGCTAGCGCCACTACCGGCAGCGTGTGATCCAGGATCGTGCGCGCGCCGTGCTGCACTTCGCCGCCGGGCACCGCCTGCGCAGGCAGTTGGGCCATTACCTTTAACAAGTGCGCGCCCTGTAAAGCCGCTGCGTAGGCGGGACCACGACCAATATACAGGAAACTCGGCGCGCCGCTATAGGCCCGCGCCGGGGCGTTATAGGGTGCATCATCGGCCAGCAAGGCGGCGGCTTGCTCCGGCAGCGCAGCCAGCGCGCGTGTTACTGCCTGGGCGCGCACCGCCGATACCGTATTGCGTGCCCAGCCCAGCGCCAGCGCCAGCAACACCTGATCTACCAAGGAGCAGACGAACGACTTGGTCGCCACTAGGCCCACTTCCGGCCCCGAGTTCATACCGATGATGCCGTCAGCCAACGCTTCGGCGGGGGTGCCTAGCGCGTTGACGATACCCAGCACCCGGCTGCCCTTGCGCCGCGCCAGATCGAGAGCGGCTAGAGTATCGCCCGTCGCGCCCGACTGGGTGATCGCCAGCACCAGGGTGGTGCTATCCAGTGGCGGGTCGCGGTAGCGAAACTCGGTCGCCGACTCGACCGTGACCGGCAGCCCGGTCAGCTCCTCAAAAATCCACGGCCCAGCCAGCGCGCTATACCACGAGGAGCCTGCCCCCACAATCACTAACCGGGTCAGCGCCCGAATCTGGTTCGGCGTATAACGCACTTCGTCCAGGTAAACCCCGCCGGTGGTTGCATCCAGGCGTCCACGCAGGGTGTGAGTCAACGCTTCGGGCTGCTCGTAAATCTCTTTTTGCGTAAAATGGCGATAGCCGGCCAACGCTACTGTCGCCGAGTCGGAGCCGACCGTGTAAACACGCTTATCCAGGGTCAAGCCGGCCAGATCCGTGTAGGTCGCGCCCTCGGCCGTGACCCGCGCCAGCTCGCCCGGCTCGAGCGTGGCGACGGTGCGGGTCAAACCGAGCAGCGCTTGTTTATCCGAAGCGATAGTCATCTCGCCGTCGCCGTAGCCAATCACCAGCCCGTCTTCGTCACCGACACAGGCGGCCACCAATGCCCCGGGATCGCTGGCGGCTAACACGACCAACACTTGCGCGCCACCCAGATCAGCTAACACCGCCCGCACCGCCGTCAGCAGGTCAGGCGCACCGGCAGCCAGCCGTTCCTCGATCAGATGGGGCAACACTTCGGTATCAGTCTCCGAGTAAAAGCGGTGGCCTGCTACCTGTAGACGGTCGCGCAGGCGGCGGAAATCGGGAATTATGCCACCATGAACGACGGCAATAGCGTCGTCGCAGTCACAATGCGGATGCGCGTTACGCTCAGATGGGCGACCATGTGTGGCCCAGCGGCTATGGGCAATGGCGGCGTGACCGGGCGGCAAGCGCGCCGCCAGCCGATCCAGCGCCGGCCGTTTACCGGCGCTGCGGCGCACAGTCAGCGTACCGTCGGCCGCCTGCACAGCGATGCCTGCTGAGTCGTAGCCCCGATATTGGAGCCGGCGCAACCCCTCGATTACCAGTGGTCCCGCCTCACGGCCCCCCACATAACCCACAATTCCCGGCATTCTGGCCCCCTTGCCGCTCCATTATACCACGTCCAACGATTGCGGATTGCGGATTAAGGCGTGCGCGCCGGCAGCGGAGGGGTTGGTGTGCCGGTGGGCGTAAGACTCGAGAGACCGGCTGTAGGGAAGGGGGCGGGCACGCGAGTGCTAGAGGGGAAAGGCGAAGCCGGCTCGGCGCTGGGCACGAAGGGCAACGCCGGACTGAGTGGGAGGGCCACCGCAGTGGCCGTGGCTGTAGCGGTCGGCGTGGGCAAGCTGCTGATCGTCACGGTGACGACATCGGGAACGATCCCTTTGATCGTGGTGTGCGGCGGCAAGGTAATCGTCGGCGTGATACGGTGGGTGCCTTCGCCGTAGCTGCTCAAGTCGAGCGTGGCCCGCACACTGTCGGGTTTGAGGTTTTGCAAGGCATCGAAAGGGCCGCTCAGGGTCACGTCTACGCGGTCGGGCGACTCCACGCTGATCAGACCGCGGGCCAAGCCGGTACGTTCGAGCAAAACCGACAGACTGGTTTTGGTGCTGATTTCCTCAATCACTACCCGCACATTGATCAGGTTACTGGTTCCCGGCGGGTAGAGGGTCAAGCTATTGGTAAGCGTCACGCTGATGTCGCGCGTGACCGTCTGGGTCGCGCCGTTGATAGACAGGGGCAGCGTTTCGAGAAAATTCAGCGGTTCTAACGCGCCGGGCAATCCATAGGCGGTGAGGGTAGTCGGCTGGATGGCGATATCGGTGACACGGTAGCCGGGCGCGGGCGCACCCTCCACCGGCACGCGGATCGGTAGCGTCTTGTAGCCCAGCAGTTGCTGGATCGCAATCGTGACATTGACGTATTGCGGATTGAAATCTACGCCGCTGATTTCGCGCCCGGCAAAATCAATGACTTTGGGCCGCACATCACCGGCCTGGGTGCCCTGCTTGCCTTCCACATCTACTTCGGCCACCAGGGCATCAATCTGCTCCACCGCATCTTTGCGGCCCCGCACCACCACCTGGGTAGGGCGCACCTGCTGGGTTTCGATGCGATAGCCCAGACCCGGCCGGCCCAGCGCCCGCACCTGCACCGGCAAGGTGCGTTCGGCCACTTCCTCAATCTGCACACTGACGGTGGCCGGTTCGGCCCCGGTATTTGTCACCCCCACCGGCGGCACCACCGTCACCGGCATTAGGTAGGTACCCGGTCCGCGCCCGCTCAAGTCCACGGTGGCCGCGAAATCTGCGGCGCGCAAGCGGGCCAATACATCGGCGGGCGCACCGGCAGTGATCAGCGTGGTGCCCAGATCTGTAGCCAGGCTGAGGTTGGTGCCCAGGCCGCGGGTTGTGATCGGAATGCGATTAAAGCTGGTGTTGCCGGCGGGGTTCTCCAGGTTCAGTACATAGAACCAGAGCAGCGCAGCAAGCACAAAGGCCAAGCCTAGCCGGCTGAGGCGTTCCCAACCCGGCCACAACCGGTGCGCCGGAGAACGCCGTCCCGCTGTCATGCGGCGACCGGAGTTACGCCCAGCAGGCCGGCGAGGACGGTGTGGAGGCGTTCGGGGGAGAGGTTGCCGACTAAGCGCCCGTTGGTGGCAACTCCGATAGTGCCGCGTTCCTCAGAGACCACCACAGCCACAGCATCGGAGTGTTCGCTGATGCCGAGTGCGGCGCGGTGGCGCGTACCGAAGTGCCGGCCATCCAGCACCTGATCGCTCAACGGCAGCACCGCACTGGCGGCCACGATACGCCCGCCGCGAATGATGATCGCCGCGTCGTGCAGCGGGGCGTTAGGGTAGAAAATCGAGGCGATCAGTTGGCGTGTCACCTCGGCATCCAGCGGTACTCCACGGTCGGCGTACTCCTGCAAGCCGGTTTGTCGTTCAAATATGATCAGCGCGCCGGTGTGCTGACGGCTGAACCCCGCGCAGGCCGTCACCACCGCTTCCACCGTGGAAGCCAAATCGCCGGGGCGGCGGCGGGCGCGCGTCAAGTAGGCACCGGTACGCCCCAACTGTTCAAGCGCACGACGGATTTCGGGCTGGAAGATAATGGGGATGCCGACCAGCAGGGCAAAGCCGGAGTTACGAAGCAGCCAGGTCAGTGTGTTAAGGCGAAATAGCGTGCTTATGCCGGCCGTCGCTAACCAGAGGATAACTACTCCGCGCACCAGCATCGTTGCCCGTGTGCCGCGAAAGACCGACAGGAGCCAGTAGAAGATCAGGGTGACGGCCGCCAAGTCCAGCAGGGTGGACGGGTTATTTGCGATGCGCGTAACCACCCAGTCCACCTGGGGCATGAACCGTTACCTCCCGGCGGGATCGGTGCCGGTGGCTCCCGCCTGGTCCTGAGCCATCCGTTGCATTTCAGCCTGGAGCGCGGCCAGTTGTGTATCCTTCGCCGGTTCAAGCCGGCGCAGACGATTATACAGGCGCGCCGCTTGGCCGAACTCGCGCTGCTCGGCCAACACCTCAGCCAGCGCATAATACGACTCCGTATCTGTGGGAGCCAGGGCGATCAATTCGTGCAGCGCAGCAATCGCATTCTTCGACTGCTTCTGTTGCAGGTAAATCTCGGCGATCTTTTTCTGTTCGCGCGTCGCGTCGGCCAAGCGGCCGGCGGTGATATAGAGATGGATCAACTGCTGGCGGGCATCCACATCGCCGGGAGCCATGCGGACCACGCGATCATAGATGGTGAACGCCTCCGGCATCTGGCCCATTTGCCAGTAGATGTCGGCGCCGCGCTGGAAGGTTTTAACCGCGTCGCGCACCAAACCGGCCTTGCGCTGCAGTTCAGCTAGCACTTCCAATTCACTCAGACCGAGGTCAATATAGCCGATTTTGAGGTAGGTATCAGCCAATTTTTGCCGTACCGTGATGTTATTAGGAGCCAGCTTTGCCATAAAGCCCAGAGTCTCAATCACTTTTTCGATCTGCCCACTATTTTGGTAGTGGTTAATCAGTTCGTCGAGCGCGATCAGCGCGGCGCCAAGCTGGCCTTGCAGAAAATAGAGTTCGGCCAGTTGAGTATAGATCGCGCGGTTATAGGGCGCATACGTCTTGGCTGCTTGCAGGGCTTCGATGGCTTTGCCGTTTTCGCCGGTCAGCGCATGGGCCTGGGCCAGCGGCTGATAGATATCGAGCCGGTGGGGCAGCTTGAGGAACGGCAGGTTAGGCCGGGGTAACGGCGCGATGTCGCCTTCATTGACGGCGGCCAGGGCGGCGGTGAACAGGCTAATCGCTTGGCGGCCGTCTTTCGCGGCCAGGGCCAGGTGGCCGCGCCGGAAACGCATCAGCAGGCCGAGCGCACTGTGGTCGCCGGCGGGCAACAGCGCCAATCCGTTGTCGAGCGCGTCAATCTGCGCGTGCAAGGCCGTGGCGGTCGCTGCCCCTTCGTTCTGCGGCTCAAGGTCGTTGATCAGCGCCAGGGCGTAAAACAGTTCGGGCCGATCGGCGGTGAGCGCGAAGCCGCGCAGTTCCTCGCCGATCTGGGCCCGGCTAGTCGGGGCGGCGGCGGATTCGAGCAGCGTACCCAGTACATCCCACTGCGTATCATTATGGAGCAGGGCCATCGTCACAAACAGCCGTACCAACGCCTGCCTATTGTCGGGATCGAGTTGCAGCGCGCGGCTGAATTCGGGCAGCGCATCGCCCGGACGATCAGCGCGCAACAGGTAGAGGCCCGTCCGCAGGCGCACATCAGCGTTAGCCGGGGCCATACCGCGCAAACGGCGCAGTTCTTCCAGGGCGCGGTCGCGCTGGCCGCTGCTGTAATACAGTTCGGCCAGATCCAGGTACTGAGCCACCGCCGCGTCGGTTTGGCCGAGGTCAAGCAGCAGCGTTGCCAGCTTGGTGCGGATATTGACGTTATCGGGTTGCAGGGCGATTAGTTCGGGGAAGATGCGCGCCGCTGTGGCAAGCTGCCCGCGTACCATATAGACATCCAATACGGTTTGCAGCTTGAGGATGGCATCGTCGGTTTGGTGCTGTGCCTTATAGATTTCGGCCAGCCGTAGGTGGATCGGCAAATAATCGGAGTCGAGAGAAATCACTTCATAGGCCGCGTCGGTCGCGGCCGACCAGAGTTCACCCGCGATCAGCCGGTCCACCGTGTCCACCAACGCACGAGCGGCCGGGTCAAGCGGCATCCCCTCTTGCACCAGCAGGGTCCGCAGGGCCGAGGATACCTCATCGGCCCTGCCGACGGGTAGGGGTGGCAGCGTCTGTACACGGGCACGGATAGCCGCCTCCGGCGCGGCAGCCGCCTCCGGCGCAGTATCCACAGCGGGCGTGGTTTCCGGGTCATCTCTGTAATCCGTCGCCGGGGCGACCGCCGCGCTGATCGGCGCAGCCTCAACAGGGGTTTCCGGGTCGCTAGCGGTGATTTTGGGGTCCGGCGCTGCTGTGGGGCTACGCAAGAAGTCGGTAATCGGGCGCAGTGCGCCGGAATGCACCGTGCGCGGCAAATTACCGGCGGCTTGGGGCACCGAGGCACCGGCTTCAACCGTCGCCGGTGTACGCAACGGGCTAGTGCCCAGTTCCCGGCGGCTCACTGCCGTCGCTGGGTCGCCACCGATACTGCTTAGGCGGTCCATTAGTCCCTGATCACCCAAATCGCGGGCGCGGGCTACCAGCGCCTCGGTGTAGCCGGTGCGCCAGCGGCGACCCTGAAGAAACGTGGCAAGACTATCATATAGGCTGGCGGCGCGCGGCAGATCGCCGGTCGCCATATTGGCATCGGCGGCGGCCTGATACAGATCTACTAGGTCGGGTACTTCGGCTTTGCCGACGTGTGCAAGGTCTACCAAACCGACCGCCGACTCGAAAGCGCGGGTCGCTTCCACAGCCTGCCCGGTTTCGCGGTAGCATTCGCCCAGCGCGTAATGGCACGACATCGCGAATTCAGGATCGTTCACCGCCTGAACGAACTGCTCAATCGCTTTCGGCCATTGGCGGCCCTGCTGGTACAGCAAGCCGAGGTTGTAATGCAGACCGGCTGTTTTGAGACCGGCTTGTTGCGCGGCCTCAAATTGCACCAGCGCGGCGGAATATTGGCCTTTTTCCTGGTATTGAACAGCCAGTTGATACATCTGCTGTAGATCCTGCGCGCCGAGCGCGCCGCCCGCTGCGATGATCCGCAGTGTTTTTTCATCGAATTGGGTGCCCGTAGCTTCGGCCTGCCGCCGGCGCAGGCTGTAGAGCCACTCGCGGGCCTGGCTGTTGTTGTTGTCGAGACTAAAAGCCGTCTCAGCATACTTCACGGCCCCATCGAGGTCGCCGGTTGGGGTGTCGAAGGCCAGATGGGAGAGGGTCAGGTACTCGCCGATAGCTAGGCTGCGTTCGCCCATGCCCCGGTAGATGTCGGCCATACGCTCGTGTGCGCTGCGGTTGGCAGGGTTGAGGGTGAGGACACTACGGAGAGCGGCCAGGGCTTCGCGCACTTGATTGCTCGACAGATAGACGGTCGCCACTTGGCTGTAGGTACTCTCCGCGTCGCTGTTTCGCCCCAGATTAACCTGGCATTCGGCAATGCGACCCAGCACAAAGGGGTCGCTGGGCCGCAGCCGCAGCAACACACCGTAGGCGTCAAGCGCGGCGGGCCACTGTTGCAGGCGAAAATGGGTCTGCGCCAGGTTGGTCCGCAATTCGGGATCATCGGGAAACTCGTCGAGGGCGCGCTGATACTCGCGCAACGCCTTATCCCAGGCGTTCTCGAAAGCATAGCCCTGAGCTCGCTTCATTGCTGCGTCGAATGCCGCTTTGTTGCCCGCCACTGCGTGCCTCCTGTACTGGGGAGCTGTTGCGTATTGTGGCCCCAGTATACCATATCAGGCGGGCGGCGTGTAGCGTGCAGCGTGAGCTAATTGGCTAATTGGCGAGTAACAGTCAGGGGGTGCGTCGGCTGACGCACCCCCTGAGCCGATTAGGCTACCCGCTACAATGCTTTCCGTAGCGTGGGCGTGCCTCGAACGCGACCCACCGGAGCCGGCACGCGCGGGCGGCGCACCCAGAAGTGCACATAGGCCAGCAGTTCACGCAGGCTATAGGGTTGAGCGTGGGGGCGGGTAGTGCCGGCCAAGATCGCCGCACGCAAATCGCCGGCGGTGGTGCCGGGGAAGGTCGTGTAGCCTTTGCTGATTGCGGCCACAATATGGGCATCCGAATTACCCAGCGCGGGCAGGCGCCGGCCCCTGGCGTTGTGTCGTGCGGCCCGGCGGTTGGACGGCCCCAATGTGGGGGTGCCGTTGATCGTTTCCAACGCATCCAGGGCTAGGCCATCAATTAGCAGCCCCAAGCCCTCCATCGTAATCGGCCGGCCTTCGATTTGTTCGGCATGAAAAAAGGGGTGCGGCGCGAAAGCCAGCCCCCCTTGCTCGTGAATGGCGGTCACAGTGTCCGCGGCACTCAGGCCCGGCGGGATACGCTCGCTAAGGAAAAGGCCGACCAAGTGCCCCTGCCGGGTAGACACCTCTTCGCCGATGATGATCTCGAAGGGGTAGCCTGCCTGTTCGCGAATCACGCAGGCGGCGTGCGCGCCGATAATCGTATCATGGTCGGTCACCGCGATCACGTCAAGCCGGGTCTGGCGCGCCACATGGGCCAGCAGCGCCGCGACCGTTGGTGCGCCGTCCGAATAGCGCGTGTGCATATGTAAATCGGCTCTGCCCATCCGAGTGTTCATGCTGATACCCTCCCTGCTGGTGTCTGTGGTGCCTGTAAAGATCGTAAACGCGCTGCGCCGTTGTGCGGGCTAGTCAGGCCCGTATACCAGTCCAACAATTGATCAAACACTGCCGACCAGGTGTAGTCTTCGGCCTGGCGGCGGGCGGCGTGTCCCATAGCCCGGCGGAGATCGCTATCGGCCACCAAACGCCGGGTGGCGGCAACAAAATCCGCCACGTCAGCGGGCCGACACAACAGCCCGGTGCTGCCGGGGCTGACCAGATCCTGCACCCCGCCGGCGGCCATGCCGACGACCGGCAGACCGGAAGCCATCGCTTCGCGCACCACCTGCCCAAAAGTTTCGGTGACGGAGGGGAAAACAAACAGGTCGGCGGTGGCGTAGGCAGCGGCGAGTTCTGCGCCGTGCAGCCAGCCGGTGAAATGCACATTATGCCCGGCTAATGCCTGGGCCAACGGCGCACGCCCCGGTCCGTCACCCACCACCAGCAACGGGCAGTCGGGCAACGCCTGGGCCACCGCGATCAGGGTCTGCAACCCCTTTTCGGGCGCGACCCGACCCACATAAGCGAGGACCGGCTGATCGCCGCCGCGCGTCAGCCGGGCGTGCCACGCGGCATCGCGCTGCGCGGGATGAAACTGCGTCGTGTCTACGCCACGCCCCACCACCTGCACATTACGGATGCCCTCCGTCCGCAGTTCGGCAGCGACAGCGGCGGTCGGTGCGAAATTGATTGTACAGCCGTTATGGATGGCGCGTAAGCGTCGCCGGGTGAGCGCAGCGAAAGCGCCTAAGCCGTAGTGCGGTGCTAGGCGGGCGAGGTCGGTTTGATAATGGCCGGCAGCGGGAATACCTAGGCGCTGGGCCACCCGCAGCGCATACGCGCCCAGGACAAAGGGGCCGGCGAGGTGAACAATGTCCGGTCGCCACGCCCGGAACAGCGATTCCAGCCGGCGCGCATAGGGCGCGACAATCAGCCCCGGATAGGGCGGGAACGGCACACCCGGCACCCACAACACCTGCGCTCCCCGGCAGCGATCCGCACCCCTGCCGGGGGCCACCACAACGGCTTCATGGCCCTGAGCTTCCAGATAAGTAAGGAACTCCAACAGCATTCGCACAATGCCGTCTACACGAGGCAAGAAGGTTTCCGTCACTAGGGCCAGGCGCATCGTTAGATTCTCCATGGGATCGCTTTATGATTCCGGCGCTTACGCTATGCAGATCCTCTCTATCGTAATAATAGGCCGATAACATTAAGACACTATTAGCTGGTGGATCCGAGACGTTAAGATGCTATTAGCGGCTTGTTAATAATCCGGGGAGTAATCTTTAGCAGGAGGTTGGCACAAAAGAAAAAGCGGGGCCGGTACTACCGGCCCCGCTTACCAGCGCAAACTGCACGCCTCACGTTTCACATTTCACACCGGCTGCGGCACCCGACCGGCCGCCCGTGCCTCGCTGCGCATTCCGGCCCACAGTGCGCTCACCGCCAGCAGGCTGACTCCGGCTCCGGCGGCAATGCTAATCGGGGTGCTAGTGGCGTGGGCGAGGCTACCCGCCAGCAGTGAGCCGATGGGCGTAGTGCCGGCAAAGACCATCATATAGACAGCCATTACCCGCCCCCGCAATTCATCGGGCACCAGCAACTGCACTGTGGTGTTGGCGGTGGCGCTAAAGGCGACCATCGCCGCGCCTAGCATTGCCATCAGGCCCAGTGTGACCGGAAACCAGCGAGTGAAGGCCACCGCCAACAAAACAAGACCGAACACTCCCGCCGCCGCCAGCACCAGCGACCGCTGCGCCTTTTTGCCGCGATAGGCCAACAGCAGACCCGATGCCAGCGCACCTACGCCCATCGCCGACATCATCAGGCCATAGCCCGCTGCGCCGACCCCCAGCACATCACGCGCCAGCACCGGCATCCAGACGGTTAAGTTGAGACCGAAGGTGCCGACCACGCCCACCGCGATCATCAGCGCCCGCACGTTGGAGGTCTGCCAAATATAGCGGAAGCCACCGCTGAGCGGCGCGCCGCCTTTGGTCGCGCCGGAGCGGGTGAAGAACGGCGGACGCATAAGCATCATGCCGGCCAACACCGCCACAAAGCTGGCCGAGTTTAGATAGAAGCACCCGCTCACCCCGACCCGGTGGATCAGCAGCCCAGCTACACCCGGCCCAATGATGCGCGCCGCGTTGAACACCGACGAGTTGAGCGCAATCGAGTTCATCAGGTCGTCTTTGCCTACCAGTTCAACGATGAACGCCTGGCGGGTGGGCATATCAATCGCATTCGCCACGCCCAGCAAGGTTGCCAACGCCAGGACGTGCCACACCTGCACGATGCCCAGCGAATTTAACACGGCCAACACGAGCGCCAGTACCAACATCACGCTCTGCGTCACCAGCAGCACGTTGCGCTTGGGCAACCGGTCGGCCAGCGCGCCGCCGAACACCGCGAGCAGCAACACCGGCGTGAACTGCAAGGCGCTGGTCACGCCCAGCATCAGATCGCCGTCTTTGCCCGCCAAGCTGAGGACCAGCCACGCCTGGGCGACACTTTGCATCCAGGTGCCGATCAGGGAAATGAGTTGCCCAAAAAAGAACAGGCGGTAGTTGCGATGCCGCAAGGCACGAAACCCCGCGCCTAATTTAGTGGTCCACGCAGGGGTCGGGGCACCCGCCCCGCTCACCGGCCCCACGGTTATTGCTGCCATAACTCTGCAATCTCCTCTTAAACATGATTCCTCTTTACCTTAACGTAAACGTTAGTATTAGCTGGCTGGTTCTGCAAATTAGCCCACCTTTTCCTAAAGGGCATGAAGAGTCTAGGCAGCCAATAGGCAGCATTGTGCATAGCCTGTGTATAACACCCGGCCAGGCGGTGCAAAAGTTCGTGGACAAACCGGTGGACAGAAAAGGGCGGTGAGTGTTGGAATGGTAACACAGATGTGCTATAATGACAGCGGTTCAGCCGAGACCGGACCCGATGTACTGGGCCGAGCGACCGGAATGGTTGCCGAGCCTGAGTGCTGCGCGGCCTCTGCGGGGGCAAGCGTGAGGTGGGCTGAACCGTGAATCACACGGCGGGGGGGCGTTAGCAGCTCCTCGCTTTGCACAGAGATAGGGAGTTATACGCATCATGAAAATTATTCTCACCGAAGCGGTGGAGAAGCTGGGCCAGGCCGGAGAAGTTAAGGAAGTGGCGAACGGGTATGCCCGCAACTTCCTCTTTCCGCGCGGCTTCGCTATCCCCGCCACCCGCGGCGCGCTGCAAGAAGCGACCAACCGCCGCACCAGCGCCGAAAAGCGCAGCGCGCACCAACTGAGCACAGTGCAGGCCGCCGCCGATCGGCTGCGCGACCTGAGCGTGCTGCTTTACGCCCGCACCGGCGAACAAAACCGCCTGTACGGCTCGATCACGCCGAACGACGTGGCCGAGGCATTGCGTGTGCAGCATAGCCAAACCGTGGACCGCCGTCGCATCAAGTTGAACAGCGCCATTCACCGCACCGGCCGTTACACGGCCACCTTGAACCTGGGCAACAACATCAGCGTGCCGCTCACGCTGGTGGTGGAGCCGGAAATGAACCGCACCGGCGGCGCGCTGACTACTGTGGCCGCAAATGCCCCGGCACCGCCGCCCGCCCCCGCCGCACCGACTCCGGTCCCCGCTGCGATGGGCGACCTGACGACGAGCGACGACGTTAGGCTGACCGGCGACCTCGGCAATGCCGATGTAGCGTCAGCCGGCCGGCTGACGCCTACCGGTGATGCCCTGGCCGCCGCCGACCCCACCCCGGCCGGTGCCGGCGGCCCGCCCGCAGATGCCACCACCGTGGAAGCGGTGCCGCAGATGCCGTTCATGATATCGGCTGCCGACGTGGAACAGGGCACCGCGACCGCTGAAGGCACCGGCATTAACGTCGGCAGCACCGCAGCGACCACCGCCACAGATAGCGTGATCTTCACGCCCAACGGACAGGACGAAACCGGCACCTGATCGCACTCAGGCAGTAGGGGTGACGACCTGCAAGCCTGAACCCACCGTTAGTGGTCCGCGTTGCGCGCCGGCTGCTAACTCCAACTCAGACCACTAACGGCGGACTCTATGGAAATTACACGTAGACCTACGAACAGTCTCTACGCCGGCGACGGCACCCCTCTGGAACGACCGGTTCCCTACGATTTGCAGGCTGAAGAGGCGGTTCTCGGTTCGCTGCTGCTCGACCGTGACGCGATCATCAAGGTCGCCACCTTCCTCACACCTGCCGACTTCTACCGCGAAGCCAACGGCTGGATCTACGACTGTATCCTCGATCTCTACCATCGGCGCGAACCGCCCGACATGGTGACGTTATCCAGCGAACTAGATCGCCGCGGGCGGCTGGAACCGGTCGGGGGCCTGGCCTATATCGCCGGGCTGATGCACCGTGTCCCTACCGCCGTCCACGTCGAATACTACGCCCACATCGTGGAGCGCAATGCCGTGCTGCGCCGCCTGATCAGCGTCGGCGGGCAAATCGCCGGGCTGGGCTATGAAGAAGCCCCGGAGATCGGTCAGGTGTTAGACCGCGCGGAGGCGCTGCTGTTCGGTGTGACGCAGCGCCAGGGATCGGCCGATTTTGTCTCGATCAAGCGCGTGCTGGAAGAATATTTCGACCGCCTCGACGTGGTGCAGCACCAGCGCGGCAACGTGGTCGGCGTGCCGACCGGCTTTCACGATCTGGACGAACTAACCGGTGGCCTGCAAAAGTCCGATCTGGTGATTGTCGCCGCCCGCCCCTCGGTCGGTAAATCCAGCTTCGGCCTGAGCATCGCCTATAACGCCGCCGTTAAGCATCACAAGACAGTCGGCGTCTTCAGCCTCGAAATGTCGGCGGAGCAACTGGTGCAGCGCCTGCTCTCGATTGCCAGCGACGTGGAAGCACAGCGCTTGCGCCTGGGCTATCTGGATGATAGCGAATGGCAAAAGTTGAGTGATGCCTTCGGTTTGCTGGCCGATGTACCGATCTTTTTCGATGATACGGCAGGCATCTCGATCAGCGAAGTTCGCAGCCGCGCCCGTCGCCTGCAAGCCGAAGCAGGCTGCGACCTGCTGGTGATTGACTACCTGCAACTGATGAGCGGCCGACGCAGCGACAACCGGGTGCAAGAGGTCTCTGAGATCACACGCGGCCTCAAGATGCTGGCCCGCGAACTGAATGTGCCGGTGATCGCCATGTCGCAGCTCTCCCGCGCCGTGGAAAGCCGCTCGTCCCATGTGCCGATGCTCAGTGACCTGCGCGAGAGCGGTAGTATCGAACAGGACGCGGATATCGTGATGTTCATCTACCGCGAGGAGTTATATAATCCGGAGACCGAACGGAAGAACATCGCTGAGATCCATATCGCCAAGCACCGCAACGGCCCCATTGGGGTCGTGCCGCTGTTCTTCCACAACCAGACCACCCAGTTTCGGGATCTGGAAGTGTATCGGCAACCCACCTCATGCGCCGGCGTGACGACGGCCCCATCTGCACACCTCTCTACTTAGAGGGGAGAGGCAGCTATGTTTAGCGGCTTCGGCACCGAGGAAGGGCGCATCCCCATCCCGGAGAGCTTTTTCACCGCCGTGCTGCCGGGTATCACCCACCTGGCCGAACTCAAGGTGACTCTGCACGTCCTGTGGCGGTTGGCCGCCCAGGTGGGCCATCCGCGCCTGATCAGTGAGCCGGAATTGGCCGCCGATCTGGTGTTGACCGCTGCGTTGACGGCCGGGCGCAGTCCGCGCCCGGCGGCGGAGTGGCTACGTGAGGGACTAGAACTGGCTGTGGCACGCGGCACGCTGCTGCATCTGATTGTGCAGCCCGACGGCACGCCCACGCCACCCGCCGAATCCTGGTATCTGGCGAACACGCCGTTCAACGCTCGTTGGCTGGCCGAGGTATGCGGCGACGGTGAGCGGCCGACTGCCGCGCTGGCTTCCGCCGAGTGGCTGGCGCTGCTGCGCGCCGAACGGGCCGCCGCTATCGCCCGTCTGCGCGGCGACGATGCGGCGCTGGAGGTGCCGGCCAACGTGCGGCTACACCTCAGTCGGCGGCGGCCGGGTATCTTCGAGCTATACGAACAGAACGTCGGCGTGATCACGCCGCTGTTGGCCGAGCAGTTAGCGGAGGCCGAGCGGCTGTATCCGGCCGCCTGGATCGAAGAGGCGTTCACCGAAGCCGTCAGCTACAACAAACGCAATTGGAAGTACATCAGCCGCATTTTGGAAAACTGGGCGGCGAAGGGAAGAGACGATGGAGCGCGTGGGCAAGATTCTAACCGAGCTATCGATCCCGGTAAATATCTCAGCGGAAAATACGCACACCTCTTCAACCGCTAAGGCCGTCTGCCCGCTCTGTCGCGGCGCAGGCTATTTGCGGATGGACGTGCCGTTCGGCCACCCCAACTTTGCCCGTCCTCTCCCCTGCACCTGCAAAGTGCAGGAGATGAATGAGCATACCTACAGCACGCTCGACCGCCAGTCCAATCTGCAAGCCTTTGCCGATAAGACCTTCGCCACGTTTGAGCCGGGCGTAGCAGGGGTGCGCGACGCTTTCTTGCGCTGCCGCGAATATGCCGGCAACCCGCACCTGTGGCTGCTGCTGCTGGGTGGCTACGGTTGCGGCAAGACTCACCTCGCCGCTGCCGTCGCCAACGAAGCGGTGGAGAAATGCGGCCTGCAAACCTATTTCGCCATCGCGCCCGACCTGCTTGATAGCCTGCGCGCGGCCTATGCACCAGGCAGCGAAAGCAGCTACGACGACCGCTTCGAGGCCATCCGCAGCGTGCCGCTACTCGTCGTAGACGACTTAGGCACCGAAAATACCACCCCTTGGGCGCGCGAAAAGCTGTACCAGATTTTCAACCACCGCTACAACCATCGCTTGGCGACTGTGGTCACATCGAATGTAGACCTCGACAGCATCGAACCGCGCATTCGCTCGCGCCTGTGCGATACCGCACTCTGCACGCCGATCTTCATCCAGGCGGCCGACTTCCGCCAGCGCGGCATGGCCCCCCGCGCGCAAGCGGCCGGCGGTCTACGCGCCATGCCGCCGCCGCCCGTCCGGCGTTTCCCGAAGAGCTAGGGCCGTTTCTTTACACCATAAAAGCCACCAAGCCACGGAGATTGGAAGTATTCTCCGTAGCTTGGGGGCTTTTATGGTGCTGAGATGTCGCTATTAGCGACTACACGGCTGGTTCAGGGCGGCGGTCAGTGGCGTGTCGTTAGCTGCGGGGTGCAGGAAAGCCGAGTTGATGCTCCACAGCGAGTCGGCGGGGTTGGGCGAGATGCCCGCGTTGACACGGTGCAGCACATAGCAGCCGGCGAAGGTATGCAGTGTATTGTCGGTGTGCCGAGCTTGGACAATGACTGGGATGCCGCTGTAGATATTGCCTGCGCCCGCGTTGCTGATGGCTTCGCCCAGCGTCAACGATACAGCGGCCGTGTCACTAAAGCCGGCGGTGAACTGCGCGAAAGGCGGTGCGAGGCTGGGTTGCGGGTTGGGTGCGCCCTGGTAGTAGCCGTAGGCACGCTCATATTCTTTGCGGTTAACGGCGTTGTAGAACGACTTCAACGTGCCGGCGGCATCAGTGCGGTTTTCGTAAAACGGCGAATCACCGCTATGCGCGGCAAAGCCCTGCGGATACTTGGTATGACCGCTGAAGGTACCGAGTTGCGAGAGCAGCACATCAAACGGCGGCGCGTTCTCCGGATGCAACTCAAACACGGCCCGCTCGAAATACTGCACCGTGTAGGGTTTACCGTTCAGGTCGTTGGTTTCGATGAATTCTTCCGAGATCGGGTAGCCCTGCTGGGCCAGCCCGCCGTGCCCCTGCCAGTAGCTCAGAAAGCGACCGCACAGCGTATGACCGGTCTGCGGAAAGGTCTGGCAGCCGCCGGCGGTCTGCGCCGCCGTGTTGAGGGTATGCAGGCCACCGGCGATCAGTAGGCCGAGGACGATACCGCTGCCGACGAGGACGAGCGAATGGAACCGTTGTTTCATGATGTTTCTCCTTTTGTGCTACCGAGATCGCTTGCGCCAATGCTCCGTAGTTGCTATTATCAGGGCTGCGCCACGTCGGCCGCCCGCACCCCACAGGGCACACATATTAGATGGTGGGGCGCACGAAAAAGTTCCGCAACCCGGCACGCCACGCCGCACGCCAACAAGCGGCCGCTACACGAGAGACGAACCCCCTGGGTAGCGGTTGCGCCGGCCCGCGCCGTGGATCAGCCCTTGCTTTGCTTTCGCTCTAACCGATCAAAGCAATTCTTGGGGCTTCTGCATGGATCAATAAGGGAGTAGCTATGGACACTTACGACGCGATTATTATTGGGGCCGGGCACAACGGCCTCGTCACGGCGCTCTACTTGGCGCGAGCCGGCTGGAAGACGTTGGTGCTGGAACGCAACGCCCAAATCGGCGGTGCGGTGCAGAGCGGCGCGATTACGCGGCCCGGCTTTGTCCACGATCTGTGGTCCACCAACCAAAACCTGTTTCGCGGCTCGCCGGTCTACAAGGAGCTAAAGGCCGATCTGGAGCGGCACGGCCTCCAATATGTCGTGTCCGACAAACCCTACTGCAACGTGTTTCCCGACGGCAGCAGCCTGCGGGTGTATAAGGACCAGGAGCGCACGCTGGCGCTGCTCCAAGCGCATAATGCCGCCGATGCCGACGGTTGGCGGCGGCTCTACGCGCAATACAAGCAGTTCACCAAGACCCTGCTGCCGCTCTATGGCGTGCCGTTGCCCTCGCCGGCCGCCGCCTGGGTGTTGGTCAAGGCGCTGCTGACGGCCGGGCCGCGCGAATTGGGCACGCTGGCCGGCATCCTGCTCAGTTCGACACGCGAGTTGGGCGAGACCTATTTCGCCAGCCCCGAAGCGCGTGCGCTGATCGCCACCTGGGGAATGCACCTCGATTTCGGCCCCAGCGTGTCGGGTGGCGCAACCTTCCCCTTCCTCGAAGCGTTCACCGACATGGAGCAAGGCATGGCCCTGGCCCAGGGCGGCGCGTCCAAGATGCCGGAGGCGTTGGCCGGCCTGCTGCGTGAGTACGGCGGCACCGTGCGGACCGAAGCGCCGGTGCGCCGCATCCGCATCGAAGGCGACCACGCCACCGGCGTGATTCTGCACGACGGCACCGAAATCGCGGCGACGCGCGCCGTGATCGCCAACCTGACCCCCGGCGTGCTGTTCGGCGATATGTTGGCCGACTACCCCCTGCCGTTAGACGTGCGCCGCCGCGTCAAAGCCTACAAGTACGGCCCCGGCACGATGATGGTCCATCTCGCCTTGCGCGAGCCGCCGCAATGGGCCGCCGGGCCGGAGATCAGCGAGTTCGCCTATGTGCATATCCCGCCGACGGTGGACGATCTGGATCGCACCTACACCCAGTCGCTAGCCGGCCTGCTGCCCGACAGCCCGTTGCTGATCGTCGGACAAACCTCGGTTGTAGACCCCAGCCGCGTGCCGGGTCACGGCGCGATCCTCTGGATCCAGGTCCGCACGCTGCCCAACGAGATCCGGGGCGATGCGGCCGGCGCGATCACGGCCCGCACCTGGGATGACGCGAAAGAAGCCTATGCCGACCGCGTGATCGCCAAGCTGGAGCAATACGCGCCAGGCATCCGCGACCTGATCTTGGAGCGGGTCGTCTACTCGCCGACCGACTTGGCGCACGCCAACCCGAACTTGGTGGGTGGCGACAGCGTGGGCGGCAGCCACCACCTGCGGCAAAACTTCCTCTGGCGGCCCTGGCTGGGCGCGTCCACCTATACGATGCCGGTACGCGGCCTCTACATGGTCGGCGCGGGCACCTGGCCGGGGGCAGGCACCAACGGCACCAGTGGCTACCTAGCCGCCCAGGCGCTGCTGGCCCCGCCCAGCGCCCGCTCCGTCGCGGTGACCACCACCGCCGCCGCCATCACCGCCACCGCGCTGATCGGCCTGCGGTGGTGGCGGGCGCAGCGGCGGCGGTAAGCCGTAGGCCGTAGAGCCACAGCGCGTGGGGCCACAGCGCGCCGTGGCTCTACTGGGCGGGCGGGCGGCGGATCACTTTGTGGACGGCGGGCTGGTCAGTGGGCTTGATGATCATCTCATCCACGTTGACGTGCCACGGGCGACTGGCCGCGAACACAATGCAGTCCGCCACATCCTCCGCCGTGAGCGGGGTCATGCCGGCATAGACCGCGTCGGCGCGCGCTTGATCGCCGCTGAAGCGCACCACGCTGAACTCGGTCTCAGCCAGCCCCGGCGAAATCGCCGTTACGCGCACGCGCCGGTCGGCCACTTCCAGTCGCAGCGCCTGGGTGATCGCCCGGACGGCGTGCTTGCTGCCGGCGTAGACGCTGCCTCCTTCGTAGGAAACGTGCGCAGCGATGGAACTCAGATTGATGATGTGCCCACTCTCCTGCGCCAGCATGGTCGGCAACACGCGGCGGGTGAGCGCCAGCAAGCCTTTCACGTTGGTGTCCAGCATTTCGTTCCAGGCATCCCAGGTCGCATCCTCTTGTGACGCAATCGGGTCGGTGCGCCGCGCCAGGCCCGCGTTGTTCACCAGGATGTCAATACGGCCAAACGCATCCAGCGTCGCCTGGACAAAGCCTGCTACTTGATTCGGCTCGCGCACATCGGCGGCGAACGTCAGCACGCGTGGGGCACCCGCCGCTGTTAGCGCCGCGACCGCAGCATCCAGCCGATCCTGCCGCCGGGCACACAGCGCCAGCCGCGCGCCCTCCGCCGCGAACGCTAGCGCCGCCGCCGCGCCAAATCCGCTTGACGCGCCGCTGATCATCACCACTTGATCGTGCAAATCTACTCTTGCCATCAGTTGCCTCCTCCTGTGTGGGCCTGCTAGCGGCAGGCGTATGCCCAATTATACGCGATTCCCCGGCATCTATCTTGCTTGCCTTACTGACTAAGACCAGCGGCAAGCTACCAGCGGAGGCCCCAGCATGAATCTTCCGGCCCATGATTACCTTGACACCTGCGGTATTCCCTACGAGCGGCGAAGTTTCTCGCCCGATATTGAGAAGGGCGCGGCCTCCGTAGCGCACGCATTAGGCTACCGCGAACGTCAGATGGTCAAAACCTTGATTTTTGAAACGGATGCAGGTGAGCGCGTGTTAGTGATGCTGGGCGGCGATCAGAACGCCGTGTCGGGTCGGCTTAAAAAGGCTATCGGCTCGCGCAACATCCGCATGGCTACTCCCGCAACTGTGCAAGCCATTACCGGTTATGTGATCGGCTCCATTCCCCCGTTTCACTGGCAACCAGCCGGCTTTCGCACCTTCCTAGAAGCGTCTCTACTGGCCGAGCCACTGCTGGGCGTGGGCACTGGGCAATGGGGCGAGGAGATCCTAATCACGCCCACCGATTTGGTGGACGCCAGTCACGCGCACGTCGTCGCTTTGACCGATGCTGACCCGCCGGCCCTGGTCCCTGCCCGGCCGATCAACGAGTCGTAACTGGATACTCAACGGAGTTACCTTTATGAGCTTACTCGAAAACCTGATGGATCAAGCGCTGAAAGGGCTGGAACCGGACGAGCGCCTGCACCTGATGGTGAGCTTTGCCGACAAGATGCTGGCGAGCCTCACGCCCGACGAGCGACGTGGCCTGCTGGAACACGTCGTGGATCAATTTCTCGTCGGCCTTTCGCCGGAGCAGCAAAGCGCACTGGTACGCGAGGTGTTGCCCCATCTGTTGGGCCGTCTATTACAGGCCGGCGGAATGTCGGTAGACGATTTCCTCTGGTCGGCTATGGGCAGCCTCGGCGCATTGGAAGGCAAAACGCCCCCGCCTGCCGCCGCGCCCTGATCGCATTGACAAGTGCCGGAGACGGGCGTATACTGGGTACTAGGTGAGAACTTTCCATTCCATGCCGCAATTCCAAGCCGGCCGGTGTGTCGGCTCTGTACCCGCCGTTGGACGGCGGGCGCTAGGCGGCGGAAAGTTCGCTAACGAAAGCGCAGGGTAGCTTATATGGACTGCGGTCCAGGTAGACAGCCCACGTCGAGCCGGGACATCGCCGGCGCACGACAGACGGCCCCGTGGGCGACACCGTTGC
Source organism: Chloroflexia bacterium (assembly GCA_038228295.1). Classification (GTDB taxonomy): domain Bacteria; phylum Chloroflexota; class Chloroflexia; order QHBQ01; family JAICKM01; genus JAICKM01. The sequence goes on along the minus strand of JBBRPH010000002.1, from coordinate 98,694 downwards.
ATAACTCGCATCAGTTAAATAATCGCACCCGACGACAGGGTGCATGGGACCATCGGTCGGGCGGACAAGCGCTCGATTGTCGGACCGCCTCACTGCTACCGGCCTTCCACCGCTAGCTTCCCCAGGCGGCCCTGCGCCGCCCCACTCCTGTCGCCGCGTGCAAGCGGAGAAAGGAGGTGGAATCTGTGCCCTTCTTGAGTGAACTGCTGAACCGGCCCGTGCGCGACGGGCGGGGCGAAACCGTCGGCAAATGCAGCGATGTGTATGTGGACCCGGTAGAGGGCTTTCCCGCCGTGGTTGCTATCGGCCTGCACCGCCAGAACGGCGACTTTCTGATCGCTGCCGTAGATATTTCGGCACTCGACAACGGCGGGATCGTGCTGCGCGAACGGTTGCGCGATCTGGCGATGTATGAGGCGCGCGGCGACGAAATCGGCTTAGCCCAGCAGGTGATGGACCGTCAGATCATTGACGTGCATGGCCGGCGCGTTGTGCGCGTCCACGATCTGCAACTGGCACGCACCAACGGCCACTACCGGCTGGTCGGCATTGATTCGACCCCACGCGCCATGCTGCGCCGCTTGGGCCTCGAAGGGCCAGCCGGCAGCGTGTTGCGCCTGCTACACCGCGACAAGGCACTGGGCGACGGTTGCATCCCCTGGAACCAACTGGACCCGGTGGCGATTGGGCCGGCGGGTATCCCGCTCAAGACCGATCACACTGCGCTGGGGCGTATGCACCCGGCGGATCTGGCCGACATCGTGGAGCAGCTTGATCAAGCCGCCGGCGGCTATCTGCTGTCCAGCCTCGATGCCGAAACCGCCGCCGATACCTTGCAAGAAGTCGAACCCGCCTCACAAGCCCAGTTGATCGAACATCTCGACACCGAACACGCCGCCGATATTCTTGATCGGATGCCACCCGACGAGGCCGCCGACCTGCTGGCCGATCTGTCGGAGGGCCGCGCCGCCGAACTGTTGGCTCACATGGAGCCGGTGGAAGCCGCCGATGTGCGCGAACTGCTGGCCTACCCCGAAGAGAGCGCGGGCGGGCGTATGACCACCGACTACCTGACGGTGCTACCCGACCTAACGGCGACGCAAGCGATGGATTACGTGCGCCAGACCGCTGAAGTGGAGAGCTATTACATCTACGTCACCGAGGCCGACGAAACATTGATCGGCGTGTTCTCGCTGCGTGACCTGATCGTGGCCGCCCCCGACGCGCCGGTGCGCGAGTTTATGACCACGCCGGTGATCAGCGTCAACGCACAAACGCCGCAAGCTGAAGTGGCCGGTGTGCTGACCAAGTATGATCTGTTGGCCGTACCCGTTGTCGGCAACACGCGCGGAATGCTCGGCATCGTCACGGTAGACGATGTGCTGGATGTGCTGCTGCCCGCCGGCTGGAAAAAGAATCTGCCCCGGCTGTATTAGCCGGCATTACGCCCTGTCACAGGTTCTCTACTAAAACCGCCGGCGCACGAAATGTGCGCCGGCGGTTTGCGTGGTCCATACGGGGTTAGCAGAGAGGCGTTATACCTACGGTGCACATATGCCGGGTGGATTGGTGACGGCCAGGTAGACGATCTTGGCGATTTGGCCGCGGAAGGCGTAGTTGTTGGGGCGGAACGTGCTGTCGCTGTAGCCGCCCACCGCGCCGTGGCAGACCGCTGTCTCGATGAACGAATAGAACACGCTACTAGTGGGCACATCGCTGAAGTTCGGCGTCGCCGGAGTACGCAGTGCCCAGCCGGCCCCAATCACCACGATTTTTGCCAACTGCCCGCGCGTCACCGCGTTGTTGGGGCGGAAGTAGGGGCGGCTGCCGGTGTCACACGGTTCGTCGGCTCCCGTTTGGGGATTGACCCCGCCGCAGCTATAGCCGCTGACGATGCCTCGTGCGGCAGCGGTCTCGACCAACTGATAGAAGACGCTGCTAGGGTCCACATCGGCGAAAGTGCCGGTCGCGGGGGGAGTCACGAGCGCGATATTGAAGGCCAACGTGACGATCTTGGTCATCTGGGCGCGCGTGGTGTTGTTGAACGGCTTGAACGTGCCGTCGCTGTAGCCGCTGATCACCCCACGACAGGCTAGGTAGTATACCCCTTGATAGTAGTAGGCACTTGTATCCGTCACATCCGTGAAGCGGATCGCGCAGGACGTGGCGGTGGCGGTGCCGGCGGGCGGTGTGACGGTCGCGGTGCCGGCAAGCGGCGTGGCGGTGGCGGTGCCGGCCGCTGGTGTGGTGGTCGCGGTTGCGGTAACACCGCCGCTGATGGTGAAATCACTCCGCGAGATGTCGAAGAAGATGTTATTGGCGCAGGCCACCTGCACGCGGGCCTGTGCCGTGTCAATGTTCGGCACGGTGATTTGCGCGGTACCGTTATTGGGGGCGCCTGCCGCTAGGGTCGCCGGGAAGCTATAGCCGCCGTCGTAGGACAGCACGATGTTGACGGCGGGGCAGCTAACCGGGGCGGCGGTGGTGTTTGCCACATTCCAGGTAACAGTCTGGCTGCTGGCCGCCGGCCAGGTCACGGCAGTGTTGGGCGCCGTAACGCGGAACGGTCCCGCACTGGTCGTCACCGGAATATTGACCGTGGCATGATCCACCCCGCCGCCGCCGGCGCGGTTGTCGCGCACCGTCAGGCGGAAGGTCAACGTGCGGTTGGTCGTCGGTAGCGACTCACCCAAGATCGTGGTGCTGCTCAGGATGCTGGTCAGTTGGGGGAAGAGATGGATGGGGCTGGTCGTGGGGTTGAACGAGCGGAAGATCGGGCGGGACCCGTCATCCGTATCGGGCGGGGCCGCCGCGCCGAGGTTAAATTGCTCCCAGCCGTAGGTGAGGGCATCGCCATCGGCATCCGTGGCGCTGCCGGTCAGGCGAAAGGCGGTCTGCTGCGGGATCGTGTAACTCGCCCCCGCATTGGGTACCGGCGCGTGGTTACCGGTCGCGCTGGTGGCCGCACAGGTCGCGCCCGTGCCGTTCGTCGTATAATCCATGATCTGATCGAAGCTGATGGTGTGGAAGTAGGGATCGCTATGTCGTTGCAGGTCTTCGGCCCCACAGATGCCCGCATAGGACATGATGGTGGAGCCGCTGCCTGGTTCATAGGCCGTTGTGTCGCTGCGGTTGCCGCCGCAACTGCCGGTGGTGGCGTTAAAGGGGTGATTAGCTCCCGATTGGTGACCCATTTCGTGTGCCACGTAGTCAATATCAAAAGGATCGCCGACCGGATCGGTTTTGCCGGTCACGCCCTGCCCTTTGAATTGGGTGCTACAAATCACGCCCAAGCCGGCGATACCACCGCCGCCGGTGCTGAACACATGGCCGATGTCATAGTTGGCATTACCGATCACCGTGTCCAGGTTGTTCTGGTTCTCCGTGAGCATCGTCTCGCCATTGTCGTTGGTGTAGGGGTCAGTGGTCGGATTGGTGTAGATGATGGCGGTTTCGTTAGCGATCAACACGAGGCGGATCGCCAGTTCGCGCTCATACACACCGTCCACGCGGTTCATGGTGGTAACCATCGCCGCCAACGCCGCAGGAACGGTGCCGCCGGAGAACTGGGTGTATTCGCCGTCGGCGGCCAGCGCTAGACGGTAGGTTCGTAGCGTGGGACCGGCGGCAACGGCCGGGTGCGGTAGGTGCGGGGTCAACGGCTGCGTCTGGACCATTCCCAGTTCCGCGAAATGTGAGCCGGGCGGCAGGGTGTAGTCTTTGGCGAAATAACTGATGTAGTGCGTGGTATCGTTGCGGCTATAGGGATCTATGAAAATAGACCCGCTTGCACCCAGGATCAAGGCATGGAAGCCGGCCGGCGTGCGGTCGAAGCGCAGCGTGGCAGTCGGATCGTCTATGCCCTGGCCCAGATAGGTCCGGATCTGCGGGAATTGCGCGGTCAGTGCGGGGGCCATGATCGGCGCCTCGACCACACGGAAGCGCGCCAGAGTGCCGTCGGGCAGCGGCAGGCTGAGTAGCACGCCCGCGCCATGGGTGACCGTGTTCTCCAGCGGCGCTTGGGCCAGCACAGTGCTCAGGGCCGGCTCGTCAAGAGCCGTGGTACGATAGACCGCAGGTGTGATTAGGCGCGTACCCCGCACCACGAAGTCGGTTTCGGCCACCGTGCGCCACAGCGGAGCAGCAGTGTTTGCCGGCGGCGGTGCAGCAGGAGCCGGTGCGGCATGGAGGGTGCTGTGTTCGTGGTTCGCCAAAATCAAGACCATGGCAAGCAGCAACAATACCGGCACGAAGATTATAAGACGACGCATGAGTAGTATCTCCTTCAGCCAATAGACAGTGAAGTAGGGTAGATCGTGTTCCATCGTTGCCTGGATCCAGCAACACGCCTGCCTTTACGCTCCGTTAGCGACTAGACAGGTCGGGGTCAAGCTGTAAACCACTCCTTTCCTGCAGTAACACTTTCACCATGCCGCCAAACGGCAGGCATATACTACGCCGCTGACCTGCTGAGGCAGGGCGCTATCAGTAGACAAGTGTTTACCGAGTCTATTGTACCGCAAAATCTTCAGGAATAGTTGGGATCTAACAGCCGATAGGTAAGGCTTAATCTTATATAGATCAGTTGCTACAATACGGGCTTGAGCAATATGCATGAACAAATTATCGCAACCACCGCTGCCCTGCTGGAAGCACAAGGTTATCATGCGACCAGGCTGAACCAGATCCTAAGGAAAAGCGGCGCACCGAAAGGCTCGTTTTATTACTACCTCCTGGTAGATAAAGAGGAACTGAGCGTGGGAAAGAGGTTGAGCAGCGCTGGGTTGACGCATCGGGACAAGATGCGGCTAGTGCTTGGCTTGCTGGGCCAGGGCGCAAATCCGCACGAAGTCGGCGGCTTTGAGGCTGGCCCCACCGACCAGCGCACCGTCTATATCGGGCTGAGCCAGTAACTCGGCAGCGTTGGCGGCAGTAACACTGCCGCCGTACTGGATGCGTATGGCGGCGGCGGTGGCCGAGCCGACCAAGTAACCCAGCAGGTCGCGGATGCCGTGGATCGCCAATTGGGCATCCAGGGCCGTGGCGGCGAGTCCCGTGCCGATGGCCCAGATCGGCTCATAGGCGATCACGCAATCATGTGCTTGTGCCGGGTCCAGGCCGGTGAAGACGGCCCGTACTTGACGGTCCAGCACAGCGGCGCGTTCATGCGCCTGGTTCTCCAGCAGGTTTTCGCCTACGCAGACGATAGGCTGCAGACCGTGGGCCAGCGCGGCCTGCACTTTACGCGCTACCATCTCGTCGGTTTCACCAAACAGGTTGCGCCGTTCCGAGTGGCCGAGAATAACATAGCGGCAGTAGGGCGCCAACATAGGCGGCGCGATCTCGCCGGTGTAGGCGCCGCTATTGGCCCAATACATATTTTGCGCGCCAAGCAACACCGAGCTGTCGCCCAGCATTTCAGCTACTAATACCAAGCTGATCACCGGGGGGCAGAGGACGATCTCAACCGCTTCGATGGATTCGAGATCGTCCAGCATATCTTCAACAAGCACCATCGCTTCGTCGGGCGTGGTGTGCATTTTCCAGTTGCCGGCGATGATCGGCAGGCGGGGACTGGGCATAGCTAGCGCTCTCCGACGGCGGCGACGCCGGGTAGGGTGTGGCCTTCCAAAAACTCCAGCGACGCGCCGCCACCGGTTGAGATATGACTGATCTGATCTGCCAAGCCCGCTTCTTCCACGGCGGCCACCGAGTCGCCGCCGCCGATGATCGTGGTCGCGCCGGCGTGGGTGGCGGCGGCGGCGGCCTGGGCCAGCGCGTGCGTACCGGCGGCAAAGCGCGGAAACTCGAACACGCCCATCGGCCCGTTCCAGACTACTGTGCGCGCAGTGAGGACGGCGGCAACATAGCGTCGCGTGGTCGCCGGGCCAATGTCGAGGATACGCCAACCGGTGGGCACTGCATCGGCGGCGACCACGCGGCTCTCGGCATCAGCGGCAAAGGCGCTCGCAATCACCACGTCGTCGGGCAGCAACAGGGCTACGCCACGCTCCTGTGCCTGCCGGATCAGCCCGCCGGCTTCGGCCACCCGGTCGGCCTCCAGCAACGAGTCGCCGACGTCGTAGCCCTGCGCGGCCAGAAAGGTGTTCGCCATACCGCCGCCGATCAGCAAGCTGTCCACCTTGCCCAGCAGGTTGGTGATCACGCCCATCTTATCGCTGACTTTGGCGCCGCCCAGCACCGCCACAAATGGGCGGGCCGGCGACTCCAGCGCCGCACCCATAATCGCTACTTCCCGCTCCATCAGCAAACCCAGCGCGGCGGGTCGCAGGTGAGCCACGCCTTCAGTCGAAGCATGGGCCCGGTGTGCGCTGCCGAACGCATCATTGACATACACATCCCCCAGCGCGGCCAGTTGGGCAGCGAAAGCCGGATCGTTGGCCTCTTCTTCGGGGTGGTAGCGTAGATTTTCCAGCAGCAAGATACTGCCCGGTTGCAGCGCCTGGGCGGCCGCCGTAGCTTGCGGTCCCACGCAGTCAAGGGCGAAGGCCACTGCCACGCCGGGTAGTAGTTCACACAGGCGTGCGGCGATAGGAGCCAGCGACAGGCTGGGGGTCACCCCTTTGGGGCGGCCCAGGTGCGACATCAAGATGACCGATGCGCCGCGCTCCAGCAGCGCATGAATCGTCGGCAAGGCGGCGCGGATACGGGTATCATCCGTGATCGCGCCGCTCTGCTTATCAAGCGGTACATTGAAGTCCACGCGGACGAGGGCGCGTTTACCCTGTAGCTCAAGGTCGTCTATCGTGCGTTTTACCACGGTAGTCTCCTACAAAAGAAAGTGGCACCACCAACGCGCACTAGACACAAAGAATGCAATAGGTCGCTTGCGGTGAAAACGCTTGGTGTCTGGTGTGCGTTGGTGGTGTAATCACGTCCTACTTAATGCCTTTGCCGGCGATGTACTGAGCCAGGTCGGCCACGCGGCAGGAGTAACCCCACTCGTTGTCGTACCAGGCGATCACTTTCAGCATAGTGTCACCGACGACCATTGTGGAAAGACCGTCTACGATGGCCGAGTGGTGATCGCCCCGGAAGTCGGTGGAGACTAGCGGCTCCATCGTAAAGTCCAGTACCTGGGTCAGTTCGCCCTCGGCGGCATCCATGAAGGCAGCATTCACCGCGTCCACCGTAACCGGCTTTTCGGTGATGGCGACAAAGTCAATGATCGAGACGGTAGGCGTGGGCACGCGCAGGGAGAAGCCGTCGAACTTACCCTTGAGTTCGGGGATGACCAGGGCCAGCGCTTTGGCCGCGCCGGTGGTGGTGGGAATGATATTCAGGGCCGCCGCACGCGCCCGCCGCAGGTCTTTGTGCGGAAAGTCGAGGATCACCTGGTCATTGGTGTACGAATGGACGGTAGTCATCATGCCACGCACAATACCAAAGTTATCAAGCACCACTTTGGCAACCGGGGCCAGACAGTTGGTGGTGCAGGAGGCGTTGGAGATAATGTGGTGGCGGGCCGGATCGTATTTGCCCTCGTTTACGCCCATGACGATGGTGATGTCTTCGCCTTTAGCCGGCGCGCTGATGATCACCTTTTTGGCCCCGGCTTGGATATGGGCGGCGGCTTTGTCTCCGTCGGTGAAGCGGCCGGTGGACTCGATCACGATGTCGATCCCGAGGTCACGCCAGGGCAACTTGCCCGGCTCGCGTTCTGCGGTGACCATCAGGCGTTGCGCGCCGTTAGGGCCGTTGATTATGATACTGTCCTCTTCGGCTTCTATTTCGGCATCGGGGTCATAGGGGCCGTAGGTACTGTCATATTTCAGCAGGTGAGCCAGCGTAGCGGTGTCGGTCAGGTCGTTGACAGCTACTACTTCCAGCTCGCCGCCGTATTCTTCATCCTGCATCGCCTTGAACACTTGCCGCCCGATGCGGCCAAACCCGTTAATGCCAATTCGTGTCGCCATGTGTCTTACACTCCTTTGTGTGAGGCACGCGCGCCTCGCTAAGGTAGAAATATCGCCCTACAGGTGGGCTTCTTGGGGGAGATAGCCGTTAGCGCGGCCTGCGCCGCGCCCGCGCTTCTCCTCATATAACTGTAACAACGCCGTTGCCAGTCGGGCGGGATCGTGGCGCAGGGGGTTGTCGGGGTTGACCACAGCGGCGCGCACAAACTCCACGCCGGGGTAGGCAAGGTCGGGCGGCACCACAACCGGCTGCACCTGCCATTCCGGCCGGATATGCGCCGCCGGAGTCAGGTCGGCGTTGACCAACACATAGTCGAACACGCCCGGTCCAACGTGTTCGCGCAACGCCTGGATATGTTCCAGCACCCCGAACTGATCGGTTTCGCCGGGCTGGGTAGCAACATTGCAGACATAGACTTTGACTGCCGGCGACGAGCGCACCGCACGCACGATGTCGGGCACCAGCAGGTTGGGGATGAGGCTGGTGTAAAGCGATCCGGGCCCCAGCACGATCAGGTCGGCATCCAGAATGGCTGCCACTGCGTCGGGGTAGCCGTGCGGCTGCTCCGGCGTGAGAAAAACGCGCCGCACAGCGGCTTTGCCTTTGGGCAGATGCGACTCGCCGGAGATAATGGTGCCGTCGGCGAGTTCGGCGTGCAGCGTGACATTCGCCAGCGTGGAGGGCAATACATCGCCCCGCACCGCCAGCACGCGCGAACACTCGCGGATCGCCGTCTCGAAATTGCCGCCGGTCACGCCGGCCATCGCTACTAGGAATAGGTTGCCGAAGGGATGGCCTTGCAAATCGCCGGCATCGGCGCCGAAACGATATTGGAACAACTCTTCCAGTAGCGGTTCCACATCAGAGAGGGCCACTAGGCAGTTGCGGAAGTCGCCGGGCGGCAGGATGCCGAGGTCACGACGCAGCCGACCTGATGAACCGCCGTCATCGGCGACCGTCACCACGGCGGTGATATGGTCGGTGTGCGGCTTGAAGCCTCGCAACACGGTCGGTTGGCCGGTGCCACCACCGACCGAAACGACGCGGATACCGTCGCGCGGCGGCTGCAGGCGCAACGGGGCCAACACCGCCGGCCGCCCCACCGGCCGCCCACTGATACTAGCCGCCCGCACGGCCCGCGCCAGCCCCTGATAGCCGATCAGCGTCAACGCCACGCCGACCCCGCCAACCAGGATTTCGCGCCAGGGATGGGGAATAAATTGGAGCGACAAGGCGTAGACCAGCGGCGTACCGCTTTGCGGCAAGATGAACATTCGATACAGGTTGGTCAACAACATCGCCAGCGCCATAGCCAATATTGCCAGGCCGACGATCATCAAGGCCGCCCACGGCCGCAAGCCTAATCCGGCAGGCAGCCAATTGCTCATGCCGCGCTCCGTGCGGCTACGCCGATCTTGATCCTGTGCTGCGCTTTGCCCTTGCTGCGGCAATGTTACCCCTCCCCTATCGCCCATAAACACGGCGCTCTATTATACCATAGGTTGCTTTGCTGTGTGGGGCGAGTGGCGTGAAGCATAAACCGCGCGGCGCACGTAGCTCAGAACTCGGAACTCGGCGCACTCGTCTCGCCGGGTGAGGGCGGCCAGGCGGCGAGGGTGGGAGCTTGGAGGTGGAGATAGTGCTGAACGAGCAGGGCAAGGATGGAGCCGAGCGCCAGCGGAATGATGAAGCTGACGACCAGGCCGAACAACATGAGTAGCGCGACGATAGCCGTCAGCCCCAGGTTCAGCAGCGGTGCACGTAGGATAAAGACCACCGTGTTGCGGAGTAGGTCGCGTAGCGCCATTTGCGGCTGATTGACCAGCAGCGGCCATGCGATCAGCAGCCCCTCGCACCAGAGCAGTAGGAGGTAGACCAGCATCGTCATGCCCATGCCGTAGATCAAGCTATTGCCGCTCAGGAGCAACCCGTAAAAGCGGATGTCGAGCACCAAGAAGAAAGTGCCGGCGGCGGTGAACGCGCCCAACTGCCAACTGCGCCAGAACAGGCGGCGGAAAGCGTAGAAAAAGCTGCTCGGCTCTGCGCCTTGCCCGATCGCTGCGTCGCGCGCAACCGAAAGCAACGCGGCAGTCGCGGGCGGACCGGCGACTACCGTCAGAACGCAGACAAACCACAGCAGGTTGAGGACGGCGAACGGGATCATCCCGTACCACCAGTCCTCAACCGCTTTTGTGAACGCACGCAACAATGGACGCATAAGCGACGTGGGCGATGCCCTTAGCCTTTCACGCCGGAGTAGGTTGAACCCTGCACATAAAAGCGTGAGAAGATTGTGAACAGGATTAGCATCGGGATGGTGTTGAACATCGAGCCGGCCAGCACTAAATTGTAGAACGTGCCGTACTGCCCTTTCAGGAAGCTGAGGCCCACCGTAAGCGTGTACATATCAGTGGTGTTCATCACCACCAGCGGCGTGAGAAAATCGTTCCACACGCCCTGGAAGGTCAACACAGCCAGGGTTGCCAGCGCCGGGCGGGCCAGGGGCAGGACGATGCGCCAATAGGTGGTGAAAATACCCGCGCCGTCAATATAGGCAGCTTCCTCAAGGTCGCGCGGGATGCTGCGGAAAAACTGGGTGAGCAGGAAGATGCCCGACGCGCCGACCAACCCCGGCAAGATGATGCCGCCGTAGTTATTGAGCAGGTGCATGGCGTTCAGGATCTGATACTTGGGGATTAGGATGACCATGCCGGGCACCATGAGAGTTGCCAGCGCCGCTGCCAGGATGGCCTCGCGGCCGGGGAAGCGCAGCCGGGCGAAAGCATAGGCGGCCAACGAGCAGAAAAAGAGTTGGGTCAGGACGACGGTGGCCGACAGGAGGGCGCTGTTAAAGATCCAGCGGGGCAGGTAGGAATTGCCGCTGGGATCTTTCAGCACGTTCCATACATCGTTGTAGTTTGCTAACCGGATCTCTGTCGGCAACAGTGTCGGCGGCCAGGCCAGCACTTCGGCGGTCGTTTTGAACGAGCCGAAAAAGGCCAGGATGAAGGGGCCGAGCAGCAGCACCGTTACGACGGCCATTAGGAGATAGCGCACGATCTGGCGAATGTAAAAACCTGGGCCGGGAGTTTCAGCTCCGGCGCGCGGTGCGGTGACTGTGCCGGTTTGGATGCTTGCGCGAGTTGCCATCTCTCGTCTCCGTTCCGTTAGCGGGCGTTTTGATCTTCGCCACCGATGAGGCGGCGCTGAACCAGGAACAACACGAAGATAATCACGAATAGGACCACGGCCATTGCAGATGCGTAGCCCATCTTGGACTGCGTGAAGGCGGCATCATAGACCAGATAGTTGATCGTCGTTGTCTGATCGAGCGGGCCGCCGGCGGTCATGATGTAGACCTGATCAAAGACTTGCAGCGTGCCGATGGTACCCAGTACGATCACCAGCAGGAAGATGGGGCGCAACATCGGTACGGTGATCTTCCAAAATTGCTGTGCGCCTACTGCACCGTCGAGACTGGCCGCTTCGTAAATCTCCTGCGGGATGTCTTGCAGGGCAGCCAAGAAAAACAGCATAAAGGTCGGCGCGGTAGTCGAAATATTGAGCAGCATCAGCGCCGGCAAGGCCGTGTGCGCTTTGGCATCGGTGAGCCAGCCGACCGGTTGGAAGCCGGCCCAGCCGAACAGGCTCGACAGCAGATAGTTCAACACGCCGGTAGACTGGAAAATCCAGATAAAGACCAGCGAAATCACGACCGAGGAGGTGACGCTAGGCGCATACCAAGCGACGCGGAAAAACTGCCGCCCGCGAATCTTGCCGTTGAGGACCACCGCCAGCAGCAAGGCCAACCAAGTCTGGAAAAAGACCACAACGACCGAGTAGGTGACGGTGTTGCGTACGGCTGTCCAGAACAGATCGTTGTGCAGCACCCGATCATACTGTCTGAAACCGACAAAGGAGGGGGTGTTAAACAACTGGAGATCGGTGAAGCTGATATACAGTGTGTAGAGCATTGCGCCGAAGACAAACACCCCGGCGACGAGCAGAAAAGGCAGGACAAAGAGGTAGCCGGTAAGGGCTTCGGTCCGTTGGCGGCTCATACCGGACGGTTTGGACAGGGGAGCGGCTTCACTAGCCATGTGCGCCTCCGGGAGTCGGCGGTTCTGCGGAGAGAGCCGCCGGGTTCTGTAGCCACCCGACGGATCAGGTGGCTACAGGGGTTGTGTGTCTGGACACGGCGAACCGTGTGCGGAGATTCCGGCGACGGAATCATATTGCCATGATGACTCCTCGCCGGATTGGGGTAGGGGCACGGCGCGCCGTGCCCCTACTAGATACTACGGCGCTTCAGCATCAATAGCTTTGCACGCGCCATCAAGGGCAGTCTTGGCATCGGTACCGGCGAAGGTCTGCTCCAACGCCTTCGAGAGTGCCTTTTGGATCGCGCTAGTTGAAGGCCCATAGTAGTCGGCAATGCCATAGGCACCGGAGGCGTAGTTGACTTTTGCAACCTTGTTGACGATGCCGGTTCCCTGGAAGAAGGCATCGTTATCGAAACCCTTGAGCGAGGGCAGAGCGAAACCGGACTGCAACACTTGCTGCTCGTTTTCGCGGCCGGCTAGGAACATGATCAGTGCGGCGGTAGCCTTCGGGAACTTGCTGGAGGCCGAACCGCCCCAGGCGTTGGTGAATAGGAAGTTAGCCTTGCCGCCGTTCTTACCAACCGGCAGGGGAGCCACATCGTATTTCACGTTCTGGAATCCACCCTTCGGATCGGATAGGAAGGGCACCAGCCAACCACCTTCGACGGCGCTCGCGGAACGTTGCTTAGCGAATGCTTCGCCGGCCCAACCAGCACCGACATCAGATTTCTGCGAGGCGGTGCCTGCTTTCCATAGGCCGTACCAGTAGTTGAGCGCGTCTACGGCAATGGGGCTATTGATGGCGCATTTGCCGTTGTCCATCAGTTTAGCCCCATTAGCAAGGGCGAACGGCATCCAACGGGCGTAGTCGGCTTCGGTATCAGTACCGTAGATTTTGGTCGCCTTATCGGTGCCGCTAGTCATCGCTTTGGCGAAGGCCGTGAAATCATCCTGCGTCCAACCGTCTTTAGGCGCAGTGGCCCCGGTTTTAGCAAGCATATCGGTATTGTAGAAGACCATTAGTGAGTTAAAGTCACGCGGCAAGCCGTAGACCTTAGCGCCACGTTGGTAGATCGCGATCAGGCCCGGAAAATAGTCGCTAGGTGCATGGCCGGCAGCAGTCATGTAGGGGGCGAGATCCAGCACTTTATTGGAACCAATCAAAACGTCGGTCAGACCCGGCTCAAAGTTGAAAACGTCGGGTTGGGTGTTGCTGGTGAATTGCGCTTTCAACTTATCGTTGTAGCCTTCCGGGTTCGGCTCATAGTTGACTTTGATATCCGGATAGACCTGGGCGAAGCGCGCCAGTTGTTGCTTAAACTGCTCTTGCTCGGCGGTGCTGCCACCACCGGAGATGCGGATTGTCGCACCCGCCTCAACATCGGCCTTTTTGACCATAGCGGGATCGAACGCAGCCATGCCGCCCATCATGCTGCTCGGTGTAGCGGTGCCGCCAGGCATCATGGTGCCGGTCATCATGCTACCGGCGGTCATCGTTGCCATCGCCATGTTGCCGGCCATCGCGGTGCCGGTCGCCATCGCATTGCCCTGGTTCATGCCCTGGGCAGCGGTGGTGGTCGCCATGACATCGCCTGCGCCCGCGCCGACCGTGCCTGCTGCGCCGCTGACAGCCGTGCCTGCGCCCGCCGCCGCCGTGCCCGCGCCCGCGCCGACCGTGCCGGCGGCGCCGCTGACGGCGGTGCCCGCGCCCGCTGCGGCCGTGCCGGCGGCGCTACCCGCGCCGGTGACAGCGGTACTTGCGCCTGCCCCGGCCGTGCCCATCGCTGCACCCGCCGTCGCGCCTGCCTGTGGCACCGTGGTAGCCGCTGTATCCCCGCACGCGCTGAGTAACATTGAGCCGACCAGCACAGAGCCGGCCAAACCCATCAAACTTTTAGCCTTCATACTCTTTCCTCCTTGAAAGTTGTTTTAGACGACCCAGCCCAACAAGCGGCAGACCTGCCGGCAATTTGCGCTATCCCCGGTAGAAGACAGCGCCGGCGCGCATCTATTTGCTACTGCTTCTCCCACTCATTGATCCTGGCGTCTCTGCCCTGATAGCACACCCGGCAAGCCCACTGGCCGGGCAGCCGGTTTCAGAAACCGGTTGCGTCTTTTTAAGCATAAACCGTACCCACAGATAATTGTGATCATTCGGCATTGGTATGTGCAGCTTCCTCCGTACAATCCACCACCGGTGCACCGGCGCGCACGGCAATATGCAAGCGGTAACGGCGCACGCCGACGGCTAGGTTGCCGATCGTCACGTCGGACAACCAGGCGGGCAGCCACGGGTCGGTGTGGATTCCGCCCCCAGCAGTCGGTTCGAGGCCCAGTAGACTCTGCGTGAGCAGAAAGGGCGCACCGGCGGCCCAAGCTTGCGGACTGCACGAGACCGGGTACTCGGCGGGACCAACCCCGCTGCCCTGCTCACGAGCGAAACCGCAGTAGAGTTCGGGCAGGCGATAGAAGGGGAACTGCAAGCCCGCTTCATAGAGTTGGGTCGCTACAGCTACCGCCGCATCGCGCAAGCCATAGCGGCGCAGTCCCGCGATCAGGATCGCGTTATCATGCGGCCAGATCGAGCCGTTGTGATAGCTCATCGGGTTGTAAGAGGGGCTGTCGCGGCTGATCGTGCGCACGCCCCAGCCGGAGGCCATATCGGGCGCGGTCATACGCTGGGCAACCAGGGCGGCTTTGTCAGGATCAGCGATGCCGGTCCACAGGCAATGGCCGGGGTTGCTGGTGATCGTCGGGATGGGGCGCTTGCCCGCGTCCAGCCCTTGCGCGTAAAAGCCGACCTCTTCCAGCCAGAACGCCGTGTTGAAACGCGCTTTGAGCAGGGCGGCCTCGGCGGCTAGGCGAGCAGCGCGATCCATATCGCCGTGGGCCGCCAACAGCGCGCCCAAGCCCACTTTAGCGGCGTAGACATAGCCCTGCACTTCGCAGGCGGCCAGCGGCGTTTCGGCCAGGGTACCGTCGGGGAACTGCGTCGAGTCGCCGCTGTCTTTCCAGACCTGATTGCGGATGCCGTTGGGCGCGTCGCGGGCCAGGTACTCCACAAAGCCGTCGCCGTCCACATCGCCGTACTGATCGATCCAATCGAGCGCCGCCAGGGCATGGGGCAAAAACTTGGTATATACGCTTTCATCGGCGGTCCAACGCATCGTTTCAACAAACAACATGATAAACAGCGGCGTGGCATCCACGCTGCCGTAATAGGGGGTGTGGGGCACCATTTTGAGACGCGCCATCTCGCCGAAGCGGATTTCGTGCAGAATCTTGCCGGGCTGCTCTTCACGCCAGAGGTCTACCACACGCCCCTGGTGGGCGGCCAACACCGCCAGCGTGCCGCGCGCCAGCGCCGGATTCAGGATAAGCGTCTGCAAGGCAGTAATCAGGCTGTCGCGGCCGAAGGGTACAGCATACCAGGGGATACCGGCGGTGGGAAAGTAGCCGTCGTCTACCGCCTGCGACAAGATGCGCAGGTCGGCGGCGCCCTGGCGCAACAGGCGCGTATACTGCTCGTTAGCGGTGTGAATAGCGGTGCTGCCCTGCTGCCAATCAATATGCGCCTGGCGCAAGCGGGTCGCGGTCTGGTCGAACGATAGGGCGGCAAAGGGCACGCCTTTGTCTTCGGGAGCGACAGTGAACTGGATTTCTACCGCCGCGTCGGGCGGCAAGGTCAGGTTCCAGGTAAGCCGGATCGGGTGGCTGGAGATGATGGGGCGCGGGGCGGCCATATCCACCGAGGGGATCATCACACCACCGTCCGGTGCAGCCGGCGCTGGATCGGCATCCGGCCACTCGGTGCCGTCAGGCGGCAAGCTAAACACCGCCGTGGCGTGCCGGTCCAGCCCATCTAGGCCGCTGTAGCGCAAATGGAGTGTCGTTCCGTCAAGGGTCGGCGGGTGGACCTCCCCCCAGCGGGCGCGCGGGAAGCCGCGTACATCGAACATATCGCGAAAGTCGGCCCCGATTTCCAGTTGCAAGCACACCGGTACCGGTTCCCGGTTAAAGTTCGTCAGGAGAATCTGCTCGTGCAGCCCGCCCAAGACCAGCCGATTACGCCGAATACCAATGGTCTGAGGCAGCACCCGGCTCCCGTCCTCCAGCACGATTAACTCGTTGGCGAATTGCAGGTTGACCAGAAAGCTCTCGACGTTGGTGGCTTTGAGCAATTCCAGCTCGCGCCCGTTGAGGCACAGATTGAACAGGCTGAGATAGCGCGTATCCCGATAGTACAGCCCCAGCGGGCTACCGGCGGGAATATTGCCGTACTGGTCGGTGACGATAAACACATCATCTTCTTTCAGAACGAGTTGCTGAGTCGCAGTCGGCATGAGTGGATCTCCTCTAACCGGTGGTGGGGTAGGTCCGGCGGACGAGCCGGGGTTTGCCGAGTGTGCAGCATTGCGCGTGCCACAAACGCGCAACGTGTAGGGTGCTGAGATTTATTTTTGTGGATCGTGGGAATGTCCGGCTAGAGGCCGCTACTTTTCGTAGCAGGGTGGCGTTGGGAAAGATGCAACTTCCGCACCGGGTCCGCCGAGGGGACGGGGCCGGTGCGGAGGGTACATCTCCGGCAACCGCTACTTGCCGGTCGCAAAAACGCGCAGACGGGTTTCGTTTCCTCCCCAAAGGTCGCCCAGAATCACGAAGCTAACGAATTAGCCCGCTCAGGTTACAGATCCACAATTCAACGCGGACAAACCCAAACGCCGAACGCCAAACTCAAACCTCAACGTAGCGCACGCGCCCCGACGCAGCGCGGATCAGGCGGTCGCGCAGCGTCAGGGCGAGGCCATGCGCGGCGGGAGCCTGCGCGAAGATGTGTGTCACGCCGGCGCTATCAAGGTCACGCAGGGCGGCGAAGAGGCGGTGGGCTTGGTCGGGAAGATCGGCAGCGGCGCCGAGATCGGCCCACACGAGGTCCGGCCCAGGTAGGGCCGGGCCGAGCGCACCGGCGGCCTCGCGGGTGAGCAAGAGACCGGCCCGCCCCCCGGCGGCGCGCACCTGTGTCACGGCGGCGGCCAGAGCTGCCAGCACACGCGCCGGATCGGGGCCGTCGAACAGCCAGAGTTCGGCCTGCGGCGCGTAATGCTTGAGCATCGTACCCGGCGAGCGGAGAACGGCGGCATTGATTGCGCCGGGCGCTGACGCAGCCGCCAAGTCGGGCAGCAGGCGGCGCAATTGCTCCAGAGGGATCGCACCAGGCCGCAGCAGGCGCGGCAGATCGCTGGTGAGGTCCAGCACAGTCGATTCCACACCGTGTAGAGTGGGGCCACCATCGAGGATGAGCGGCAGGCGACCGGCGAGGTCGGCGGCGACATCGGCGGCGCGGGTCGGGCTGGGGCGGGTGAAGCGGTTGGCGCTGGGGGCGGCCACCGGCACGCCTGCCGCCCGGATCAGGCCGTGCGCAATCGGGTGTGCCGGCATACGCACGGCCACCGTATCACCGCCCGCCGTCACCGCGAGGGGCACAGCGGGGCCACGCGGCAGCACCAGCGTCAGCGGCCCCGGCCAAAACGCCGCCGCCAGCGGCGCGACTAACGCCGGCCAGTCGGCAGCGACCTCGGCCAGACCGCTCATGTCGGCGATATGCACAATCAGCGGATCGGCGGCGGGCCGCTCTTTGGCGGCGAAGATACGCGCCACCGCCCCCGCATCCAAAGCATTAGCCCCCAAACCGTAGACGGTCTCAGTGGGAAAGGCTACCAGTTCGCCGGCACACAACCGGACGGCCGCTCGCGCCAGCAAGGCCAAGTCGGGATATTGCGGGTCCACAGCCCAAATTTCGGTTTCGTACTTCATCACCGCCCTCCCCAGCAGAAAGTATGCCCACTGCCCCAAGTCCCACCTTCTTTTGCCCTAAAAGGGACCGGAAGATCGCTGAAAACCGGGAATCGAGTATAATAGAGCAGACGCAAAGGATTAGCAGCGGCCCAACCTGCGATTCGGTGGGCTGCGAGAGGAGACAAGGAGTTATGACCGCAACGCTACCGACACGCGCTGAGGTGCCCGTCGAACTGACCTGGGATCTCACGCCGGTGTATGCCGATAACGCGCACTGGGAAACCGATTTCGCGCGTATCACGCCGCTGCTGGATGAACTGACCGGCTACCAGGGTCGCCTGGGGGCCGACGCGGCGACTCTGCTAGCGGCAACCCGCCTACAAGACCGCATCCATGAACTGACCTACCAATTAGCCGTCTACGCCATGCTGAAGCGCGATGAAGACACCACCGATGCAGCCTATCAAGCGCCGGCTGACCGCGCCCAGCAGTTAATGAGCCGCGTCGGCGCGGCCGGCTCGTTTGTGCGCCCGGAGCTGCTGGCGCTGCCCGACGGCACCCTGGAACGCTATATGCGCGAGGAGCCGGACCTCCAGGGCTACGCCCATGTTTTTGCCGACCTGCTGCGGGAAAAGCCTCATGTACTATCGGCGGCGGAAGAAAATCTTCTGGCCGGCATGAGCGAGATCGCCGACGCGCCCGGCACAGTGTTCTCCATGTTGAACAACGCCGACATGACCTACGGCACCGTGACCGATGAAAGCGGGGCCGAAGTTACGTTGACGCACGGCCGCTACGGACGGTTCATGCAGTCGCAACATCGCCCGCTGCGTGCCGAAGCGTTCCTCAAAATGCACGCGACCTATCAGGCTCACCGCAACACCTGCGCCGCGCTATATGCAGCCAATGTCAAGGCTAACGTCTTCCAAGCGCGCACGCGCAAATACGGCTCGGCCCTCGAAGCCGCGCTCTACGGCGATAACATCCCCTCCGCCGTCTACACCAACCTGATCGACACCGTGCATAACGGCCTGCCGCTGCTGCACCGCTATCTAGATCTGCGCCGCCGCGTGTTGGGGCTGGAACAATTACATATGTATGACCTCCATGTGCCGCTGATCGGTGAGAGCGCTGCCCAGATCCCCTACGCGGCGGCGCGGCAGACGGTGCTGGATGCGCTCCGCCCGCTGGGCACAACCTACGGTGAGGCCGCGACAACCGGCCTGATGAGCAGCCGCTGGGTGGATGTGTACGAAACGCCCAACAAACGCTCCGGCGCGTATAGCTGGGGATCGTACACGACTCCGCCGTATATCTTGCTCAACTACCAGGACACGCTGAACGATGTGTTTACGCTGGCCCACGAACTGGGCCATGCCATGCACTCCTACTTCACACGCCGGGGTCAGCCTTTTGTCTACGGCAACTACACCATTTTCGTGGCCGAGGTGGCCTCCACGCTCAACGAGGCACTGCTCACCCACCACCTGTTGCAGCAGGAAGGCGATCCCAAGTTGCGCTTGGCGGTAGTCAACAACGAACTCGACGGCTTCCGCGCCACGCTCTATCGCCAAACGATGTTCGCCGAGTTCGAAAAGCTGGCGCACGAAACGGCGGAAGCCGGCGAAGCACTAACCGCCGATCGGCTTTCGGAACTGTACTATGATCTGAACAAACTCTACTACGGCAGCGGCGTGATATCGGATGAAACCATTGCTATCGAGTGGGCTCGCATCCCGCATTTCTATAGCAGCTTCTACGTCTACAAGTACGCTACCGGCATCTCGGCGGCCAATGCGCTAGCCCAGAGTATTATCCGCGAAGGCAAGCCGGCGGTGGATCGCTACTTGCGCTTCCTGGGGCGCGGCAGCAGCACCTACTCGATTGACCTGTTGCGCGATGCCGGAGTGGATATGACCTCGCCGGAACCCGTGCGTCAGGCACTCGATGTGTTCAGCGGGATGCTTGACGAAATGGAGCGCCTGCTGGGCGCGACCGGCAATCTACCCCCGGCACAACCGGCATAAAATTGATCACCAAATTCGTGGAGAGGAATGGAAGCGCAGGGCACGCTCAAGCGTTACACTAATTAGAAGAACCTTTCCTCCTTTGGATTGCCCCGGCGGTCTGCCCAACCGCTGGGGCTTTTCCTTTGCCGCTTATACCGCCGGCAAAATCGCGGCAAAACTCGTTTATGGTGATGGAAGCGCGGGGCACGCTCAAGCGTTACACTAATTAGAAGAACCTTTCCTCCTTTGGATCGCCCCGGTGGTTCGCCCAACCACTGGGGCTTTTCCTTGCCCGGCGGACTACCGCTGTAGCGCTAAGATGCGCCGCCTGGCGCACGCAAGCTATAGCGCGCCAGAAACGTATCGGCATTCAGAGGAGTGAGGGCCAGTAAGCGGGCGCGACGGTCGAAAGATCGGCCGGTGAATAGCGGGATGCCTTCGCCGAAGATCAGCGGCTCCACCGTCAGCCAAAGCTCATCTACCAGATCGGCGGCCAGGAACAGCGCGTTGATTTGCGCGCCGCCGATTAGCGCGGCGCTGGTGTAGCCGCGCTTGGCTAGATCGGCCAGCAGGGCGGCGGGCGGCGCGGCAGTGAACTCGACTACGCCCGGAATGCCGGCCTGAGCCGGCGGCGTGCGCGTCAGCACGATATGGAGGCGGCCCGGCAGCGGGCGCGCCAACGTCTTGTAGGTATTGTGGCCCAAAATCAGCACGCCCGCCCGCCGCGTCTCGGCGCGGAACAGCCGTTTATCTTCGGGCGAACTCCAGTCCGACAGGTGAGCGGCATCGCGGGCCAGTTTGCCGTCGAGTGACACGGCGGCCAGCAAGATAACACGCATCGGTTCCTCCTGAGTACGGCTCTATACACCGGCATCTCGCCCTATAGCAGCGGCCACCGCCGCCTGGATCGCCGGATCATCACAGGGAATGGCGGTCAAGATCCGCAAGGCCGCCGCCTGCGCGGGTCCTGCCCCGGCGAGTTCCGCCGCCACGAAGCGGCGGTAGACAGCCAGAAAATGGTTCTCGAACGCCAGTGTGCGCGCACAAACGGCCCGCAACTGCGTCCTTTCCGCCGCGGTGTTGGGCACCCGGTAAGCCCAGCGGCCCCGGCATTGGTCGTACAGTGCATCCAGCAGATCCGCCCACTCATCGCCGATCTGCGCCCGGTACAGGCGGGCACAATCACCCTTGCGCGCCACGTAAGTGCCGGTCTCCCAGGCCAGCCGGGCAGTCGCGGCCCAGCCCACCAGGCGAATCAGGTCGCGCGTACCCGGCACTAGGCGCCCATCGGCGAGGCGTAACGGGCGCCGGACATAACCATAAAACTCGTCCGCCGGGTCGGGGTAGTCGAGCGGCGGGCGCACCAGCGGGGGTCGCCCAGTCAGCCACACAAGCCGACCATACGAGCTGTGCATCCGATCACGGGTCCAGGCCGCCAAAGGCAGCAGCGGCAGATCGGCGCGGCTGTCGGTGCCGTAGACCAGCCGCGCCGCATATTTGAACGCCGGGTCTACCCCCACCACCATATCCGCTTCGGCCAGGACTGTCCCGTCCAACTCCAACGCGCACACCAGCGCCTGCTCCGTCAGTACGGCCCTCGCTTGTGCCGCTTCGTCCGGCACAAAGCCGTCCGCAAATAGGATCAACAGGTCCAGATCGCTGGTCGGCACACCGGTGGCATCGGCATAACTGCCCTCCACATAATAGCCGCGCACGCGACCCGGAAACTGCACCTCGAACGCCGCAATGATCCGCCTCAGGGCCGCGTCTACCGGTCTACTGCCGGTCGGTTGAATGGCTACGATGTCGCCCACTGACGCGGCTTCCTCTATACCGGCTACAATACGAAACGAACAGTTTAGAGCGCGGCGTGTTGTCGCGCTATTATGCCGCATTCTGTGCCGAGATTTCAATCAGCAGGTCGGCACCCGCCGACCTTTGAACTCGGCCCGCCTGATGTCGGTATTCATAGTAACTCGGAACACTCCTACCACCCATCGAACGCATTACTCATTACGCATTACTCATTACGAGTGGTATAATAGAGCAAGGAGATCAGCCCATGCGTTGTCCATCCTGTGGCGCGGCCAACCGCGCGGCGATGACCTTTTGCAGCGAATGTGGCGAACCGCTGGACGCGATAGCCGCCCCGCCCGCCGGCGCAATCAGTGTGCCGGTCGCCGGCGCTCGTGCGCCGGTCGCAGCCGCCCGCGCCCGCAGGCGCTGGAACGGGGGCTGGGAACGGCCGTTGGGCGTAGCACTGGTCGTTGCGGTCATCTTCTGGGCGACGGTAACCGGTTGGCAAGGAGCCGGTCAGGCCGAACAGGCGCGCGCCTACCGTGCCGGGCAGACCGCCGAGGCCGCGCATGACCTGGCCGGGGCGCGCGCCGCCTTTGCCCGCGCCGGTAACTACCGCGATGCCCCCATGCATGTCCGCGCCCTCAATCCGCAAGTTCAGGCATTAGAAGCGCATTATCGGGATGGGGTCCGACTCGGCAATCTCGGAGCCTGGTGGGACGCCGCCTATGCCCTACGCCAGGCCGGCGACATCCAGCCAACCTACATGGATGTAATCACCCGGCTGCACAACGCCCAGGCGCAGTCCGGCCCGATCTTCTACCGCGCGCCGGGGCCGGACGGCATCCTCAGCCTCTGGGCGGCTGAAGCCGACGGCAGCAACCCCCAGCGGCTGCTGTCGGGCAGCGAGTCGGAACCCGCAGCGCTGTCGCCCGACGGGCGGCGATTAGTCTATAGCTTCGGCCCTCGCGCTACCGCCGGGCGCGATCACGACGGTCCGTTTCTGTTCGACCGCCAGACCGGCCAATTAACTTCGCTGGCGCAACGCTTCCGCGACTTAACCGGCCCTCTGCACGTACAATTTCGCAACGATGGACAAGGCTTTTGGTGGAGTTACGACACGGCCGCGTTTTACTACGATATCCCTAGCCACAGCAGCCGCCAACTAACCGAACTGCCCGCCGCGTATGATCCCGCCGGCAAGCGACTCCTCTTTAACCGCTTCCTGCTACCTTCGCTGGACACAGCGCATAGCCGCATCCTGATCAGTGCGTCCGACGGCAGCGAGCGCAGCCAACTGGCCGATGAGCCGGGAACGGTGCTGGCGCCCGTTTTCAGCGACGACGGGCGCGACCTGCTCTATGTGGTAGAGGGGCTACCCAACGGCAACACGATACCGATCACGGTGGTGCTACATAACTTGGCCGCCCCGGCCGGCGCGCAACGCACAACCTTGCTAACGGTGCAGGTGCCACGTATCGCGCGTGACTCGGATGCGGTGCAAGCCACATTTCTACCCGGCAGCCATGCCGTGCTGACTTTCAGCCCCAGCGAAGCAGGCTGGACACTGCGCCGCTGGGAAGCCGGTATGCCAACCACCCTATTAACACGGAGCGGGACGAGCGGGGCTAGCCCCGCTCGTCCCCAGCTTTGGGCCGTACCGGGCACCGGCTGGCTGGCCGTGCAAGAACCGGCCGGCACACTCTCACGAACGAATCTATCATTGCTCGGCCCCACCGGTAGCCTGCTGCCCGTCGCCGGCAATCTACGCGCCGGCACATGGGCCGACTTTACTGCCGATGGGCAGCAGACACTGATCAGTCAGAACGATTTCGGTTCCCCCGACGGCGGCCGCTTGCTGCGTGCTGTCAGCCTGGGCACTGATGCAGAAGGAAACCCGCTGATCCGCCATACTGAAAATCTACCTTTTGCTATCCCGGCCGCCCATCCCGGCAGCGGCCCACGCTACAGCCGCGACGGGGGCCGACTACTATTGATCGATGGAGGAGCAGAGGTGGGCCTGTACACCGTCCACCTCTCCGGCAGCGATAATCTGCCCATTGCCAAAGACGCGACCGCCTTCTGGACCGGGCAGGCCGCGCCCCAACCGCTCTTTGCCCTGCCCACTCCCGTCAGTGAAGTAGCGCTAACACACTAGCTAGAGATCACAGGAACGCAACGCTCAACACTGCGCCTATGACTTGTCCTTACTGCCGCAGCCGCAATCAATCCTATGCCGTCTTCTGCGTAGACTGCGGCGAGACGCTGGTCGGCGATTCACCGCCGGCGCGGCGGCGCGTGATCGTAGGTGCCCAGGCAACCGGCCGGCTGGAAGCAATACGCCGATTACGGCAGGCGTGGCCTGCTTGGGGGCGCTGGGCCGGCGTCGGCGTGGTACTCGCGATCATCGCGCTAGCAGTCGCGCTGCAAAGTCTGCACGGCTGGCAAGCCACCCACTACCGAGCAGGTCAACGGGCCGCCGGCGAGCACCAATGGGAAGCGGCGCTGGCAGCGTATCGGCAAGCGGGCGACTACAGTGACGCCGCCGCCGGCGCGCAAACGGCGCAAAATGAGATTGGGCTGCGTAATCAGTTTTATGCAGCGGGGCAGGCAGCCGCAGATCGTGGTGATTGGGCCGGCGCCTTAGAGTTCTGGCAAGACACCGCGCTAGTCGCACCGGACTACAGCAATTTACCGGTGCGCCTCACGCAAGCGCGCGCCGCCGTTGCCGCCCGTGCCGCTAGCGGTCTGATCTATCGCACAGTCGGGCCGGAGGCGGGGCTACACCTGCAAGGCGAGGTCGGAGCGCCAGCCCCCCGCTTGCCGCACAGCGATGCTGCGAGTGTGATAGCGGCCTTTGCGCCTGCCGGCGATCAGGTGGTGTATGACGGCACGGCGCCGGACGGCACGCGCTTGCTCTACTTAGCCCAACTGGATCCGCGCACCACAACGATCCAGGCTGTGCAGCCGCTGCCGGCCACACTGCCGCCGGTCGGTTGGGGGGTGTTCTATCCCGGCGGCTTCTGGTGGATGCGGGAAAGCGCGCCCACCCTCAGCAATTATAGCAGCGCGAGTGGGCATACTACTGTAGTTGCCTTAGCAGCAGGAGTGAGCCTGCTAACCGCCGACGCGGCACATGGACAGTTGTTGCTGCAAGCGGTCTATAGCGCTGCCGATGGGCCACACAGCCGCCTGCTGCTGACCGCAGCCGACGGCCGCGCGCCACGTATTCTGTCCGATGGGCCGGGCACGATCCGTAGCGCCGATCTCAGCCCCGACGGCCGTTGGGTACTATACACGCGGGAACAACGCGGCGCCATGACCGTCTTCGGGCAGAGCGGCGAGGGCTATGGTATTTGGTGGCCGCCGGATCGCACCGATGCTGTTACTAGCCGCCTCCTGTTGCGCTGGATCGATCCCGACGACCGCACGCTACCGCACGGCCCCGGCGGAATGCCGCTGGAGCGCGAACGGATGCTGGACCACCTCGTACTGCCCGACGACGCACCCACCGGCGGCAGCAGCGTAGGCGCGTTCGCGCCCGGTCGGGCCGCCACCATCGTCGTCAATCACGGCGACCACAGCGGGCGCGAGGTCTCCATTTATGAAGCAGCTACCGGGGTACAAACTTCGTTCTGGCCGGGAGCGGCCCCATCGGCCGCGCAGGTCGGCCCGTTCTTCTCGCCCGGCGGCGGCTACCTGCTGGTGATGGAAGGCACGGCGAACGGGGCGCGTGTGCTGTTGCGCCCACTAGGTGGGTCGGCGCAGACCACGGGGCGCGTTGTGCCGGTGGCGGCGCCGGCGGGCAGTCTCATCCTCAGCCAAGTCACGCTGCATGACGACGCGCTGCTCACCCTGGTCAGTCCGCCGCATTCGCAACGCGCCCGCGCCCGCTACACCCTCAGCCGCCTGCCCTTAGGAGCGGGCGCAGACGGCTCAATGCAACCGTTGTTCGACGCATTCTATCCCCCCGGCGCACCTGATCAGCCGACCGTCACCCTGGCTCCCAGTGGCACTCTGCTGGCCTATATCCGCCCCGACGGCCTGCTGATCGGCCGGCCGCTCGGCTCCGGCCCAGCACTCACTCTTGCCGCCGGCGTGCGCGATGTCTGGTCGCCGCTGCCGTAGCCTGCCGCCGGCTAGGGGCGACACCACGGAGGCACGGAGACACGGAGATTCTGCGCGAGTGCTACGGCTGCTGCGCCGAGGCCAAAACCGCGAGCGCGCGGCGATCCCATACGCCACCGGGGTCAAAGTCGCGGGCGGCAGTTAGGTGGGCGCGGGCGGCGGGGTCGCCCTGTGCGTCCAGGAGCACGCCCAGGTGGTACTGCGCGGCGGGCAGCAGCGGGTCGTGGGCCACAGCCTGGGCCAGCGCCGTCGCCGCGCTATGGGCATCACCGCACAGGTATTGCGCCCAGCCCAGCGTATCGTACTCCGCCGCACCGGACCGTCGGGCGACGGCGCGCTGGGCGGGGGCCACCGCCGGCGGACAAGTATGGCCGACGGTGCCGGCCACGAAATAGAACTGCGCCAACAGCAGCGACGTGTTTAGTGCCTGCTCCTCTACCCCCGCCGTGCCCGCCTGCTCCCGCCCGATCTGCGTCTGCTCGGCGGCCGTGTACTCACGTTCGGCCAGCGCATAGTCGCCGCTCGCCTGTCCCCACAGCGCGAGGTCCAGGTGGACGACCGGATTCATCGCATCGGCGGCTAGCACCGCGTCCAGCAGCAGACGGGCCTCGGCGAAACGGCGCTGCGCGGTGAGGAAGCGCGCCAGCAGATGACGGCTCAGATCACGCGCCGGAGCCAGGCGCACCGCAGTACGGTACTCGGCTTCGGCGCCCACCGGATCGCCGCTACGCTCCAGACAGAGGCCTAAATAGGCGTGCGCATCAGCCAGGGTCGAGTCGCCGGCCAGCGCTCGGCGCAGCAACGCCGCCGCCTGCGGCCACGACTCCAAGCTGACCAGGGTGCGACCCCAATAGACATCGAGCGCCGCCGATCCCGCTCCTTGTACCGCCGCCACGCCCCGCAAAGCGGCTTCCAACCGGGGCAGGGTATCGCTGATCACAGCGGACGGCAAGCCTTCGTCCAAGTGGAGATCGGCGAGGTGCAGATCGGGGCGGCCCGGCGGTGTACGCAGCAGCAAGGCAGCACGTGCCGCCGCCACTGCGTACACCGCCCGCGCCGGATCATCACGCGCCAGCGCTGCCGCCTGCCGCAGCCACGCCGCGACCGTGTAGGAATCAGCGGGAGGCGTACCCTGAGTCAGCGATCTGAAATCGCCGAGTGCTTGCGGATCGCCGGCCCGCCAGCGCGCCTCGCCCCGGTGCCAGAGCGCCGCCCGTTGCACCGCCGCATCCGCGCCCGCTGTCAGCGGCACGACCACGGCCCGGTCTAGTGCGTGGCGGGCCGTTGCCGTGTCACCCGCCGCTAACGCCACCAGCCCGCGTTGCAACGCGACGGCCCGTGCCAGCGCCGGATTGTCGCCCGCTTCGGGCAGCACCGCTACCGCTCGCGTTGTGTCGCGGCGCGCCAAGTAAGCCTCGCTCAGGCTCAGGTGTGCCCATGCTGCCGAGTAGCCCGGTCCATCCCCCGGCGGTGCATCACTAATCGTGCGCTCTAATGCTGCCGCCGCCGCGCCATACTGTCGCGCCGCCAACAAGGCCCTCCCCGCCTGCCACGCCACTCCCGCCTGCGTCGCCGCCACCGACCACCACCCGCCCGCAATTAACGCGCTAACCAGCAAGGCTTGGAGAAGGCGGAGCGCGGAGCGCGGAGTACGAAGCACGAAGTGCGGATGAGTGGTCATAGTGCTAGCTGTCTAGTTAGTCATAAAAAGGTGCGTAATCACGTTTCACGTTTCATGTGCAACGCTGCACTATAAGCCGCGCTGTACAGGCGCGCCGCCTGGGTCGGCGTATAGCAGGCCAGCACGCGAGCACGCCCGGCGGCTCCCAATGCGGTCCGCGCCGCCGGGTCGGTGCAGAGCGCGGCCAGCAGCGCCGCCAGCGCCGGCACGTCACCTTCGGGAAACACCTGCCCGGCGGGACCGACCACACGCGGCAGTTCGCCGCAGTCGGAGACAACGGTGGCATTGCCACAGGCCATCGCCTCAACCGCCGCCCGCCCGAACTGTTCGCGCCAGTTGGGGCGCGTCTCCGACGGCACCACCCACACATCGCCGGCGCTCAGGTGCGCCGGCAGCGCGGCATGGTCCAATGCGCCGACCAGATGAACGCGATCCGCCGCGCCCCCCGCCGTGGCCGCCGCCGTCAACGCCGGCCGCAACGGCCCGTCGCCCACGATCAGCAGATGCGGTCCATCGGCCACGGTAGGTAGGGTCAAGAACGCTTGCAACAGTGTCATCACACCTTTTTCGGCCGCCAGCTTGCCCGCGTAGCCGATTACCACCGCTGCGGCTGGAATGCCCACTGCCTGGCGCACCGCCGCGCCCGCTACAGAATCGCGCCGGAATACCGCCGGGTCGGTCGGCAGCGGCACGTGCGGCAACGGCCCACGATAGCCCTTCTGCCGCAGGGTCGCCGCCACGCCCACGCCACAGGGCAGGATCGCGTCGGCGTAGCGGAAGCAAAAGCGCTCGAACCAACGGAACGGCGGCGGGTAACGTTTAACGATGTTCTGCGCCGCGTACAGGATCACCGGCACGCGCCGCCGCCACAGCCGCTCCAATAGCGGCCGCAGCGCCAGGATCAGCGCGGGCAGCAGGCTATGCGCTTCCTCGTAGATATGCAACACGGTTGGCTGCACCTGCCATAGGGTCGCCAACAGGCCGGGGAAGAGGTAGATGTAGTAATGCTGCGGGAACCAAACTTGCCCGACATGGATCGTATAATCGGGGTCGGCGCGGCGTTCCAACGCCACCATTTGCCCAGCGCGCTCCGGCCATGCCGTCGGCACCAGCAGATGTACATCCCAGCGCCCTGCGGCGGCCAGCGCCGCCAGCGGCTTCTGGTACTCGGCGATCACCGCCGCGTGCCAGATCCAGAGGACGCGGGGCTTGCGCGGCTCGGTCATAAGGTCGGCTTACCACTTTCTCGCAGCACGTCCAAGTAGCCCACCAGCGTCGCCGCCGCCGTTCGCGCCGGGTCAAAGCACGCAGCCTGGGCGCGGCTGCGCGCGGCACGATCCGCGTGGTGCGCGGGGTCGCGCCAGAGGCGGACGAGCGCGGCGCTCCAGGCAGGAATATCGCCCGCCGGCAGCAAGTCGCCTGCGTCGCCCACGATTTCGGGCAGGGCGCTACGGTTAGTCGCCAGCACCGGCACCCCGGCGGCCATCGCTTCCAGCGGATCGTAGCCAAAACCTTCGTAGCGCGAGGGGAAAGGAAACACCGTTGCCCCCGCCAGTAGCAAGCGCTTGTCGGCTTCGCTCACCCGGCCTAGCAGGCGTAGCGGCGCAGTGGTCGCGTCGGGCGTGATCAGCCCCAACTGCGCGGCGAGGCTGGTGATGTCGGGGTAAAGGCCACCGGGTGCGGGGATGCGCCCGGCCAATGCCAGTACCGGCGATTCCTCGGACTCGGCCAGTTGCGGCAACGCGGCGGCCCAAACGCGCAATAAGGTAGGCACATCCTTGCGCCGGTCGTAGCCACCGATGTAGAACGCATAACGCGGCGGTAGGCCGAAGCGCACCCGCATGGCGGCGACATCGGCGGCGGGCGGCGCGACGGCAAACTCCGGCTCAATGCCCAGCAGCACTGTGCGAACCTGCGCCGGCGGCACGCGAAAATAGCGTAGCACATCACGCCGCGAGGCTTCCGAGTCGGTCAGCAGGAGGGAAGCGCGGCCTGCGGCCAAGCGCGCTAGGGACAGATAGAGGCGCACCGCCCGCCCCGCCCGATAGGCCGGCAAAGCCCACGGGATCAGGTCATGTACCGTAATCACGGTGGGACAAAAGGCGACCAGCGGCGCGGCCAGGTAGGGGCAATGCAGCAGATCTGCGCCCACTCGACGCGCCGCCGCCGGCAAACCGACCTGCTCCCACCAGATTTTGGCCCGCTGCCCGCCGTGCCCCGCCGCCGGCCACAGTCCCACTGTCAACAGCCGTGCGTTCGTCGGCGCCGGCGGCATATTGGCAGGCGGCCCGTTACCGGGGCGCAGTAACACAAACGTGTGCGCGGCCGCTGGCGGCAGTCGCGGCAGATAGCGCCACAGCCGCCGCAAATACTGCCCGCTGCCGGTATCGGGTTGGTCCCAGTAGAAGCCGTTGAGGGCGATCTGCATGGCGCGTAAAACGTGAAAAGTGAAAAGTGAAAAGTGAAAAGTGAAAAGTGATTGGGCCGCAGTTCGCAGATCGGCACAGCCTCCGTTCTGACCCTGACCCTAATTACTTTCTACTTTCTACCTTTTACCTTTTACCTTTTACGCACTCCCCAAGCGGCGCACGATCTCATCCGCCACTGCCGATGTGCTGAGAGCCGTGGGATCGTTGCGTTCGGGTTTGAGATCATAGGTGACATATTTGCCTTCAGCGATCAGGTTGTCGAGGATGCCTTCCAAGCGGTCGGCGGCGGCGGTCTCGCCTAAGTAGTGCAGCATCATCACCCCGCTGTACATCATCGCCATCGGGTTGACGCGGTTCTGACCCGCGTATTTCGGCGCGCTGCCGTGGATTGGCTCAAACAGCGCCACGCCCTCCCCGATATTCGCGCCGGGAGCCACACCTAAGCCGCCGACCAGCCCCGCGCACAAATCCGACAGGATATCGCCGTACAGATTGGGCAGCACCAGCACATCATACAGGTCGGGCTTCTGCACCAACTGCATACACATATTGTCCACGATCACATTCTCGAACGCGATGTCCGAGTAGTCTCGCGCCACTTCCTCAGCGGTTTGCAGATAGAGGCCGTCGGTCGCCTTCATAATATTCGCTTTATGCACCGCCGACACTTTGCGCCGCCCATTGGCCCGCGCATACTCGAAAGCAAACTTGACGATGCGCCGGCTGCCGGTGATGCTGATCGGTTTGATGCTGATCGCCGAGTCGGGCCGGATCTTAGCGCCGTTGTTTTCGGCGATCCAAGCGATCAATTCCGCCGTCTCCGGCTTACCTTCGTAGAACTCAATGCCGGCGTAGAGGTCTTCGGTATTTTCGCGCACCACGATCAAGTCAATATTGTCGTAGCGCGAGCGCACGCCGGGCCGAGTCTTACAGGGCCGTATATTAGCGTAGAGATCGAGCGCCTTGCGGAGGCCGACATTAGCGCTGCGAAAGCCCTTGCCGACCGGCGTGGTGATTGGCCCTTTGATAGCGATCTTGTTGCGCCGCACCGATTCGATCACCGACTCCGGCAGCGCAGTCCCAGTCTGCTCGGCCACCGCCGTGCCTGCCTCTTGCACATCCCACTGGAACGCTACGCCGGTCGCATCCAGCACGCGCCGCGTGGCCTCGCTGATCTCCGGGCCAATGCCGTCGCCTGGAATAAGCGTAACCGTATACATCAGGTGGTATCCTTTCCCTTCCCTTGATCGGTAGCAGAGATCGCAGCCGCACGTTCCGCCGGCATTGCCCATAGCGGTGCTATTATAGTCGATCTGCGCCGGGCGTTACCAATCGCCCAGACAAAAACACGGCCCGCCGATATGCGTCTGCTGGACAACTGCGGTGGGCAAATCTGGTATCTGGTATAATGAAGGGCGATCTAGCCGCCCCTCACTCAGCAAAGGATCTACCCCATGCCTACAGTCCTGCGCCATCGTCTAGCCTTGCGCGCGCTCGCGTTCTCACCTGTGATCCTGGCCTTGCTGCTCGCGCTGGGCAGCCCTGCGACGCCCGGCGGTGTCGCGGCCGGCGGACCGCCGCCCGTGAGCACGCTCGGCAAGCCGCAAATCAGCAGCGGCGCCGACCGTGCCGCCGGACGTATCGCGCCGGCCCTACGCCAGGCCGTCGCTGCGGCCGCCGGCCCCGATACGCTGCTGCCGGTTATCGTCGTCAGCCAGGGCGCGGCACCCACGGGCTTGCTGCAAGGCGCCGTCGCCCGCCGACCAGATGCGCGCGGCCTCGTCTTCACGCAGGGCCGAGTACGCGCCGGGCAGATCAGCGCGCTCGCCACACCCAACGTCGTCGCCGTCCTAGCCGACACCGCGCCCACCGCGCCCGTGCCACCCGAACTCGCCGGGCGCGGCATCGGTCAGGCCGGCGGTCGCCCAGATGCAGCGATCAGGCATCAGGCATCAGGTAACAGCACTCCGGCGGCAGTCGCCGGGCGGCAGTCGCCGGTCGCCGCAGGCTCGCCACCGCAGACCGTAAAACCCGCAACGCAGAAAGCGGCACAGCCGGACAGTTGGCACACCGTTGATGTGCAGGACGTGCGACCGGCCTGGCAGGCGGGTTATCGCGGCGGCGGGGTCAAAGTCGCGCTGATCGACTCCGGCGTAGACTTCGGCCACCCCGATCTGGCGAATACCTTTGCCCGCGTCGAAGATCCCGCCTCGCCCTACTACGGCTGGCCGATGGCCTTTGACCCGACTTCAATGGAACTGCTGGCCGGCGGCATCGTCGGCGACATCAACAACGCGATCCGCTCCTATGGCTCCTGGTATATTGACACCTCGGCCACGATTCACGGTGAGCGAGGCGACTTCCAGACGGTCACCGCCACCGCCAACCACATGGATCCGATCACGCACACCTACCAGATGCCCGGCACCAGCCGCAGTGGGGTCTACCACATCGGTATCTTCCCTGACGAACACCTGGCGTTCGATCTCTATCAGGAGTACATCGTAGTGGTCGTGGCCGACACACAGCAGGCGGGGATCTACGACACGGTGTACGTGGACCTGACCAATTCACACGATCTACGCAGCGGCCGCGCTCTTCGTAAAGGGCACGAAGTAGACGGCCTTGATCTGAACCACGACGGCCTAAACGATCTCTCCACGGGGATGCTCTACTTTATCGCCGACGGGCAACACGCCGTACCGGCCAGTGATTGGATGTATGGTCTCGCGGCCCCGGCGAACGGCGCGCTGGTCGCCATGATGGGATCGTATGACTATGCCGAACACCACGGCACTGCCTGCGCGTCGTCGGTCGTCGCGCAGGGCATTATTGATGGGCCGGGGGCCGGCTTGCGCCCGGCCTACAAGCCGCCCGGCGTGGGCGGCATGGTGCAGGGCATGGCTCCCGACGCGAAACTGATCGCCATGGGCAACGTCTATCGGGGCGGCATGGCGATCTACGACGCCCAAATGCTGGCGACCTATGGGCTCGATGGGCGACCCAACAGCGGCGATGAGCCGCAAATCGCCTCGATGAGCTTTGGCTTTGCGGGCGGCGTAGACTCCGGCTGGGATTTCCAATCGCGCTACCTGGCCTATTTGCAGGCTGATGCGCCCAATCTCAGTTTTGTGGCGGCCACCGGCAACGGCGGTCCCGGCTACGGCAGCATGACCCCACCCGCCGCCGCGCCCAACGTGATCGCCGTCGGCGCAGCTACCCAATACGGCGAAACAACGACCTTCGAGCCAATCTCTTCCACGCAGGAGATCACCTGGGGCGACATCCAACCCTGGTCGGACCGTGGTCCGACCATTGGCGGCAACAACGGCCCGGCGGTCGTGGCGGTGGGTGCCTGGGGCACCGCCGACAGCGCGCCGAACGCGAGCCAGGATGGGGCCAACGCCTACGAACTGTGGGGTGGCACCAGCATGGCGACCCCGATCACGGCGGGCGTGCTGGCGCTCGGCTACAACGCCTATCACCGCGCCACCGGCGGCTGGCCGAGCGCCGCTACCGCGCGCGAACTGCTCACCTCGTCGGCGCGTGACCTGCACTACGGCCCCTTCACGCAGGGCGCGGGGCTGGTAGACGGCAACCGGCTGGTGCAACTGGCGGCGGGCTATAGCGGGTTGCGGGTCTCGCCGGCGCGTTGGACCCCCGGCCAAAGCGCGCCGTTTTTCGCGGGCTATGTCTATCCGGGCAGCACAAGCACCACCACGTTGACCCTGACCAATCCCGGTCCCGCCCCCTTAGCGGCGACGGTCGCCAGCGATCTG
Organism: Chloroflexia bacterium; assembly: GCA_038228295.1. Classification (GTDB taxonomy): domain Bacteria; phylum Chloroflexota; class Chloroflexia; order QHBQ01; family JAICKM01; genus JAICKM01. Next base: position 65,034 of record JBBRPH010000002.1, on the reverse strand, counting down.
CTGCTCGAAAACGGCCATTACGATTGGACCGTAACGACCACTAACACCGTCGAAACGCCCGGCGGCTTCACCCGCCCCGACTATTTGCAGGATCTGACCGGCGTAATCCCGCCCGGCACCGACCTGCTGCGCGTGCAGGCGGTCATCTCCTACACCGAGTTCACCCTCAGTGACCCGCAATCGCAGTTCCTGTTCTGGCATAACACCTTCCGCCTACTAGCCTACGACTGGCAAGATAAGAACAGCGATGGGCGGCTGTGGACCGATCAAAACCACGACGGGGTAGTACAAGCGGGCGAAATCCAAACCGGCGAGTACAATCGCTTCTGGTACAGCTATCCGAAAGCGGATAACATGGAAGGCTTTATCGAGCGCCCGCTGGAGCGTAGCCACAACGGCCTTTGGATCGGCCTACAACACGCCGACGGCATCGCCACGATCCCACATACACACATCACCCTGCGGGCGACGTTCTACCGCCACAGCCCCTGGACGGTACTGACTCCCGATGCTGCCGGGGCGACCGTACCCGCACGCGGCAGCGCCACGGTGGGGCTGACCCTGCGCGTGCCGCCAGGCACCGCCGCCGGTGCCTACGAAGGGGCGGTGCGCGTGACGAGCAGCAGTGGGACGAGCCTAGTGCCGGTCGCGCTGAACGTCGCCCTGCCGCAGTTAGGGGGCAGCTTCGGCGGCACGCCCCCCGCACCGACCGTCTATGACAGCGGACGCATGACCGGTGCGGGCAACTGGGCCTGGCGCCCCGACTCCGGCGACTGGCGGCATTTCTTCGCCTTCAACCCCAGCACCCCGCCGGCCAATACCTTCTTGTGGGTCAATACTACCTGGCCGCACTATCCTACCGACAACGACACCTTCCTGCTCGGCGCGGCCCCCTGGGACTACTATTCAGTGACGGACCCGACCCGCTTCGGTCCCTATGACCTGTGGGGCATCGGCGGCAGCGTCTATAATTACGAGGGCGGTGGACAGTGGGGCTGGCAGACGGCCACAAACGGACCCAGTGAATGGGTTAGCGGCCCTATCGGCCAGCCCGGCCTGCATGAAGTAGTGATGCACAACGTCTGGTACAGCGGGGCGGCCGTCAGCGAGCCGTTTACCGGCACGCTGGGCACGGTCACACTCAGTACCGACGCAATCAACCTCGACAGCGACCGCACGCAGGATCAGGCGGTGATTAGCGTGACCACAGCGATCACGTTGCCCAAAGGCTTGGCCGTCACCGGCTACGGTCTCAGCCAGCGCCAGATGATCCACGATCAGCCGATCCAGGCGCAGGGCACCTACTTCTATGAGATAACCCTGAGCAACACCGCCTCGGTGGAGTTCAGCACGCAAAGCGCGACGAATATGGACCTCTACCTCTTTGTGGATTACTACGACGGCACACGCTGGGTCTGGCTGGGGGGGGGCGGCGGCGGCGGGCCGGCGCAATACTTCCGCGTCGAACCGGCGCATGATGGACAGTACCGCGTGCGCGTGGACGGCGGCCTGAACGTGCCCGACGGCGGCAGGCTGTTTGACCTGACGATTCGAGCGGTGCGCGGTGGCGATCTGAGCGTGACCCCGGCGCGAGTGTCGGGACCGGTCCTGCCCGGCACCACCCTTACTTTCACGGTCGGCTATAACCGCCCCGGTCTCGTGCCGGGCATCTACGACGGCAAGGTGTTTGTCGGGCCGGCCGATGCGCCCGCGTTAGTTTCGTTGCCGATGACCCTGCGCTATGGGCATCCTACACCGGAGCCGACTCCCTCGCCCTATCCCTGCATACCCAGTATCAGCGACGTGCCGCCCTCGTATTGGGCCTATGCCGCCATCCGCGATCTCTACTGTCGGGGCATCGTCGGCGGCTACATTGACCGTACATTCCACCCCGGCGACCTGACTAGCCGTGTGCAGTTCTTGGCGATGCTGGGTCGCGCGCGCAACTGGGCGCTGATCACCCCGGCCACGCCCACCTTCAACGATGTGCCGCCGACGTTCTGGGGCTACTCGTATATCGAGACGGCGGCGCACTCCGGCCTGATCAGCGGCTACAGCGACGGCGGCTTCCACCCCATCGCGCCGGTGACGCGCGCCCAGGTCGCCAAGTTGATCGTCGGGGCGGCCGGGTGGTCCGCCGCCCCGCCACCCGATCCCGGCTTCCGCGATGTGCCGGGCGGCTACTGGGCCTATGACTCTATCGCTCAGGTCGCCTTCCACGGCCTAGTCGGTGGCTACAGCGACCACACCTTCCGCCCCAACGCCTATGCCACCCGCGCCCAACTGGCAAAGATCGTGGACGGCCTGCTGACCACTACGCCGTGAGCCATAGACCGTGAAACGTGAAACGTGAAACATGAGTATAGCTATTAGGGGGTAAGACAAATACCATGGAGACACGCCATAACAAGGCAGAGCTAGTACGGGAGATAGACGCAGCTTGGACCCGGCTCAATAGAGCCCTGGATGGGCTGACACAAGAGCAAATGACCGAGATCCACGATCCGGCGGGCTGGGCGGTGAAAGACCATCTGGTTCACCTGGCAGCCTGGGAGCGGTCGGTGATCGTAGTTCTGCAAGGCCGGCCCCGCCACGAGGGGCTAGGTATCACCGAAGAAGTCTACGACAGTGGCGACGATGACACCATCAACGCGGCTATCCAGGCGAGGGGAAGGGATACAGCGTCGGCTGCGGCGTTGGCCGACTCGCGCACAGTACACAACCGCCTCCTGCGCCTGATCGAGCCGTTGAGCGATGCAGATCTGGTCAAGGCGGTCAGCGATTACCTGCCCGCCGCCCCCGGCGACCGCGATGAGCGGCCGCTGCTCGGCCTGATTTACAGCAACACAGCGGAACACTTCCGTGAGCATCAAGCGTGGATCGAGAGTCTGGTGACGCAGGGATCGCCGACCTCACCCCCCGACCCGCGCTCCTAAAGGACGAGGGGGAGCAAGACGGATTATGATCTGTACAGTGTTATCTAATGGGTCGCCGCTCCCCGCTCCCCCTCCCCCGCGTCTAAAGGGCGAGGGGGAGCAAGGCGCATTATGATCAGGATCTCACGCCACTTGGCAGAATAGCTAGCTGAAATTAAACACTACCTTCTAATGGCGCTGACCGCATATATCTCTGGGTCTGTGCGCAAGGAGACCGCCTGTGCCCCCTAGCCCCCTCAGCAGTGAGCAGGTGCTGCCCCTGCTGGCAGCAACGTCGCCGCGCCTCGCTGCGCTTACCGCCGGACTGGCCCCAGCTCAATTGCATACCCGCCCCCACCCCGATCAGTGGTCCGCCACCGAGGTGCTGGCCCATCTGCGTGCGTGTGCGGATATGTGGGGCAACGCCATTGCGGCGATGATCGCCCAAGACAGACCGACCCTGCGGGCGGTCAATCCCAAGACCTGGATCAAACAAACGGACTATCGCGAACAGGAATTTCAGCCCTCGTTACACGCCTTTGCCGCGCAGCGGACCGATCTCTTGGCCGTCTTGGCACCGTTAGCCCCCGCAGACTGGGCACGGGCAGCGACCGTGACGGGGGCGGGCAAGGTTCTCGAAAGGACCGTGCTGTCGTATGCCGCGAGGCTGGCGCGCCATGAACGGCCGCACGTCAAGCAGGTTGAACGCATCGTGAACACGCTGCACCTGTAGCAGGATCACACGCCACTTGGAGTGGTGATCCTGCTGCTCAATGGCTGCGGTGTCTCCGTCAACACCTCCTTCCCTTTAGAAGCGGGGGTCAGGTCGGGCGGCGTGCCAAAAAAGGCAAAACGTGCTATAATAAGGCACGCCGGTTCCGCATCTCCTGCCCGGCCTGCGACCCGCAACCCGCACTTACGTCCTTACGTATTACGCATTAGGAGCCACCCATGAACGAAGCAGCCGTGGAACGACAAGGGCGCACGGTGGCAATGGACACGCTGCGGGCGGCGCGGCTAGTCGGTGTAGTGCGCGTGGACGACGCGGCGGCGGCGCGCGAGATTGCGTTGGCCTATCTACGCGGCGGCATCAACTGCGTTGAGATCACGATGACCACACCGGGGGCGGCGGGGCTGATCACCGAACTGGCCGACCGCTTCCGTAGCGACCCCGCCATCCTGATCGGCGCGGGCACTGTGTTGACCACCGACACCGCACGGACCGCGCTGGATGCCGGTGCACGCTTTTTGGTCGCGCCGTGCGCGCCGGACCTCGCGCCGGCGGCGCAGGAGTACGGTGCGGTCACCGTATTAGGCGCTCTCACCGTGACGGAGATCCTCGCCGCACTGGAACGAGGGGCGGATCTGGTCAAGGTCTTTCCGGTCAGTGCGGTCGGCGGCCCGGCCTACTTCCGCGACATCATGGCCCCTTTGCCCACCCTGCCCCTTTGGGCGGCGGGTGGTACAACGGTGGCCGCTATTCGTGATTATCTGGCGGCAGGCGTGCAGGTGATTGGTCTCGCGGGCTCCATCCAACCGGCCGCCGCTGTACGCGCCGGCGATTGGGCCGCAATTGAGAACCTGGCCCGGCAAGCGACCGAAGCTCTGAAGGCTGAGTTCTGAGTTACGGATTTCATTAGCGCGCTAGAGCTAAGTTGCTAATTCAGAACTCAGACTTTGTTAGCGCGTGCGGGCCGACCAGACCCGCTCCATCAGGACAATGAGCGCCAAGCCGGCGATGATGTGGATCCAAGTGAACACGCTGCCCTGACCGGCGGGCACCCAATCCAGTAGTTGGGCCAAGCCGAGCACGACAACGACAACGAATAACAAGCGCACGATCATCATTTGATTCATGTAGCACCTTCCTCCTCGCGGCTGATTGTAGCAGAAGCGCGAGGCGAGGTCAACCGACAATCTAGGCGCGTTGCGCCGCTAGGCAGGACTATCTATGACCGCGACCAGCGCCGACTCCGCACTATACACGCGCCCAGCGGAACTGTTGCAGCGGCTGATCCGCTTCGATACAACTAATCCGCCGGGAGCCGAAGCCGCTTGTATCGCCTATGTCCATGATCTGCTGACCGCCGCCGGGATTCCGGCGGCGATTTTGGCGCACGATCCGGCGCGGCCCAACCTCCTGGCCCGCCTGCCGGGGCGCGGCACAGCCCCGCCCCTGTTGCTCCAGGGCCATGTAGATGTGGTGACCACCGCCAACCAAGCTTGGCAGCATCCACCCTTCGGCGGCGAGATCCACGACGGCTATCTGTGGGGCCGGGGTGCGTTGGATATGAAAGGCGGCGTGGCGATGATGGTCGCCGCCGTGCTGCGGGCGCAAGCCGCGGCCACGCCGCCACCCGGCGATGTGCTGTTGCTGCTCGTCAGTGACGAGGAAGCCTTCGGCATTGAGGGTACGGGCTTCCTGATCCGTGACCACGCGGATCGCTTCGCGGGCGTGCATTATGCGCTGGGCGAGTTCGGCGGCTTCCCATTGCGGCTGGCCGGGCAGGTGTTCTATCCGATCATGGTGGCCGAAAAACAGTCATGTCGCGTGCGGGCGACGGTGCGCGGGCCGGGCGGGCACGCCTCGCAACCCATACGCGGCGGCGCGATGGCCCAATTGGGCACCCTGCTGAGGCGGCTGGACGGCGCACGCCTGCCGGTCCATATCACGCCGGTGGTCAAGCACATGATCGAGGCGATGGTGCCGGTCTTGCCGGCGGCATTGGGGCAACCACTCAGCGCCCTGCTGGACCCCGCACAGACCGATACCGTGCTAGACGGCATGGGACCAACCGGCAAGCTGTTTGATCCGGTACTGCACAACACAGTCAGTCCAACCATCGTGACCGGGGGCGAAGCGGCCAACGTCCACCCCAGCCGCATCATGCTGGAATTGGACGGACGCACGCTGCCCGGTTACGGTCCCGCCGATCTGGCCGCCGAACTGCGCGCTTGGAGCGGCACCGGTGTGGAGTGGGAAGTGACGGGCGAAAACGCCGGCCCCGCCGCCCCTGACCTAGGCTTATTTCCTACGCTGGCCGCAGTGATCCGTGCCGCCGACCCCCAGGCGATCCCTCTGCCCACCTTGATGCCCTTTGTGACCGACGGGCGCTACTTTGCCCGCCTGGGCATCCAAACCTACGGGTTCCTACCCATGAACCTACCGCCTGATTTCGACTTCCAGGCCACGATCCACGCCGCTGACGAACGCATCCCCGTCGCGGCGGTCGCGTTCGGGGCTAACGCGATCTATGAGGTATTGCAACGCTTCGGCGAGGCCCACGCATGATTATCGGCATTGATCATATCGTGATCCTGGTGCCCGACTTGGAGCAGGCCGAGAGAGATTACACTGCCCGCGGTTTCACGGTCACCCCCGGCGGCGAACACGCCGGCGGCTTAACGCACAACGCGCTGATCGCCCTAGCCGACGGTAGTTACCTAGAACTGATCGCCTTCCGCGATACGGACCCGCCGGCACCCGTCCTGTCGTCCAAAGGCAAAGCGGATCTTGAGGCGGCGGCCCACCCGACAAAACCGAAGGGCGAGCCGGCGCTCGTCCCGACCGCTGCCCTGGATGGGGCAGGCGAGAAGACTATCCGCCGGTCGCACGCACCGCTGCGTACACCGCAATCGGCGGGTCTGGCAGCGCTCACCCGCCGCTGGATGGCGCGGCGGGCGATGGGCGCGGGCCTGCTTGACTATGCTCTGCTACCCACGGCTATTAACGAAGATGTGGTAGCGGCTCAGGCACGCGGCCTCTCACTGGACGGACCCACCCCCGGCAGCCGCCTACGCCCCGACGGCCAAACCGTCGCCTGGCAAACAGCTATCCCCTTGACTTCCGACCTACCTTTCCTGTGCGCCGATTTGACCGCACGTGACCTGCGCGTACCGCCCGGCGCAGCACGCGAGCACGCCAACGGCGTGACCGGCGTGGCCGAGATCACCCTGGCCGTGCAAGATCGGGCGGCCAGCACGGCCCGTTATCACGCTCTGTTGGACTGCGAACCGGAGACGGATGAGGGCACAACCCTTTTCCGACTGGACGCGGCCTGTATCCGCCTGCGCCAGCCGGGGCCGGGCGATGTGGTGATGCGCGAACATCTGGTCGCCTACGACGACGGCGCGTGGGCAGTAACGCTGCGTGGGGCACAGGGCAACCTAATCGGCAGCCTGATCCAAGGTGTAAACGGCATGGAGTTTGGCTGGACCGACTGGACCGGAGCTGAAGAGACAGCCGCGCTTTGATCCCGACCGGGTCGCCTACTTTGAAGCCGCCGGCTGGCGGGCCTACTACGACCGGCGTTGGGGCCGCTTGCTGCGGCTGATTGTCGGATTATGTCAAGAGCAGTTCCGCATTCCCTTCCCGCGCTCCTGGCAGGCGGCCTACTACGTGACACGCGCCTCGATTGCTTGGGTACCGCGTGACCACGATGCACAGGTAGTGCAGGCATATTACGAGAAGTTTTACTGGCTGGCCGGGCGCTATTCCACCCTGCGCTTTGACCCGGCGCGCGTCGCCGCGCTGGAACTGCGCTACAATGACGACCACCGCCGCCTGTCCGGTAAGCCCGACAAGACCGAATTCCTCGCCACAATGGTCGAGCTACACAGCGCCGTCTTCGGCATCACTCCAACCCAAGCCCGCGAATCGGCGGAGTTGCGTGTGCGGGCCAACACCACGGTAGACCGCATCACCAGCGGCGCCTCTAGCGACGTGGCGGGCGATTGGCGCCGCCTGCGGCGCGATTTGCGCGCCTGCTACCGTGCGATTGCGCGGGCGACAGAAGAAAATCGCGTAGCAAGCGGTTGACTTGCGCCGGTTCCTCGTCTTGCACCCAATGACCAATACCTTCCAGGAGTTCCAAGCGCCCGTCGTCGCAATAGGCTAGGCTGGCCGGGGCCATTTCGCGACCTAAAAACTTATCGCCGGTGCCCCAGATGATCAGCGCAGGCATCCGCACCCGCAGATCAGTCGGCAAGGTGCCCAGGCTGCGCGCCGCCGCCCGATACCAGTGGATCATCGAGGTGAGTGCCCAGGGTTGCGCCCACGCCCGTCGGTAATGGCGCAGATCCTCATCCGTGAACGTCCCCACCCGACTGCTGACCACCAACCCGGCCACGCCCACGCGAAAGTCGGCGGCACGGAACAGGGCTTCCGGAACAGCCGGCAACTGGAAGGCGAAGGCATACCAACTACGCAGGAGTTGCGCCGGGTTATGCGTCAGTTGCTGGGCCATCACCGCCGGGTGCGGCACGTTGAGGATACCCAGCCGCGCCACATAAGCCGGCTGCGTGAGGGCTAGGTGCCAGGCCACTGCCGCGCCCCAGTCGTGCCCGATCACTGCCGCCTGCGTGTGACCCAACGTGCGGATCAGCCCGGCGATGTCGGCGGCCAAATGGTCTACGCTATAGGCCGCGATACCACGGGGCTTGTCGCTGCGCCCATAGCCGCGTTGATCCGGCACAGCTACACGGTAACCCGCCGCCGCCAACGCGGGGATTTGCTTGCGCCAGCCGTACCAGAAGTCGGGGAAGCCGTGCAGCAGCACCACCAGCGGCCCGTCTTGCGGCCCAGCCAGCACCACATGGAGCCGCACACCGTTGGTTTCGATGAATTGCGCTTCGCCGCGGATCGTCGCCGCCTGCGTCACGCCGGCCCCTCTTCCAGCCCATCCAGGACCACGATTTCGGCGGGCGCGATCACCCCGGCCTGTTGCAGTGACTTTTGCAGCACGTCCGACGCGGCATAGGCTTGCGCCTGTTCGAGCGTGCCGAACTGCTCCATAACGATCAAATCGGTACGGTCGCCGGCCACCTGGAACAGGCGAAACCGTTTCCAACCCTGGTGTCGCTTGTACTCGGCCGTGCGGTCCCACACCTGCCGCCACTGGTTATAGTCTTGCACCTTATGATGCACATGAAGCCAAGCCATTCGAGTGCCTCCTTTGTGTACTGAATCGGAACTACCTCGCATCTGAACCTGCACTAGCACAGCCTGTGCCTCTGGCGGTTCCGGGGTACCGAAGCGGCTTACTACGGCCGTGCCGGGAAACGAACCATCTCCGACCGCAGGGCGTATATAGGGTAGAACCCTTGCACAGCCATAGCTAACTAATAGAGGGAGATCCCACATTAATGCAACTCACCCATCGTCCAACCCTGCGCCTGGTGCCTATGCTGTTGCTGCTGCCGCTACTGGCGGGGGCAGCCGGTCAGACCAACGCAGCCGTCCCCGCACAGGCCGGTTTCAGCGCCAATGTGCGCGTTAATGTGACGCAGACCGACCAGCAGCAGGAACCGACGCTGGCGGTCAATCCCAAAGACCCGCAGCACTTGATCGCCGCCGCCAAAGACTGGCGTAACGGCGAGAAGCAAGTCTGGCACTACCGCTCCAGCGACGGCGGCGCGACCTGGACCGACGGCCATCTACCCGGTTTGCCCGCCGATTTGCCCAATCAGAGCGATCCGGTGGTGGTCTACAACGCTGACGGCATCGCCTATACCAGCGTGATCGGCTATGATCAGGCCGATTTCAACAAAGGCGGGCTGTTCGTGGCCCATTCGAGCGACGACGGCGCAACGTGGAGTACGCCGGTCCTGGCGCAGGCCAATAGCGCTAAGATTTTCAACGACAAAGAATGGCTAACCGTCGATCGCAGCGCCACGGCCACGCGCGGCACACTCTATCTCACCTGGACCCGCTTCACCACGATCAACGATAAGGAGCAGCGCGGCGACATCGTGGAAATCCGCTCGACCGATGCGGGCGCAACCTGGAGCACGCCGGTGCAGATCAGCCGCACGCACGACCAGACCGATGTACAAGGCGCCTTCCCGGCCGTCGGTCCGGCGGGCGACCTCAATGTGCTGTACTATGACCAGACCAGTAAGGCGGGCCTCTGGCTGGGGCGCAGCAGCGATGGGGGGCGCAGCTTCGCGCCGCCGGTCAAAGTCGCCGATGTGCATGACCCGCCCACACCACTGCCCACCAGCAAGTTTCGGATGTTTGTGCTGCCGCAACTGGCGAGTAACCCGCTCGACGGCACATTGGCCGCCGTTTGGAACGACTACCCCGGCAACAGTGACATCCTGCTCACTCGCTCGCGCGACAACGGACGCACCTGGAGCGCACCGACCCGCCTCAACAGCGACAGCGGCAACGCCGACCAGTTCTTTCCAACGCTGGTCTTCGGTCCCGACGGTGTGCTGCATGTCGCTTGGCTCGACCGCCGCGACGACCCGCATAACCTGACCTTCTCGCCCTACTACACCCAGTCCAGCGACGACGGGCGCAGCTTCGCGCCGGAGGTGCGGATCGGCGACGCGCAAAGCGATCCCAGCATCGGCTTCGGCGGCACGTTGATCGGCGACTATATCCAGGTGGACGCGGTGGCCGGGCGGGCCTCGGTGGCCTGGGTGGATACACGGTTGGGCGACCAAAACATCTACGCGGTCAACATCAACGGTCAATTAACCGGCGCGGCTCCGGTCCCGACCGCCGGCGGCAACCCCACTGCTAACCCAACCTTCACACCCGCGCCGGCCAAAGACTTTGTGGACCCTGCCTTCGCCCGCGTCTGGGAACGCAGCGACCGCCCGGTGCGTGACGGCCAAGCGGCGCGGCCCTGGATCTGGGGGCCGGCGCCCTTCGCGGCGGGCAATGAACCCTACACGCAAGGCAAGAACGGGCAGCGACTAGTGCAATATTTTGACAAAGCGCGTATGGAGATCAACAATCCGGCGGCGGACGCGGCGGCCAAATGGTTCGTGACCAACGGCCTGCTGGTGGTTGAGATGATGACGGGGCAGGTGCAGACCGGCGACACCCAATTCGACCCGCAGGCGGCGGCCCCGAACCCAGTGCCGGTGGCCGGCGATAGCGATAGCCCCGATGCGCCGACCTATGCCACGATGGCCCGTGTCGCATCGTTGCACGGGGACAACCGGGCCGATGACCTCACCGGCACGCCGGTCACGGCCACGCTCGATCGGGCGGGGACCGTCGGTGACGGCACCGGCCAAGTGCCGGCCGGTGCATTGGCGGGCGTAACCCAGGCGCGCTATGAGCCGACGCTAGGCCACAACATCCCCAACGTCTTCGCCGCGTTCCAAGCTCGGCAGGGGCTGATCTACCAGAACGGTGGGTTGGTGCAAGGGGCCGTTGTGGACCCGCTATTCGACCTAGGCTACCCGATCAGCGAAGCCTACTGGGTCCGTATCCGCATCGCCGGAGCCGATCAGTGGGCACTGATCCAAGCCTACCAGCGCCGTGTGCTCACCTATGTGCCCACCAATGCCCCGGCTTGGCAGGTGGAAATGGGCAACGTGGGCCGCCACTACTACGACTGGCGGTACGGCCCACATTCGCGCTACGCCGAGGCGGCGGGGGCAGAGAGGGACAATCGGTAAGCGGCGTGAAGCGTAAAAGGTGCCACCACCTATACTCACCTTTTACGTTTTACGCGCTCCTGCGCCAACGCCAGTTGTGCCAGGAACACCGCCGCCCCGTCGGTCCAGCGATAGGCGCCGGCGATGTGTGCGGCGGCCGCCCGGCTCATGCGCCGGCGTAAGGTGGGGTCGGCGGCCAGGTGTGTGACGGCGGTAGCGAGGGCGGTAGGCGTGGCGGCGACCAGTAGGCCGGTCACGCCGTCTTGCACGGTGGCGGTGGGGCCGCCCTCAGCCACGGCGATGACCGGCAAACCCAACGCGGCGGCTTCGATCACCGACAGGCCGAAGCTCTCTTGCACTCCCGTGTGGACATAGAAATCGGCGGCGGCGTAGGTGGCGGGCAGGTCGGCTTCGGGCACAAAGCCGGTGAAGTAGACATGATCGCTGATCGCTAATTCGCGGGCGAGGGCTTCGAGCGCTGTACGCTCCGGCCCACCACCGACGATCACCCCGCCCACATCTGCGCCATCGGCTCGCGCCTGGGCTAGGGCGCGTAAGAACAAGTCCACCCGTTTGCGCGGGTGCAGGTGGTTAACCGTGATCGCTAGCAGGCGATCACCCAGGCCGAAGGCGGCGCGCGTCGTAGTGACGGCGGCGGGCGACGGCGGCAGGAAGTCTACGCCATGCGGCAGCACCACGGCGGGCCGCCTGTAGGCCGCCGCCAGCAGCGCCGCCCCAAACGGGCTATTGCCCAGCAGCGCATCGGCAGCAGCGACCATGCGGCGGTCTATGCCTTTGTAGAGCCGCGCCGCCACGCGCAACAGCCCGCCCGCCCGCCCCAAGCGGCGGCTAATGGCGGCCGTGTCGCTGTAAATTACCCGTGGCGGCTCGAAGCAGAAATAGAGACAGGGAATATCGCGCCGCCCACGCAACGGCAACAGCACCCGCTTGGCCCACCACAGCGCTGGGAGGCTGGGTGGGCCGAAAAAACAGAGCCCCGCGATCTCGCGCAACGGCGGTAAGCCACGCAAGAGCCACGGCCCCAGCCCATATTCCAGCGCGGCATCGGCGTAATGCCGCCCGGTCCATTCCAGACGGCGGCCCATCTGCCGCAGGCGGACGTGCGGCGCTAGTTCGGGCCGGCAAGCCGGGGCCAGGCGCTGCGTCAACAGCGTGACCGGCACCCCGGCACGGCCCACATAATCGGCTAGCTTGAGGATAAGCCGCTCGGCCCCGGTCAGCTTTTTAAGGCGCGGATAGAAAAAGACGACCCCTTTATTCGGCACTTTCGGCGGCACCCGGCGTGCGTCCGACTACAGCGGCCGCTGCGCCGGTCCCATCGGCAGGCAACCGGGCCTCGTCCAGCAGCATCACCGGGATGCCGTCGCGCACCGGATAGGCTCGGCCGCAGGTGGCACAGACCAATTCCTCACCCTGGAGATTCACCTTGCCGTGATCCAGTGGACACACCAGGATGTCCAGTAAGTCCTGCGGAATGCTATTGACGTTTGCGCTCATGTTGCCTCCATCACGAGTGAAAAGTTGCAAGTACGCTAAGTTATAGCGACGCGCTTGGGTGCGCCTGTTTAATCTGAAGGCATTATACGCGATCCGTTGCGGCGCTGGTAATGGCGCCGCGCTTTGGCCTTGTTGCCGCAGTCTTGCATATCGCACCAGCGGCGGCTGCCGTTGCGGCTAGTGTCCACAAACAGCCACGCGCACGAGTCGCCGGCACATTCGCGCACGCGGGCGAGGTCAGGGGCCGGCAATAGCTCTGCCGCCGAACGGACTACCGGCCATAGTACGCGATCCAGCCGGTCGGTCGCCGGGGTCCAACCCCACGCGAACCCACCGGCTACCGGCACCAGACAAGCGTAGCTCCCCGCGTCCGCCAGCGCCAAGTTTAGCGTCGCCAGCGCCGCAGCGGGGGGCGGCTGTGCGTCGCTCACGGCACGGAAAATCCGGTAGAGCGCCGCGCGCAAGGCCACGGCAGCCGCTAACGCCTTCGCTGCTGCGTCAGGCCGCTGTGCCCCTGCCTTGTGCAAAGTCGCCGCCGCCGGCGCGTCCAGCGCCCCGGCGTGCCGGCTCCAGGCTACCAAATCGGCGTAGCTCGCCAACCAGTCGCGCTGCGGCTGGTCGTAACCGCCGTCTATGGTGTTAACAAAATCCAAACACAACCGCCCCCCCAGCAGACGTAAGGTGGTGAGGTCGGGACTTTCGCTCATGCGCTGCTCCATCAAATGGTGTAGTCAAGATCGGTCTTCTAACCAGCAAAGACCTATTGACAGGTTAGAGATTCTGATCTACAATATAACCAGTGATAAGGATTATAAAGGGTTAGAATGTAGTCGTCAAGAGCGTGAAGGAGCCTGATGATGGAACTGTTGATTAGCCTAGCTTTGTTAGTGATCCTCGATCTCGCCGCCCTGCGTTGGGGCGCCGACAGCCGCGAAGGCATCGAGAGTGCGGAATGGGCGCAACGCGCCGCCTGGTCCGGCTCCGGTGCTATCGGCTAGATGCTAAGGCTGGGGCTTCGGCTTATACAGGAAGCGCACATTGCTCTGGTCCAACTGGTACGAGTCGCGCACGGCCTGTGCCATGCCTGGAGAGAGATCGCCGGCGGCCCCGTAGTTGGGATCGTCCGGGTTGAGGTTGAAGCGTAGCACGATCAGGCTGAAATAATGCCGCCGCACCGCTGCGATCAAGGCCGACTCGTCCCACCGATCCACCGCCAGACGATGGATTTGCGCCGACCCGGCGTGGGTCTGAGTATAGGGATCGGTGGTCCACAGGCGCACGCGCCACTTGTCGGTGACGAGCAGCACACTCAGGTCGGTGGAGTAGACCGGCCCGGCGGTGTTGCTGGTATACTGAGCTACATTGGGCATCCCATCAAGCACTGTGCGCGGCAGCACGCGAAACTCCTGGCTCAACCAGTGCGGCGTGCCGGCCGACGTACCTACTCCCACACACAGCGCCAGCACCGCCGCCGCCCCTAGCACTTGTCCCAGCGGACGCGGTGCCGCCCGCAGCACCGCCACTGCTATACCTAATCCCCAACACAGCGCTGCCGTCAGATCCAACAGATGATTGTGGTTGCCGCCCAACGTACCCGCGCCGCTCGACATGATCAGGCTCATGCCCGCGTAGCCGGCCGCAAGGACCGCCGGCGACCGCAGCCACTTTAGCAGAGGGGAACCTGTGCCATTCTCCTCCTCTCCTGGTAGGAAAGGGGATTGAGGAGTGAGGGCAGTCCCCTGCCGCAGCGCGAACACCAGACCCAGCAAGCCCGGCAGCAGCAACGCCCAGTAGCTGCCGGCCCAATTGCTAAACGCATCCCAGTAAGCAGCAGGGAACCAGGGCAGGTTGTGCTCGGTGAACTCGTGATAGAAGTAGCCGCCGGCGGTCCACCAGTTGAGCAACAGCGTGCCGCCGCCGGCACCCACCGCATAGAGAGTGCTGAAAATCAGGCCGCGTCGCCAATCGCGCAAAATCAGCCAGACACAAGCGGCAACGGCGGCGGCAACGGCGGTTTGCTTGCTATAGAAGGCGGCCCAGAACAGCGGCAACGCCCCCCAGATGTGCCCTTGTCCCGCAATCGCCCGCAACAACCAGAGCAACCCGGCTAGGCCCAGCGCGACGGTTAGCATATCGGGCTTGACCAACACCCCCCAGAAGCCCACAATGCCGATTGCGCCCCACGCCGGCGCCGCGATTACGGCCGCTAGCCGGTCGCCCGTCAGGCGGCGGGTCAGCGCGATCAGCAACAGCCCCACCGCCAATGTCGCCGCCAGCGACAAGGCACGCCCCACCTTGAACGTCGGGCCGAGCAGGTGGATAGCCGGCCAGTTGAGCAGATAGTAGAGCGGCGGATAGGGTGCGGCGATAAACTGCTGCGGGGTCAATTTGGCATAGATATTCACGCCATGATCGAGCAGCAACGTCTCGGCTACGATCATGCTCTCCGACTCGTCGTGCTGAAACGGCCAGACGAACAGCCCGGCCATGATGCGCGCATTATCCAGCACACGCAAAGTCAGCAGCAGCGCCAGCAGGGCCAACGCCCCGCCCAGCGCCCACGTCGCCCAATCGCCGCGCTTGCTTCTCATCAGCGCGCCTCCACCCAATCCACTTGCACTCCCAGCAAGCGCGGATCATAGCCGCCCGGCACAAAACCGGCGGTGCGGAGGGTCAACGTCATCCAGCCGGCAGCGGGCGGCATGACAGGCAGGCTGATCTCCTGCCAACCGGCGGCAGTCGGGAGCGTATAGCTGCGCGGCGCCTGTAGCCCCTGCGATCCCGTAGCCTGCAATTGCACCGTCGCGGGCGACACATCTGCCGGCCGTCCGCCATTGCAACGGACAATCAGTTGTCGGGTCGCAACAGTGACAGGTATACGCACGGTCGCGGTCGGCCCACTCCAACGATAGGTCACAACTGCGGCCCCATTGCCGACAGTTTCACTGCCGTAGAAGCCGGCCACCGCGCCCCAATCCAGCGTGCTACCCACGTCCACCCGCGCGGCCGACGGGGCGGGCAGAAAACGCGCCGCCCAATCCACCGCCGCCCAGCCGGCGAGTTGCACCGGACGGGCGTTGAACGCCGTTTGCGCGTTGCCGGCTCGGCCTTGTTCCCGCGCAATCGCGCCGCTCAACAGGAACGGCTCGTACTGATCGGCTAGGGGGCTATCACGCCCCAATGCGATCTCCGGGCGCTGGGCCAACCCCGCCCAATCCGCCCCCGTCTGGGCCAGTTGCGCCGCGTCAGTCGCCCACTGGCTATCCGGCACGGTTTGGTCCGCCTGCGCCAAGCGGGCTAAAGCTGCCGCCGGGTCGCCGCCGGGACCAAGCAACGGCACAGCCGCCCGATAAGGCGCTTGCGCGATCCACTTGCTCACGCCCAGCGCTACCGCCGCCATGTCGTCGGGCAGACTAGGCAGGACCACGATCAGGAACGCCAGAGCTAGTCCCGCAGCTAGTCGGCCGTTCTTCCGGGATATGTATTTTTGCTTGCTGCGTTGTAGCACCTTGCGGAGATAAGCCAAGCCCAGCGAGGTCCAGGGCAGCAACAGCACGACCACCGGCAAGCGAAAGCGGCTGACAGCGAAAAAGACAAACACCACCGCCATCCAGGTCAGCGTCCAGAGTGCGGTGAGTGCCTTCAGCGGATCGGGCGGCGCGGCAGCTAGGCCCAGCAGCGCCAGCAGCGCGACGGCAATATACAGGCCGTCTTCGCCGACCAGCAAGCTGAGGAGCAAGCGGGCGGGAACACGTCCCCAGCTATAGCCGCGCACCTGCCGTTCCTCCGAGCCAAAGTTGATGCGCCAAAAATCAAGCAATTCTTTCACGCCTTTGATCACAAAATCGCCGGGCCGGGCCGTGATATTTTCCCACGCCTTACCGGCCGCATAACGGCCTTTCGCTACCGGGTCGGCAATGGCCCGCAGGTCGCTGTTGAGCCGTTCGGCATCGCGCACGCCGGTACTCGCCAGCCACAGGTTATAGCCGCTACTCGTATCACCGAGGATCAGTGTATGATACGCGCTGTAATTATAGGCCACCCCCGCCCCCACCGGCAGCGCCAACCCGATCAGCAGCACCGCTAACGCCTGCCCTGCGCCGGCGCGGCGCACTAGCCACAGCACCCACAGCCCCACCACCGGCACAAAGGCCAATGCCGTCGCCCGCGTCAAGGCCGCCAAGCCCAGGCATAGGCCCGCAGTGGAAAGTGAAGCGTAATGCGTAAAACGTAATGCGTAAGTTGCTGACGACTGACGACTGTCGGCCCAGCGCAGCAAGCACAGGAACGCGGCAACCACCAACAGCAGGAACAGCGTCTCGCTCAACAGTAGGTTGCTGAACAGGGTGAGGGGCAACCAGAGCGCGCCGAGTAGTGCGCTGAGGCGAGCGGCGGCGCGCGGAGACAGGCCGAGCGCCGGGGCGCGGGCGGCGCAACGGGCGGCGAGGGCAGCAATCCCTACCAGCGTCAGCGTGGACAGGACGGCTTGTAAGGCAAAGACCGGTCCGGTATTTTGCCCGAATAGCCGGAACAGCACGCCGACCAGCAGCGGGTAAAGCGGCGTGCGCGTCCAGAGAAACGTGTCATAGAAATGCAAACCGCGCCCATCAGCGAAGACGGATGCAGCCCCAAAGTACTCTTGCTCGTCAATCACAAAGCCGTGCAGGGGCGTGCGCGCCGGCAGGCCGACCAGGACCGGGTAGCCCAGCCGCAGTAGCAACGCGCCTGCCAGGATCGCCCATAGCCACGGGTCCACGGATGCGCGTTTAAGCCAGGCCACGCAACTCCAGCGTCGTGACGTGCCCCGCCGGATCCGTCAAGTCCACCACGCGGATGGCGTGGTTGTTGGTGTCGGCGATATACAGCCGGTCGCCCGCCACGCTCACACCTTCCGGCTCATTGAAGCGCGCCTCGGCGGCGGGGCCATTGGTCAGCGCACGCGGGTTGCCGCCCAGCCAAGTTGTCACGGTGCGCGTGGCCGGGTCGAGCCGTTTGATTTTGCTGTTGTAAGTATCGGCTACCAGCAAGCACCCGCTGCCCGCGTGATAGGCCAAGCCGAAGGGGTGTTGCAGGCGCACTGCGTCACCCACGCCGTCCTTATCCGCGAAATCGAACAGGCCGGTACCGACCAGTGTTTGCACGTCACCCACCCTCAGATCGACTGTGCGAATCGCTTGTGCTTCGCTGCACGCAAAATAGAGCTGCGTGCCGTCGCTAGTCAAGCCGGTCGGTTGGGCTAGGCTGGCGTAACCGCGCAGATCGTCCATTGTGCGCGCCTGGTTCAGGGCGGCGGTCCACAGTTTGCCGTCGCCGAGGGCTTCACGCCCGGTGCCGGCATAGGGCAGCGCTGTGTCCGCAACAGGATCGTAGACCCACAACTGGTGGTATCCCGCCATCGCAATGTACAGTCGATTGCCGACCCAAGCCAGATCCCACGGCGAGTTAAGCGCGGTGGTGCGAGCCGGGCCGCCGGTGCGCTGATACGCGCCGATCTCGCCCGTCCCGGCCACTGTCGTCACTTGCCTCGCGCCCAATGCTAGGCGGCGAATGGCGTGGTTTTCGCTGTCGGCCACATAAAGCGTATCACCGGCCAGGGCCATACCCTGTGGGCGGTAGAATTGCGCGCCGGCAAAGGGACCGTCGGCAGCTCCCGCTGTGCCGCTCCCCGCGACCCAATCTACAGCGGCACTGTGCCCATCGGCGGCCAGGTGCGTGCCGATGATGCGGTGGTGATCGCTATCGGCGATAAATAGGCGGTCGGCCGCGCCGGCGGTGCCGGCCACCGCCAGCACCTTGCCGGGGTAGCGCAGCGGGCGCGCCGGTTCATCCAGGTGGGCCGGGTGAAAAGGCACCACCCGGCGGTCGAGCGTGCCTAGCCGGTCAAACGTGGCAACCGCCTGCGCGATCACCGGGCCGAAGTCCTCAGCAGTAATTTCCCCGGCATGGCTGCCGATGTAATAGCCGCGCGGGTCCACCAGCACCACGGTCGGCCAAGCGTTGACGGCATAGCTCTTCCAGATGCGGAACTGGCGGTCGTTGACCACCGGATGATCTAGGCCCAGCCGTAGTACAGCATCGCGCACATTGGCCGTGTCGCGCTCGGCAGTATATCTGCCTGAATGCACGCCAATCACAACGAGTTCATCAGGAAACTGCGCCTCCAACTGCCGCAACTGCGGCAGAATATGGATGCAGTTGATTCAGCCGTATGTCCAGAAATCCAGCAACACGATCTTGCCGCGCAACTCGCTCAGCGTGAGCGGCGCGCCGCCCACGGTGTTGATCCAGTCCAGCCCCGTCTGAAATGCCGGGGCATGAATCACGCTAGTCCCCATCTCGTCCATCGTACTGCCTCCTCCCCGCATTATAGCGGGGCCGCCGGGGTCCGACAAGCAGGCAAGTGCTGACTGTGATCTGAATCATGCACAAGACGGCACCACCGAGACCTGGAGAGCCGAAGAATACGATAAGTGATCTCTAAAACCGAAACCGCTACAGCCGTGTTATAATCAAGGATACTTTAGCATACAGCACTGAGAGGATTTTACTGGTATGAGGGGAATTGCTTGGAATCAGGGGCGGCGCAGCGTAAGCGGCGGTGCGCTAGGGTTGTTGCTGCTGCTGGCGGCTTGCGGCGGCACCGATCCGACCGCCACGGTGGTGCCGACTGTCGCCGCCATAGATACGGTCGCCGCCACCGCTGTGGTTGCCCAGCCGACTGATACGACGGCCGCACCCACCGCTACACTCGCCGCGGTAGCAACCGTCGCGGCACCTACCGACACGGTAGCCGCGCCCACCGACACCGTCGCGGCACCTACCGTCGCGGCGCCCACGGCCACGGTGGCGGTTGCGCCCACCGCCACCACCGCTCCGGTGGTCGTCGCGACGAACGTACCACCCACTCTCAAGCCGCTACCGCCTACTCCCAAGCCGCTACCGCCTACCGTCCGGCCGACAGCCAAGCCCACAGTCGCGCCTGCCGCCAAAGTGGTGGCCGTCGTGGAAAAGGACTTCGCGTTTGCCCCGGCCACGATCACGATTGATCGGGGCACCACTATCGAGTGGACCAACGTCGGACCGACGGACCATACGGTGGCCGACGACAAAGTAAGCTGGTCATCCGACATCTTGAAAACGGGCCAGAAGTACCGCTATACGTTTAACACGCCGGGCACGATCACGGTGATCTGCACGCTACATCCGGATATGATCAGCACCGTTATTGTCAAGTAATATAAAGTCACAAGGAGATTACTATGAAACCGACATCTTGGATTGCGCGATCCATTGGCCTGCTCGCGTTGGGTGGGCTGTTGCTGGCCGGGCCGGCAGCGGGGCAGGCGCAGAGCGGTAGCCGCACGTTTCCCCAAACCGGTCACACCGTGAGCGGCCAATTCTTGACCTACTGGGATGGGCATGGCGGCCTGGCCCAACAGGGCTACCCTATTTCGGAAGAGCTGCAAGAGAAAAGTGACCTCAACGGTCAGAACTATACGGTGCAATACTTCGAGCGCGCCGTCTTTGAGAAGCATCCCGAGAACAAGCCGCCGTTCGATACCTTGTTAAGCCAATTGGGCACCTTCCGCTACAAAGCTAAATACCCCACCGGCGCACCCAGTCAGCAGGTCAGTACCAGCAACCCGCGCCGCTTCGCCGAAACCGGCCACACATTGGGCGGCGTGTTTCGCACCTACTGGGAGAGCCACGGCGGCTTGGCCCAGCAGGGTTATCCAATTTCCGACGAGTTCAGCGAGGTCAGCGATCTGAACGGTAAGTCCTACACCGTGCAGTACTTCGAGCGCGCGGTATTCGAAATGCATCCCGAAAATCAGCCGCCCTATAATGTGTTGCTGTCGCAACTGGGCACCTTCCGCTACAAAGCGCAATACGGCGGTAGTAGCCCGACGGCCGTCCCGACCGCCGGCCCCACTCCTGCGGCCGGCGGAGCAGTCCAGGTGCGGGAGTTCGACTTCGATTTCGCCCCTTCCAGCCTGAGCATCGCGACGGGCACGATCGTCACCTGGACCAACGAGGGACCGACGATCCATACGGTAGGGGAAAAGAACGGCAATTGGTCGTCGAATGTGCTAAAGAAGGGTGACAGTTACAGCCACCAATTCATGACCCCCGGCACTTACACGATCTACTGCACGATCCACCCACTGATGCAGATGACGATCCTGGTGAAATAGCCGGCCAAGCGGCCCAAATCGGCTAGGCACGTAGTCCCCACGCCCCGCTACTTTTAGCGGGGCGTGGGCGTTGTGCAGAGTGAACGGGGCTGCCGACCGCTGCGGGTGCAACGGCTGCCGGGATTGAGGGCACTTGACACACCGAAGGCGCTATGCTACAACCGCAGGTATGGACACGATCCGACCACCGCACCCAACTGCTCATGGATGATGCGGCCCTGGTAGCCGGGCTACAGCAAGGTGATGCGCACGCCATTGAACACGTGGTGCAGCAGCACGCACCGGCGCTCTACCGCTATGCCTATTATCAGTTGCAAGACGCAGCCGCCGCCGAAGATGTAGTGTCGGAGGTGATGGTGCGTATGGTGCAGAGCATTGATCGCTATGTGTTCGACCGCACGCCGTTTCAGGCGTGGCTGTTTCGCATTGCCCGTAACCTAGTCGCCGACCATTACCGCAGCCGCAAGCGCCGGCCGCAGACCTCATTTGAGGGCTGGCTGGCCGACGATCCCAGTCGAGAGCCGGGTGGCCTAGACCGCACGATTGACAGTCTGGGCGATCGCGACGCACTGCAAGCAGCGTTGGCGGAACTAACCGACGAACAGCGGCAGGTGATCCTGATGCACATCGTCGAGGGTTGGGAGATGCCGCAGGTGGCAAAGTTGTTGGACCGTAGCTTGCCTTCAGTTAAAAGTCTATATTATCGAGGAGTGCAGGCACTCCGTCGCACGCTGACGCAGGGCGTCCCAGAGGAAGAGACACGTTCGGCGTAGAGGAAAATCGGATCATGTTTGAGCGCAATAGCCCAATCGAAGAAATCTTCAGCCGTGCGTCGGAACAACTGCGCGCCGGTCAGTCATTGGAAGCGGTGCTGGCCCAGTACCCTGACCAGGCTCCGGAATTGGTTGGGCTGTTACAGACGGTACAAACCGTGCACGCTACTGTGCCGCCGCCAAGCCTATCGGCAGAGGCACTGACCCGCATCCAGGCACGCGCCCAGCAGGCGGTGCCGGGTCGGCGCCGCGGCGTAGCCGTCCAGCCGACCCGGCGCACCGAGGAGGAGACGCGCATCCTGCGCCGCCGACCCTGGTACACCACGCTATTCGACCGGCCGCTGCGCGCCAACCTGGCCGCTCTGACACTGGTGGTGTTGGCGCTAGCCGGCCTGTTGAACACTATCTTACAGCCTGCTACCACCCCCCAGACCTATAGTGGCGTGATCAGCGCATTGGGAGCCAATGCGACCTACGTAAACCACCCTGACGGCAGCCGCCACACCCTCGCCGATACAGCCTGGCAGGTCGGTGATGATGAAATCCTGATTACACCCAATACGGCGATTTATGGGCAACCGGTGGTCGGGGCGCGGGCCGTCTGCACCGGCGACTTGGATGCGCGTACCCACCGTATCAAGGCGCTGCGCATCATCGTTGAGGAGGCAACCCACACTCCGTCGCCCACCGCGATCAGTCCCACTCCCGCCGCGACCGCGCTTGTGGCGCCGACCCATGCGTCTACGGCAACAGCGGACAGCGCGCCTAGCGCAACGGCTGCCGCAACCGCCGGCCCGCCGTCACCGCTGCCGGCAACCAGCGGCCCGCCGAACGCACTGCCGCAACTGCCTACCGTCACAACACCGCCCACTTTGCCTGCGCCGGCGACCGTGACCCCTGCCGGCGGGTCGCTGCCCCCATCACCGCTAGCGGCAACCGCCACCCCGCTCGTCGTGCTTCCGGGCTGGGCGACCCGAACCCCACTCCCCGCCACGCGCACACCAGCCGATGCCGGCTGGATCACCGCGACGCACGGGTCGACGGATACAGCGGTGCCGATTATAACGCCCCGTATCATGCCGACAGATACAGCGGTGCCGATTATAACGCCCCGTACCATGCCGACGGATACGCCGACCGACGTACCGACGGCTGTACCAACCAGCACCCACTTGCCGACAGGCACGCCCTCGCCCGTCGTGCCGACCCGCACGGCCACGCCGCATAGCACGACATATACGCCGGAGCCGACAGCCGGAACCGTCCCATCGGCCACACCGCCGCCGACCAACACAGCGGAACCGCTCCCCACCGACACGCCGGCGCCGACGACTAGGCCGGTGCCACCCAGCGCTACTTCAGTGCCGCCCAGCGCTACAGCGGTGCCACCCAGCGCTACAGTGGTCCCACCTAGTGCTACAGCGATCCCGCCTAGTGCTACAGCGATCCCGCCTAGTGCTACAGCGATCCCACCTAGCGCTACAGCGGTCCCACCTAGCGCTACATCAGTGCCGCCTAGCTCTACCACAGTCCCGCCTAGTGCTACAGCGATCCCGCCTAGTGCTACACAAGAACCGCACGCGACTCCGCACCCTAGCAATACGCCGCAGGTCACGCAAACGCCCCGGCCCAGCGAAACCGTGGAGCCACACGACACTCCGCATCCCAGCAATACACCACAACCAACGCCAACACCGTATTACGGCGGTGGGGGCGGCGGTGAGGACGGTACATCGTCACCAAGCCACATACAGGAACCGACCCATACACCCCACCCCTAGCACCTGCCGACTATGGCTAACCTGTCCGCGCTGTAAAGGCCCCAAGAACAAGCGGATTATCCTCAAAGCTTCGTGTACTTCCAGCCTGCGCGCCTTTGCGGTATCCATCGTCCGAGGAGCGTAGGTCGGCTAGGCAAACTTGACAAGCAGGGGAGGGCATGGTACAAACACTCTGCTAGAGATCGCACTGAGGAGATTGGCGCACTGTGTTTGACTCAGAAGACCCGCTAGAGCAACCCGAACCTGCCGATCCTAAAGAGGCGTTGTTCGCTGAAGCTGCTGCCCAAGTACAAGCCGGTCAGCCTGTTGCGGCAGTACTAGCCCAGCATCCGCAGTACCACGCCGAGCTAGAGTTGCTGCTAGGCACGGTCGCGGCGGTGCAGGCGGCGCGACTCAAGGCCGGCGGCACCGGGCAAATTGCGGGCTGGTCAGCCGAGAGTGCCGACCTGCCGTTGCCGACACCGACCCTCTACCAACCGCGTGTGGTCGTCAGCCCTACGCCCGCAGTGAGCCACAGCCGGCGCCGGGTCGGCCTGCGGGTAGTGGGGCCGTGGGTGATCGGCCTAATCGTCTTAGGCGGGCTGGGCTTCGCGCTCTGGCCGCTGCTGAAACCGGCGCCGGTCGCCTCCCACCTGTTGAGCTATAATGATCCCGTTGAGGCCATCGCCGGCGACCACTGGCGCATCGCGGGCAAGGATGTACTGATCGGCCCACAAACTCGGATCAGCGGCACTCCGGTGGTCGGCGCAGTGGCGCGCGGAGTCGGCGAGGAAATCACCGGCGGCAGCCGTGCGCTGACGATCCGGTTGGATCCGCCGCCCACCCTGACCGTGCCCGTCGCGCAAGCCGTCGCTACGCCGGCGCAGGTGAGCGCCGTGATCAACACCCCCGCCGTGCTTATACCGCTCACAGCTACGGATCTTCCCGCCGTCGCTACTGTCGCCCCGCCCACGGCTACCGCTGTCGAGGCGACCGCTACTACTGTTGCGCCGACCGTAACAGATACAGCCGTCGCCCAGGCCACCCCACGACCCACCGCTGTGGTGGCGGTCCACAAGCCGACCGCTACACCGCAACGCGCGACGACCACCGGCAAACTGCTGCCGACCCGACCCTCCACCCCGCGCCCTAAGAATACAGCCACGCCAAGCGCTACTCCGACCGCGGCTCCGCAACCGGCTGCTACCACTAGTCTCAATCCAGGCGCAGGCCGTCCTGCGGAACCAACACCACTGACGAGCATACCGCCAACAAGCACACCCACGGTGCCCGACAGTACAGCGCAACCTACCCTACCGGCCGCGTCTACTACGCCCTCAGTGACAGGCAACGCCGGCCCCACGCCGTAGCGCCGGCGCTCAGGCGGGTTGCACTACCCGTGTTCGGTTGAGCGCGTTCAGCCGCGCACCGAACTGTCCAGATGGTAGTCGCGCATCACTGGGGTATCATGATCCAGGTGCAGTGACCCCTCCAATAGCTCCGGCCGGCGGCGTCAGGGCCAATCCGCTACGGGGCGGCAGCGCAAGCTCGAGGGTAGCGCCACGGACGGTAGCCGTGCCGGTGCCGATCAGCGTCCGCCACGGTTCCTGCGCCGCCAGCGACTCAGCCAGCGGCAGGGGGACATTACGTTTGGCCCGCGCCGTGTTCAGCGCTACCACCACGTAATCGTCGTCTAGGCGACGCGCGAACGCATACACGCCGTCGCTCGCGTATAAGCCGGTGTAGCTGCCGGTCCGTAAGGCCGGGTGGGCGTGCCGCATGGCGATAGCCTGCTTGAAATAGGCGCGCAAGTCGCTATTCCAGGCGCGCTCGTCCCACGGGAAGCTGCGCCGGCAGTCGGGATCACGACGACCGGCCAGGCCGATCTCGTCGCCGTAGTAGATCGAAGGCGCACCGGGATAGCTCATCTGGAACAGTGTCGCCAGGGTGAGCGCCGTCACATCGTCGCGCGCCATGCTCAGGAAGCGCGCCGTATCGTGGCTGTCGAGCAGGTTCAGCTGTACCTCAGTGACTTCGCGCGGGTAGAGATCGAGCAGATATTGGATGGCCTGGGCGAACCCGGAGCCGTCGAGCGGCTGGCCGGGATTCCAGCCCTGGTCGCGTACCAGGGGTTTGTCGAGATGCGCCCCGATGGTATAGGCGATGACCCGCTCGGCAAACAGGTAATTCATCACTGCGTCGAACTGATCGCCTTGCAGCCAGTGACGACTGTCTTCCCACACTTCGCCCACGATATAGGCGTCCGGGTTGATCGCCTTGACCCGCCGCCGGAACTCCTGCCAGAAGGAGTCGTCGGCCACCTCACCCGGCACGTCGAGTCGCCAGCCGTCAATACCCTCGCGCAGCCAATATTCAGCCACGCCCAACAGAAACGCGCACACCGCTGGGGTGTCGGTGTTGAACTTGGGCAATGCATGATAACCCCACCACGCTTCATAACCCGGCGGACGGTTCAGGTCGTAGGCGTTAGGCGGCATCGCCTTGAAGTGGAACCAGTCGAGATAAGGCGAGGCCAACCCGTTTTCCAGGGTGTGATTGAACTGGTAGAAGCCCCGGCTGGCGTGATTAAACACCCCGTCCAACACGATGCGGATACCCCGTGCGTGCGCGGCATCAAGCAGCGTCTTAAACGCCGTGTTGCCGCCCAAGATGGGGTCTACCGTGTAATAGTCAAAGGTATGATAGCGGTGATTAGCGGCGGAGCTAAAAATGGGCGTGAAATAGATCGCGTTAATGCCCAGATCCACTAAGTAATCGAGCTTTTCGACCACGCCCAGCAGGTCGCCGCCTTTGTAGCCGTACACGGTGGGTGGGCTATCCCAGGATTCGAGGTTGCTCGGCTTCGGCACCGCCGCCGATAGGGCAAAGCGGTCGGGAAAAATCTGGTAAAACACGGCGTGACGCACCCACTCTGGGGTCTGGATGTTCAAGGGGACACTCCTCTATTGAGCGTAATCGGCACAAAGCCGTAAGCGGTACAGTCACCGGTTTACCGCGTCTGCTATTATACACCCTGGACAGGAGCTTGTCATTGCAGGATTAGCCTGCATAACCCCGAACAAAGGCTTGACTCCGACGCAGTCGTGTGGTACAATTTGCTTTCAGAAGGTATTGAAATTTGGTGCAGGCAGTGGCGAAAGTCTGCACCTAACGAGAGGCGGTGCGGCATGACAGGGAACCTGGATGAAGTACAGGACCGCTTTGTGAACGAATGGGGCGACCTGGTTAGCGTGTGGGGGCTGAACAAGACAATGGGTCAGATCCACGCGCTGCTGTATGTGACCGGCCAACCACTGACGGCCGACGAGATCATGGAGCGCTTGAACATCAGCCGGGGCAATGTGAGCATGAACTTGCGGTCGCTGATGAGTTGGGGCGTAGTGCATCGCCAGCATCGCAAGGGCGACCGCAAACAGTATTTCGTGGCCGAGGAAGATCCCTGGCGCTGGTTCAAGAACGTGGTACGCGAGCGGCGCAAGCGCGAAATCGAGCCGATCATTGAGGCGTTCTCCGATACGCTGGCGCTGTTGCCGCCGGCGCGGCCCGGCACAAGCGGCCCCCCCATCGCGCCGCCGCCGGATGCCAGCGGCGACGACCCCGATGTGTTGCGCGCCCGTCTAGAGCAGATGCGCGGCTTTGTCGAGGTGTTCAACCGAGGCATTGATATGTTCCTGCGCTTTAGCCGCGAAGATTTCAACGAACTGATGGAACTGCTGGCCGCTACCCAAGAGGCGGGCAGCGACCTCGCCCGCCGCGCCCTCGCGCAGAAGTAACGACTGATCCACAAAGGACAGGAAGGACGGAATGAAGCGCGCAGAGCCGCGCAGAAGAACGGATAGGGAGTGGAGTGGTCGGTTTAAGGTTAAAGGACCACATCACAACAAAATAATTGTCGCAAGGGTACGGTCTATGACCGACTAAACCCATCCGTTCTTCTGCACGGCTCTGCGCGCTTCATTCTGTTCTTCGTGGAGCGAAAATCTAGCGCCGACGCACAAAGTGCATGAGATCGGCGCGGCTGAAGGTGAGCCGGCGCAGGGCAATTTCGAACGGGAAGAGTAGTAACGCCAACGTCAGCAGCAGCGGCCAAGCGGCGACGCGGCTGGGTAGCGCCGGGCCGGACGGCACGGACACGGGGGACGCGACAAGGTCCAGCACCCGGCCGCCACCGGCCGCCGCCAGCGCGGCCAGTTGTGTGGTGCCCGCACCGGCGGCGGCCCCCAGGCGGTACTCCGCCGAATAGGGTACGGCCAGACCCAGTGTACCCGTCACCACCACGCGCCCATCGGGGGCGGTCTGTTGCACATCAATGCGGTAGCCACCAGGCGCGGCAGCGGGCATACTGCCCTCATATACCCCCGGCGCGGTCTGTGCCAAGTCCACCACCCCCCGGCTACCGTCCGGCCCCTGCACCTGTACACTCGTGGTCAGGTTCATACGCGGGGCCCCCGTACTATCGCGCGAGTCCACCCGGATTTGCGCGCGCCCGGCGGCTTGCATCACGCTAGAGTCCAGGCCGCTAGGACCGGCGCGCGGCAGTGTCCAGCCCACCAACTGCGCGGCGAACTGCGGGAAGGCGGCCCACTGTACCCAATTGGTAGCCCAACGGCCTTTCATGTCGGGCGTCCAGGCCACAGCGCGGCCCAAACCGTATTGCCAGCCGGCCAGCAGTGGATCGCCGTTGGGCGCGGTTAGCAAGAGTTCGGCGGTGGGTCGGGGCGTGGTACTATTATAGCCGCGCAAGACCGGCAGGTGGGTGAGGTCCAAGCCGCTGAGGATGGACCCGGCGCGCGCTACCAACGGCAAGGTCGCGGTTTCGACCAGATACGAGCCGCTTGCCAACACCGTATCCTTCAGCAGCAGTTGCGGCACATTGTTATCGTCTTCGACCGCATAATAGCGCCCACCGCCGCTGTGGGCTAGGCTTTCCAGCAGATCGGACGAACCGGTACCCGACGCAATAGTGGACAGGGTAATGTGATCGGTCCGCATCTCGGCCAGCAGCGCATCATAGGAAGCAGTGTTAGTCCATCCATCGGTCAGCAGGATCATGTGCTTGAGCTTGGCGCTGGTGGCGTTGAGCGCATCTGTGCCGGCGCGCAAGCCCGCGTACAGGTTGGTGTCACCCGCCGCCTGGATGCCGGCGATCCGACCGGCTAGATCGGGCAGACGACTCAACGGCTGTATCGCCACGAGAGGCCGGGCGGCGGTATCGAAGGTGATCACGCCGAGTTGGTCGGTAGGGGCCAGTGAGGCGGCGGCTTGCAGAATAGCCTGCTTGGCAATATCTACTTTCGCCACACCCGACTCCTGCGCGGTAGTCGAACGGAACGCGCCGCTGGCGCCGCAATGGCAGCGACCCATACTGCCCGATTTATCCACCACCAGCGCCAGGGCCACATCGGCCTGGCGCTGATTGCTGCGCACATCCATACTGACCGGCAGTGCGGCCTCCAGCGGCGTGTTGCCGTAGCCGCCGGCGCCGAACGAGGCTTCGCCGCCGACCATGATCAAGCCACGCCCCAGGTCGCGCACATAGGTTTGCAGTGCGCGGTCTGCCCCGCTCGGCAGGCTGCCTGCCGGCGTGTTCGCCAGCACCACACTGTCGTAGGCCGTTAGGGCCGCCGTATCTGTCGGCACCTCCGAGGCCGTGACCACAGTAGCATCTACATGGGCGGCGGCCAGCGCTACCCGCAACGGCTCGCCGTCGTCGGGCCCACCGGCCACGATCAGCACGCGGGGCGCGCTCTGCACCAGGGTCACGCCGGTGGCCTCGTTATTTTGGCTCCAACGGTCATCTAGCGCGTCTACCCGCACACGATAGCTGTGGAAACCCTGGTCATGCACGGTAATGGGGAAAGTGAAAGGGTTGCCGCCGGGTTGCAGCGTCACCTCGCGGTCGGCCAGCGAGGTGCGCCCGTCAAATAGGTGCAATGTCGCACCCTCGGCCACGGTACTGTCCACGCGCACGGTCATCGTGAACACCTGGCCCACCGGAATCGTCGCAGGCACATCCACCGCCGACACGCCGACTTCGTGCGCGGCGCCTTGATGCAATGGGACCACACTAACCGGCACTCCGGCGGCCACCGCCTCAGCAGCGGCCGCTTGCGCCCCGCCCGCCGTGTCCAACCCATCGCTGATCACCACCAACCGCCGCGCCCCTTCGGGGGGCAGCAACGCGCGCCCCAACCGGATCGCCGCCGCCGTGTCGGTGCTACCCGCACTGTCGGCCCCGAAGGGCGCCAGCGGACCGGCGGCCGCGAACGGGCGCACCACGCTCGCTTGCGCGCCAAACAGAGCCACCGCGCTGCGATCCTCCGGGCCGGCAGCGCCCAGCGCGCTTTGCACGTAGGCATGGGCCGCAGCGCGCCCGTCAGTCCCCACACTCTCCGAGATATCTACCAGGTAGACCGTGCTAACCGGCCCGGCGGCACGCACCCATTGTAGCCCGGCCAATGCCAGCAGCACGCTGCTGAAGATCACGGCCCGCAGCAGCGCCACACCGCGCGCGCGCCGCCGTTCGGGACCGGCCTGCGCCACGCCCAGCGCCACGCGCCGCCGCCGCACGGTCTGCCCCTCCCACAACCCCAGCACAATCAACGGCGGCAGCAGCGCAAACGCGAGCAACCACCAGGGGTCGGTAAGCAGGAACGGGGCGGCGGCTTGGGTCGGTTCCATGCGAGATGCCTTTCTGCGTGCGTTATGCGTAATGCGTAATGCGTAGACGGTTGCTATAGCTACTTGCCGGCTCAGGGCAGCTAGGCGCGTTGTAGGAGGCGGCTCCGCCCGCCGATGCCAGCCCTAGCCCGCTGCTGCTCCGCCCCTGCGACTGCTAAAGATCGCTATAGAGCAGCAGCGGCGGGCAGAGCCGCCTCCCACCGCTGCCCTCACGCTCTATCCTACACAGTTTCTATAACTACAATCACGTTTCACGCCTCACGTTTCACGCTCATCACCAGCACCTGCGAGTCAGACAGCAGGCCCAGCGAGTGATAGAAGGCGATAGCCCCGGTGTTGGCGGCGGCAACGCGCAGGGTGACTTTGGGCGCACCGGCCGCCCAGAGGCGCTCTAGGGCGGCGGTGACGAGGGCGCGCCCGTAGCCGTGGCGGTGGTGGGCGGGATGGACGGCGACGTGGTAGAGATAGGCGCGTCGCCCGTCGTAGGTGCCGATCACCGTGCCCAGGATCAGGGTCGGGTCGCCAGGGTCTACGCCGACCAGGAAAAGGCCGGGGTTGCGGGCGACGCAGGCGGCCAGTGCGACGGGCGTGTCCATCGCCGGCCGGTACATTGCCAACGCTTCCCATAGGGCGCGCACGGCAGGATAGTCAGCGGGCTGAAACTCACGGATTTGCAAGGTGATCCTCCGGGCGACGGGCGAAGCGTTGCCCCAGGCGACGCAGGCCCAGGCGATGGGTGAGGAGCCACTCGGCGACCAGCACCAGCAGAGCCAGCGCAGCCGCGATCGGCCACCACTCGACGCGCGCCGACTCGACCACCGCAACGCCGGCAGGGCGGCGGGACGGAGGCAGAGCGGGCGCTTGCACCGGCAGCAGGCGCGCTTCGGCGGGCGCGAACAGGTTGACCGTGAAGCCCTCGCGCCGGATAACGCCCGCCCCGGCCCATTGGCTGACCACATAGAGGCCGAGCCTGCTTGTGCCGGTAAACTGAAAGTGGGTCTCTGTGGGCTGCACGGCGTAATCGGCCAGGAGCGTGCCGTCCGGCCCGGCCACGCTGAGGCGGGTCACGCCCTCGTCTTTATCCGCGACCAACGCCACCGGCGCGCCGGCCGGCACGCTCACCGCCAATCCGCCGGCGGCATCAGGCGATAGATAGCCGACGAGGTTGCGTATCAGCAACGGAAAATCGGCCTGTAAGGGCAGGTCGCTGTCGTGCAGATCGAAAGCAATGATAACGATACGGCGGCCCCCTGTCTCGCCTGCCAGGATCAGCGGCCCCTGATCGCTGCCCAAGACGGTGCGTGCCCAGGCCGTGCGCTCAATGCGTGCCGCCTGGGCGACGTGCAGATTACTCAGATCGGTGTAACGCAGAATGGGATCGGATGCAGGGTTGCCGTCGGCACCGGCCGGTGGCGGTGGCAGACTGGGCGCCGGCTCAGTCACGCTGCCGTTGCGATCAAATAGCAGCGTCGAAGTAGGCGGGGCGATAAACAGCAGATTACCGGTCGGTAGCGTGCCGGTGGGCACCACGCGGTCGAACACGGTGAGTGTAGCGGTCAGATCGGGGCTGTACTCGGCGGGCGTGCTGCGGCTGAGGTTGACGTTGGGCAGCAACACCAGCGCGTTTTGCAAGAAGCGGTTGCCGTCGCTCACCAACAAGGCGGATACGGGGTCGGCGCTACGGTTGACCGTCCAAGCATCGTCATCAACAGCCAGGTCATCGCTCCCGGCGAGATGAGCGTGGACTTGCCCGGTGGCGGGCGGCACTTCGTCGAACAGCACGGTCTGGCTCGTGCCCGGTGGCAAGCTCAGGTTGCGCCCGGCCCAGGCCACGCCGTCGAGCGCAATGTCGAGGCGGCGGTTCACCGGTTGATCACTGGCGTTCAGCACCTGGGCGAACAGGCTGAGGGTGGCGGCGTTGCGTCGTAGGCTGAGGGCGACAATCGCCTGATTCGCCCCGCGTGTGCCCACCGCCACGAAGCGTAACGGCGCAGGAATGGTCAACCCGTCGCGGCTCGGATCGGGAAAACGTCCGTCGGAATAGACCACTACTTCAGGGTCAGGCTGAGCGGGCGCCAGGCCGGCGGCCAGCGCCAGTGCATCGTGCAGATCGGTGCCGGTCGGCTCCACGTGCAACCCGTCGAGGGCCCGCCGCAGTGCCGTGCGGTCATCCGTAGCCGGGCTAACCAGCGTGGCATGGTTGCCGCCGGCGATCAGCAGCGCCGTACCGTTGCCGGGTAGGGCGGCGATGCGTTCGCCAGCCAGGCGGCGCGCCTCGTCCAGGCGTGTGTGGCCGCCCGGTTCATCGGTCGAACCCATACCGGCCGAGGTGTCCAAGATGAGAATTAGGTTACGCCCGCCGCTCTGCGGGGTGGCCGCCCAGGGCCGCGCCAACGCCAGGATCAGCGCCGCTGCGATGCCTAACTGTAGTAGCCAGAGCAGCGAGGCATTGAGCCGTGACCAGGCCGCATTGGCTTCGCGGTCGCGTAGCAACGCCTGCCACAGGTGCAAGCTGGACACACCCGTTTCGGGCCGCCGTAACCGCAGCCAGTACAGCGCGGTAATAGCAGCCAACACAGGCACAAAAGCGAGGGCGAGCGGTGCAAGTAGTCCCATAGGTAGCTGTGATCCGTGGTCCGGGGTCCGGGGTCCGTAGTTCGTGAGGTATGAAACAGGAAGGTTAACAGCTCCCTAACCACCGATCACCGCTCACGGACCCCGGACCACCGGTCACTCGTTTTTCGTTTCTTCCAAAATCGCGCTGATCACCGCGTCGGGGCTGATACCTTCGGCTTCGCCGTCGAAGTTCAGGATCAGGCGGTGGCGCAGAGCCGGCAGGGCGGCGGCGCGGATGTCTTTGAAGGCGACGTTGAAGCGCCCGTCGAGCAGCGCCTGGATCTTGCCGGCCAGGATCATGGCCTGCAAGCCGCGCGGGCTGGCGCCGTAGCGCACATATTTGCGGGCCAGAGCCGGAGCTTCGGGCTGGTCGGGGTGGGTGGCACGTAGCACACGCACGGCGTAGGCCGCGACGTGCTCGGCAATTGGCGTTTGCCGGGCCAGCGCTTGCATCGCCACGATCTCCGCCCCACTCACCACCGCTTGCAAATGGACCGACGCACCGCTGGTGGTACGCTCGACAATAGTGAGCAGTTCCGCCGCACTGGGAAAGCCGACATGCAGCTTGAACAGGAAGCGGTCGAGTTGCGCTTCGGGCAGCGGGAAGGTGCCTTCCATTTCGAGCGGATTTTGCGTCGCCAGCACGATAAACGGCGGCTCCAGCCGGTAGGTCGTGCCCGCCGCCGAAATGGTGCCCTCTTGCATCACTTCCAGCAACGCCGATTGCGTCTTGGGTGTGGCGCGGTTGATCTCGTCGGCCAACACCAGGTTGGCGAAGATGGGACCACGCTCGAACCGGAACTGCCGCCGCCCGTTCTCGTCCTCCACCAGGATATTGGTCCCCAGGATGTCGGCGGGCATCAGGTCGGGCGTGAACTGGATGCGGCCAAATTCGCAGGCCAGCGCCTCGGCCAGCGCACGCACCAGCGCCGTCTTGCCCAGTCCCGGCACGCCTTCGAGCAGCGCGTGGCCGCCCGCGATCAGTGTGACCAGCACCTGCCGCACCAACGCCCGCTGGCCGACAATCACTTTGCCGACTTCCTCTTCGACAGCTTGGATTTTGAGGCGGAACTGCTCCGGGGTCATATCCGCTACCAGCGAGTAGGCGGCTTGCTCCGTGGTCAAGGTCATACGGTCTCCTCAGCGGTGGGCCGTGGGCCGTGGGCCGTGGGCCGTGGTCGGTTAGTTGTTGGTCGGCGGTCGTCAGCGTATCGGTCGTCAGTCCCGGCGCATTACGTTTTACGGCGACTTCGTCACTAGTGAGTCGAAATAATCACGCACATAAGTTTTCGCATCGGGCGGGATGTAGCTGTGGTCAAGCGCCTGGGCGGCAGCATCGCGGTATTGGCCGATCACTTTGCTATAGGGCGTTTTCACGCCGGGATTAGTGCCGGGGCCGCTTTGCACCACGCCTGTC
The DNA here is from genome assembly GCA_038228295.1 of Chloroflexia bacterium. Lineage (GTDB taxonomy): Bacteria > Chloroflexota > Chloroflexia > QHBQ01 > JAICKM01 > JAICKM01. The sequence goes on along the minus strand of JBBRPH010000002.1, from coordinate 30,741 downwards.
TCCGGCCCGCCCTGCCCCGGCGACTCGACACCCGGCACGCGCTCACGCACCCCGCCCGGGTTGAGGGTGACGCCCGTGCCGCCCGGCACATAGAGTTGCTCGTCGGAGCCGCTACCCGCCCCAACCGGGCCTGCTTTGGCTGCGGTGCCACGCCCGCTGCCGGTGCCGCTGGGGTTCGCCCCGCCGCTATCGACTCCGCCGCCGCCTGTTTGCACGTTGGCGTTGAGATTGGTGCCGCCGGCGCTACCCGCGCCGCCTGTAGTGCCACCCGCCGATTTGCTGGGTGGCCCCGCCCCGCCGGTGCTTGCTGTATTGTCCGCACCGGCCCCACCGCCGGCGGCACCGCGCGCCCCGCCCGCGCCTATGGCCCCGGCAGTGGCCGCGTCCACCGGCGCACGCAGGCGACCGAGCGGCAAGCCGGCTGTGCCCGGCGCCGCGCCGGCGGCGGTCGCCAAGCCGGCCTGCGCGATCTGACCCCGGCTGTCAGCCAGTTGGGCGAGCGTTTCGGTCAGTAAGTCGGTACCCGCTTGCTCGCGGCCCGTGGCGCGCAACGCGGTTGCCAATTTATCCAGCGGCGCGATTGCACTGCTGCCCGTCTGGCGCAACGCCGCTGCCGTGTCGTGCAGTTGCCCGGCCAACGCCGCGTCGGTGCCGGCCAGCGTGCCGGCCACGCGATCCAGACTACCGGCCACAGCCAATTGCGAGGTGCGCCCGCCCGCCCCGGCCTGCGCAAGTTCGCCGGCGGTGGTTTCGAGCGCGGCGGCGGCGCGCTCCAGTTCGGTGTCACCCAGCGGTGGCTCACTCAGGAAAGCAGTCAGGCTGTTTTCGAGATCACGGGCGGCGGCTTTGCGTGCGGCACTTACCTGGGCAAAATTAGCAGGCAGCGCACCGCGCAACCCCTCTTCGGCTTGCGAAAGGGCAGCGACATTGGCGGCGCGGTCATCGGGATGGGTGTGCAAGGCGGTCGTCGCGGCGGCCAGACCTGCGGCCACCGCAGCCTGGGGCGCGGGCGGCAGGTGGGGCCGCGCCACGGCAACGCGGCGAGCTTCGGCGAGACGCGCGGCCTGCGCCACCACGGCGGCCCGTAACGCGTTGCGTTCGCTGCGTTGGACGGCCACCAAGCTAGGCATGACTAATAGCGCGCCGCCGATCAAGGCCAGCGCCGCCGCTAGGGTGAGAGCTAGGCGTGGCACAGGCAGACGTGGCTTGAACAGACGGGCTGCGTCGCCACCACGCGCCGCCAGCACTCGCAGGGCATCAAGCCGTTGGCGACGCACCAGACGCGCCTGGGGGCCGTCATAGCCCGACACATGAGCCAGGGCCACTGCCGTGCCCAGCCGTTCGTCCAGATCGAGCGCACGGTCAATCGCTTGGGCCAAAGGAGCCGGACGGGGACGGTCAAAGGCATAGGAGAGGATGAGGAACAACAGCCAACCAACAGGGACCAGCAGGAGGAATGAGGGGTCGTCCGGCAGATCGATCAGGGTGAAGCGCAGTAAGGCCAGCAAACCGACCACCAGACCAATCGCCCACGGCAGGCTCCGGCCGCTGCGCATCCGCAAGCGGCCCCGCCGCCAGCGCACGCTGAACGGACGCGCTTGCCGCGCAAACTCCGCCCCCCAGGCTTTGCCGTCTTCCGCCAGTCTGTCCATCGCTACCCTCATCACCCTGTGTCGGCCCGGCCCTGCCACTATACCCGATTCATTGCCGCTGGGCAAGGCTGCGCTGCATCAGGCGGGCATAAGAGACACGGAGCATTAAGATCCTCTGCTCACTGTCCGTGATCATTACCCGTGAAGGGCTGCGGCGGTTCATATCGGGAATCAGGGATCAGACGATAAGACAGAGGAGACTTTTCGGCGGTGGCGGTTGACGACCTACGCGCCCTGCGGACGGTACGCCGGGCAGGCAGCGCGGATGCGGTTCGCACGTCACAACGGATGCTGTTCGGCTAGGCGCAGCAGCCCCTGGAACAGCGCGTCGGTTTGATCGGGTAGACCGACACTGATGCGTAGGTGGTTGGGCAGCAGCGGCGTGGCGATAGCACGCACGATCACTCCGGCCTCATCGGCCAGGAAATCGCGAATCGCGGCGGCCTGCCCGCGCGTCACGGCGCAGAGCAGAAAATGGGCTTCGGAGGGATAGGGTTGTATCAAGTTCAGCTTGCGGAGCCGGCGGAACAGGCGACCGCGCTCTTGGCGCAAGGTCCGTAGGTTGCCCTGGAGCGCGGCGAGATCGCCTAACGCGGCGCCCGCAGCCAGTTGCGCGGCGTGAGCGGGCGCACTAGTCACGCCACCAAATACAGCGGCCTGGCGTAACTGCGCGGCCAGCGGGCGGGCACTGAGCAGATAGCTCACCGGCAAGCCGGCTAGCCCTGCCCAGGCGGCAAAGTCACGCAGTACAATCAGGTTGTCAAACTCCGTGACGAGCGGGACCACCGTGCGCCCGGCGAACTCGTAGTCCGACTCGTCTACCAACACCGGAACATCGGTCTGAAGCAGGCGCACGATCTCAGTCGGAGCTACGGTGGTGCCGGTAGGATCGTTCGGCGTAGGCACCACCGCCAGCGCGACCGCCTGTTCGCCGATCAGACGCAGATAGCCGTCTATATCTAGCTCCAGGCCACGCCCCGGCACGGTGACCACCGGCAGCCCCACGCGAGCGGCGACGGCAGCATATAGCGGGCGGGTAAGCGCGGGCACCAGCACCACCGCGCCGGGACGGGCCAGGGCACGCAGTAGTCGCTCTAGGCTCTCGGCCGGACCGGCTCCCACGGTAATGCGGTCACGGGCGCAGCAAGCATAGGGTTCCAGCAGCGCCCGCAGGTCGCGGGCTTCGGGATCACCGGGCCGATGCAAGCTATCGGCACTGCCCAGCACTTCAAGCACCCGCAACGAGGGACCGTAAGGATTATCGTCGCTGTCGAGCCGGATCAAGTCGGCCGGTGCGCGCCCCAGGCGGCGGGCCAACACTTCGAGCGGCACAGCGAGGTCGCCGCCGAGACTGTCTTGCGGCATACCCGGCAGATACGGTTTGTGTATACTAGAATGGGGATGTGTCACGGTTTGCTCTTCTAGCGCCCGCCGGTTCGGCAGACCTCTTATTCGGTAGCCCACTACCCGCAAAGGAGTTGGTTATGCTTAATCAACCAGAAACGCACGGCCAGACCCACACACTGGAGATCTACACAGAGAGTCTGCTGGTCAAGGGCACCGTCCTATTACCGTTTCGCCGCGCCACAGAAATCCTGAACAGCGCCGACCGCGAGTTTATCGGCCTCAACGAGGCGCTGATCACGCCGCTGGCCCAGTCCACACAGGTCAGCGGGCCGCATCCCGGCACCACGCTCATCCGCCGACTGGGTATTCGCTACGCCGCGACTTTCACCGACGCGACACAAGCCCGCTCGCCCACGGTGGAATTCGCCGGAGTGCAAAAGCGCCCGACCGCGTGCTATGGGTTCTTGGGCGGCTTTGTGTTCCACGCCCATTTGCATATGCGCCCCGGCAGCACACTGCTTGATGTGCTGGAGACCGGCCGGGAGAGTTTTTTGCCGCTGACCCAAGCGACGGTCTACCTAGTGGCCCAGTTAGACGTGCCGCCGCGCCAGCATGAGGTTATCATCATCAATCGCGCCTACTTAGATGTGATGTATCTGGCTTGATGTACCGGCGCGTGCTTGTCCTCCCCGATTATACCAGAAACGTAAAACGTGCGGCGTGAAACGTGAAACGTCCTGACGCATTGCTTATTGCGTCCGGTGTTTACACGCTGCACGCCGCACGCCGCACGTTTCACATCATATGCCCTACGTTCGCAATGTCGCCCCGACCTCGCGTTGCAGCCGGGCTACGATTTTGGTGCGCAGTTTAGTGACCTCATCGTCGCTCAGGGTGCGGTCAAGCGCCTGGAAGGTGAGCGCGTAGGCCAGGCTACGCCGGCCGGCGGGCACGGGCGCGCCGGTGTAGAGGTCGAACAGCGTCAGGTCGGTCAGCAACTTGCCGCCGGTTTCGCGCAGCAGGGCTTCGACCCGCGCTGCCGGCACCGCATCGGGCACCACCAGCGCCAGGTCTTGCGTGACGGCGGGGTAGCGGCTGATCGCGCTGTAGCGTTCGCGCGGCGGCATCGCCGCCAGCAGCGCGTCGAGATCCAGGTCGAAGCTGTAGATCCGCCGCCCGTCCAGCTCCCAGGCTGCGGCTACCTGCGGGTGCAACTCGCCGACCACACCCAGTAATGCCGCGCCCCGCACCACCGCCGCTACCCGCCCCGGATGATACCAGGGGGCCACGGCCGGCGCATACGATACATCACTGACATGGAGGTGGGCAAACAGCGTTTCCAGCACACCTTTCGCGTCGAAAAAGTCAATCTGTTCGGTGGCAGCCTCAGCATGGGCAAAGCGCGAGCGCGGATCACGGGGGCCGGTGAGCAGGCCGGCGACGCGGCGCGGCTCCACCGGCATTTCGGCTTCGCCCGGCACCAGCGGCGGGCGCACCCCGGCAGCGGCGGCGGCCTGGCGCGCCGCGATCTCGGCAGCGGTCGCCCAGCGGAAGGTGCTGCCGATCTCGAACAGCGCCACACGCGGGTTGTTGCGGAGATTGATCCGCAGCGCACCCAACAGCCCCGGCAACAGGGTGGGCCGCATGGTATCCTGCTCGCTACTGAGCGGATTGATGATCGTGAGCGGCGGCTGCGTGGGGTCATAGGCCAAGTAGGCCCAGACATGCGGGGAAGAGGCCGGTCGCTCTTTGCCGGCCGGGGGCACAGCGGGCGCAAGGTCGGGTGCGGCCGGCGGCCGGGGTGATCCCAGCCGTGCCAGCGCCGCGCCGCTGATTGGCGAATAGGTGATCACCTCGTCCAATCCGCAAGCATTCAGCCCGTCGCGCACGGCTTCGCGGTTGAGGTAGTCGTAGTTGACGGCTTGCGGCGGCAGCCCACCGTCGAGCAGTGTTTCGGGGATGCTGTCATAGCCGATCATGCGCGCCACTTCTTCCACCAAGTCAGCGGAGATGGTCACATCGTTGCGGTAAGACGGCACGCGCACGCGCAACGGCACGCTGGGGTTCGCAGCGGCATCCATGGGCACGTCAACGTCAAACTCCAGGCGCGTCAACAGGGCCGCGATCTCGTGGGCAGCCACCGGGATGCCCAGCAGCCGCTCGACCTCATGCGGGGTCAGATCGATCACCCGCGCTGAGCGCGGAGCCGGGAAGCAGTCTATGTAGCCCTCGGCGATGGTGCCGCCCGCGTATTGGCGCATCAGATCGGCGGCGCGCTGCATGGCCGGGATCGTCAGCGCCTGATCCACACTGCGCTCGAAGCGATACGCCGCCTCGGAGGGCAAGTGCAGCAGCCGCGCCGTGCGCCGGATCGTCAGCGGGTCGAAGTTGGCCGACTCTAGCAGGATCTCCGTCGTGCCGTCGCTCACCTCGCTGTCGGCCCCGCCCATCACCCCAGCCAGCGCCACGGGCCGCTCGGCATCCGCGATGACCAGGGTGCGCGTATCCAGGGTGCGGGTCTCATGATCGAGCGTCACAAGCTGCTCGCCGGCCGCAGCGCGCCGCACGATGATACGGCGGCCCCGCACAGTGCTGTAGTCAAAAGCGTGCAGTGGCTGGCCCAGCTCCAACATGACATAGTTGGTGATATCTACCACGTTGTTGATCGGGCGCATCCCAGCCTGGATCAGACGTTGCTGCATCCAGTTGGGCGCGGGGCCGATTTTGATGTCGCGGATCAGCGCGGCGCTGTAACGTGAGCAGAGGTCGGGGTCACGGATCGCCACATCGAGCGCGCCGGCAATCGGCGGCCCGTCGGCCTGCCAAGGGCTAACCGGCCGGCGCACCGGGCCGCCGAACAGCGCAGCCACTTCGCGCGCCACACCGACCATACTGAGGATGCGGCCCAAGTTCGGCGTGGTGGCGATTGCGAGGATCGTATCGCCCAACACCGCTTGCAACGGCACCCCCACCGGCGCATCGTCACGCAGGATCAGGATGCCCTCGTGTTCCTCCGAGAGGCCCAGTTCGAGTGCCGAGCAGACCATGCCCGCCGACTCCACCCCGCGCAACTTGCCCGGCTTAATCGTGATCTTGCCGCGCTCTGCGCTGTGGCCGTCAATCACCACCGCGCCGGGGAAGGCCAGCGGGACTTTGGCGTTCAGGGTCAGGTTTTGCGCCCCCGTCACGATCTGCTGTGGCACGTCACCGCCGAAATCCACCTGGGTGATCCAGAGTCGGTCGGCGTTGGGATGCCGTTCCAGCGTGGCGATACGCCCGACGACCACCTTATCCCACTCGCTGCCGACGCTGTGCAGCTTCTCCACTTCGATACCGGCCAGCGTCAGACGCGCCGCCAGTTCGGTCGGCAGCATCGGCAGATCCACATACTCCCGCAGCCACGAAAGCGGTACATTAATAGGCATTTCACCCTCCCACCGTCAAAAGTCGGACGGCTACAACCCAGCCGGCCACTTGCAACTTTTCACTTTCTACTTTTTTTCTACTTTCCACTCAGCGATCAGAACTGGCGCAAGAAGCGCAGATCGTTGGTATAGAACAGGCGGATGTCGTCAATGGTGTGGCGCAACATGGCGATGCGTTCGACACCCATGCCGAAGGCAAAGCCGCTATACACCTCCGGGTCAATGCCACCGTTGCGCAACACTTGCGGGTGGACCATGCCCGCGCCCATGATCTCCAGGAAGCCGGTGAACTTGCAGGCGCGGCAGCCTACGCCGCCGCACACCTGGCAGTCAATCGCCAGGTCCACACCCGGCTCGACATAGGAGAAATAGTCACAGCGGAAGCGCACGCGGCGATCTGCGCCGAACAAAGCCCGCGCCAGCGCCGCCAATGTGCCTTTCAAGTCGGCCAGGGTGATGCCCCGGTCCACCGCCAGCCCCTCGATCTGGTGGAAATAGGCTTCGTGCGTGGCATCGGTCGCCTCGGCGCGATAGCATTTGCCGGGCACAACCACGCGGATCGGCGGCGGCCGGCGTTGCATCACGCGGATCTGGTTGGGCGACGTGTGCGTCCGCAGCAGCAATTGCTCGGTCAGGTAGAAAGTATCATGCTGGGAGCGCGCCGGGTGTTCGGGCGGGATGTTCAGCAACTCGAAGTTGTAGTAGTCTAGCTCGATCTCCGGCCCTTCGACGACCGCGAAGCCCATCTGAGTGAAAGCGGCCAGCACATCGCGGATCGTCTGGGTCGCCACATGAGTGCCGCCCAACGCCTGCGGTCGCCCCGGCAGCGTAATATCAAGCCGCTCGGCTTCCAGCGCCTGGCCCAGCCCGGCGGCCTGGATGCGCTCCGTCGTCGCGGCCAATTGCGCTTCCAGTGCTCGCTTGATCACATTAATCGCCTGCCCGGCGGCCGGGCGCCCCTCTTTGGGTAGCGCACCGATGCCGCGCAATAGCGCCGTCAGCGCGCCGCGCTCGCCCAAGTAGCGTGCCTTCCACTCGGCTAACTCCGCCGCGTCGTTCACCGTCGCCAGCGCCGCCTCGGCTTCGGCTTGCAACGTAGTTACTTGTGTGTCCATGTCTAACCCCCTTTGGGTAAAAAGTAAAATGTGAAACGTAACTGTTAAAACGGAAAAGCCGATTTCTGACCAAACTGCGCCAAAGTACGCATTACGTTTTACGCACAAAACAGCCGCGCCTCGTACAGGGACGAGGCGCGGCCGCGTGGTACCACCCTGATTCCGCCCGGCAAACCCACCGATCGGCGGCACGCAGGCGCTTGGAATACGTCGGTAACGGGACGCGCCCGGCGGGGGCTAATAGGGCCGCGCCGGCCGGTTCACCCCTGCGGCTCCGAAGGGAACTTCACCCACCGGTGCGGGCGGCGACTCGCAGCGTGGCGTCTCCGCTCTCTGATCCGTCCTGGGGGGCTACTCGCTTCATCTCCGCCGATAACTATAGTCAAATTGTTACGCTATATATACCAGAGGCACAACCCCTAAGTCAAGATCCCTGCGGCGGATGCGGGGTCGGTCATTGGGCGGAGCAGGAGACGTGAGACGTGAAACGTCAAACGTGATAACGACGGCTAGGTGGTCTCCCATCCGTTTGACGCGCCCCCAACCCCTATGGTACAGTAGATCCGCCGGGTGCGACCTTCTGCTATCGTCAAACGTATTATTTACAAAGACGCACAAATTCACGTTTCACGCCGAATGGAGCCTATGATCCCCTCACAAGCCGAAACCACCTCGCCACCGGTCGCCGGCACACTGGCCGGGCACCTCAATGCCTCGCTGATCGCCGGTATTGTCGTCGGCTTCCTGCTGCGCGTGGGTGGCGGAGCGGCGGGCGTGTTGCTGGTGTTCTACCTCAATCGCGTGGTCAGCGGCACCGGTAAGATCAACCCATCCGTGATCGCTTGGCTCACCGTCGCCTATTTCGCCAGCGAGTTCTTGCTGGCCCCTATCTTCGGCAGTTGGAGCGACCGCATCGGCCGCAAGCCGTTCCTGTTGGTCGGCCCTATCATTGCGGCGTTTGCCGTGCAGATCCACCCGTTGACGACGATCTTGGCGGTCATCTTTTTTGGCCGCGTCCTGGAAGGGCTGGCGACCTCGGCCACCACGCCGGGCACGCTTGGCTTCCTCTCGGATGTGACGGCGGGCAGCGCGTCCTTGCGCGGGCAGGTCATGGGTCTATACGAACTGGGGACGCTGCTCGGCATCGTGCTGGGGCCGTTTCTCGGCGGGCGGCTATGGGATGCCTTTGGCCGTGATGGGCTGCGTCTAGTGTCGGTATTCCATATTCTGGCGGCAGTGCTGGTGTTCTTCTTTATCCGCGAGAGTCGCCCCACCCACGCTACGGCTACTGCCACACCGAGCGGAGCCGCCGTGACCGCCGGCCATACCGCCGGCTGGGGTGAACAGTTGCGCGCCTATCGCGGGCTGCTCAGTCTACGCTCCCTCTGGCATTTTGCCCCGGCCTGGGTCGCGATCAACGGCGTGGTCGGCCTCTGGTTCAGCCACGCCAGTGGGCTGCTCAGTCGCACCACGGCCGACCCGACGCAACTGCTGTCGGGCGGCTTTGGTGGCGCACAAGTCAGCAATATCTTCCTGGCCTTCGGCGTGGCTTTCATGATCGGGATTGCCTTTTGGAGCAGCCTGTACGGCCGGCTCCGCAAAACCGACATCATGGTTTGGGCTATCGGCGGTACCTTCGCCGTCTGTGTCGTGCTGTTTGCCATTAATATGCGCCTGCTCGGGCCGACCGGCGGGTGGTGGCTGTTGCCGCTGCTGTTCGCCGCCATCTTTGTCGAGAGCGGCTTCACCCCGGTCGCGCTGGCCTACCTGGCCGACATCACCGAAGGCCGCGTGCAGGATCGCGGCACAGTGATGGGCCTCTACTCGGTCTTTCTGGCGCTGGGCAATGTGATTGGTGCGGCGCTGGGTGCCCCGCTCGTCAACGCTTTCGGCTTCAACGGCCTGCTCATCGGCACCGCCGCCCTGGCGACCGTGGCTGGAGTCGCTGTCTACACCCTACGCCGCAGTACCGGCGACTGAGCCGCCTGCTCACCCCAGCAGTGCCTGCGCTTCTAGCCAGGCGTGCACAAAGGCCACCTCATCCGCGCGGCTTTCCAGCCGGCCTTCCAGGCGCGCATCCCGCAACGTATCCAGCAGCAGGCGGTACTGCGGGCCGGGAGGCAAACCCAATGCGCGCAGATCGTCGCCGGTAAGGCGGGGCGTGATGTGTTGCCACTCGTTGATATAACGATCCAGCACTGCCGCTACCGGCTTAGGCGCTAGGCAGCGGGCGAGGGCCAGGATCGGCGCGGGGAACGGGCGCAGCGCAGCGACCACGGCTATCGGCCCAGCCCCCGGCAGCGTGGGTGCGCCGGCCGACAACGCCGCTAACTCGTCGGCAGGGCGGGAGGATTGGTTCAGGCGGCCGGCGCTGCCTGCGCGAGCGGTGGGGGGCAGATGGGCGAGCCACAAGGCCAGCCGCAAGGCCGGGTCGGGCGTACAGCGCAGGTCGCCAGCCCAGCCGGCTTCCCACTGCAAACCTGGCGCTATGCAGGCCGGCACGCCCCAGGCTTGCAACAGGGCCAGTGCCGGGCCGGGAGTAGCTTCGGCCAGCGTGCGCGCCAGTTCATGCCAGATACGGGCCGGAGTCAGCTGATCTAGCATCCCCGCCGCCAGGGACTCGGTGATCCAGCCCGCTGTCTGCGGCGCCACGCGGAACTCGAAGCGTGCGGCATAACGGGCGGCGCGCAAAATTCGTGTGGGGTCGTCGCGGAAGCTGTCCTTGTGCAAGACGCGGATCTTCTCGGCTTCTAGGTCAGCCTGACCGCCGTGCGGGTCTAGTAGGGTGGGAGCAGAGGGGTCCAGAGCCAGAGCCATAGCGTTGATCGTGAAATCGCGCCGGGCCAGGTCGGCGGGCAGGTCGGCGGGCATGATCAGCGGCAACTGGCCGGGCTGCGGATACGTCTCGCGCCGCGCCGTCACGAAGTCCAGCCCCGGATTGGCGGGCGGCAGTGGCGCAAGCTCCGCCGGCAAGTGGATCGTGGCCGTGCCGAACGCTGCGTGCCCGGTGACGCGCCAGCCTTGCCGTGCCGCCAGCCGCCGCGCCCAGCCCAGCGCATCGCCCGCTAACACCAAGTCGAGATCCAACGGCGAGCGGCCCAACAACAGATCACGCACCGCCCCACCGACCAGATAGATTGGTGTGCCTGCCGCGCTGGTTTCTATCGCCAGGTCACGCAGCCATGTCGCCAACGCCGGCGGGAGCGCGCTGTAGAACAGCGCTTGCCGCCCCGCCGCTTCACTTGTATCCATGCCGCTGCTATACCACGCACCTGCGTACCCTGTCAAGGGCCGGATCAAGTACGCAGAAGCGGTGCTAAGGCAATCTCACGTTGCCGATCAGAGGTCCGTCACGCCCACTGCGGCCAGCACGGCGCGCTGTTGCGCAAATAGGGTGCGGATGCCCGCCTCCCCTAAACGCAAAAACTCGTTGAGGGTGGCCGGGCTAAAACTGCCGTGTTCGGCGGTGGCCTGCACCTCGATCCATTCGCCTGCGCCGGTCAGCACCAGATTGCAGTCTACCTCGGCCCGCGAGTCTTCGGCGTAAGGCAGATCCAGCCGCACTTCCCCGTCTATCAGGCCGACGCTGACCGCCGCTACCAGGCCGTGCAACGGCAACGGGCCGGGGGGTAAGCCGCCCTGCATCTGCACACGGGCCAGGGCCAGCACTACCGCCACCGCTGCGCCGGTGATCGCGGCAGTGCGCGTGCCGCCGTCGGCATCCAGCACGTCGCAGTCCACCTGTAACAGGATCTCGCCGGTGCGATCCAGGTCTACCATCGCGCGCAACGAACGGCCGATCAGGCGTTGGATCTCGGTCGCGCGGCCGTCGGGCTTGTTGATCGGGCGACTGATACGCTGGGACGACGAGCCGGGCAGCATCCCATACTCCGCCGTCAACCAGCCACGGCCCTTGCCGGTTAACCAGGGCGGCACCTTCGTGTCCACGCTCACCGCGCACGCCACGCGCGTCTGCCCGGCCTCGATTAGCACCGACCCTGTCGGCCCGCGCTGAAAGTGCGGCGTAATTGTCACAGGGCGTAACTGATCATTCGCGCGTCCGTCGGGTCGCGGCATGGTAAATCCTTTCCCTGTTGCGAGTGCTGAGTTCTGCATAAATGGGTCGATAATTTACCGCCCACCGCCTACCGATAATCGCCGCCCGCCGACTAACGCGCCAAGTCTTCCCCGATCATCACCTGGATGTCCACTCCGGCGAGGCCGCCGCTACCACGGGTCACGCGATCAGCGGGCAGCTTCAGCACGTCGAGCAGACGACGCAGCGTGGCAGGCTTATTGCCGTTGCTGTAGTCGGTGATGCGCGTCAGCGGGTAGCGCCCGGCCCCGGCATCCGGTGGGTTACCCACCGCGCTATCGGGCACGGTGAACCCGGCGTTACGCAGTCGCTCGGCGGTCAGGCGCGCCAAGCCGGCGGTATCGGTGCCGTTCATTACCGCCAGGGTCGCCGCCTCGGCTTGCGGAGCCGGGCCACCGGTCAACGCCTGCACCGCCGAGCGGATCGCAGCCCAGTGCGGCAATAGTACCGCCGCGCCGTTGACGTTGCCGTCTTCAATCAGATCGCCGCCGATAGCCAGCTGGCGCACCGCGTCGCGCGGAATGTCCTGGGCCAGCTTCCCCAGTGAGCCAACCTGGGTAAACGATAGGTCTGTCCGCACCGCCCCTTTGAGTTCGCTCAACACACCGTCAATCTTGCTCAAGATGCTGATGCGTGTGCCCTGTTCGCGTAGCGCCAGCAGCATCGCCTGCTGGCGTTCGTTGCGGCCCAAATCACTATCGGCATGGCGCGAGCGGACATATTGCAACGCCACGCGCCCGTCCATGTGCTGCACGCCCATCGGGATATAGATGCGCTGGTAGGCCGCGCCGGTGTCGGAGGGATATTCGTTGTCAATCAACGGGCGGGGCACATCCACCGTCACCCCGTCGAGCGCGTCCACGATGCCGCGAAAGCCCTCAAAATCCACCTGGGCAAAATAATGCACCGGTACGCCGAAGTTTTGTTCCACCGTTTGCATCGCCAAGCCCGGCCCGCCGCCCGCTACGTTATTCGTTTCGCCGAACTGGTAGGCCGCATTGATGCGGTTTTCACCGAAGCCGGGGATCGGCACCCAGAGGTCGCGCGGAATGGAGATCAGCGCGACTGTCTTGGTCGCCGGATCAATGCTGACCAGGATCATCGTGTCGCTACGGGAATCGCCGGGCACGCGCGTATCCAGACCGAGCAGCAAGATGTTGACCCGCTCCTGCTTGCTCCAGTCGGGAAAGGCGGCCGCCCCGGCCGGGCGCGGCGGCGGTGTGACAAAGATAGCGCTTGTCACCTCCTGCACCTTGAACAGACGCGGCACGATCAGCCCGCCAAAGGCCAGTAGCAGCACCGCCAGTATTCCCAGTAGCACTGGTCGCCGCCGCATCCCGGTGCCGGTACGCGGGCGGCGACGCGCCGGGATGCTCGGCAGCCCATTACTCGCCGGTCGGCGCGTCGCCCACGGTTGGGCCGGCGGGACCGGCCGCGTCGCCGGCGGGGCCGGTGACGGCGCGGCCGCTGATGGGGCAGCCTGCTCCGGCTGTGCCCAGCGGGGCGGGGTGGGCAGCGGCGGGTCGGCGCCACGCCGGCCGGGACGGGAGGCTGTGGGAGCGGGCGCCGCCTCGCGCAAAGCGGACGGCAAGTCGCGGTCGTCTAAGCGCCCGGCGCGGCTCTCCGGCGGGGTGTAAGGGCGCGCTCGTGGTGGGCGGTCGGCCGCCGGCATGGGGCGCGTTTCGTCGTCAGGGGGATTAGGCGGTTCACGGTTCAACGGGCTAGCTCCTCTAGCAACGGGAACGCAGCGGGTCAGGTTCGGGCCAATGGTTCATTATAGCACAAGTCGCACCGCGACCTCTACAGAGGGCACGCCCTGTGCTATAACGGACGGCAGGAGGTCCGCTATCTATGGGGCAAGACTATCAGCACACCGCCGCTGAAGGCGACGATCATCTGGATACGATGCCACGCCGCGCCACGGGCGGAAAGGATCTACCGCCTCCCCTCCCGTCGCAGCTAGGGGGCGCATTACAGTCCCCCCCCGCGCCGGGTTCTGCCGCCTACCTGCCACCCGACCGCCTAGCGCCGGCGGCGCCACCCGACCGATCTACGCTCTATGTGCCGGCCGAGGGCACCCCGCCGCCTGCTATGGCGCCGCCACGCCGCGGCACCGGTAATGCCTGCATCTGGCTGCTGGCGCTCGCCGCGATGGTTGTGCTGGCCTGTGGGTTGCTCGGCGCAGGTATGCTGAACAGCGGGTTCAGCGGCCTCAGCGGGATGGTTCCGCGCTTCCCCAACTTAATGATCACTCCGACGGTGATTATCCAGCCACAAGGTCCGTCAGTAGTCGAACAGGTACAGGCGTTGAGCCGTCTCGAGACCGCGCGCTACACCGTCAAAACCGTGCTGACAGGGGAGTCTACGGGTGCCTTGCCGGCTGGTTTAACCAGTGACAAAATCCTATTTATTGCCTATGGTAATGTCATCGCCGGAGTGGACCTGAGTAAATTGCGCGATGAAGACGTGCAGGTGGTCAGCAATACCGTCACCATGCGCTTGCCGGCGGCGGAAATCTTAAGCCATTCGCTCGACAACAATAAGTCCACGGTCTATGATCGCCAAACCGGCTTTTTCACCAAAGCCGATCCCAATTTGGAGACACAAATCCGCCAGCGGGCCGAGCAAGAGATTGTCAACCAGGCGCAGGAAGACGGCGTGCTGAAGACGGCGCAGAATAACGCTGAAACTACCCTCCGCACGCTGCTGCGCGGGCTACATTACGATAGCGTGACCTTTTTGCCGCCAAATAGCAGCGCGCCGAACCCAGCGACCGCCACACCATTCCCACTACCCGAACTCGCCGCCAGCCCCACACCGTGACACCTGCTGAGTTCCGAATTTACGACCGACGACTGATGACCGAGGAGAGACCTGTGGCACGCAAAAGCACAACTGTTAGCCCAGTGCGGCTGATCGCACCCCGCCTACCAGGACCGTGGCAGTATTTGGATCTGCTGCCGACGATCAGCCTGCTCCGCAACCTGTTGAGCGACCTGCCCCGCGGAGCCTATCCGATCGTCGCGTTGGTGGTCTGGCGCACGTTGATGGGTGAGCGGCAAAAGCAGGCCCAAGCAGGCCTGCACGCGCACCGCGAGGCGATTAGGCGCTCCCAACCGCTGTATATCGTAGGCCGCAAAAAGAAGCGCTTCGGCCTGTTTTAAGTAACAGGAGTGTTGATAGAGGAGACCGCTGTGGACAGACTTACCCCCAACGCAGGAGTCGGCATGGTTGAGCTACGCGCTGTGCAGGCAGCGGATCTGCCCATCTTCTTCGAGCAGCAATGGGATCCACAGGCAACGCAGATGGCCGCCTTCCCAGCCAGGGAAAGGCCGGCATTTATGGCCCACTGGCACAAGATTTTGGCCGACGCGACCCTCACCGCGCAAACCATCCTCTGCGACGGGCAGGTAGCGGGCAATATCGGGAGTTGGGAACAGGATGGGGCGCACGCAGTCGGCTACTGGCTGGGCCGGCCATATTGGGGCCGGGGAGTGGCAACCCAGGCCCTGGTCGCGTTTCTAAAGCAGGTGACAGTGCGCCCACTCTATGCCCACGTAGCTTTGCACAATATTGCATCGCGGCGCGTGTTGGAAAAGTGTGGGTTCCTAATGCTCGGCGGAGACCAGGGTTCTACCGGGGCAGGCGACCAGGATGTTGACGAAGTCCTGCTGATACTAAGCTAAATAAGGAAATATGGAGGATTACTAGCAATGGCGAAACGAAACACCAATTCAAAGGACGGCAAAGTGGTCAGCACGACCAGTGAAGATCAGCCGATTCTGAATCAGCGCGGGCGCGAAGTGCAGAAGTACGGCACCGTGCGCTACCTGCCTATCGGCCTCGATGAACAAGCTCGTCAGCAGAGCGCCGAAGTGCTGAACCAGATTCTGGCTGACACGATCACGCTCTATAGTATGTATAAAAAGCACCACTGGCAGGTAGCCGGGCCGACCTTCTACCAGTTGCATCTGCTGTTCGACAAACACGCCGACGAGCAGTTGGAACTGGTAGATTTACTGGCCGAGCGCGTGCAAACGCTGGGCGGGGTCTCTACCGGGATGCCGGGCGATGTGAGCCGCCTGACCAAGATCGAAGCTCCCCCGCCCGGAGCGGAAGAAGTGCCGGTCATGATCTCGCGCCTGCTCGAAGCGCATGAACTGATTTGCACTGAAGTGCGCGAGGCGATTGACCTGACCGAAAAGAGCAAAGACTGGGGCAGCAACGATCTCCTGATGTCGGACGTGCTGCGCCGCAACGAACTCCAAGTTTGGTTCGTCTCCCAGCACGTCGTAGACGAACCATTGGTCCGGGCGAACAGCTAATCTACCGCCGGCGCCCACCGCACCCATGCCGCTTTAGGCTATCAGGAAAAGGTGCGGGTGCGGCCCGTCAATGTACGACCGCTGCCAGGAAGCGTTCGACAGCGTAAGTCGTGATCTGGCCGCAGGGACCGTTGAGGTTCACGTCGCAACCGTGGTTCGCCCACGGTAGGCGCACATAGTAATAAGGCCGGCCGACCGCCTGGAGACGGGCGGCCAGCCGGCCGCTTTGCACCGGAAAGACCAGATCATCGCGCCCACCGTGGATCAGCAGGGTCGGCGGTGTGCTGGGTCCAACGAAATTGATGGGCGCGGCGGCGGCATAAGCGGCGGGCGCAGTGGTGGGGTTGCCGCCAAGATACGCATCTTGTACTGCCACGCTATCCAGCACCGCCGGATTAGCCGGGTGCTCGTAGCCGTAGACTAAATCGGTGGGGCCATATAGTGAGATCACGCCGTGAATCATCGGATCAGGCGGCGTGTAGGCGGTCAGTAGCGCCATTTGCGCCCCCGCAGAGCGGCCCAGCAACACGAATTGGGTGGGATCGATGCCCAGGTCGGCGGCATGAGCTTTCAGGTAAGCCAAGGCAGTCCGCACATCGTCTATTTCGGTCGGGAACTGCCAACGGGGGGCCATGCGGTAGTCAATCGCGGCGACCGCATAGCCCTGTCCGGCGAGGTAACGATTCAATTCGGGCAGATCCACGCGGCTACCGTTTTGCCACGAACCACCGTGGATCGTGATCACACAGGGATTGTGCCGCGTGTCACCGACCGGACGATAGAGATCGAGCGCCAGCGGTCCACCTTCGGGCGTGGCATAGGTCAGGGTATCGCGACGCACCGCCGGCTGCGGCATACCGCGCAGCACATCCAGTAGGCTAAACGGCCTAGCACGGGCGGGGACTACCAGCGAGCCGGCGCTGCTACGCGGGCGCGCCGCGCCGAAAGCCACCGTAAGCGCGTCGGGCACCTGCGCGGCCACCGAAAATGCCTGCACCAACGAGGAGAAGGCCAGTCCCGCCCCGATTAAGCCCAGCAGTGCACCGGCCTGTCCCGGCCGGCTGCGCCACCAACCGGGCAGCAGCGGCACCAACGCCAGTAGGCCGATCCAGTGTCCCCACTCCGTCACACCCAATCCCAGCTTCCACAAGTCGCCGGTCGGTGCAGGCACCACCGCCAGTAGGCCGATGCCGGCAAACAGCGCGCCCCACGCGAGCCGGCCCCAAGCCGACAGGGTCGGTAGTAGGCCACGTTTCCTCGTTTCAGTCACAAAATACCTCAGCATATAGCGAAAAGTGAAAATTCACTGATA
The DNA here is from genome assembly GCA_038228295.1 of Chloroflexia bacterium. GTDB lineage: Bacteria > Chloroflexota > Chloroflexia > QHBQ01 > JAICKM01 > JAICKM01. Next base: position 13,469 of record JBBRPH010000002.1, on the reverse strand, counting down.
ATTGGCGACTGATGGCCCACCGCCCACGGATCAAGGAGCAGGGTCACCAATCGCGGCTACTATACCATAGATCCTACTAGACAAGACAATAAAACTATGCTATAATCTAATTGTTTGGATTAAAATCTCTTAGAGTTTAATAGAAGGCGCTACAAGATGAAAGAACCGTCGCCCATGATCCCTGCTTTGCAACCTAACGCGGTGGTAGCGGTAGACGTAGTATTGTTCACAGTACGCGAGGCTCCCACCATTGACGAAGCCTGGCAGGTGCTGCTGGTGCAACTGGACGACCCGGCGTTCGCCGGCAAATGGGCCTTACCGGGCGTATTGGCACGCGCCAGTGAGACGTTTGACGCAGCGGCGCGGCGGGCATTGCGGACTAAAGCCGGACTCGACGCGGCAGGTTGGTATCTGGAGCAACTGGGCACCTTCGGCGATCCGCAACGCGATACGCGCGGCCGCGTCGTCTCGGTGGCGCACCTGGCGCTGGAGCGGAGCGACGAGTTGACGCTGGTCCCCGGCGGCGGCGTGTTGCGTGCCGCGTGGGTGCCCGTGCGGAGCGTGCCCAACGAGCGATTGGCGTTTGATCACACCGACATCCTGCGCGGCGCAGCGAACCGCATCCAATCGAAGCTGCGCTATTCGTGGATCGCCTTCCAACTGCTGCCGGAGCGGTTCACACTGCCGGAACTGCGCGCCGTCTATGCAGCGATCCTCGATCCGGCGCTGGTGCGGTTAAATACCAGCAATTTTAAGAAAGCGTTTGCCGCCCTATTCGCGTCGGGTGCGCTGGCCTCGGTGGGGCAACGGGCCGAGAGCGGGCGGGTGGGGCGACCGGGTGATCTGTATGCGTTCACCGGGCCGCTGGCCGGCACCTGGGAGCGCGAACTGCCCTGGCATGAAAGAGGAGAAGGCAATGGACCGCAATAACTCCAGTGCGCCCGCCGATTTGTGTGTGGTCGGCAGCGGCGTAGCCGGCCTGAGCGCGGCGCTCACCGCCGCCGAAGAAGGTGCAGCCGTGCGCCTGATCACCGCCGGGCCGGCGCTGTCCGGCTCAAGCCGCTGGGCGCAAGGAGGCATCGCCGCCGCCATTGGCCCCGACGATTATCCTGAGCTGCACGAAACCGACACCCTGGCTGTGGGCGCAGACTTGAACGATAAGGCTGCCGTCCATGTGCTGGTCACAGAAGGCCGGCGCATCATCGAGCGGTTGTTGCAAAGCGGAATGCCGTTCGACGGCGGGGCCAAACACCCCGACCTAGGGCTGGAAGCCGGCCACGGCCGCCGGCGCATCCTACACGCCGGCGGCGGCGCCACCGGCGAACGGGTATCCAGCGCACTGCTGCTGCGTGCCCTGGCCCACCCACGCATCACACTGTGCGACGAAACGCCGGTAGACCGGCTGACGCTGGCCGCTGGGTGCGTGACCGGCGTAGAGAGTCGGGGCCAGACATTGCCCGCGCGGGCGGTGCTGCTGGCGACCGGTGGCTATGCCGGTCTATGGGGCCGCACCACCAACCCGCCCGAAAATCGCGGCCTGGGCCTGAGCCTGGCCTGGCAAGCCGGGGCGACTCTGGCCGACCTGGAGTTTGTCCAGTTCCACCCCACCGCACTGGCCCTGCCCGAAGGCCCGACCTATTTGCTGACCGAAGCCTTGCGCGGCGAAGGAGCGCGGCTAGTGGACGGTGGCGGGCGTGAAGTCGTCAACCCGTTGCTGGCGCGCGATGTGGTAGCGCGCACTGTCGCCCGTCATCTGGCGACACAAGGCCCGGTTTATCTGACCCTGCACGATCTGGACCCGGCTTTCGTCGCCGCCCGCTTCCCGAACATTCTGGCCGGCGTTGCTGCCTACGGCCTTGACCTGGCCCGTGACCTCCTGCCCATCGCGCCCGCCGCACACTATTGCATGGGCGGAGTCCGCACCGACACCTGGGGCCGCACCGGCGTGCCCGGCCTGTACGTAGCGGGCGAGGCGGCCTGTACCGGCGCACAAGGGGCCAACCGCCTTGCATCCAACTCAATGCTCGAATGCCTCGTCTTCGGCGAACGTGCCGCCCAGGCGGCGCTCAAGTGCGAAGGGCGGCAGGCGACCTATGGAATAGAGACCAGTGGCTTGTGGCAAACGGTGCCGCTCACCGAAGCTATTCCCGCTACGCAAGCCGTCTCACGTTTCATGTTTCACGTTTCATGCACCACGCCGTCGAACCTGCCCCTCCGCCTAGATCAGGATTTAGGCGTGGAGCGCGACGGCGAGCGGCTAGCCGGGCTACTAACCGATCTGCCTGATCCCGCTGCGCCCGACTGCCCCAGCGACGGGCGGCTAGCCGCGTTGGCAACGCACGCCGCGCTCCTGCGGGCTGAGAGCCGGGGCGCACACTATCGCACCGATGCCCCCGCCGGCGACCCAGTTTGGCGGGGCCGTATCCATTGGCGGCGCGGCTATGCGCCCCAGTTTGAGAGGATTGTGGACTGATGACCTCTGTAACCGAGACACCCCCGGTTGCCACGCTAGGTGGTAGCGCCGCTATTGACGCGATTATCCACCTGGCCCTGAGCGAAGACATTGGGCGCGGCGACCTGACCACGGAGGCGACGGTAGCGCCCGACGCACAGGCGAGCGCCGAAATTTGGCAGAAGCAAGCCGGCGTGTTCTGCGGCCTACCGCTGATCATGGCGGTGTTTGCCGCCGTGGACCCGCGGGTGCGCGTCATTCCCTGCGCCGAAGAAGGCTCCTGGGGGGAGCGGCGCGTGGTGGCGCGCTTGGAAGGCCCAGCCCGCGCGATCCTGAGCGGCGAGCGCACCGCGCTCAACTTTGTGCAACGCCTCTCCGGAGTCGCTACCGCTAGCCGCCACGCCGCCGACCTCACGGCCGGCACGCCGGCTACCGTGCTGGATACGCGCAAGACCACGCCCGGCCACCGGGTTCTGGAAAAGTACGCCGTGCGCGTCGGCGGCTGCCGCAACCATCGCGCCGGGTTGGACGACGCAGTGCTGATCAAAGAGAACCATATCCGCGCCGCCGGCGGCATCACCCGTGCTATCGCCGCCGCCCGCGCGCGTATCGCCCCGGCGCAGGTGGTGGAAGTGGAGGTCACCAATCGGGCTGAACTCGATGAGGCGTTGGCTGCCGGCGCTGAACTGATCCTGCTTGACAACCACAGCCCCGCTGAACTGCACGCCGCCGTCACGCACACCGCTGGGCGGGCGCGGCTCGAAGCCAGCGGCGGTATTACCCTCGCTAGCTTGGCCGACATCGCCGCTACCGGCGTGGACTTTATTTCGCTAGGGGCACTCACCCACTCGGCAGGCGCGCTTGACTTTTCCCTGGAGGTATTCTAATGGCAACCACCACGCAAACTCATCCTAGCCACATAATTTTCCCGATGCTCGGTGCCACCGCGCCCGCCGAAGCCGCCGCCGTCGCACTCATGCAACAGGAAGTACGCGATCTGGCGCGGCAACAAAATGCCGTAATCCTGGCCCACAACTACCAGGTGCCTGAAATCCAGGACGTAGCCGATTATGTCGGCGACTCGTTGGGCCTGGCGATTGAAGCCGGGCGCACCTCCGCCCCAGTTATCGCCATGTGCGGTGTCTATTTCATGGCCGAGACGGTCAAAATCCTCAACCCGACTGCCACAGTGCTGATTCCCGACCTGACGGCGGGCTGCTCGCTGGCCGAATCGATCACCTTGGAGCAACTGCTGGCTTGGAAAGCCGAACACCCCGGCGCAGTAGTCGTTAGTTATGTCAACACTACAGCAGAGATCAAGGCCGAGACCGATTACTGCGTGACCAGCGGCAACGCCCAAGCCGTGATCCGCGCCATTCCCGCCGAGCGCGAGATCTTATTCTTGCCCGATGTGTTTTTGGGCACCTGGCTGAAGCGCTCCTTGGGACGCGAGAATATGCACATTTGGATGGGTGAGTGCCACGTTCATGCAGGCATCCGACCGGACGAGATGCGCGCCGTGCAAGCCGCACACCCAGAGGCCGACCTGCTCATCCACCCCGAATGCGGCTGCACCAGCCGCTACCTGTGGGCACGGGACCGGGGCGATCTGCCGGGCGCAGGAGTCGAAGTGCTATCCACCGAGGGCATGGTCAAACATGCGATCCACTCGCCGACGCAAATTCATTTGGTCGCCACGGAGACCGGTTTACTGCACCGGCTACGGAAAGAAGCACCCAACAAACAATTTGTGGCCGCTGACGAAGCCGCCGTCTGCCGCTATATGAAGCAGATCACACTGCCCAAGCTACGCGACACCCTGCGCGACCTGTCACCCACCGTCGAAGTACCGTCCACTATCGCCGACCGCGCGCGCGGCAGTATCGAGCGGATGCTGGCAATCAAAGGTTAGGCGGGGCCTAGCTGTTCTACCCACGCTAGGATGCCGGCGGCAGGGATAGGACGGCTCAAGTGGTAGCCCTGGCCTTCGTCGCAGCCCAAGAGGGTCAGCAAATCCCAGGTCTCCGGGTCTTCGATCCCTTCGGCGACTACAGTGAGGCCGAGCGTATGGCCGAGGTCAATCGTTGAGCGCACAATCGCCGCATCGTTATCATTGAGCGTAAGATCATGGATAAACGATTTATCAATTTTCAACTGATCCAACGGCAGGCGCTTCAACTGCGCCAGCGAGGAGTGGCCGGTGCCGAAATCGTCAATGGCGAGCTGCACACCACTGTTGCGAAGCTGGGTCAGCACATCAATCGTGAGTCCGACATCGGCCATCGCGGCGCCCTCGGTGATCTCAATGCGCAACAGATCGGGTGCGATACCGGCGCTGTGCAGCAACCGAGCCACAACATCCGGCAGGTGAGGATCATGCAGATCACTCATGGCGAGGTTGACGGCAATAGGCAGCGTGACACCGGCTTCCCACCAAGCGCGACACTGGCGTAGCGCGGTAGTCAAAACCCAGTGGCTAAGAGACTTCATCAGACCGGTATGCTCGGCCAGTGGCACGAAGCGGTCCGGCCCCAGCAGCCCTAAGTCGGGGTGAGGCCAACGCACCAATGCCTCCGCCCCAGTGACACGGCGTGTCTGATGGCTCATTTTAGGTTGGTAATACAGCACCAGTTCATCTTGCCCGATGGCCCGGCGCAGTTCGGTAATCAGGGTCAGACGACCGGCGCTATAAGGATCGTGGTCCAAGTTGTAAACAGTGTAGCCGCTGCCGGTACGCTTGGCGTGGTACATCGCGACGTCGCCACGCCGCAGCAAGGTCACGGCATCCCGACCGTGCGCCGGGCTGAGCGCGATGCCGATGCTGGCGCGCACATCCAAAAGCCGACCCTCAAGTTCAAACGACTGCTCCAGCAGCTTCAAGATGCGGCGCACCACCCGCTGAGCAGCTCGGCCGTCTGTATTGGGCAGTAACACGGCAAACTCATCACCGCCTAAGCGAGCCACGGTATCATTAGGCCGTACCAACGCGGCCAACCGTGCCCCAATTTCGCGCAACAGCAGATCGCCAAAGTGGTGACCGAGCGTGTCGTTGACCTCTTTAAAACGATCCAAGTCCATGACCAGCAAGGCCAGCGGGGGGCTGTGTGGTTGCAGTGCCTTGTTCAGCCGATCATGTAGCAGGCTGCGATTCGGCAAGCCGGTGAGTGAGTCGTGCAAAGCCAAGTGGGCTAGAGTCGCCTCGGCGCGGGTGCGTTCTTCGACTTCCTGCTGCGCCGCCGCATAGAGTCGCGCGTTTTCTAGGGCCAGGGAAGCCAGTTGGCCGAAGCGGGTAAGCAGTGGCAGTATATCGGGCGTCAGGCGGCGGCCCTCTTCCAGATAGGCCAAGCCGATCACACCGGCAACCTCAGCCCCGGCCTGGAGCGGTATACCGACCACTGCCCGCAAGCCAAGGGAGTCTAAGTCCACTTGCCGACCGTTCCAACTCAGGTAGTCGTCCACGACCAACGGCCGGCCGCTCTCCCACACGCGCCCCGCCAGCCCGGACCCACGCTTTAGGCGATAACCCACCTGCCTAGCAAAGACGCCCGTGCCGCTCCGCAGGACAATCGTATTGGTCTCCACATCAACGACATAGAGGTAGACATGGGGTGTATCCAGCAGCGCAGTGGCGCGCGTCACGACGGCTTCCAACAAGCTATGGTGATCGAGTTGGTTAATCAAACCGAGCGCGGTATCATGTAGCGCGGATAGCTCCTCGTTCTGGCGGCGCAAATTCTCTTCGGCCTGCACGCGGCTGGTGATATCCATCAACGTACCCGACACGCCGATCAAGCTGCCGTCGGGCGCGTGAGTGGCCTGGGCATGGAGATCCATCCAGCAATACGCGCCGGTTTTGGTGCCGTAACGTACTTGGAGCCGGCAACTAGGCTCCACCCCGTTGATCAACCGCTGAAACACGGCATACTTCAAGGATCGGTCGTCGGGATGCATATAGTCTAGCATCGGCGTGCCCAGGCTCTCGGCCAGACTGAAGCCGGTCAGCGTTGTCCAAGCCGGGTTGAGAAAGGTCCACACGCCGCTGGGGGCGACCTGAAAAATCACCTCCTGCACCGTATTAACCACCAGACGGTAGCGTTGTTCGCTTACACTGATCTCGGTGTAGAGGCGAGAGCGGCCAATCGTGTTGCCGATGTGCGCGCCGAGGGTCCGCATCAGATCGAGGTCGGCGGCGGTAAGCACCACCCCAGCGGTGCTTTCTAGATTCAGCACACCGACTACGCTTCCTTGATCAAGCAACGGTACGCAGACTTCCGAGACGATCCCGTCAATCGCGGCTATGAAATCGGGGTCGCTGCCCACATCGGTCAACAGCACCGGCCGGCCGGTGCGAATGACACGACCCATGATGCCGCCTTGTATAGGGATGCGGTCGAACACCCGATCATAGCCGACTTGGTGTTGCAGCGCCAGCACATCACCCTCACAGAGATAGAGACTAACCTGTGTATAACCAAAGGTGTAGGCAATCGCCTGCACTACCGTGCGAAATACCACCACCAGATCGAGCTCCTCGGTCACGACGGTGCGAACCTGATCAAGCAGAGCCAGTTCTTGCGCCTGGCGTTGCGCTGCCGCGAGCAGCGTGCGATACTGCCGCTCATTGGTGTGCAACACTGCTTCGGCGCGGGTACGGGTAATGGCGATGCGCGCTAGGTGGGTTGCCACCGCCGCCAATTGCAGGTCAAACTCGCCCGGCCGCTGCGGTTGCCGGTAATACATGGCGAAGGTGCCCAATACTTCGTCGTCGGTTGCGCGGATGGGGCTAGACCAGCAGGCGCGTAGGCCACAGGCTGTAGCCACATCGAGCCACGGGACATATAGTGGATCAACGGCCATATCGGGCACAATCACCACCTCGCCCCGCTCGACCGCCAGCCCACACGCGCCACCCAGCGACCCAATTGGGATCTGTGCCAGAGCGGTCTGATAGGCACTAGGCAGGCTGGGGGCCGCGATCAGGCGTAGTGTCGGAGTATCCGCATCACGTAGGTAAATAGCGCACAGGGCATCGCCGGCCTGAACTTCCATGAACAAAACCAGCGCCGTCAGCACGACCGGCAGCGGCGCACCCTCGGCCAGCAGTTCCAAGACCTGCTTCTGGCCTTCCAGCACAAATTCCGCACGCCGTTGCTCCGTCAGATCCAGTGCCACACCCGTCACACCGATGATCCTCCCATCAGGCGTGCGAAGGGGCGCGATTTGACTGTGGAAAATGCGATCTTGGCGGGTGAATTCGTAGTTGACGGTTTCGCCGGTCAGCGCCCGCTGGTGGGCGGCTAAGGGGGAGGGCTCGGCATCATGGGTGCCGAAAAACTCGGCCACGGTTATCCCCACCGTGGAGTCGGGGAGCAAACGCAGGGTCTCTAGGGCGGCCCCACTGCTCATGGTAAGCCGTAGGTCGAGGTCCACTGCCCACAGCAGCGCGGGGGTCTGCGTGACCAGTAGACGCAGAAAGGCTTCATCCATAAGAGCTACAGGCGCCTGGTGCGTTTTGATGCCATGAAGCATAACGATCCTACCCTGCGACGGGGAAGCTTGTAGTTCGCTGCTGTGTTTACTCGACTAGAACGCTAGGCACTACCTTTACTACACATGAAAGCTACGCTATCGAGCCAACAAGAGTATTATAGCACAAATAGGACCGCAAGCTGAGCCGGCTACGCGCCGCGCACTGCCCGCAATCCCCGTCGCAGCTGCCCGATGCCCCAGCCCGCCAAGCGCGCCGCCGGCTCCGGCGCATCGGGCGATAGAATGGGAAACGGATCGAGGCCGCAGTCGGCAAGTAGTGCATTAGCGGCGGCCAAGCCGGTGACGGTCGCCCGTTCGAGATATAGCGCCGGTGAGGGGTGGCGCACCCAATCGCCGCAGGCGTAAAGGCCCGGCCACGGCGTGACCGTACCCAGGTGTTCGGCAGCATTACCCATCTGAAACAGCGTATGCACCGGCGGGTTGCGCCAGGCTACGCCGTGGACCAAGCTACCGCGCAACTCCGGGTAGGCACGCTCCACATCGCTGATCACACGCGCCAGCAGTACAGCTTCGGGCAGGTCCAGCACTCCCGGCGGGCCGTAGATTTGCACTTCGCAGGCACTACCGCCGGTCGCGGTCGCCCAAGCGTGAAAGACCGGCTGAAAGCGGTCCAGCCAAAAAAAGTTGTCAATCACAAACTCGCCGCTCACCAATCCCGCCTCCGCCCCCGGACGCGGCTCGCGACTCCACCAGAGCCGGATCGTGCCGGTCGGTAGCCCGGCGGGCAGGCGTAGATAGCTCGTGTCGCCTAGCTCCGAGCAGGCCGCTAACAGGCGCAGAGTCGCCGGGGCATCCGTCGCTAATACGACCGCCGACGCAGTGTGGCAACCGCCCGGCTCCCCACCGGCGGTCGGCTCCCAGCGCACCGCCCAGCCGCCGCCGGTCGGCGTGAGTTCGCGCACCGTCGCGCCGAGTTGCACCGTGCCGCCAAGCGCCCGAATACGATCCAGCCAGGGGGTCAACATATAGCTGTAGGGATCGGTTGGGAAGAAGGCGAATGCCTGGCTATCTCGCCGCAGCAACGTATAGAAGCGCAAAAAGATCAGGAAGCCCGACAGCGGCACACCGGCTGGATCATCCGTTAGGCCGCTACGCCCCAACGCGGCGATGAACGCCTGCAAACGGGGCGGCCAATCGCCGGTCAGGTCGGCCATTGTTTTGCCGCGCAGGGGCAACTCTTCGCGGATCGGGTCCATGCCCACGGCGAACAGCACTGTCGCCGCCACCACCGGCAGAAATAAAAGGTCACTGGGACGCAGCATCGCCAGAAAACGCGGACGCAAGAACAGCGACAGCGAGTGAAACGGTGCGGGGATACGGCTGCGGATCACCGCCGAGCCGAGTTCGGCGCGCTGCACCCGCCCGGCCTCGCCGTAGAGCCACTCCTGTCCCTGGCAGGGGACCAAGCCGGCGAGCAAACCATATTGCGCCAGCAACCTTTGGAGATTGCGGTACTGCCCCCAAACGGCATGGATTCCGTGCTCACCAGGGAAATGATAGGGCTGCCCCGCCACCTCCAAGACCACATCCTTGCCGCCGACCAACCGCCCACCCGCCTGCTGCGAATTGGCTTCCAGCAGCAGCGGGCGCAAACCACGCTCGGCTAGATGCAGCGCAGCAACAATGCCGGCGATACCGGCACCAACGATCACGGGGGGAGTATCAGTCATGCGACCATTATAGCACGCGTACCCAGGTCGTTCGTCAAGTAACGACTCTAAATTGTGCTGGTTTAGGAAGGCACTTAAGCTGTAGCCTAGATCACATTTGGCCGCCTGATCAGTCCTGGAAGGCAGAAAACAGAACCGACTACGAGCAAGGGTCGCGTTAATAGGAGCAGAACCCTATGCGCTACCATAGCGCACGTTACCACGTAGCCCTATAAGTAAAGGATGGAATGCGCTGCCGATTGAACTAAGCCCTGCGGGTGAGGCCTGGACCCGCGACGACCTGATCCGCCTAACCGACGCAATGATTCAAACTGTCCGCAGCATTATTGCCGACTGCACCGATGGAGATGTGATTTTTGTGCCGGAAGATGCGGTGGCAAATGATACCTTCGCCGCCGATGCCGGCGTAGTCAATCTGCCCTGGACACTGGGCCATGTGATCGTCCATGCCACCGCGTCCGCTGAAGAAGCCGCCTTCTCCGCTGCCGAACTGGCACGCGGCATCGAACGCCCCGGTCGCACGCGCTACGAAGTGCCGTGGGAGACAGTGACGACCATCGCCCAGTGCCGGACGCGCCTGGATGAAAGCCGGCGGATGCGAGTGGCGACGCTTGATGTATGGCCGGACCAGCCGCATCTGGATACCGTACACCGTTACCGCGAGGACGGCAAGCCGTATAATGCCTATGAGCGCTTTGTCACCGGTCTCAGCCACGCCCAATCTCATGTGGAGCAGATCCGCGAGATTGTGCGTCAGGCGCGGGTCGCGCGCCGCTAGACTTCGCGCAGATACGCCGGCGGCACCGTCTCGGTGAGCCATATGCCGCCGGTCGCGCAGTAAAACAGTCGGCCGGCGGCGTGCATGGCGACGGCATCTAGCGCGAACACGACGGGCCGGCCATGCCGCGTGCCGACCTGCTCCGCCGTCGCGCGGTCGGCGGCGAGATGGACGGTATGGCGGCGCAGTTTGATCAGCCCTGCGGGGCTGATGGCCGCCCCGGTGTGGTGGTACAGAACCGCCGGCGGCACGTGCGGCTCCAATTCTAGGTCCACTGCGACGCTATATACGTGGTTGGAGCGAATGCGTGTGCCCAGCGCATCGAAAGCAAAGCGCTGTTTGCGGTTTTCGGCTACCACTGCGGCCAAGTCTTCCCGGCTGAAGCAAGAGCCGTGCTGCGCGACCGCCCGCAGCCAGTCGTCACCACCACCCAGCCCTCGGCCCCAACGTGAGTCCCAGTGCCGCCGGCGCATGGCGCAGGTGCTTGCTCAGATATTTGCTGCTGCGGTTCATGCGCGCCTCGTCCATTGTCCCCCGCCGCAGTCATCGGTCGTCGGTTGCTAGTCGTCAGCGCCACACCTTGTAGGAGCGGATGGTACCCCGCGACAGTATTTCATCGCCGCTGCCGATAATCACCTAACCGAACACGCAGCACGCAGCACGCAACGCGTAGTCACCGCCGGCGGCGCAGAGGTAGCCAGAGCAGCCCCGTCAGGGCCAGCGCCGAGAGGTGTAACGGCCAGCGCCACCAATCGGCAACAACTGCGGGATAGGTCGCTGGGGGCAACGGCGCGATCCAGGGACGGGCTGTTTTGCTCCAGACCAGGAAAGCATCGCCCACTGGCAGCAAGCCAAAGGCATAGCGCTTCGTGCCGCCCCAGGCCAGCGGCAGTCCAGCGAACTCGCCCATATGTAACAGCGGGTCGGCCAGCGCGCTGTCGCCGTGCGCCAGCGCCGCACCGAGCGTCACCGCCCCGGCTGAGAGGCTCACGCCGGCGATCAGGGGGCCGGAGTCCACATCGCCGGCGCGCCCATCACCCGGCGCGTATTCGCGCACCCCCGGCAGCCCGATTACGGTAGTGACGAACTGGCGGCGGAACGCGGCGTAGTACTCTGCGCCCCACGCGGGGTCGATCTCGTCCAAGAAGCGCACGATCATGCTGCTGGAGGAGGCGCGCGGGGTGTCAAGCGGGCGGCCGTCTGTGGGATCAACGCGCTGTGGCAGCAGGCCCGTCGCTGGATCGCGGTGTGCCTGCGCGGCGGCGCGCCAGCGGGCGACCGTGGCGCTGTAGCGCGGCGCGCTGACGGCATCGTGCAGCCGCAGCGCCGCGATCGCCACCGTGCTGTCCACCGGCCATGCTTGACCGGGGTAGGCCGCCAAAAACGGCGTGGGGCTTCGGTCGAAAGCAGCGGCTAGGGCCGCGCAGTCGGCTTCATAGGCGGTCACCGTCGCTGCATCGCGGGCGGCCGGCGCGGTGAGCTGAAGGATACCGCCGCGCAGCCACAGGCTCCATCCGGCATAGAACACACCATAGGACGGGTCGAGGCCCGCTGTGAACGGCGCGCGCCCTGCGGAACTCGCCAGATACGTTGCCGCCCAGCGGGCTTCCGCCTGCGCTGTAGCCTGTAATACCGCAGGAGTTGTCGGGTGCCGACCCACCTGCACCCAACTCAGCCCATAGAGCGCGTGGGTAAAGAAATCGCCTTCGGGGAACAACGCCTGCATCTCAGCGCCCGCCCCGCCATCCAGCGCGGCCCGCAAGTAGCGCAGTTGGGGCACGACATCGCCTCCTAGCTGAGCCGGACCATACTCAGCGGCGGCAGGCCAGTAGAGGCGGCTGTGTAGCAGCACTACCAGCGCGACGATCAGCAGAACGAAAACACGATAGATACGCAACCGCATTGCTCTTACCCCCAAGGCACGCAGAAAAGGGACTGTCTGCCGGGTGGCGGACAGTCCCTCTTTTCGCAGCGTGATTGCTTGTGCAGCACCGGCCGGGCGGATGCGGGCAATCGCTAGCTGGCCGACTGGTCTTCGGTTGCGGTTTCGCGAGAGCGAACACGCAGCAATGCACCGACAGCCGCCGCGCCGAGGCCGAGCGCGACAACTAGCGGGCCGCCCATGTTAGGAGCGGGGGCACCCGTCCGAGGCATACCCGGCATCGAGCCGCCGCCGCTCATTGCGAGCAGCGGGCTGACCGCCGCGATCACCTGATCGTAGGTCAACGGAGCACCAAAGGCCGGCGACGGCTGCGCATCGCCCATCACGGCGCGCAAGACGGAGGCGTGCTGCGCTTCGACGTTGTGAATGGCAGCCGCAGCGCCCAACAGATCTTTGTTTTGCAGTAGCGGGGCCGCGCCGAGATACGCGCCTGCGCCGACTTCTTCCACCTGAGCGAAGAACTTTACGACTTCGTCCTGGCTTTTGAAGGAGGGAAAGCTGTAGCTAGCTTGCTCGGCCACCGGGGTGCCGCCCAGCTTGGTGATCACATCGGTTAGGGCCACAACATGGGCGTGTTCGTGATCGCCGAAGGTCTTGAAGTAGTCGGCGACCTGCCCGCTCAACAAACCGCTGGCGTTGACCGCACGGTAGGCGGCATCTTCAACGTGCTCCAGCGTCAGCGCAAACATGAGGATGTCCATATCGCTGTTCAGGCCGGCCGCCTGGGCGATTTTGATGCCGCCCAACTGGCCCGGAGTAAGGGCACCGGCCCCAAAGAGGGCAGCCGCACCTGCCAGCGCGCCCGATCCAATCAGGAACTGGCGGCGGGAAATGCCCTGGCCTTCATTATGCGGCAGAATTACATTGCTCATCAGAATAGCTCCTCTCAACGGGTCGCCCGCCGCGCCGGCAGACAACCCTGGCAGGCATTGGGCCTATTTGAAGAACGGCTTAACCTTGGCCAACACTTCCGCCGGGGTGAACGCCGGGGTGAAGGCATCGGGTACCGGCGGGATGCCGAGCAGGTAGCGGATCAACGCCGTGTGGCGCGCTTCCACCTGCATGATGCTGGCGGCC
>JBBRPH010000001.1:0-223230 GCA_038228295.1 Chloroflexia bacterium | reverse complement strand
GGCGCGGGTATGGCGCACCGTGCTCTTGGCCCGCGGGGCCTGGTTAGAAGAGGTAGTCATAGGGCTATTCTACCAAAAAGGGCCGCAACGCGCCCTTGACAAGGCGGCAATGCCCTTAACTTGTAGCTGATGGCCTTACGCTTTATCCAGGGCAGCGGCGGGGCGGCAGGGATTGTGATTGCGCGTGCAGTGGTACGCGACCGCTACATAGGGACGGAGGTGGCGCGCTTTTTCGCCCTAACGATGCTGGTCAACGGGTTGGCGCCGATTCTGGCGCCGGTCATTGGTGGGCAATTGCTGCGCGTCACATCCGGGCGTGGCGTATTTTTCCTGCCGGCGGCCATTGGCGTCGCCTTGCTTGGTGCGGCGGCACTAGCGCTGCCGGAGACGCTGCCGCCGGTCCGCCGGAGCTCCGGCGGGCTACGCGCTACCGGGCGGGTGTTCGGCAGCTACTGACGGATCGCCGCTTCGTGGGCTACGCAGTCGCGTCAGGGCTAGTGTTCGCTGCGATGTTCGCCTATATCGCTGGGTCGCCGTTTGTGTTGGAGGGCATCTACGGTCTATCGCCCCAATTGTTCAGCCTGATCTTCGCCGGCAATGCCGTAGGCATCATCATCGCCGCGCAGATCAGTGGCCGTTTGGTCGGGCGGGTGGCACCCCGGCGGCTGCCGGCAGTGGGGTTGGCCGTTGCGCTGATCGGGGGGTTGCTGCTGTGTATGGCGGTGGGGATGAATATGGGGCCGGCCGGCATCTTACCGGCCCTCTTTCTGGTGGTCGCCAGCGTCGGTTTGGTCGCACCCAACGCCGTGGCTCTAGCAATGGCCGATCACCCGCAGGCCGCTGGTAGCGCGTCGGCGCTAGTCGGGGTGTTGCAATACAGCCTAGGGGCATTGATCGCGCCCCTGGCGGGCATCGCGGGCACCGGTACCGCCGCCCCGATGGCCGGGCTGATTGCTCTACTGACCGCTGGGGCTTGCCTCACCTTTGCCCTACTCACGCGCCCACCGCAGTCGCGCTTACCGCCCTCTGTTTCGGGTTAATGGGCCAGTGTAATTAGCGCCGGGCCGGCGGGGCTGTGTAACTAGTGCGGCAGGTTCGGCATAAGCGCAACAGCCTGAAAACTACTTGACAAACAGCTATTACTCGCTTAAGATGGCACTACCTGTAACGAACGGGGTCATTACTGCCGGGTTGTAGGTGTCCCGCTGCACAAGGCTGTGTGGAAGGGGGGCGTATCTTTCCGCACCATGCGCTTGTGTTGATCCCCCTGGTTGTGTCCACGTCACCTAGCGATTTCCAAAGGAGGAAGAGGTAGAATTATGGAACTCAAACGTAGGGTAATGCTCGCGGCTGCGCCGCTGACAGCGGTTTCCATGTTGCTGACCGCCTGTGGTGGCACCGATGCGGCTAGCACAGCTATCCCGGCGGCGGCCACGGCTGTTGCCACGATGGCTCCCGGTGCGGCCGCTGGTGCTGCGACAGCGATGACCGGCGCGGCCACCGTGGTTGCTACGAATGTCACCGGCATGACCGGCGGCACCGGCAAGCTCGAAATGTTTTCCTGGTGGACCACCGGCGGCGAAGAGGCCGGCCTCAAAGCCCTCTATGCGCTTTATAAGACCGACCACGCCAACGTCGAGATCGTTAATCAGGCCGTGGCCGGTGCAGCCGGCTCGGATGCTAAAGCCGTCCTCAAGGCGCGAATGCTGGGCGGCGACCCGCCTGATTCCTTCCAGGTCCACATGGGCCACGAACTGCTCGACGGGTATGTGGCTGCGGGCCAAGTTGAACCGCTGGATGATCTCTACAAGAGCGAAGGCTTCGACAAAGCCTTCCCGCAAGGTGTGCTCGACATCGTTTCGGGCAAAGGCCCGGATGGGGTGCAGCATTTCTGGTCGGTGCCGGTTAACATCCACCGCGCCAACGTCCTCTGGTATAACAAGACCGTGTTGAGCGCTAACGGTATCACCAGCCCGCCGGCGACCTTTGCCGATTTCTTCAAAGATGCCGATATTTTGAAGGCGAAAGGCATCACCCCGCTGGCGCTCGGCGACAAAGTACCCTTCGCTTCCGCCCACCTGTTCGAGACGGTACTGGTCGGCACGCTCGGCGTTGACGGCTACAAAGGGCTGTGGACCGGCGGAACCAAGTGGGATGCTGCCAAAGTCACCGAGGCGCTGAACAACTTCAAGAAGATGCTTGGTTATATCAACAGCGACCACGCGGCCCTCACTTGGGATCAGGCCAACGACCAACTGATCGCCGGCAAAGCGGCCATGACGATCATGGGCGACTGGGTGGATGCCGACTACAAAGCGAAGAAGTTCACCGACTACGGCTGGGCTAATGCGCCGGGCACGGCGGGCGTCTATGATGCGCTGTCCGACACCTTTGCCCTGCCGAAGGGTGCGAAGGACCACGACAATGCACTGGCCTGGCTGAAGTTGGCCGGCTCACGCGCGGGTCAGGATGCGTTCAACCCGCTCAAAGGCTCGATCCCGGCGCGCATTGACGCGGGCCAGGGCGACTACGATGCCTACCTGAAGTCGGCCATCACCGACTGGAAGAAGGACACCATTGTGCCGAGCGTGGTCCACGGCGCGGCCGCCAAAGACGGCTGGGCGCAAGCCTACACCGACGCGGTCAACACCTTTGTCACCAGCCAGGATGTGGCGGCGACACAAAAGTCGCTGGTCCAGGCGGCCGCCGATAACCTAAAGTAAGGGCCGGCCGGCCGTCATCGGCACGCGGCGGGAGGGTCACGCGGACCCTCCCGCCGCTCTTATGGAGACCTGCTTATGAACCGGGTACACCAGGAGGCGACGGTTGCGGTCCCCGCCGCGCTACCTCAGATCCGCAAAGCGCCGATCAGCCGCGATCGCCTGATCTCGATAGCGCTGATCAGCCCCTCAATTCTCGCTATCGCGGTGTTCGTCTATGGCTTTATCGCCCAGACCGCCTGGGTGTCGCTGGTCAAGTGGGACAATCTGAAACCCGACTACACCTTTGTCGGCCTCTATAACTACGACCGCCTGTTTCAGAACCAACGGTTCCAAATTGATCTCACTAACACGCTAGTCTTCACGGTGCTGTTCATCATTGCCTGCTTGGGTATCGGCCTGTTGCTGGCGACGCTGCTCGATCAGAAAATCCGCTTTGAGGCGCTATTTCGCAATATTTTCATGTTCCCGTTAGCGGTCTCGTTTATCGTCACCGGCGTGGCGTGGCGCTGGCTGCTGACCCCCAGTTCCGGCGTGAACTTGATCTTGAACGCGCTGGGCCTGCTGAATAAGGATCCTAACAAATGGCCGGGCTGGTTCACTGATCCTACCTTCGGCATCAAAGCCGTCGTGATCGCCGCCGTCTGGCAGATGTCGGGCTATGTGATGGCGATGTACCTGGCCGGCTTGCGCGGCATCCCGGAAGAGTTGCGCGAAGCGGCGCGCGTGGACGGCGCGACCGAATGGCAAATCTTCCGTCGGGTGATCTTCCCGCTGTTGCAGCCGATCACCCTCAGCGCAGTTATCATCCTGGGCCATATTTCGCTGAAGATCTTTGACTTGACTAAATCTATGACCGGTCCTGGTGCCGGCTTTTCGACCGATGTGCCGGCCTTGTTTATGTATGATACCACTTTCTCCGGTAGCCACTTCTCACAAGGGGCGGCTATCGCTATGGTCCTGCTCTTTTTCGTCAGCCTGCTTATTATTCCCTACCTGATCTACAACTTCCGCACCGAGGTGCAAACATGAGTGCCCTACCTGCCGCCACGCCCGACCCGCTAGGTGTGGGTCGTCCGCGCGCTATTCGTCCGGCGCGTGTATTGGTCTATGTGATCCTGTGCCTGTTCGCCGTCTTCTATCTGGTGCCGATCTATGTGCTGGTGGTGACGAGCCTCAAAGCGTTGACCGAGATCAACCTGACCCATATGTGGGATCTGCCGCAAGGGTTTAGCCTCGACAGCTTCCGTGATGCCTGGTTCGGTAGCGAAACTAAGTCCATCAATGGCCTTTCAGCTAACTTCTATAACAGCATGTTGCTGGCGATCCCGGCCACAGTGATCACCTCGCTGCTCGGCTCGATGAACGGCTATGTGCTGGCAAAATGGAAGTTCCCCGGCGCGAACGTGATCTTCCCGTTGATCCTGTTCGGGATGTTTATCCCCTATCAAAGCATCCTGATCCCGCTGGTACAGACCATGCAGACCTTAAAGCTATACGGCACCTTGCCGGGCCTGATACTGGTCCACGTCATCTACGGCCTGCCGATTGCCACGCTGATTTTCCGTAATTATTACGCCGGAGTGCCGAGCGAACTGATCGAGGCGGCGCGCATTGACGGTGCCGGCATCTTGGGGGTCTACCGCCACATCCTGTTTCCGATCTCACTGCCCGGTTTTATTGTGATGATGATCTGGGAGTTCACTGCTGTCTGGAACGAGTTCTTATTCGCGGTAGTGTTGTTGAGCAACCCTAAAGTGCAGCCGATCACCGTCGCGCTGAACAATCTGGCGGGCAGTTTCAGCGTGCAATGGAACGTGCAGATGGCCGGCGCGCTGCTGGCCGCGTTGCCCACGCTACTCGTCTACATCTTCCTGGGCCGCTATTTCCTGCGTGGCTTACTGGCAGGGTCGCTCAAGGGGTAATGCTGAGTTCTGAAATCGTCGTGTGCCTATCTGTGGCATCATAGATAGCTCCTGCGCTAGGTTCTTTCTGTCTAGCGCCGACATCCCGCCTGCCCCGCAAGCGCATCAGCCGGAAAGATAAATCCGCTAGATCTAGCGTTCCTCCCGCATTACCTGCAATGCGCCCGCTACTAATTCGATGCGGAAGTGGCGGGCGCTGATCAGTTCGCCGTCTATGTGGGCGCGTACTGGGGTGGGACTATGGATGCTGACGCGGCGGGTACGGGTGATCTCCACCTCCCGTAACCAGCCGTGGCGACCGGCGCGCGCCAACGGCAAGGCGCATAAGGCTTTAGCCTGCGGCATTCGGCGGGCCAGCAGCACATCAAGCAGGCCGTCGGTAGGATCGGCGGCAGGCGTGAAGCGATAGCCACCGCCGGCGGTCGGGCCGAGCATCACGGCAGCCAGCAGCATTCGGCGGGCAGGATAGCGCCGCTCATCGAGTGTGATCGTCAGCAGCGGCAGGTCGTGATAGTAGCGCAGCACCTGTTTGAGCGCCGACGCAGTGTAGAGCATTTCGCCGCGCAGATGCGTGTGTCCGGCTTCCACCGTGTCGCGCACATCCCAGGCCACGTTCGCGTCCAGGCCCGCACCGAAGGCATTGATCAGCCAGCCGTCGTTCAGCCGTGCCGCGTCCACTGGTTGTGGGCGACCGTAAAGCGCGATGGTCAGCGCAGCACGTAGGTCGGTCGGCAATCCCAGCGCATGGTGCGCGTAGTCGTTGCCCGATCCGGCGGGGATGATGCCAAGCGGCACTGAGCTGCCACAGTCGAGCAGTGCGGCGGCGGTGGCGTGGATAGTGCCGTCGCCGCCACAGGCGATGATCGGGCGGCGACCTTGCTGGGCAGCGATCTGCACCAAATGACGACTCTCGCCCACACTGCCGGTCGTCGCAATCTCGGCGAGGCTGCCCAAGTCGCGGCACAAGCCGACCAGCGTGGCCGCCAAGCTTGATGTACGACCCCGATTCGCGCCGGCGTTGAGGATAATCAGGGGGCGATTGGTGTCATCAGGCATAATCGGTGAACCCCTAGCTTTTGGGCCGGTGCTGTGCGCCGGTGATACCCCAGAGACGCGGCAACACGGCGATTTTTAGAGTTTATAATCGGTGGGTTGAACAACGGTTATTGTTTTTGCGCCCTGCGCGCCTTCGTGGTGAACACCATAGTTACTCCTAAATCCCCCCGAGTCTCCATGTCTCTGTGGCGTCGCTATTTTATAGGCTCTACAATAGCTGCCCTGTGCTGAATTGTCAATAGGGAGGTGCTGTGGTATGATGGACCTACCGCCCTGCTGAGGCAAGTGCCCCACGAAAGGAAACCCAATGTCTGTACCCGTCCCCGCCGGCCCCGGTCCTCTGCGCTTCCGGGTCGCGCCTGCCGATCCGCAGGTGCGGATCATCACCCTGGTTTATGCGCTGACCGCGCTCTGGTGCGCCGGTGTGGTGGTCAACGATGCGGTGCAGACAGATCGGGTGAACCAGGGTTACTTGGTGTTCGGCGTGGTGATCTTGGTGGTCATGCTCTGGCGCTGGCTCAACTCGGTGCGTGGCTATCTGTTGGAGCCGGGGGCGCCTGACGGCCCGCGCTTAGTGATCCAGCAGGTCGCGCCGTGGCGGCGTGTGCCTGTACCGCTAGGCCGCCTGCGGCGCGTAGATCCTGCGCCCCCTGTGCGCGCCATTCTCAATCTGAGTACCATCAATATCGGCAGCCTGTTCGGCTGGGCCGGCCCGGCCAGCGTGCCGGGAGTTGGCTCGGTGCTGGCTTATGCCAGCAGCGCCCGTCAGGCGATGCTGCTCGAACTGGCTCCGCGTGCCGATGTCCACTACCGCCCCAGCGACGGCGGCGAGTCGCGCGGTCCCATCTTGCTGATCAGCCCGCACGACCGGCCGGCCCTCGCGGCGGCCTTACAGCCCTACTACGCCGCCGGCCTGGGCTTGCCGGTCGCGCAGCCCGCCCGCCCACCACCCGCTGCCCCGCGCAAAAAGCGTCGCTAATGCCGCTGTCTACCTATTTTGCCCGACCAGTGACCTGCTCGCCACAGATTGGAGCCGGATGCAAACCTCAATCGTCCTCCCTCCACTTAAAACCCTCGGCGCACGTTTGCGCCACGTCCGCCAGGCCCGCAAAATGAGCCAGGAAGCCCTCGCCGCGCCGGAGTTTCACAAAAGCTATGTGCGCGCGGTGGAACACGGCAAGATTGGCCCCTCCCGCCCGGCGTTGGCGTTTTTGGCCCAGCGCCTAACGGTACCTTTAGCCTACCTGCAAGGCGGAGCGTTGCCCACCGGCCTAATTCCTCAGCTCGCCGCGTTGGAACAAGACCTGGCTTATCAGATTGATTGCGCACGCCGCGAAATTGACCTTGGCAGCCCCGCCGCCGCCGTACCGCTCTTAGCTGCGCCCGAAGCAGAATACGCGCTCTACTGGCAGGATATTAGCCCTGCGATCCGGTATCGCCTCTACTATACCCGCGGGGCTGCCTACATCCGCCTGGGTCAGCCGGCGGTTGCCCGCACCGATCTGGACCGGGCGGTCCCGCTGACGATGTATATTACCAACGGCGCCGAAGCCGCCGAGCGCATCCGTAATGCTGTAGGAGCGACTTTCTATCTGCAAGATCAGTTTGTACAGGCCGTAGCCCTGCACACCGAATGTCTGCGTGCTGTTAATAATGGTATTGTCACAGACTTGAACTTGCAATTACTCATCTACAGTAATCTGGCGAGTGATTACTTAGCGCTGCATGACCATGCGGCTGCTATCGTGATCTATAAAGATGCCTTACAGCTGTTGGATGATGTGAGCAATCGGGAGCGACGCGCGGCTATTTGCTGGGGGTTAAGCCTGGCCTATAAAGCCGAGGACAACTGGCCCTGGGCGCGCGTCTATGCGTTGCAAGCACTGGACCTCTATGCTGCCGCCGGCAACGGCTTAGACCACGCTTTGATGCAGATCAATCTGGCCGAGTTGCATTTGGAACGCCATGAATATGATAGCGCCGGAGACCTACTGGAAGCGGCGCGTCTGTTTTTGGCGGGGCCGGAAGGCAACGCGGGCCTCCTCAGCCGGGCTTACGAGCATCTGGCGGCGCTGGCCCTGGCCCGCGGCGACTTAGCGCAGGCCGCTGCCCATGCCGAGCAGAGCGTCGGCTTGAGCACCGCACCGGCGGACGACGCGACGACGGTCTCTGCCGCCGTACAGGCCCATGCGTTACGAACCCATGGGCGAGCGCTTTGTATCGCCGGACAGGTTGCCGAACGACAAGGGCAGCCGGCGCTGGCCGACCGTTGGTTCGCGCGCGCCCTGGCGGTTGCAATGGAAATCGGACCCGGCGAACTGCTGCATGAGGTGCGGTTGCAGTACGCCGAACTGCTGACGGCCCGTGGCGCGCACGCGGCGGCCACACACTATTATCAAGCGGCGGTCCTCCCTGACCGTCACCGCCGTGCTGCGGTGTGCTGACGGCTGTCTACCTGCACGGCGTGTTCACCTGCTTGCTGCGCTGCATTAGGCAACGGCTTACGCTCGGCACGAAACCCGCCACCCTTTGCCTCGTTGTACTGGTGAAATCGTTCTAGGTTACCCACCTTGCGCCCCACGAAAGGATCGCTGCCGTGCTTCACCGCTGCTGCACTCTATTGTTGTTGCTTGCTGTGCTAACTCTCGCCGGGACCGCACCGCCTGCCGGGCGGGCACAGACGGGCGATCATTACTTTCCCGAAACCGGCTTCACAGTACCGGCGCGCTTCATGGACTATTGGACCGCACATGGTGGTCTGCCGATTTTCGGCTACCCAACCACGACGGCCCAGCCGGAAAGCGGCTATTTGGTGCAATACTTTGAGCGCAACCGCTTTGAGTACCACCCTGAAAATGCGGGCAGCCCCTACGAAGTGTTGCTGGGCCTGCTGGGTAACAAGCTGACCATCGGCCGCTTCTTCCCGGCGGGCACGGCCTTCGCTAACACGCCCGACCGCGTGTATTTTGCCCCCACCGCACACGGGCTGGGCGGCGTATTCTATCGCTACTGGCGCGACCACGGCGGTCTGGCATTGTTCGGCTACCCCATCTCGGAGGAGATCCAGGAGACGAGCGCGACCGACGGCAAGATCTACACCGTGCAGTATTTTGAACGCAATCGCTTTGAGTATCACCCCGAAAACGCGGGTAGTCCTTACGAGGTGCTGCTGGGTCTGCTGGGACGCGACTATCTCACCAAATATGGGCAACCCGGCGCCGCCCCCGCCAATGCACCCTTCCCCGGTTGGGCGGCCACGTTGCCCGCCGGCTTTCCGCCCGCGCCCGCCGGCCCCTTCCTCACTGGGCCGCACGCCGGCGTGGGGCTGATCGTCCATATGTACTACCAGGACCATAAGCGTGTGCTGGATGCGGTACAAGACGTGGGCGCAAGTTGGATCAAGCAGCAGATCCAATGGAAAGACATCGAAGGTTCGCCGGGTGCGTATGCCTGGGCCGAACTCGACAGCATCGTGGCCGATACTCACGCCCGCGGCATCAAATTGCTGATCAGCGTGGTCAAAGCGCCCGACTGGGCTACCGGCGGCGCGAGCGGCTACCCGACCAATCCAGCCACGCTGGGCAGCTTTCTGCGTGCTATGGCGGCCCACTATCAGGGCCGTGTGCAAGCCTACGAAATCTGGAACGAGCAAAACCTGATCGGCGAAAGCCACGATGTAAACCCGGCCCACTATGCCGAATTGCTCAAAGCCGGCTACCAGGGGGTGAAGGCGGGTGACGCGCAGGCGGTGGTGGTTAGCGGCGCGCTCACGCCGACTGGTATCTATGACCAGAACCTAGCGATGGAAGATACTTGGTATCTCGACCAACTCTTAACTTGGCACAACGGCGAACTCCGCAACTACTACGATGTGCTGGGATCGCATCCCTACGGCTACAACAATCCGCCCGATACCATGTGGCCCGACAACCCCAGCACCGCCAAGAGCTTTACCAACCACGGCCAATTCTATTATCGTCGCGTAGAGCAGCAGCGGCAGGTGCTGGAGAAATACGGCGAAGGCGGCAAGCAAGTCTGGCTGACGGAGTACGGCTGGTGCAGCGACTTCCGCCCGGACGGCTACAATGAGTGCGCCGAAACCACACAAGACCAGCAGGCGAGCTACACCGTGCGTGCTATTACGCGGGCGCGGGATCAGTATCCGTGGATGGGCGTGATGTTTCTCTGGAACCTGAACTTTAGTACCTTCCAAGAGTGGTACACCGGCCCCGCCCATTTCAGCATCCTGAACGGTGATTGGACTCCTCGCCCGGTCTATACGGCGCTGAAGAATCTGCCGAAGCCGTAGGCGCGGCAAAGCGTAAAG
Source organism: Chloroflexia bacterium (assembly GCA_038228295.1). Lineage (GTDB taxonomy): Bacteria > Chloroflexota > Chloroflexia > QHBQ01 > JAICKM01 > JAICKM01. The sequence goes on along the minus strand of JBBRPH010000001.1, from coordinate 213,202 downwards.
CATAAGGCTTAAAAGGGGCAGCGTGTAAGGAATTACGCGCTGCCCCTTTAACACTGATTAGTGTGTGGAAGGTTCAACCTACATCCGTCGTAGGTAGGAGCGGATGGCGAGGGCGGCAGTGGCCCCTTCACCGGCGGCGCTGGCCGCTTGCTTGGTGCTGTCGGCCCGCACATCGCCGGCCGCGTAGATGCCGGGCACACTAGTTTGCAGCATCCCATCGGTGACGATGAAGCCCTGCGCGTTGCGGGTGATTTCGGGCGGCAGGAAGGCGGTGTTGGGCTTGAGGCCGATAAAGACGAACACGCCCGCCGGCTCAATGGTTTCCGTCGTGTTGGTCTTGGTATTACGGATGCAGGTCGTGCGGAGCTTTTTATCCCCTTCAAATGCCTCGACGGTTGTGTTGTAACGGATGCTGATCTTCGACTCCTCGGCCAATTTGGTCTGCACCACTTGGCTGGCGGTCAGCGCATCGCCGCGCACTAAGATCGTGACCGCGCTAGCAAAGCGGGCCAGGAAGATCGCTTCTTCGCCCGCGCTGTTGCCGCCGCCGATCACGGCTACCGGGCGGTCCTTGTAGAAAGGGCCGTCGCAGGTGGCACAGTAGTGGATGCCGGAACCGATAAAGTCCTCCTCGCCGGGCACGCCCAAGCGCAGGTAGGTGGAACCGGTAGCGATCAGCATGGCGTGTGCGCCGTACTCGTCGCCGGCGGTGGTATGTACGTCGCGATAGCAATCGTGCTCCTGGATACTCTCCACCGCTTGTGCCTGGAGCATCTCCACGCCGAAGCGCTTGGCCTGGCGGGTCAGCCGATCCGCAAGATCCGCCCCCACAATACCTTCGGGCCAGCCGGGGAAGTTGTCCAGGCGCTCGGTGATGCCTGCCTGCCCGCCCAATCCGGCGCGCTCAATGATGAGGCACTCGATGCCTTCGCGTGCCAGGTACATCGCGGCCGTCAGGCCCGCCGGTCCGCCGCCGAAGATGATCACGTCATAAAAGTCGCGCTGCGCTTTGGTAGGCAGCCCCAGCAGCTTGGCGAGATCGCTGTTGCTTGGCTCGACCAGCACTGTGTCGCCGTACTGGATGGTCGGTACGCTATGGCCGCCGTTCTGCACGCGTTCGATAAAGGCCAGCCCGGCCGGGTCTTCTTCTACATCTACCCAATGATACGCGACGCGCTGCGCGCCGAGAAACTTTTTGCTGCGTTTGCAGTCGGTACACCAGGGGGTGCCGTAGACGGTTAGCGTGGGGGTGGTTTGCTCCATTGTCGGTTGCTCCATAATCTATGATCCAAATTCGTTTGCGGCTAACCGCGTACATCCTAGTATACGAACCGGAGATCTCTAATCTTAGTTCCGGCAATTACCCCCAATTGCGCCTACGATGTCATCTCCGTCGGTTGTACCTCGCTGTCGAACGGATCGATGCCTTTGTGCCAGAGGTTGGCGTGTTCTTGCAATAGGATGGCGACGAGGCCGCTCCAACCGGTTTGGTGGCTGGCCCCCAGCCCTTTACCTGTGTCACCGTGGAAATATTCATGGAAGGGCAGCAGGTCGCGCCAGTGCGGATCGTTTTGGAAGCGCGCTTCGTCGCCGAAGATGGGGCGCCGGCCCTGGGCGTCGCGGCGGAATAGGCGCAGCAGACGATGCGCGATCTCGTCGGCCACTTGCTGGAGGGTCATTTGCTTGCCGGAGCCGACCGGGCATTCGACCTGAAAACTGTCGCCATAGTAGTGATTGAGTTTGAGCAGCGACTCGATGATCAGGTAGTTAATCGGGAACCAGATGGGGCCGCGCCAGTTGGAATTGCCCCCGAACAACCCGGTGCGCGACTCGGCGGGCTGGTAGCTGACGGTGTACTCATGGTCGTCAATATCCAGCGTGTAGGGATGCGCCTCGTGGTATTTCGACAGCGAGCGAATGCCGTAGTCCGATAGGAACTCCGTCTCGTCCAGCATCCGCACCAGCATCTTTTCCAACCGCTCGCGGCTGACGATGGAGAAGAGGCGGTGCTTGTGGATGCCGGGCTGGTCTACATCGGCGATGTGACCGCTGAGGAAGGGCCGGTTTGCCAGGAACCACTCCATGCGCCGCTGGAAAGTAGGCAAGCGTTCGAGCAGTTGCGGCTCGATGATGCTGACCCCGAACAACGGTAGCAACCCGACCAACGAGCGCACACGCAGTAGCAGGTCTTCGCCGCCCGGCAAATGCAGCGCATCGTAGAAAAAGCCGTCCTCGGTGTCCCACAACGCCAGATTCGCATCGGAGACATCGGTCATGGCGGCAGCGATGCGCAAGAAATGCTCAAAGAATTTGGTGGCGATGTCTTGGTAAACCGGATCTTCCCCGGCTAATTCGAGGGCAATAGTCAGCATTCCCAGGCAGTAAGAGGCCATCCAGCTCGTGCCGTCGGCCTGTTCGAGGTGCCCCCCGCCCGGCAGTGCGGCGTTGCGGTCGAACACGCCGATGTTGTCCAGCCCCAGGAAGCCGCCCTGGAAGACGTTGTTGCCGTCAAGGTCCTTGCGGTTGACCCACCAGGTGAAGTTGAGCAGCAGCTTGTGGAAAATGCCTTCGAGAAACTCGCGGTCGCCCCGGCCGCGCTCGGTGGCTTCCATACCGTAAATGCGCCAGGCGGCCCAAGCGAAGACGGGTGGGTTCACATCGTCGAAGGCCCACTCGTAGGCGGGTAGTTGCCCATTGGGGTGCATATACCATTCGCGCGTCAGCAGCAGCAGTTGGCGCTTGGCGAAATCGGGATCGATCAGAGCTAGCGGGATGCAGTGGAAAGCCAGATCCCAGGTGGCGAACCAGGGGTACTCCCACTTGTCGGGCATGGAGATCACGTCGAAGGCAGTCAGGTGGCACCAATCACTATTGCGCCCGTCACGGTGGCCCTGCGGCGGCGCCGGAAAGGCCGGGTCGCCGTCGGCCCATTGCTCCACGTCATAATAATAGAGTTGCTTGCACCACAGCATTCCGGCCAGGGCTTGGCGCTGGATCATGCGCTCGTCCTCGCCCAGGCTGGGGGCTTGCACCGAGGCATAGAAGGCATCGGCCTCGCTCCGGCGGGCGGCAAAGGTGGTGTCAAAGCTCCGTTCCAGGGGGCTGTCGTGCTGCATCGCGGTCAGCCGCAGCCGGATCTGCGCCGACTCGCCTGCGTCCAATGTCAGTGTGTAGTGTGCCGCCGCTTTGGTGCCTGTCTGCGCCGGGTTGACCGCGCCGTCCTCCCCGTCCACCAGCAGACGGTGGAAGCTGTCTTTGACATAGGGCGTGACGTTGGGGCTGCCCCAGATGCGCGCAGTGTTGGTCTCGTTTTCGGTGAACAACAAGGCGGGCACATGATCGCCGCTCTCGCCGTAGAGCCAATAGGTGCCTAGCGTATGATGCTCGGCTTCCAGCCCTTGCCAGCCGTGTCCCGCTCCCAGCCGCCGAATCTGCGGGCGTGTAGCGTCGTAGCCCCAGGCCCAGGTGTTGCGGAACCAGAGTGTGGGCAGCAGGTGCAATGTTTGCCGCTCCGGCCCGTGATTGGTGACGGTGAGGCGGATCAGTAGATCGTCCGTCGCGGCTTTGGCGTATTCGACCTCGACATCGTAATAGCGATCCTCGTTGAACACACCGCTATCAATCAGTTCGTATTCGCCCGCGTCGCGTCCGCGTTGAGTATTCTCGGCTAGTAGTTCGGCGTAGGGATAGGCCGCCTGCGGATACTTATAGAGCATCCGCATATAGGAATGGGTGGGCGTGTTGTCAAGATAGAAGTAATACTCTTTGACATCTTCGCCGTGGTTGCCTTCCGGTCCGCTGAGGCCGAACAGGCGCTCTTTGAGGATGGGATCGCGCCCGTTCCAGAGTGTCAGCGCGAAGTTGAGCAGCCCCTGACGGTCGCAGATACCGGCCAAGCCGTCTTCGCCCCACCGATAGGTGCGGCTGCGCGCATGGTCGTGCGGAAAATAGGTCCAAGCGGAGCCGTCGGCGCTGTAGTCTTCGCGCACGGTGCCCCAGGCCCGGTCGCTGACGTAGGGTCCCCAATGTCGCCAGTCGGCGCGGCGGGCGGCGTGATCGGCCAGGCGGTTGTGTTCGGCGGTAGTGTCGGGCATCGGGTCTCCCCTACTGGTTTGTAGACCTGTGGTGCGGCTGAATTGGGTAGTGTAAACAAACAGGCTCATTATCCGCCGCCGTCCTGGCGCTGTCAAGCCCGCAGCGCACGATTGACAGCAGTGAGAGGCTGTGCCATAATAGCGGCGATATATTAGGCATCCGCTCACCGCGCCGGCCCTAACGAGGGTTGGTTGTGTAATGGTGCGCTTTCTGCCGTTGCAAGGAGCTATCATCTTAAATGGCTTATGAAGTACCGGCTATGACCCTCCATTTTGTATTGGAATCCCTACAAGAGAGCAGCGGCAAGAACAATGAAAAACTCGTGATAGCTGCCGGGCTGAATCGCTTTCTGCGTAATCTGCCGCCGGAGAGTTGGGAGCCGGTGGCCGAGCAGGCCGAACTGACGCGGCTCTTTACGGCCGTCTACAAAACCCTTGGTGAATCGCTGGCGCGCAACTTTCTGCGAACCTGGGGTCAATTCACTGGCGAAAAACTCACGCAGACCCCACTGATGCGCGACCTGCGGACCGCCGCGCAAGCCGTACCCCCCGCCTAACAATTGGCGTGGTTGGTCCAGACCGTGGCGACTTTTAGCGCGCGCTCCTGGGTACCACATATCATCAGTGAAGACGACCACGCTTGGTACTGCGAAATGGATCCCTGTCCGGTCTGCCTAGAGATCCGGAACGCACGCGGGCCGATCTGCGGCGATTGTGAAGGGATGTACAGCGCGATGGCGAAGTACCTGCTGGGCTGTCGCGTGGTAGTTGCAGAAGTGGCTTGCGCGGCGGCCGGAGCCGCTCGCTGTAAATGGGCGTATTATAAGTAGGAGGCTCCTCATGTACGATGTGATCATTGTCGGCGCGCGTTGCGCCGGAGCCTCGACCGGGCTACTGCTGGCCCGCCAGGGCTATCGTGTGCTGCTGGTAGATCGGGCCGGCTTTCCTAGTGATACCATGTCTACGCACGGCCTGCATATTCCCGCCGTAGCGTCATTACAACGTTGGGGCTTGCTTGATGCAGTGATTGCCGCCGGCACCCCCGCTATTAGCCGTTTCAGCTTTGATACCGGCTATTTCACCCTCCAGGGTACGCCACCGCCGATAGACGAGGTGGCGGTCGAGTACGCGCCCCGTCGTAAGGTACTGGACAACATTCTGGTCGAAGCGGCAGTGGCGGCGGGCGTGGAACTGCGCGAAAACACTACCGTCAGCGACCTGAGTTGGGACGACGACCGTGTGACAGGTATCCACAGCCACAGCAAAGGCGGGGCACCGACAGCGGATTTGGCGCGCATTGTGGTCGGGGCAGACGGGCGCGGCTCGGTGGTAGCGCGGGCGGTGCAGGCTCCGGCCTATAACGAGCGTCCGGCGCAGACCTGTTTTTATTACACCTATTGGAGTGGCATCCCACTCGACGGGACAACCATCTATATGCGCCCGGCGTGCGGCCTAACGGCCTTCAACACGAACGACGGCTTGGTAGGCATCGCGATCCAATGGCCGCACACTGAATTTCATGCCGTGCGTGCCGACATCGAGGGGCACTACATGACCGCGCTGGATCTGGTGCCGGATCTAGCGGCACGGGTGCGGGGCGCACAGCAAGTGGAGCGCTTTGTCGGCACCGGCGATCTGGCGACCTATTTCCGCAAACCATATGGCCCCGGCTGGGCGCTGGTCGGCGACGCAGGCCACTACATGGACCCCATGACCGCGCATGGTATTACCGACGCTTTCCGTGATGCCGAACTGCTGACAATGGCCCTGCACGCCGGGTTCTCCGGCACCGCTCCATTGGACACAGCGTTGGCAGGCTATGAAAGCGCACGTAACGAAGCCGCGATGCCGATCCACGAACTGACGGCGCAACTCGCGGGCTTGGCGCCACCCCCGCCCGAAATGCAGCAACTGCTGGCTGCCTTAATCACCAACCAGCCACAGACCGACCGCTTCTTCGGCGCGCTAACAGGCACAGTGCCGATCCCAGAGTTCATGTCACCGGCCAACCTCGGCAGCATCATGGCCGCCGCCGGCCCGCCGGCGGCATAGGATCTAACGCGGGATGCGCTGACCGTTTGGGCGACCCCATTACGACTACTAAGTTCCTGAAGGCGGCCTAGGGATTAGCTGCTGCGTGTGTCTGTGGGTTGATTGACAGGGGAGTGAGGGCTATGCCATAATAGCCTTGATGAACACCCCCCCAGCGTCGTCGGTCGGTCTGTGGTTGGCCGAGTTGATCCAGACGCATCTGGACGATTTAGCGGCCCACCTGGGCGCGGCCGCACGCCGGCAGATCCCGTTCTATCAAGAGTTGGATCCGGCAACGGTGCAGAGGCTGTTTGTAGCGCTCTATCAAGTGTTGGCTCAGACGTTTGCCGCCGGCGATGTAAATTTGATTCGGGCCTATCTAACCCAAGTGACGGGAGATCGCATTCGTGATGGTGCGAGTGCGGCGGCTTTCATCCAATTGGTGACGATCTCCGATGCGTACCTCAGCTCCTTGATCGCACGCGCGAGCGCCGACAATCCGCAGCACGCTGCCGATGCCCTGCGTTATCACGAGGCGATGAATAATAGGATCCGCTTGATCCTGAGCGAGATCAACCTGCACTTATTGGCGCGCCCCTCGCCGCCTACCCCGCCGCTGCCGCCGGTAGCAGAGTAGCTATCCGACCTAGCTGCCGTGCAGCGGACACTGATCCACGCCGCGAATCATACTATAACGCCCATCTGATCCCCAGAAGAACGCACCCTTTCACGTTTCACGAGCCCACGTCCGGCTGTGCAGCGTCACCACTGCCAGAGCGGCACGGTCCACCGTCACGCCGAGGCCCGGCGTGGTGGGCACAGTGATCGTGCTGTCGGGGTTGAGCGTGAAGGCGGGCGTGGCGATGTCGCTGTGGAAGTAGCGGGCGCTGGCCGAGATGTCGCCGGGCAGGGTGAAGCCGGGTAAGCCGGCGATAGCGAGGTTGGCCGCCCGACCCACGCCGGTTTCAAGCATCCCGCCGCACCAGACCGGCACGCCCCGCGCCCGACACAGGTCATGGATGGCTATGGCCGGCAGCAGTCCGCCGACGCGGCCCACCTTGATGTTAATCACCCGGCAACTGCCCAGGTCCAACGCCGCCCGCGCATCGGCCAAGCTGTGGATACTTTCGTCCAGGCAGATGGGCGTGGTCAGTTGCTGTTGCAGCAGGCTGTGTTCATAAATATCGCTATCGGCCAGCGGCTGCTCGATCATCGTCAGGCCGAACGCATCCAGTTGCCGCAGGTGGTCGGCATCGGCCAGCGTGTAAGCCGAGTTCGCGTCGGCGGTCAGCGCCACGTCTGGAAAGGCTGCGCGCACAGCGGCGACGTAAGCTACGTCTTTGCCCGGCTTGATCTTCAGCTTGATGCGCGCGTAGCCTGCTGCCCGATAATCGGCGACCACGTCGCGCAGGGTAGCGGGCGACTCCTGAATGCCGATGCTCACGCCGACCGCTACGCGGTCGCGACTGCCGCCCAGAAATTGGGCGAGTGGCCGGCCTGCGACTTCGGCCAGCAGGGCGGCGGCGGCTCCTTCCAGCCCGGCGCGCGCCATATGGTGCCCGCGTATCCACGCCCAGCGGCGGTGTAAGTCGGCTAAGTCGGTTAGCGGCGCTGCCAGCAGTGCGGGGATCAGGTAGCGGCTTAGGATGGCCCAGCAGGTATCATTAGTCTCCGACGAGTAGCCGGGGTCGGCGAAGGCCACGGTTTGACCCCAGCCGCTGCCTGCCGCCGCACGCACTTCGATGATCAGCGTTTCGCGCACCACGTCGCGGCCGAAGCTGGTCTCGAACGGTGTAACCAGCGGCATGGCGATATGGGTCAAGGTGACGGCATCTATTGTTAGCATGGCGGTATTATACCGCGCCCAACAATTAGGCGCTACCCGGCGCGGTAGCGTATAATACGCAGAGGACCGGGCTTTGCCGGTCCGAGGTCTAGGAGGATTCGCCGTGACCGCGTCGCATAACCTGCCGCCGCAACTGACCAGCTTTATCGGACGTGAACGTGAGATCGCCGAAATCGAACGCTTGCTGAGCGGCGCACGGCTGCTGACTCTGACCGGTGCCGGCGGCTGCGGCAAAACCCGCCTAGCGCTGCAAACGGCGAGCGGCCTCACCGATAAGTTCGCGGACGGTGTGTGGTTTGTGCCGCTGGCTGCACTGACCGACTCGGCACTGGTGTTGCCGACGGTGGCCGCCACGCTGGGGGTGCGTGAGTCGGCGGGCTTGTCTCTGACCGACGCACTGGCGGCGTATCTATGTGACCGCGCCGGTTTGCTGCTGCTCGATAATTTCGAGCAGGTGCTGGATGCGGCCCCGGCGGTCGGTGCGCTGCTGGTCGCCTGTTTGCGCCTCAAGGTGCTGGTGACGAGCCGGGCTGCGTTGCACATTCACGGCGAACATGAATTCCCAGTGCCGCCGCTGGGCCTGCTGCATGGTAGTGCGGTGCCTGCTGCGCTGCTAGCCGGCTCAGACGCGGTGCACCTGTTTGTGGTGCGGGCGCGCGAGGTGCGGCCTGATTTCGCGCTGACTGCCGAGACCGCCGAGGCGGTTGCCGCCGTCTGTGCCCGGCTCGACGGCCTACCGTTGGCGATTGAACTGGCTGCCGCCCGCAGCAAAGTCCTGGCCCCCGCCGCACTGCTGGCCCGCCTGACCGACTCGCCTGCGCTGCCGCTGCTCACCGGCGGGGCGCGCGATCTACCCGCGCGCCAGCAAACCCTGCGCGGAGCCATTGCCTGGAGCTACGATTTGTTGCCGCCTGCCGAGCAGGCTCTATTTCGCCGTTTGGCTGTGTTTGCCGGTGGCTGGACCTTGGATGCGGCGGCCGCAGTTGTCGGTCATCCCGCGCCGGCGGGCAGTAGGCCGGCACCGTTCGGTACGGAAAGCTCAGTGGCGGACGACGCAAGGCACACACAACGGGTCTTCGATGGCCTTGCCGCGCTGATTGACCACAGCTTGGTGCGGTCGGGTGAAACGGCGGATGGGACGCCGCGCTTCGAGATGGCGGCGACGTTGCGGGATTTCGGCGGCGAGCAATTAGTGCTGACGGACGAAGCGACGGCGCTGGCCGCGGCGCACGCGGCCTATTACTCGGCACTGGCCGCCACGGGCGAGTCACACCTGCGTGGATCAGGCCAGATCGTCTGGTTGGATCGGCTGGACCATGAGCATGATAATTTGCGCGCCGCGCTGGCCTGGGCGTTGGCGCAAGAAGCGACGCGCCCCGCATTGCAACTGGCCGGCGTGCTGGGCTGGTTCTGGAACCTGCGGGGCTATTTCAGCGAAGGGCGTACCTGGCTGGAGCGGGCGCTGGCGCGCAGCCTACCCGCCGATCGCACGGCGACGCGGGCGTTGGCGCTCAACTGGGCCGGGGTGTTGGCTTTTCGCCAGAGTGATGCCTCGGCGGCGCACCAGTTATTGATGGAGAGCGCGGCGATCTTCCGCGAGCGTGACGATGGGGAAGGTTTGGCCTATGCCCTGACCGTGCTGGGCGTGGTCATGCTGTATCAAGGTGCTGCCGCTCAAGCTCGTGCCCTGTTAGAAGAAAGCGTGGCTCTGTTTCGGGCTTGCGATAACAATTGGGGCGTGGCGCTGGCGCTCCGCAACTTGGGGGAATTGGCGACGGCTGCGGGCGATAGCGCCGGGCGGGCCGTGTTGGAAGAAAGTGTGGCCCTGTTTCGCACGGTGGGTGACGGCTGGGGGTTGGCGCTGGCGCTTACTACGCTGGGCCAGGTGGCGGCGACCGGCGGCGACGGATTGGGCGCGGCGGCCTATTTTCGCGAGAGCCTGAGCCTGTTCCGCGACCTGGGCGACCAGCAGGGGATCGCTTGGGGCTTGGCCGCGTTGGGTGGTTTGGCCGTCGCCGCCGGCGCTCCGATCCGGGCAGCCCAACTGTTTGGCGCCGCAGATGCCGTTCTCGACTCCATCAGCGCCCGGCTGGATCCCGTGGATCGGGCGGCGTTGGAGCGCAACCGCGCCGCCGCGCAGGCGGCGCTCGATGCCGCCGGTTGGGATGCGGCCGGGGCCGCCGGCCGGCACCTCAGCTTGGATGCCGCCATTGCCCTGGCCGGCGAACCGCTGCCGCAACCGGTGGCGAGTGGGGGCTGGCGGCTAGAAAGCCACAATTCAGCCCCGGCTGCCGCCCGGCATCCGGCGGCCGCCGACGATCTTACACCACGGGAGCGTGAGGTGCTGGGCTTGTTGGCCGCCGGCCTCCCCGACAGCCAAATCGCCCACAGGCTCTCCCTTAGTCCGCGTACTGTGCAGACCCATGTGCGGGCCATCTACAGCAAGTTGGATCTCGCAACCCGCAGTGCCGCCACTCGTTACGCTATCGAACACGGACTGACCTAGTCCGTTACTCCTTCCGGCGCGCTTACCCCTCCTCATCGTAGGAGTGAGGGCAAGAGTAGCGGTCGGTGGCGCAGGTTTGACTCCCCGCCGGGTACGCGGGTACAATACAGAGTTATGGACACAGCAAGCGAACAACTGAATGCGCGTGTGTGCGGGCGGGTCCAGGGGATCGGCTTTCGGATGTTTGTGCGCGATAGTGCCGTGCGACTGGGCCTGGGCGGCTGGGTCCGCAATGGCGATGACGGCAGCGTGATCGTGCAGGCGGTGGGGCCACGCCCAATGCTTGAGCTTTTGCAGGCGGCCTTACAGCAGGGGCCGAGCATGGCCCGCGTAGAGCGCGTAGAGGTCGAGTGGTCCACGATGCCGATTCCTGTGCCGCGCTTTGAGGTGCGCGGATGACCGCGCGCGCCGGCGATCCCGGCGTGGAGACCAGTGGCCCGCTGCTGGCTCCCGATACCGTGCCGACGCTGACCGAGCGCCACTACCAGCGTCTGGCCTGGGCTGTCATGGCGCTAGGGTTCCTCGTCTTTTCCCTTGTTATTGCCGGGGGGTTGTGGGCCGGCTTCAACTATTACGTGGCCCAACCTAATGATCCGCACAAAGCGCTGGTGCAGCGCGCCCACGGCAGTAAGCTGGAAGTGCGCCACGCCGGCCAGAAAACCACTGTGACGGTCAGCGACCGGCTCGACTTGGTCGAAGGCGATACTGTGCAAACTGACGACAATACCGATGCGTTGATCACGCTGTTCGACCGTAGTACAATCCAACTGTCGTATAACAGCAACCTGATCTTGCAACGAATGCGGAGCAGTCGCTTTCAGACGCAAGCCAAATATTTCAAATTGATCTTGAATAGCGGTCAGCTTAAAGTCGCTTCCGCCGCTGTGCAGCCTTACGATGAGATGAAGATGCTGATCAATACGCCCGATGAGGCCGTGTCGATCTCCGTAGACGCTAACAGTGTCGCTGTGATTAACGTCGCCGATCCCCCGCTGGGTGGTGTGCGGCTCACTGCTTCCACCGCGCTCGGTAAGATGCACGTCAAGACGAATGGGCAATGGCAGCAGATTCTACCTGAGCAGATGGCGCAGATAGGCCACCTGGAGGAGCCGCTGGCGGTCCAGGTCCAGCGCGCTGCGAACGAATTGGTCGCCAACGGCACCTTCAAGGCCGCTGCAAGCTCGGGTAACCTCAACCTAGTGGCTGAAGGGTGGACCCTCACCCATATCCCAGCGACCACCACCGATCCGCCCGCCGTGGTGCAGGTGATCACGCAGACGGTGGGCAGTCCGACCCACTTTGTCCAGTTGGCGCGCAGTGCGGCGGGCCGCCCGCCGCAAGATGTGGTGGAAGTGGACTTGCGCCAGGAAATCAACAAAGTGGTGAGCTATTATACTCGGCTAGATTTCAGCGCCCAAATCCAAATCGCTGCGCAAAGCGCGGTCGGTCCTGGAGTCTATCCGCTGAAAGTGCGTGTCACCTACGAAGATGCCGACGGCAAACAAGGGTTTTGGGACCGCAATTTCTACGCTCTAACAGGCGCGCCAAACTTTACACCCGGCGATACCGCGTTTCTCATCCAGGATCCGCCGATCTGGTGGGTGCCGGCGATAGCGCCGGTCGCTCCTACGCAGCCGGCGACCTGGGATCTGCTGCAGCAAGTGCCGCGTCCGGCGCGCATCACTTCGCTGGAGTTGATCGTGACGGGTTATAGTTTCAATGTGTCGGCAACCAACATTTCGCTGAATGCCCACTAGCCGGGCGAGCTAGGCGGACGATAGCGCTACTCGCAACGATTCGATCAGGAGGAACGAGACTTGAGTAAGATCAGTGTGGTTGGGGTTAATTATGTGGGCTTGGTAACGGCGGCCTGTTTCGCTGACTTGGGTAACGAAGTGATGGGCATCGAAATTGTGCCCGAAAAGGTGGAACGCCTGCGCCAGGGTATTTCGCCGATCTATGAACCCGGCATTGAAGAAGTGCTACAGCGCAACTTGCGTGCGCGCCGCATTAATTTCACGACTGATTATGCCGAGGGATTGCGCGGCGCCGATTTTGTGTTTATCGCGGTCGGCACGCCGGAGGGACCGGACGGAGCGGCCGATATGTCGCAGGTCGAATCGGCGGCGCGCTCCATCGGGCGCAATGCGTCGGGCAATCTGATTGTGATCAACAAAAGTACCGTGCCGATTGGCACCGGCGACTTAGTTCATTGGCTCGTCGGCGAAGGGATTAAGAACGGGCTGAAGTACTCGGTGGTCTCCAACCCGGAGTTCTTGCGCGAAGGCGCGGCGTTGGCCGATTTCATGCACCCCGACCGTGTGGTGTTGGGTTCGGACGATCCGCAAGCCAGCGACCGCGTAGCCGCGCTGTATGAGCCGCTGCACGCACCGATCATCATCTCGGACATCCGCACGGCGGAGATGATCAAATACGCCTCGAACGCCATCTTGGCGACGCGCATCTCCTTTATGAACGAAGTGGCCCACATTTGCGAAAAGCTGGGAGCCGATGTGAAGCAGGTGGCGCTGGGTATGGGCTATGACAAGCGCATCGGCCACCAGTTCCTTGACGCAGGCATCGGCTACGGCGGTTCGTGTTTTCCCAAAGACGTGAAAGCCCTGGCCCATATGGCCGCCTCTAACGATTGCCACCCGCAGTTGCTGAACGCGGTAATGGATATTAATCTGGATGCGCGCAAGTTGTTTGTGGACAAGATCACCGCCTTGCTTGACGGCGACTTGCGCGGCAAGCGCATCGGCATCTGGGGCATCTCGTTCAAGCCGAACACCGACGACATCCGCGAAGCGCCGCAGGTGGGCATTGCTCAGGCACTGGCGGCGGCGGGCGCGCAGGTGCAAGTCTATGACCCGGTGGCGATGGATAACGCCCGCCGCTCTGTGCCGGAGGCGGTCTACTGCTCGAATGCCTACGAAGCCGCCGCCGGTAGCGATGCAGTGCTGCTGCTGACCGAATGGAACGAGTTTAAGCAACTCGACATGAGCCGGGTGCGCAGTAGTATGCACCGCGCACTACTGGTGGATGGGCGCAATATGTTCGTACCCGCTGAAGTGCGCGGCCAGGGCTTCACCTACGCCTCCGTAGGCCGGCCGTGAGCGGGGGCGAGTTCAGCCCCAGCGCACTGGCCGGTGAACCACCCTGGCTGGCGCTGTTCGGTCTGACGCTGGCTGACGCGCACGATGGGCTGCTGCAATGCGGTGTGGATGTGATCGAGATCCCGCGTATTGCGGCGGCCATTGAACGCTGGGGCCGGCCCATCCTAAACCGCGTATGGACCCCCGGTGAACAGCAATGGTGTCGTGGGCGCGTGCCTGAATTGGCGGCGCGCTTTGCGGCCAAAGAAGCTATCTCGAAGACGCTGGGCACCGGTATTCGCGGCATTCGCTGGCAGGAGATGGAGATCCTCTCCGATCGGCGGGGCAAGCCGCTGGTTTTCCTGCACGGTGCTGCGGCCGGCCGTGCCGCTGCTATTCACCTGACGCGCTGGGCTGTCAGCCTGACGCACGGCCGCGACCTGGCAATTGCCTTCGTGGTGGCTTCAGGCGATGCAGACGGCGCGAAACCTGAAATGTGAGTTGGGTAGGATTGTATTACTCAGATACTTTACATAATAAACAAAAACATACAATAGAGTTGCAAGTGAAGCGACCAAAGTAACCACTATGTCCCAACCCACCGAATCACGGACCACCCCGCTCGTCACAGCTGCTGAGATGCGCGCCATCGAGGCGCGGGCGGCGGCGCGTGGCGAGCCGGGATCGTTGTTGATGGATCGGGCGGCGCGGCGCGTGGCGGCGACCGTGATCGCCCGGCTGGACCGGCCGGCGCTGCGATCTGCAAGCGTGCTGGTGTTGGTTGGGCCGGGCAACAACGGTGGCGATGGGTTGTGGGCGGCATATTATCTACGACAGGCGGGCCTGGATGCGATTTGCTATCTATGGCACCGCACAGCGCAGCCCGACTCCGCGCTGGCGGCTGCGGCCGAGTCCGGGGCGCGAATCCTGCACCACGATGCAGCGGATACGGCGCGGCTCACCCCGCTACTGCTCGCCGCCGATGGCGTCGTGGACGCACTGCTCGGCTTTGGTTTGACACGCGACATTACAGATGACGGAGCCGCACTGATCCGCCGGGTGCAGGCGGCGGTGGCAGAACGGGCCGCAATGGCCCTGCCGCTGCCGGTGTTCGCGGTAGACCTCCCCAGCGGGATAGACTCGGATAGCGGTACGCTGCGCGGCACGGCCTTGCCGGCGACGATCACCATCACACTGGGGGTCGCTAAACGGGGCTTGTATCAATTCCCCGGCGCGGCGTATGCCGGGACGATTCTGCTAGAAGATATAGGAGTAGCTGACTTGACGGATCACATTCAAACCACTGAAACCACAGCTGAGGGGGTGCGGGCGCTATTGCCCGCCCGCCCGGCGGATGCTAACAAAGGTACTTTCGGCAGCGTGCTAATCGTCGCGGGATCACTCAATTATATCGGCGCGGGCGTGCTGGCGGCGCAAGGTGCGTTGCGGAGCGGCGTGGGCTTGACGACACTGGCGACTCCCTTTGAGTTGCTGACGATGGTTGCGGCCCACCTGATCGAATGCACATTCCACCCGCTACCGTCCGACATGGGCGCGCTGATTGACCGCTCGGCGGTTGAAGTCTTTAAGGCGCTGGGTAAACGCACATATCAAGCATTGCTGGTCGGCAACGGCTTGGGACAAGAGAAGGAGACGCTGGCCTTCATGCGCGATTTGCTCAAACTCCCGGCGGAGGGCAAAGTGGGCGTGCATCCCAGCAATGCGCGCTCGGTCGGCTTCGGCGCGCAAGGCCACGGTCCCACAGCAGCGGCGGCCGGGCGGAGCGAACGCTCGGTCGGCTTCGGTGGACGCCGCGACACTGCACCGCCGGCCGACAGCGAGAAGGATAGTGAAAAGGATAGTAAAGACGGCGTGAGCAGCCTTCCGCCGTTGGTGCTAGATGCCGACGGCTTGAACCTCTTGGCGCAGATGGACGGTTGGGCGACTCACCTGCCGGCGGACAGCATCGTGACCCCCCATCCCGGCGAGATGGCCCGCTTGCTGGGTGGCGACGCGACTGCCGAGACGGTGCAGGCCGATCGCGTGGGCACTGCACAACGTGCCGCCGCCGACTGGCAGACGGTCGTGGTGCTGAAGGGCGCACGCACGGTGATCGCCGCACCCGACGGTCGGGTAGCGATCAATCCCGCTGCTACGCCCGCGCTGGCGACCGCCGGCACCGGTGATGTGCTGGCTGGGGTGATCGTTGGGCTGCGCGCGCAGGGGCTGACCGCGTTCGATGCGGCGGTGGTCGGTGCCTATCTGCACGGGCGCGCCGGCGAATTGGTGGCTGAAGAACTGGGCGACGCAGGCGCACTAGCCGGTGACATCGCTGACGCGCTGCCCTACGCCATCCACGATCTGCGGCTGACCGCGGGGTGAGGCCCCGGTGTGGTCTTTGCCCGCCGGCGGGACGGATTCGGTCCAATCATTGACCCCTGATCCTGATTCGCTGCCTTGGCGTGGTCGTCCGGCTTGGGTGGAAATTGACCTCGATGCGGTGGCTGAGAATGTGCGCCGCGTCTTAGCCTGGGTGGGGCCGCGCACGCGCGTGCTGGCCGTGGTCAAAGCGGACGGCTACGGCCTCGGTGCGGTACAGATTGGAACCGCTGCCCTAGCCGGCGGCGCGACCTGGCTGGGCGTGGCGGCGGTGGACGAAGGCGTGGCCTTGCGCGCCGCCGGCATCAGCGCACCGATCCTAGTCATGGGACCGGCTACGCCGTGGGAAACGGACCGCGCCCTCGCTGCTCGACTGACTCTCACCGTCAATAGCCTCGAAGTCGCCCATGCGCTGTCTGCGGCGGCGGATCGCTATGGCTTGTGTGCCCCACTGCATCTCAAACTGGACAGCGGCTTGCACCGCTATGGATGCGCGCCCGACGACTTGGCCGCGTTGGCTGTGGCCGTGGCTGCCCTACCGGGACTGCGGATCGAGGGCTTGTACAGCCACTTCGCCAACGCCGACGACCCGCTGGATGGCTACGCAACGGCGCAACTCAACCGCCTGTCGGCAATGCGGGCGCGCCTAGCCACAGTGGGTATCTATCCCGCGCTCCTGCACGCGGCTAGTAGCGCGGCGATGCTTGAATTACCGGAAAGCCACCTCGATCTGGTGCGGGTCGGCATCGTCCTCAGCGGCCACTACCCTGCGCCGGGCATCCACCGCTCCGTTGCCCTGCTGCCGACTGTGACCATCCGCGCACGGCTGGCGCGGGTCTTCCCGGTGGCGGCGGGCGCAACAGTCGGCTACGGCCGTACCTACATCGCCGCCGGTCCACGCACCCTGGCCCTGGTCACGCTGGGCTACGCCGACGGCTACCACCGTACACTGTCCAATCGCGGCTGGATGCTGGTCGGTGGGCGGCGGGTGCCGGTGGTGGGTCGCATTAGTATGGACCAATGCACGCTGGATGTGACCGAGGTGCCGGGCGTGGCGGCGGGCGACCCGGTGGTAGTGGCGGGCACACAAGGCGCCGCAACGCTGACCCTTTGGGATCTGGCCGAGGCTGCGGGCACCATCCCTTACGAACTGCTGACCCATCTGAGCAACCGCTTGCCGCGCCTCTACTACCGAGGCGGCGCGGTGGTGGAACTAACCACCCTGCTGGGCCATAGCGATCTCTCGTCGGGCATATCGGGCAGCGGTGTGCCCGCATAGTTGATCTATCAATCCTAGATGAATCACAAGCTTGGTGCTCCTCCTGATCGCTCGTTTCGAAGAATCTTCAACAACCGTAGAGCCGACATGATCCGCGAAGGACACAAAGCGACGCGAAAGGCAGTGAGGAGTAACGATGCGCTACGGTTTAGAACTCTCTAATGCGGGAGTGGGCGCCGACCCGCACATCCTGGCGGAGTTAGCATTTCTGGCTGAGATGTCCGGCTGGGATGGCGTGTTCCTCGAAGATTACATTGTCCATTGGAGCGCACCTGATATTCCAACCTGCGATCCGTGGGTCGCATTGGCGGCGATAGCCCTGCGGACAACGTACGTGCGCCTCGGCACAACTGTGACTCCGCTCTCGCGGCGGCGACCCTGGAAGCTGGCCCGCGAAGCTGTCACACTCGATCACCTGTCACATGGGCGGCTGACGCTTGGTGTGGGCCTGGGTGATCTACAAGATCCGGGCTTTGGTTCAGTAGGCGAAGTGACGGATGCTCATCAACGCGCTGCCCTATTGGATGAGGCACTCGACATAATTACCGGATTATGGACTGGACAACCTTTCAGTTATCACGGTACGCATTACCAAGTGGACAACTTGACCTTTCGGCCTACTCCGCTGCAGATTCCGCGCATTCCCATCTGGGTCGGGGGCAACTGGCCGCACTCTGGTCCAATCACACGTGCGGCGCGGTGGGACGGCTTTGTCGGCGGCAAAGCTCACGCTCCCGACGAACCCTGGTGCCTCACCGAGACAGAGGTTACGACCCTAAAAGCTGCTATTATGTATCAGCGCACGACAAGCGCTCCGTTTGACATTGCAGTGGGCGGTGCCCCGCGCGACCCCGATACGAATCAAGCGCGCGCCGCAATCCGAGCGCTGGCCGACGCTGGTGCCACGTGGTGGATGGAGTTTGTACCGTCTAGCGATTTGGCTACTATGCGTGCGGCTATCACGCATGGGCCATTGTGGATTGATTGAAAAGAACTACTTACAAAGCCAAACGCAACAGGGTTGACCATAGCGTGGTGTAGCCCCTGGTGGAAGAGGCAGGGCAAAGACAGCCCTGCTAGAGGTCGTCGGCTTGCATGGAGATGGTTGCTTCCGTCAGCGCCTGCTCTAAGGTGAGGCTCTGGCCGGCGGCCCAGGCGACGGCGAACGCGCGGTCGGATAACTGGGCACGAGCCGTCGTCAGCGCCTGCTCGTAGCGCCCTGGATCGCCCACCGGCATAGGTGCGCCGATCGCTGCACACAGGTTTTGCACCGCCCCCCAGAGCCGCACGGCATATTCGGCCTGACCGGTACCCACCGCTGCTTCGGCTAATTGTTCCAGCGTCTGGGCCAGCCCCGCCTTGTCGCCCAACTCGGCCCAGAGCCCCAGAGCCTCACGGCAAAGGCGGCGGGCTTGCATGGGGTCGCCTTGCTCCAGGGCCACCGCGCCCAGATTACTGAGCGTGTTTGCCACGCCCAGTTCATCCTCCTGCTTGCGGAATAGCGCCAGGCTCTCCTGCAACAGTGTGCATGCGCGCGGATAGTCGCCTTGCTCACGAACCAGCAAGCCCAGATTGCCGAGCGAGGCGGCTGTGCCCCACTCATCGCCGAGCGCCCGTTTCAGGGTTAGGCTCTCTTCCAGCAGCGTGCCGGCCCGTGCGTAGTCGCCCATCGCCTGCACTACCGCCGCTAGACTGTTCAATGTATCCGCAATCACCACCCGATCTGCTCCCTCGCGGCTTAGGATCAAGCTCTCTTCCAGGCGCGCCACCGCGCGCGCCGTCGCGCCTTGCATATAGGCGAGTACACCCGCGCCGATCAAGGCCTGCGCCCGGATGGCGGCAGGCGCCTCGCCGGCGTTCAGTGCCGCTTCCAGCCAGCGCCGACCTTCACTGAGGTGGCTGTGGGCATACCAGAACCGCCATAGCGCCCCGCTGAGGCGTAAGGCGGCCGGGGCATCTTCTTCCGCCAGTGCCCATTCCAGCGCCGGCCGCAGGTTTTCCTGTTCCTTTTCGAGCCGCGCCAGCCAGGCCGCCTGCGTAGCCCCCTGGAGGTGCGGTTGGGCTTCTTCCGCCAATGCCAGGAAAAACGCAAGGTGGCGATCGCGCGCCCAGATCAGTTCGCCGGCGGCGCGTAGCTTCTCTTCAGCATATTGGCGGATCGTCGCCAGCCAGTGGTAGGTGGACTCGCCGCCGGCCGTATCTTCCACCACGAGCGATTTATTTACCACTTGGGTTAAGCCCGCATGAACCGCAGCTTGCTCCAAGCCCTCGCCTGCGCAGATTGCCGTTGCTGTCTCAACCGTCCAACGGCCGCCCAATACCGCCAACCGCCGTAGCACGATACGCTCCTCCACCGGTAGCAGATCATAGCTCCAATCAAAAGTTGCTTCGAGGGTCTGATGCCGAGGTCGGCCGGCACCCGCTCGACCGATTAGTAAGCCAAAGTGTCCGTCCAATTGGGCAGCGAGGCCGTCCAACTGCACGCCGGGAACGCTCGCCGCCGCCAATTCAATAGCCAACGGAATACCGTCCAGGCGGCGGCAGATTTGAGCCACAGTGGCAGCCGTCTGGGGGGTCAGCGCAAAGCTGGGTTGCACCGCGTGCGTGCGATCCACAAACAGGCGCAAGGCCGCGCTAGGCACTGTGGTTTCCGCCTGCTCTGGTGCTTCCGGCGGCAGTTCAAGCGGCGGCAGGCGCAAGACGCTTTCGCTGGGGCTGCCTAACCCCTGGCGGCTGGTGACGAGCAGGTACAAATGCGGGCACGCACTCAGCAACGCCTCGACAAGCTGCGCGCAGGCGGCGAGTAAATGTTCGCAGTTATCGAGCACCAGCAGCGCCTGTTTGGGCGCCAAGTAGCTGATCAGTGCATGTAGGAGCGGTTGGACTAGCGGTTCGTGTGTACTGCGGCGGGGATCAGGATCGGCTGCGCCCAATGCTTCGCCTAACACAACCTCTTCGTGTACCGCCAGGGTCGCCGCTACTTGCTGGGTGACAAGGCGCGGATCGCTCAGGGCGGCGAAGTCAACCAGCCACAGACCATCGGGGAAGGTAGCGGCGGCTTCGACTGCCAGATGCAGCGCTAGGCGACTCTTGCCGATGCCGGGGGGACCGGTGAGAGTGAGTAGGCGGGTAGTGGTCAGCAATTGCCGCGCTTGGGCTATAGCGCCTTCACGACCGACAAAGCTGGTCGGCGGCAGCGCCAGCGCGGGGCTACTTGGCTTTAGCGCCGATATATGCTCGACAGACGGGGTACGTTCTGCGTGCGGAGCCGGTTCAGTCATGCGGATTCCCCCAGCGCGCTATAGCGGGTTTACACCTGGTAACTACGGACGACACGCCCATGCAGAGTCCACTCCCTGCTGCAATGCGATTGAAGCGCCGTCGCTATCGTAGCCCTAGCTAACTTAGCACAAACCCTGCCACGTGGGTTTGGATATACACGGGGCGGGATCATCTCAGGATGATCCCGCCCCGGCGGATAAACTTAGCGCAGGCAATGGCCGCCTACGGCGCGCAACTCTGCGGGCTATTAGTCACCGCCAGATAGACGATCTTGGCGATCTGGCCACGGAAGGCATAGTTGTTCGGCCGGAACGTGTTGTCGCTATAGCCGCTGATGATGCCGTGGCAGACGGCGGTCTCGATGAACGGATAGAAGACGTTGCTGGTCGCGACATCGGTGAAGGTCGGGGTCGGCGGATTGCGCAGCGCGAAGCCCGCCCCGATCACCACGATCTTCGCCAACTGCCCGCGCGTCACAAAGTCCGACGGGCGGAAGTAGGGCCGCCGGCCGCTGTCGCAGGGTTCGCTTTGGCCGGTCTGCGGGTCAATGCCGCCGCAGGTGTAGCCCGACACGATGCCGCGCGCCGCCGCCGTCTCGATCAACTGATAGAACACGTTGCCGGGGGCCACGTCGGCGAAGGTACCCGTCGCGGGCGGGGTCACCAGCGCAAGGTTGAAGGCCAGGGTCACGATCTTGGTCATCTGGGCCCGCGTCGTGTTGTTGAACGGCTTGAACGTGCCGTCGGCGTAGCCGCTGATCACGCCGTGGCAAGCAAGATAGTACACGCCGGTATAGTAGTAGGCGCTCGGGTCGGTCACGTCGCTGAAGTGGACCGTGCAGGGTGTCGCGCTCGGACCGACGGTGGTCGTAGCGCTCGGCAGCACCGTCGCGGTGCCGGTGCTCGGCATGACCGTCGCGGTGCCGGTATTCACCGGCATAGCGGTCTGTGTCGCAGTCATAGTCGCCGTGCCTGCCGGGTTGGTGGCCGTGAAGGTGGCCGTCGGGCCGGCGGTGCTTGTGCGTGTCGCCGTGCTGGTCGGCGGGGTGGTGGTCGCCGTGGCCGTGCCGCAGTTCACGCTGAAGTTCAGCGCCAAGCCCGGCGTGACCGGCCCCCCCGTGGTGTTACATTTGTACTGCGTGAACGGGTTAAGCCCGGCATCCTGCACCCCGATGGTCTCGCTGGCCGAATCAGTGATGCCCGCGCCGTAGACCACTCGGAAGTTGGGGCTACCTTGCGTCAGCACCACTTCATAGTTCTCCGGCGTACCACCGCTGAACAGCGTTGTGCGCCACTCAATATAGAAGTTGCTGCCGACCGTAGCGGTGAAAATGCCGCTGCCGGCGGCATCGGTGAGTTGATCATCCCAGTAGGGGAAGATGGTGTAGGTGGTGGCCGCGTCGGGCAAGCAGGTATTGCTGAAGCCGGAATCGGGCGCACCGAAGTTGAGTTGGCCGTTAGAACTCACGCTGGCGCTGGTATAGGTTTGGTTATACAGCGTCACCGGGAAGGGCAGCGGGATCGTGGTGCTGCAATCGTCGCAGTGATTGCCGACGTCGGTGGTGCCGGGCACAATCGTGGCCGTGATCGCAGCGATGGCATACACTAGACACGGATTCGGCGTCGCCGTCGCCGTGGCAGTCTGCGTCGTAGTCGCCGTCTGCGTTGCGGTACTCGTGCGCGTGGCGGTCGGTAGGGTGCCCGTCGGGGTCGGGGTCGCCGTGCCCACGGCGGGCGGCGTGTAGCGCGAGGTGTAGATGTCCTCGTTGGTACCGCTGCGTGTGTCAGTCCAGGCACCATACGCAGCATCGTTCACCGAGGCTACGCCGATATAGTCGCCGGCCGCCGCATTCCAGCCGGGTCCGGCGGGGATGCCGAGGTTTAGGTTGGTCGAGGCATCCGTGACCTGCTCATCGGGACCGCTCCACGTCGCCCCGCCGTCGGTCGAATGGCTGGCGAAAATGTCAAACGTATTGGGGGTGGCAATATTGTTGCGATCGTCATACCAGATCACATCAAAGCGGCCGTTGGGTGCGACTGAGATCCAGGGTTCGACTTGATAGCTGGAACCCGCCGCGTTATGGGCGACGCGGATAGCGGCGCTCCATGTGGTGCCACCGTCGGTGGAGTGGGTAGTGTAGATATCGTCTTTGCCGTTGCGCCCATCGGCCCACACGCTGACGAGCGTGCCGCTTACGCTCGCGGCAGTGGATGGAATCGTGTTTAAGCGCCAGTTAGAGCCGGGTACTGCGTTTACTTGGGTGAGGCTGACGGCGGTGGTGTTCGGGTTGATGAAACTCTGCCCGCCGTCGGTGGATTTCCCGACCGCCAGCAGTCCGCCCGGATTCCAGGTCGCGATCACATTGCCGTTGGGCAGCACAACCGGCATGGAAAATTGCCCGGTGTCGTAGCTACCGAAGCTCACGGTGGTATAGTTGCTGCCGGGCTGCGGGTTCCAGGTTACGCCGTTGTCGCTGGACCATTTCTCGACGAACTGCGGACCGGCGGCGAAGTTGGTCCAGGTAACGTAGAGGCGATGATAGAACGGGCTGGCCGGATTGAGGTCAATGGCCGTCCATTCCTTGTCGGAGCCGCCTAAGCCGGGATCTATATTCACCGCCGGGGTGGGCCAGGTCAGGCCGCCGTCGGTGGAGCGCGCCACCAGCACGCTCTCGCCTGCAGTCCCACCACCCTGGTTGTAACCGATGATCGTCACAAATACCATGTTGTTGTCACTGAAGGTGACTACGGCATCGCTCTGCTGCGGCAGGGTGTTATCCGGCATCGGGATTGCGATATTTACCGGCCAGGTCTGCCCACCGTCGGTGGAGGTTTCGATCCACACTTCTTTGGTGGCGGTGGCCGGAGCGGGCGCACGCCGCTCGTCCTTTTGCGCGGCCACAATGTTGAGGTGGTTCAACGGATTAACGGCAATAGCCGGCTCTTGCTGGGCATAGGTCGTGGCGTCGGTGTTCGCCCGCACATTAGCCGCCCAATGGGGGTCGTTGACGTGGGGGCGGCTAGCTGGGCCGGTGAGGAGCGGAACGGGCACCACGGCGGGGCCGTTTTCCAGCGGGCCGCCTTTCAGCGCCGGTCGCGCCGGCGGGGACCACGTTCCGGCCTCTTGCTGGGCCGCGCGGGCCGCAACCCCGCCGAACACCACGATGCAGAGGCAAACTAACAGTGCGATTCGTTTCATGCTTATTTTCCCCTCCTATTGAGTTGAGTCAGTCCATAAACCCGCTTAGCCGTCGCGTCGCATACGGTCGGGCTGCGCTAGTACATCCGTCACAGGATTAATCCTATTATAGCCGATTTACTGAGTTTACATACCCACGTTTGTCAGAATAGGGTAGTTGCAGCTACCGACAATACAGCAACTGCATTGTCGGTAACTGTTAGTCATTCTGGCCGGCTCTCTGCGTCCTGCAAGAATCACAAACGATTGCTACCCAGCCGGCCCCGCTTGCGTATATAATGCAGACGATGGATATGGAGAGCGACAGCGATACGGCGACCGTGTGGCGGGGTCGGGTTGCCACGGCAATGGATCTGGTGGATTGCGTGACGGCGCTGGGCCTGCTGCCGGTGAGCGCGCCCGCACCCTGGCCGAGCCTGCCTGACGTACTGGCCCCCGGCGTGACACTGGCGGCGGTGCATAGCTGGGTAGGGGTGGCGGTGGCGATGCGGCACTTTTTCGTCGGGCAGGTGGTGCCGGGCTGGGGAGCGGCTTGCCTGACCAGTCTGCCGGTGTTTGTGGCCGCGTTTGCGCGTGGGCCGGGCAGCGATCCGTTACCGGCTTATAGCCGTGGACTCTACGGTATCACTGCTAAAGCTCTGGTCGAACTACTGCTGGCGCGCGGACCGCTGACCATGCAGCAGATGCGCCTGGGGCTAGGTCAGCACAAACGCTTTCTGATCGCCGCTACCCCGGCGGCACTGGCCGAGCTTGAACGGGCACTGATTGTGATTGCTGGGGCGGCGGAGCCGGCCGCTGATTGGCGACCGCCACGCGGCCCGACGCGCCCCCGCTCGCGCTTCAACCCGCCGCCCACGCCCGGCTTTGATCTGCGTGTGTGGGAATTGACGGCGCGTTGGGCACCACCCGCCGCGCTGGCCGCCGCTGATCGGCTGCGTGAGCAACCCGGCCAAGCGTGTATGCACTTGCGGGCCCATTTACGCGGGCTGCACCCGCTTGTCACCGCTACCGAACTCGCTACTTTGCTGGGAGAGGATTCGCAACCATGAGCCGCCAACCAACACCAATTAGTGATTTTGACCCCGATGCGCGCGTGCAGGCCCGTACGCGCGGAGCACGCCGCCCGCCCGCGCCACCCGCCGGGCGCAACGGCGGCTTTCCCGGCGGCTGCGCCGGCCTGATCGGGCTGGTGGTGCTGTTGTTCCTGCTGGGGCCGGTGCTGCTCGAAATGTCGGTAGACTGGCAATGGTTTGGCAGCCTGGGCTTCCAAAGCGTCTTCGGCACGCGTATCAGCGCCGCTATCGGCACCTTTGCCGTGGGCTTTGTGATCGCGGCGGCGTTCCTGGCCGTCAACTGGCTGATCGCCCGCCGCGTTGCTGTGCCGCGCGATTTGTTCGCCGGGCAACAACTGCCCATCTCAGCGAATATGCTGCGGCTGGGTATCCTGGTGGGCATCGGTGTAGCTGCGCTGCTGCTCGCCTTTGCCGCCGGCGGTGAGTGGAGCAAAATCCTCACCTACTTTAATCATACCGGATTCGGTAGCAGCGATGCGGTGTTCGGGCAAGACATCGGCTTTTACGTCTTTGAATTGCCGTTTTACGAATTCTTGCGCGGCTGGGGCATCGGGCTGATCGTTGTCGCGGCGATTGGCGCGGGCTTGATCTATGCCACCCGACCGAGCCTGCTCGGTGCCGGCGGCCGGTTTGCGCCCGACCCGCGTATGGTCGCGCACGGCACCGCGCTGGGTGTGGCTTTCTTGATCCTGACAGCAGTGGGCTACTGGTTCCAAACCTATGATCTGCTATTCTCCGACCACAAGGCGCTCTACGGCGCGTCGTATACCGATGTCAATGCCCGGTTGGCAGCCCTCCGCATTTTGGCTGTGGTCACGCTGGGTATCGGGTTGCTGCTGCTAGTCAATCTACGGCGGCGGGCCTTGTTGCCGCTGGCAGTGGGGGTTGGGGTCTGGATCGTGGCCCAAGTGGTGATCGGTGGAGTCTATCCGGGTCTCGTGCAGAGCTTTGTCGTCACACCCGCTGAACAGGACAAAGAAGCGCCCTACATCACCAACAACATCCAAGCGACCCGCGCCGCTTTTGGCCTCGACCGCTTCCAGGAGCGGCCCGCCCCGGTGGCGGCCCAGCTCTCGCCGACTGATGTGCAGACCAACAATGATCTGGTGAACAGCATCCGCCTGTGGGACTACCGTCCGCTGCGTGACACCTACAGCCAGTTGCAGTCGCTGCGTACTTACTATGTCTTTAACGGGGTCGATTTGGATCGTTATAAGCTGGCCGGAGGCGAACAACAAGTGATGATCTCGGCCCGCGAACTGAACAGCAACGCGCTGCCCAGCCAGGCCCGCAGTTGGGTCAACCAGCACCTGGTTTATACGCACGGCTACGGCGTGGTCGCCAGCCCGGTTAATCAGATCGAGAACGCCGGCCAGCCACACTTCCTGGTTCACGACCTGCCGGTGGTGAGCGAAGACCCTGCGCTGGCCGTCACCCGCCCGCAGATTTATTTCGGCGAGGCCGAAGATAACTATGCCGTAGTCAATACTACGGCCAAAGAGTTCGATTACCCATCGGGCAGCGGAGACGCGACCACGACCTATACCGGCACCGGCGGCGTGCGGATCGGGGGCTTCAGCAATCGCCTACAACTTGCCAGCTATTTCGGCGACTTTACCTTCCTGATCTCCGAATATATCCAATCCGATAGTCGTGTGCTGCTGCACCGTGACATCCATGAGGCCGTGCAGCGCGTCGCGCCGTTCCTCACCTATGATAAAGACCCGTATATTGTGGTCGCCGGCGGTAAGCTATACTGGATCCAGGATGCCTACACCACCAGCGATCGCTATCCGAACTCCAGCCCCTATGATCAAGGCGATTCGTCTATCAACTACATCCGCAATTCGGTCAAAGTGGTCATTGATGCGTACACCGGCGCGATGGACTACTATGTGGTGGATGCCAAAGACCCGGTGATCGCTACCTACCGGCGCATCTTTCCGACGCTGTTTAAGGACGGTAGCGCGCTGCCGCCCGCGTTGCAGGTCCACCTACGCTATCCGGAAGGGCTGTTCAATATCCAGGCCCAACAATACGGCCTGTTTCACATGACCGATCCGTCGGTGTTCTACAACCGGGGTGATGCCTGGCACGTCCCGTTTGGTAACACCAGCGGCGGCTCGGATGCGCCCACGAATGTGCCGCTGGAAGCCTATTACACGATGATGCGCTTGCCCGGCGACAAGGGTCTCCAGTTCATGCTGATGGTCCCCTACACGCCCGCCTCCAAGCCCAATATGATCGCCTGGATGGCAGCGCGCGGCGATGCGCCTGATTATGGGCGGGTGGATGTGATCCGCTTCCCCTCGAACACGGTGGTCTATGGGCCGCAGCAGATCAACTCGTTTATCAACCAGGATCCGCAGATTTCGAGCCAATTGACGCTCTGGAACCAGAGCGGCAGCCATGTGCTGTTGGGCAACTTGCTTGTACTGCCACTGGGTGGCTCGGTGCTGTCGGTGCAACCGCTGTTTTTGCAGGCCACCAACAGCCCACTGCCCGCGCTCAAACGGGTAATTGCCTCGGCTGGTGGGCAGGTGGGTATGGGTGACAACTTGACGGCGGCGTTGGCGGCGATGTTCGGCGCGCAGGCGCAAAACCCACCGCCGATCACGCCGGCGGGCGCCGGCACCCCTAGCGCGGGCGGGACACTGCCGCCCGGCACCCCAGCCCTCCTCACGCCGGGGCTGCCCTCTGGAACGGCGGCCGCCTGCGTAGGCGATACGCGCAGCTTGAGCAGTGCGGCCCTCGATCACTACCAGCGCGCGCAAGATGCGCTTAAGATCAGTGACTGGGCCACCTACGGCCGCGAGCAGGCACAAGTGGAAGCAGCCTTGCGCTGCTTGCAACAGGTCGCACCATAGGCCCGATCGTGGCGCGTGTGCGGGCGTTCCTGCGGACTTATGAGCAACCGCTAGCAATCTGGTTAGCGTTGCGCGTGGGCCTGACGCTGCTGGCGGTGCTAGCGGGGCTGTCGCTACCCAGCCGCGTGCCCGGCGGTACCGCGCCTTATCACCTGCCGCCCAGCCCCGCCCTCTGGGATCGTCTGGTGGGAGTCTGGGCACACTGGGACGGTCTCTGGTATCTGCAAATCGCTGCCGCCGGCTATCGCCCCGACGACGGCACGACGGCCTTTCTGCCGCTCTATCCGTGGGCAGTGGGTGGCGTGGGCACCCTATTGGGTGGGCGCTACCTTGTGGCCGGGGTGCTGCTGTCGTCGCTGATTTTTGCCGGCGTGTTGCTGCTGCTCTACCGCTTAGTCTGCGATCAATACACCCCCACGCTGGCGCCCGGTGCGGTGCTGGCACTGGCGATCTTCCCGACCGCCTTTTTCTTCTGGGCAATCTACAGCGAAGGGCTGTTCCTGCTGCTGGCGCTGGGGATGTCCGTCGCGGTTGGGCAGCGGCGCTGGCTCGTGGCCGGCCTCTGTCTGGCGGGTGCGCTCTGGACGCGGCCTTTCGGCGTGGTGTTGCTGCCCTGCTTGGCACTGGAGTGGTGGATCGCCCATCGTTCTGCGTCCGCGCACGATGAATCGCGCAGTTTCACCGTCGCCTCACTAAACCGTACCCCGACACCCAGCACGCAGCACGCAGCACGCAGCATTCGTTCCGCACTCCAAGCGTTCGTCCCACCCATCCTAGCTTTGGGACTACTGCCGGCGTGGTCCACCTGGGCGGTGGGCCGGCCGCTGGCCTTTATCCAAACGCAAGCGGAGTGGAATCGCGCCTTTAGCTGGCCCTGGATGACGGCCGGCAACGCGGTGCGCGTAGCCCTCGACACGCCGTTCCAATATCAGGAGGAGTCGCAGAGCTGGTTCTATCTGGCGACGCTGATCCTGTTTGCGGTGGTGGCTGTCGTCGGCTGGCGACGGGGGATGCTGCGTCCGCCCCACGCGCTTTATCTGACGCTGGGGTTACTGTTTCCACTATTTTCGGCCACGCCACATAATCCGTTGCTGTCGCTGCCACGCTTCGTGCTGGTACTGTTCCCCGCTTTCATCCTGCTCGCCCGTATGGGGCGGCGGCCCTGGCCGGCTTACCTGCTGCCGGTGGTGAGCGTTCTGCTGCTGGCGCTCTACACGATCCGTTTCGTGAACTGGTTTTGGGTGGCGTGAATCGGACTGTAGAGGCGTTGCCGGTAGCGCCCTGGATCCCGCTTCGCGCCTCCCGCCGTCACGTCTCTCGTCGCAGCACCACACTATCTAGTCCGCGCACCGTCAGCGCATCTACTTGCCGGCCGGTCGTATCATACCAGCGGCCGGTGAGTGGCACGGGCTGCGCGTAATCACTGTGATTGAGGATGATCTGGTAAGTGGTGTCGCCGACCGTGTGGGTGAAACGTTCGAGGTGCGGGCTAGGGGGAAGTGCGCCGGGCAGGAGATCAGTGAGCGGTCCGGTCCAGAGTGCGGCAAGGATAGCGGGGGTAGGGTAGGTACCCAGGTAGTAGGCCGCGCCGCTGCCCTGCGGGCGGCGGGTAAGCGCAGCCTGACCGACGTAATAGGCGGGTTCGGCGGGTGGCTCGGCGTAGTGCCAGACCACACGGGTCGCCGGGTCGCTAGGCTCCAGTGTCTCGGCCCACAGTGGGCAGCGCAGCAGGCCGGCGGCGGTCTGCACGCCCACCGTGCGCTCCGGCGGCAGGGACAGGATCTCGCTCACCGTCGCGCCGACAAGCGCGGCCAAGCTGCCCGGCAGCGCTATCGGTAGCGAGGTATTGGCGGTGGTACGAACTCCAGCCCGCAAGTTCAGCAATAGCGCGCCGCCGTTGGATACATATCCTACAAGTTCATCTGTCCAAGCGGGATCATCCACGACAGCGGCGGGTACGATCACCAGGGGATACGCGGCTAGGCCGGCGGCGGGCGTGTGGCGGGGCAGAATATCTACCGTGAGACCGTGTTCCCACAGGCTGGTGTAGATCGCCACGGCCTGCGCGCGGTATTGAAAGTCGGCGTGATGGCGGTCGGTCTCCACCGCCCACAGGTCATCGAAGCTCCACAGCAAGGCGACCGCTGCGGGCGGACGTGGTCCCAGGGTGGGCCCGACGCGCAGTTCGTGGGCCAGTGCCTGTACCTCGCCGTAGCCTCGGTCGGGCGCGGCGCTGTGTTTGAGCAAGCCGGAGTGATATTGTTCACTGCCGCTCAACCCCGCCCGCCAACGGAAATAGATCACCGCCTCTGCGCCGTGCAATAGCCCTTGTAGTGTCCAGATCCGCACCTGACCCGGCGGCACGGGGGGATTATAGGCGGTCCAATTAATCATCCCCGCTTGCTGCTCCATCACCCAGTAGCGTGGGCCGGTGCCGCGCAGCAAGTCGTGATTAAAGGCTACTTCCGCCGGGCCGCTGAAGCCGTGCGGATAGTTGTCCCAACTGAGAAAGTCTACCGCGCCGGCCAGGGCGTGAAAGTCCAACTGCTCGTCGCCGGGAAACACATTAGTGGTAATCGGCAGGTCGGGGGTGTGATCGCGCAAGATGCCGGCCTGGGCACGGCAAAAGTCCACCGTTAGGTCGGAGGCGAAGCGGTAGTAATCGAGGCACAGACTGGGGCTGTGCAGGGCGACCACGGCACCGGTCGGCATAGGGATCTGCGCCCAGGCGGTGTAGTGTTGGCTCCAAAAGCGCGTGCCCCAGGCGGTATTTAGCGACTCTAGCGTGTCGTACCGTGTTTGCAGCCAGGCGTGGAAGGCGGCCCGGCAGCGATCGCAAAAACAGCGCGCCGATTCGTGGTTGCCGAACTCGTTGTCTACCTGCCAGCCGATCAAACCGGGTCGCGCGGCCAGATGGCGTGCTTCGGCCGTGACAATGGCGGCGCAAGCGGCACGGTAGACGGGACTACTAGGGCAGTAGTGTCGCCGCCCGCCGAACTGGGCCAGCCGCCCATCGGCGCGCACCGGCAGCACCGCCGGGTTGTCGGCGGCCAGCCAGGCCGGCGGAGCGGCGGTTGGCGTGCCGACGATCACACCTAGCCCAGCGGTGTGCAGCACGGCTATCGCCTCATCCAGCCAATCCCAACAATAGCGGCCCGGCTCCGGCTCCAGCACACTCCATGCGAACTCGCCGATGCGGACTATCGTCAGCCCGGCCTCGATCATCAAACGCGCGTCAGTGGCCCAGCGGCTCGGCTCCCACTGTTCGGGATAGTAGGCTACGCCTAGCTGCATCCCATCTCCTTTGCTCTGTTGATTAGGATGGTATCACAGAGGCACAGAAATACGGAGATGAATGAGCGTTTAAGAGCCTTGCGGCGGCTGAGACACGCGCAGCCGCCGACAATCTCAAACTCCCGCAATTCTCCGTGTCTCTGTGCCTCTGTGGTGCCGCCGGCTAGGGCGGGCTTTATTTCAGCCCCGTCGTAGCGATGCCTTCGACGAAGTAGCGTTGCGCCAGCAGGAAGATCAGGATCGTCGGTAAGATTACGATGGTCGAGCCGGCCATGACCAATTCCAGCCGTGTCGCATAGCCGCCTTGCAGATCGAGCAGGCCCAGCGTCAGTACCTTTTTGGCCGGAGTGGAAATGATGATCAACGGCCAAAGAAAGCTGTTCCAGGCATACAGGAACGTAAAAGTCGCCTGTGTGGCGATGATGGGGCCGGAGAGCGGCACAAAGATGCGCCACAGGATAGTCCAACGGCTCGCTCCGTCGAGCAGGGCGGCCTCTTCCAGGTCGTTGGGGATCGTCTTGAAAAACTGGCGGAACAGAAATGTGCCGTAGGCG
Source organism: Chloroflexia bacterium (assembly GCA_038228295.1). GTDB lineage: Bacteria > Chloroflexota > Chloroflexia > QHBQ01 > JAICKM01 > JAICKM01. The sequence continues at coordinate 181,704 of JBBRPH010000001.1, read as the reverse complement.
CTGAAGATCCAGGGGATGATCAGCGATTCCAGCTTATCGATCCATTGCAGGTTTTTCATCAACTGGTACATCGGCACCATCAGCACCACAAAGGGGATCATGATCGAGCCGAGGTAGCCGACGAACAGCGCCTCGCGGCCAGGGAAGCGCAGCCGGGCGAAGGCATAGCCGCCCATGATGGAGGTGACGATCTGGCCGACGGTGACGCAGACGGTGACGAATACGCTGTTGACCAGCATCTGGAACCAGGGCAGGTTAGGCAGGTTCATCACATCCACAAAGTTGTGCCACTGCGCGCTGGCGGGCCACCAGACGACCGGTAGGGTCGAGGTTTCCTGCGTCGTCTTGAGCGCAGTACTGACCAAGTAATAAAAGGGATAGACCATCCCTAGCGCAATGATCAACAGCAGCGCATAGACTACGACCTGGGTGCCGATGCCGAGCGGTTTAATACGCGAAATCACGGCCGCCTCCTATTCGTAGTTGACCCAGCGTTCCGACAGCCGGAACTGGATCAGTGTCACCACGAAAATGACCAGGAACAGCAACCAGGCCATCGCCGAGGCATAGCCCAGTTTGAAATAGCGGAACCCTTCGAGATAGAGTTCCCAGACCACCGTTAGCGCGGAGTTGGCCGGGCTGCCCCCGTTGAACATAGTAGCCGGCTCGGAGAAGACCTGCAACCCTTTGATCAGTGAGGTGATAAAGACGAAGAATGTGGCCGGCGTGAGCAGCGGGAGCGTGACGCGGCGGAATTGTTGCCACTCTGTGGCCCCGTCTACCACGGCGGCTTCGTAAAGCTGGCGTGGTATGCCCTGCAAGCCGGCCAAGAACAGCACCATGTTATAGCCAATTGCCTGCCAGGAGGCGACCACGATCACGCTGATCATGGCCCAATCGGACGACTCCAGCCAGTGAATTTTGGCGATGCCGAATAGGCCCAGCAACTGATTGACCGGGCCAAAGTCGTACTGGAACAACCAGCGCCAAAGCAGTGACACGCCGACGACCGAAGCGACCACCGGCAGGAAAAAGGCGACCCGGAACACCGTTTTGCCTCGGATTTGGCTGTGCAGCAACACGGCCAGCGCCAACGCGGGAATGATCGATAGCGGCAAGAATCCGATCAGGAATGCGCCGGTGTTGCTGACCGCTTGCTGGAACGTGCTGTCGTTAACGGCGTTAATGTAATTTGTTACGCCGATGATCTTTGTATTGGTCGGAAAGATATTAGCATCGGTGAAACTGGTATAGAGGGAACTGAGCAGTGGGACCGCCAGAAAAATGAGCAGGCCCAGTAAATTCGGCAGCAGAAACAGATAGCCGACCAGCGCTTCACGGGTACGCGCCGGGGTCCACACGACTTTCTCGCGCGTCCGTCCTCGGCGCGGCACCGCTGCAGCCCCGACGGTCTTGACCTGCTCACTCATGACGGTTCCTCCGTGGTCTGTGGTCTGTGGTCCGTGGTCTGTGCAGCAGTCAGTAGCTGACTCTGTTATAGACCACGGACCATAGGCCACCGCTCGTTATTTCTTGAACAGCGGGTCGGTCGCGGCTTTGATTTGCTTGCCCATATCGGCGGCGGTCATTTTGCCGCTGATCACTTTATCTACCATCGGCTGGACTTGCTTGTTCATATACTCGTTGAAGTCGGCGGTCCACAGCGGGATTTCCGAGGTGGCATACTTAGTCCCGCTAATGAACGCTTGATTGTTGGCGGGCGGGCTGGACTTCAGGAAGGCGTCCACCGCCGCCTGGTCTTTGCGGGCTGGGATGTTGCTGCCCATGTCGGCTACTTTGCCCATCGCCGACGCACTGGTGATGGCTTTGATCACGCGCCAGGCCGCATCCGGATTGGCCGTCTTGGCGTTCATCACATACGGTCCCCAGAATAGCCAGGTCGCGTTAGCTTTGCCTTTCGGCATCTCTTCTACGTCCCACTTGAATTTGGCGTTTTGGCGCACCCCCGGCGTAAACCAGCGGCCGTTGATCATCATGCCGATCTTGCCGGCGTTGAACAGTGCCTCCGCATCCACATTGGCGGCAGTCGGCAGCGGGATGGATTTGTCCACATTGATCAAGTCGCTGAGGTATTGCAGCCCGGCGACCGACTCCGGTGTGTCGAGGCCGGTTGCCGTCTTGTCCTTGTTGAACAGGCTGCCCCCCGCTGCATAGACGAAGTAGCTCCACGGTCCCCACCAGTCGGCCAGACCCAGGCCATAGGTGTCACCACCGGTCAGCGCTTTCGCGGTGCTGCGGAAGTTATCCCAGTCCCACTTACCCTGCTTCATCAGATCGGTCGGGGTGGGCAGGTTCTTGGCCTTGAACAGATCGGCGTTGTAATAGATCGCCAGGGTGGAGACATCGCGCGGAATACCCCACAGGTGACCGTCGTGCATTACTTCGTTGACCGGACCATCGTAGAAGTCGCCCAGTTTGAAGCTGGTATCTTTATCCACTAACGGCTTGATATCGTAGAGCAGGTTGCGGCTAGCATAGCTGGCGCTGCTGGCTCCCGGCACCCAGACCACATCCGGCGCAGTGCCCGACGCGAACTCGGTGTTCAGCTTGTCTTCGTAGCCCTGGTTAGGCGACGGATCGTACTTCAGGTCAATATCGGGCAGGTTCTTTTGCGCTTCATCGCTGAGCGCCTGATAGACGGCTTGCTCGGCGGCATCACCGGGGCGGGTGCGCCAGCGGATCGCTATCTTGGCGCCGCCTGTGCTGCCGGCAGCGGTGGGGTTGGTGGCTCCGCTGCCGGTGCCGGCGGCGGGCGTATTGGCGGTATTGCTGTCGCAGGCCGCCAGCAGCAGCATTGTGCTGGTGAACAGGCCCAGGGCCGACATTCGAGAATTACGGTTCAAAGCTCTCCTCCTTTGGGTAGCCGCGCTAGTCCATTCGATTGTGGCACGATTTGTCGCACCTATCGCTTGCCCATCTTGCGGATCTGGAGTCAGGCGCTCACCTCCTTATAGGCGGCGCGGGAGCCGCCGTCGAAGCCCGCACGATCACCTCGGTCGGTAGCACCTCGCTCTCGAACTGCGCCAATTCCTGGCGAATCAGCCGACCTAGTAAGGTCGCGGCGCGCAGGCCCATGTCAAAGCCGGGCTGGCGCACCGTGGTCAACGGCGGCACCGCCAGTGCGGCCGCCTGCACATCGTCGAAGCCGGCCACCGATAGATCAGCGGGCACGCGCAAGCCGCGTTCATGGATGCGGCTGATCGCACCGAGTGCCATGCGGTCGTTGAGTGCGAAAATGGCGGTCGGCGGTGCGTCTAAGTCGAGCAACTGATCTACGGCCCGATAGCCGCTTTCGGGCGTGAAGTCGCCGTAGGTCAGCAGCGTCGGATCAAGTCTCTGCCCGGTGCCGGCCACGGCGGCGCGATAGCCCCGCAATCGCTCTTCCAACGCGCCCATCAGACGGTGCGGGCCACTGATCACGCCGATGCGTGTATGCCCCAGGCTTTGCAGATGTCGTGTCAGGCGTAGCGCGCCACCGTAGTCGTCGGCATGGATCAGGTTACGGCTGCTGCTGCCGTCGTCTTCGCGCCGGTAGCCCAGTGTGATCCAGGGATACGTCTGATCGGCCAGCGCGGCCGCCGGCCCGCTGCCGCCGTCGCTTTCCAGCACAATCGCGCCGTCTACCATGCCCTGACGCAAGCGGCGGTAGGGATCGCTGCCGCTTTCACCCGATGGGCGGGGCATCGCCAACAGCAGATGGAAATCCTGCTCGGCCAAGTTGTCGGCCATGCCGCGAATAAACTCCAGCAGAAACGGGTCGCTAAACAGGTAGTCGGGCACGTAGGGAATCAGGAAGCCGACTACTCCCGTGCGGCGGTTCGACAGATGACGGGCGATGGGGTTGGGGATGAAAGCCAGTTCCGCCGCCGCCGCTACGACGCGCGCCCGCGTGGCCGCACTGACATGCTGCCGATTCGCTAGTGCCTTCGAGACGGTCGCTGGGGATACGCCGGCCCGCTCTGCCACGTCATAGATCGTTGCCATAGGTGCCCCTTTGCACAGTAGGGCCGGAAATTCCGAAACCGGTTTCGTAATATCGCCTAGTATACTCCTGTCACCGGGTGGAGTCAAGCGCCGGCGCCGGAAATGGGACGTTTTTGTGATTTGACAGAGAGCGGCCCGATTGGTACACTTATGTAGGTAAATCTACAACCCAGCTTCCCCCCTGCTGAGAGAAGCCTCCTCTTTGAACACCGTTGCCCAAAGGATTCGTTATGTCTACCCATCTCGACGCCGGTTTGCCGCTTGACCTTGCGGGCGGAGGTGATTCCGCTGCTCTCGTCGCCGCTTTCGAACTCGAAACCATCACCGACGCGATTGAGGCGGGACGCCCGTTGCCCTATGTCCTGAACTTGGTGGTCGAACGCACCTGTAATGTGCTGGAGCTTGCCGAAGCCTATGTGCTGCTGCGCGAGGGCGAGTCCCTGGTGGGTGCAGCGGTTTATGGGCTAGCAACTGACACGCCGGCAGAGGTTCGGGTGCCCCTGGTGGGTAGTGCCGAAGGCTGGGTAGTCGCGCATCGCTGCCCGCTGCTGTTGCGTGATCTGTCGGGCGACGGACGCTTTGTTCCCTTGCCGCAGCACAGTTCCGGCCTCGCTGCTTTGATCTTGCTACCGTTGGAAGTGGGCGGACGGATGGTGGGCGTGCTGGCGGCAGGCTGTGCTACACCGATCGATTTCAGCGCCGACCGGTTGCTGTTGCTGGTGTTGGCCGACATGGCGACGCTCGCCATCGAAACCAATCGCAGTATCGGGCGTGAAGCCCGGCGGACTCGCCTGATCGATCTGCTGCGCTATGTGTCTGGGCTAGATTACAGCAGCGATCTGCATAACATCCTCACCGCCGTGGCCGACCGGGTGGCCGAAGTGCTACAGGTCGAAAAAGTGGATGTGATGCTCTTTGACCCGGAGCGGGATGCGCTGATCTCTTTCGGAGTCAGCCAGACTCCACTGGGCGCCCGGCAAAAAGAGCTGGGCCTTGACATTATCCCTTGCGCGACTGAGGCACTGATGGTTCAGGTGTTCCGCAGCGGCGAATCAGCTTTGGTGCGCGATGCCTCCTCCGATGCGCGTGTCTACCCCCCGCTCGCCAACGATCTGGGCCTACGTTCCATGATGTACAGTCAGATCACCGTGGCCGGGGAGCCGCGCGGTGTGTTGAGTTCTGCCGCCACGCAGATCAACATATTTAGCGAAGATGATCTGGCGGTGCAGGATCTGATCGCCCGCCGTCTCAGCTTGGCCTTGCACCACAACGAATTAAGCGAAGATCTCAACCGCCTGGAAGCCGAGCGGCTGGCGCGTCTGGAACGCGACGACTTTATTGAACTGCTGGCACATGACTTGAAAAACCCGCTGGCGGCCATGAAAGGCTACAGCCAACTCGCCATCCGCCGCCTAGGTACGGGCGACACTGCGTATGTCACTCGTGCGTTAAGCATGATTGACGAAAAGAGCGAACAGCTACGCCGCTTGATGGATGATATTCTCGATATGACGCGCCTAGCTGCGGGCACCTTTAGTATTACCCGCCAGGAATTGGACTTGGTACGCCTGCTGCAAAACGAAGCGGATTCCGCCCAGACCACAACCACCGCCCATACCCTCACCTTTAGCGCGCAATGTAGTTGCCTAATCTTGGGTGATGCCGACCGTTTGGATGAGGTGCTGCAAAACTTGCTGTCGAATGCGATCCGCTATTCGCCGGCGGGCGGATCCATTACAATCAGCCTGACCCAGGACGATGGGCAGGCCCATATCACAGTTTGTGATCAGGGGGTAGGTATCGCACCCGACGATCTGCCGCGCATTTTTGAGCGTGCCTATCGCGGGCAGGGGGCGCACCTGAAGGGTGGGCGGGGGCTTGGCCTCTACATCAGCCGCGAGATCGTGCGCTTGCATAGTGGGCGTATTTGGGCTGAAAATCAGGCTGACGGCGGTTCCTGCTTTCACGTCGTCTTGCCGTTGCCGGGGTGAGCTGCATCGGTCCGGCGGAGGGAACCGTGTTCCCGATAACGGAAACTGCTCTGTGCTGGGTCGGCCCTTTTCTTGCTGCAAGTGTAGACGGCTCCTACCGCCGGTGCCTGATCTTGGTAAAAGCCGGAAAGCTAAACAGTGTCCTACCCACTTTTAACTTTCCCCTTTTCACTTTTCACTTTTCACATAGCATATGATGGAGGAAGTCGAAATGGATGATAGTGTGCGCGCAGAATTTCAGCAGCGGCTCGACCAGGGCGACAAGCAAGGGGCATTGTCCTATTTGCGTATGCTGCGAACGCAGACGGATGACCCGGCGGCCCGCGACGCCTACACGGCCGAGATCAACCGCGTCGAAAACAGTGATAACCCCTTCACCTCCGCGCAGGATAATTACAGTGGTTCCACTGGTCCGTTCGGTGACAACAACACCAATTGGGCCGCCGGGCACCAGCACCATACCGCTGCGGCGGGTGGGTCGCGCGACATCGGTGGATCTTCCCCCACGTTTGATCACGGCAGCGCCCAGGCCCCTGACAGCGGCTTCCAGGCCGAAAATCCGGCCGGCAGTGGTAGCGGCAGCTTCGGCAATGCCCCTGCCGCACCGTCGCCTTCTGCCGGCGCTGTGAACAACGACATCAACAGTGCCTTCAACCGCGCCCACCAGAGCGGCGGCAGCACGCCGCCGGCCGCCACGCACCACGGTCCTGACTTGGGTAACGTGATTGGGCAGGTCATCGGCGGTGTAGCGGGCGGCGGCCTCGGTCTCGGCGGTCAGATCGGTAGCGACATCGGCAGTAGGATTGAACACGCGCTCGACAACGTGACCGGTCACAACCACCCTACACCTCACACCCCGCCCCCGGCCACCGCGCAGCAACCCGCCCAGCACCACGGCCTGTTCGACGGCATCATTCCCCACAAAACTTCAGCGGAAGTCCCGCCCGAAGAAGGTAACGGCGGCTCGGTCGTCTAAACGCCTGCGCGTGTAGACACACAGTTCATTAGCGGAGATGGAGCCGTTGTTGGCGCGGAATTAAAATAAGCGCCGACAAAGGCTCCGTCTCCGCCTGCAACCGGAGTCGTGCCGGCCTTCTTCCGTCCGCCCGCCACGCCCTCCCTGCTGCGCTGCCGATGAACGCCGGTTTATGACAGATGTCATACCTTTCCTATGATCGCCTGCACTACGCGGTGATCTCCTAGACCCCTATACTTGAACTATCGGCAACGGGTTCGAATAGTGGGGCAGGAAACAATAGGAGGTACACCATGAGTACTCACGCACAAGCAGTACACGCAATCGGCACAGTAACTAAGAGCAGCGCACACATTGCCGTTTATCGAGGCGGGCGGCTCTATCCCGCCGCCCTATTAACGGCGGGCGCGGCGGCTATTCATTTCGCGGTGGTGCCGGAACATCTACACGAGTATTGGCCGTTCGGCATTTTCTTCCTCCTGCTGGGCGTGGCCCAGATCGCCGTGGCGCTAGCGACGCTGCTGTTGCCGAACCGGCTGCTGTTCGCTGGGGCGGCGGCCGGAACCCTGGCGGTGTTGACCCTCTGGGTAGTGTCGCGCACCACCGGCCTGCCCATTAGTCCCCTGCCGGGCCGGCCCGAAATGCTCGGTGCCCCTGATCTGATGACGGCGGTGCTGGAAGCGGTGGCGGTCCTGCTCTTTGGCCTGCTGACCCGTCCGCCGCGCCCGTTGCACCGATCCGCCCGTCCGATCTGGCGGGTAGTGCGGGCCGGTCTCGGTGCAGGCGGCTTGTTGCTCACGACGCTGCTGATCGGGATTGTGACGACCGTCGGCGTGGGTGCGGCGCTCAACCCGATGCCCGATGCCCTGAATATGGGGTCGGCGGTGCCCGGCCGGCCGGCGATTTCAGTGAACAGCCTCAAGGAAGCACCGGGGGTGCAGCCGGTCAAGAGCTTCACGCTGACCGCTGCGGTGGGGCACGCCGCCGGCCAGGAAGTGTGGGCCTACAACGGCACCGTGCCGGGACCGGAGCTGCGGGTGCGCGTGGGCGACCGGCTGCGCGTGACCCTGATCAATCACCTGCCGGCGGCGACGAGCATCCACTGGCACGGAGTCCGCCTGCCGAACGCCGAAGACGGCGTGGTGGGAGTGACGCAGGATGCCGTGCCGCCGGGTGGCACTTTCACCTACGAGTTTGTGGTCAAGGACGCGGGGACGTACTGGTACCATAGCCATCAAGATACCATGCAGCAGGTGCCGCGCGGCCTGTACGGCGCACTGATCGTGGACCCGCCGGACGGCCCCCACTACGACCGCGACTATGTGGTGGCCCTCGGCAACCTCGCCGCCGGCTTCAACGGTCGCTTTACCGTCAACGGCTCACCTAACGACGTGCGTCTAGCCGCGCAACCCGGTGAGCTGGTGCGCTTGCGGGTGATCAATGCGGTGCCGGGTGATATGGCCGGCTCCCCGGAGTTGCTAACACTGACCGGTGCGCCCTACACAGTGATTGCGCTTGATGGGCATGACCTGCATGAGCCCCAAGTCTTGGGCCCGCTGCTGTTGCCGGTGGGGGCGGGGCAGCGCTATGATCTCGCCTTCCGTATGCCGGCCGGCGGCCAGGTCCGCTTGCTTGACGCGCAGCCCGCTGTGGCCCAGCCGACCCTGCGCCCCATCGCGGTGAGCCTGGGTGAGGGAGTCGGCCCGGCTCAACCTAACCTGAGCACTCTACCGACGTTTGATCTGACCAGCTACGGCACGCCGGCCCCCGATCCCATCGCTACGCACGCCGGCTTCGATGTCAGTGCCGACTTGCACATCCAAAGTGCGGCGGGCTTCCGCGACGGCACGATCCAACTGATCCATCGCCTGAACGGTCAGGCCGCGCCCGATACGGCTCCCGTCATCGTCCATATCGGCCAAGTGGTGCGGCTGCGCTTTATCAATGAGACCAACGAATACCACCCAATGCACCTGCACGGCCACATCTTCGCGATCCTTAGCAAAAACGCTCGGCCCCTCACCGGTAGCCCCGTCCATGTGGACGCGGTGCTGGTGGGGCCGCACGAAACCTGGGAGGTTGCCTTCCCGGCGGACAATCCCGGCTTGTGGATGCTGCACTGCCATGTGCTGCTCCATGCCGCCATGGGCCTGGATATGATGGTGAACTACGCGGACATCGCGACCCCCTACACGATGGGTACTCTTTCCGGCAATATCTCGGAATAAGAACGGGTAGAGACCCGACGCGGCCCACCGCGTCGGGTCTCTACCCGCCCTGGCGCAGCGGGCGGGGGCGTAGTAAAATGGGGTAGCACACAAAGCGTACCTACGGAATGGAAATCACTGATGAATAGCTCCCCTGATGTAGGCGAATCCTGGCAAGCCAAACGCAGCTCGCCCTTTTTCCTGTGGCTGATCTGGATCATCTGGCTACCTTTTCTCGTCCCGGATAGCGTCGTGCTGATTCAGGCACAGCCGCCCTTACCGCGTCTCGTGGTGAGCTTGAGTGGGGTCGTCCTCTTCACCGCGATTTATCTGTGGGCAACATGGCGCAACGTGCAGCGTTTTGTGGCGATCAGCGCCCGCCCACCCGCCTCGGCGCGCTCGATCTGGCTACCGATAGCCGTGCTCGTTGGGTTGAGCTGCGCGCTGGCGCTGGGCAATACGCCGGGGTGGCTGTCCCCATTCATCTTTACGAGTTCCTATATCGCTAGTCGTTTGCCTCCCACCCGCGCCCTGCCGGTGCTTGGGGCGCTGGTGCTGCTCCTGGTCGTGATCGGGCTACTCACCCAACGGCCGTGGTTGGAGATCGGGCAGACGCTGGGCTTTGTCGTTGTTGTCGGCAACGTCGTCGCCAGCCTGGTACATAGCATCATAGCTGATCGGGAATTGTGGGTGGCACGGGATGAGATTGCCCGTTTAGCGGTGACGGCTGAACGGCTACGCATCGCACGCGATTTACACGACCTCTTAGGGCACAACCTCGCATTGATCGCGCTCAAAAGCGAATTGGCCGGTCGTCTGGTGAGCGCCGCGCCGGAGCGGGCACGCGCCGAAATCACCGATATTGAGCAGGTGGCGCGCACCACTTTGCAAGAGGTGCGTGCCGCCGTGAGTAGTTATCGCCGGCCGACCTTCGCCGGCGAGCTACAGGCGGCCCAGGAAATCTTAGCCGCCGCCGGGGTTCGCTACCAGTACGAGGGCGACGCGGCACTGATGAGCACCCTGCCGCCCTCAGTGGAAGCTGTCCTCTCGTGGACAGTACGCGAAGGGGTGACGAATGTGATTCGCCATAGTCATGCACGGCACTGCGTGATTCGTGGCACGCGCAACCCGCAGATCGCCGCAGTGGAAATCAGCGACGACGGCACAGCAACTGCTGCGGCTAAGGACGTGCCCACCGGTAACGGTTTGCGTGGTCTGGCCGAACGGGTAACGGCACTGGAGGGCCGGTTTACGGCGACCCCCTGTGCAGACGGCGGTTTTCGTCTTGCTGTCTCTATCCCCGTTGGGCAAGAGGATAGGCCATGATTCGGGTTCTGCTGGCGGAGGATCAGGCCATGGTACGCGGCGCGTTGGCGGCCCTGCTCACGCTAGAAGGCGACATTCAGATCATTGCTGAGGTGGGCCGGGGCGATGACGTGTTGCAGGCGGCGCTAGCCGGCCGGCCGGATGTCGCCTTGTTGGACATTGAAATGCCGGGCTGCGACGGCATCACGGCGGCCGCTGCGCTCCACGCCCACCTGCCCGCTTGTCGCGTCCTCATCCTGACCACATTCGGGCGACCCGGCTACTTGCGGCGGGCCATGGAAAGCGGGGTAGTCGGCTTTCTGCTCAAAGATGCGCCGGCTGCGCAATTAGCAACAGCGATCCGCCGGGCGGTTGCCGGCGAGCGGGCTATCGATCCCACGCTGGCCCTGGCCGCGCTCCAGGAAGGGAACAGCCCGCTCACCGAACGGGAGCGGGCTGTTTTGGCGGCGGCAGCAGGCGGCGCGAGCAATGCGGAGGTGGCTGCAGCACTTTTCCTCTCCGAAGGAACGGTCCGCAATTATCTTTCGGTGGCAATGCAAAAGCTAGGAGCGCACAATCGCGCCGAAGCCGCCCATATCGCCCAAACCAAAGGCTGGCTCTAGCCACTGCCTTTGTTCTTACGCTTCGTTTGTGCTACCGAGCGGGTCGGGCGGCGGAGCGACGCGCTGCAACACTTCGTCGCGTTGCGCGTCGGCGGTCGCCAGGGCCGCAGCGGAAGGGCCGAGTCCCTGCTCTTCGGCGAAGCTCTGGATGCGGCTACGAACCTCGGGCGACAGCAGGATCACCAAGCCCGCCCCGATCACTAGGCCCAAAATCAGCCCGTTGAGCAAACTGGCATCGCTCTCGTCGCTCATGGCGCGCTACCGTTGGAGCCGTTATTGCGGCGTACCAACGTCTGCACCATCGCCCGCGCCCCAGCCACCGCGCCGGCGGTCTTGATGATCGGCTGGACTACGCTCTCGCTGACGAACTGCGTGGTGCCTTTGACCGTCTGCATCGTATCGGTCGCTTTTTCCAGTAACGGCACCACGTTGTTCTTTAACTGGAAGGCGATCAGCGCCAGCAGTCCCGTAACGACGATAAATAGAATCGCGCCGACACAAGCAAAGGCCGAAGCGTAGGCTACCGCCATCGCCTGCATTCGCGGAATCCATTCGTTGGGGCCGAAAATAGCAATGAGAATCGGGGCCAACGCCGCAAGACCAACTAACACAGCGGCCAGGACAAAAAAGACAATCTTCAAAGTGCTTCACTCCTCAATACAGGGTGACAGGATGGACAAGGTGCACCCCAAAGGTGAACCAGTGCGGCATCCGGCTCCCGGACACATCCGGTTCAGGCAACTACACGGGCGGCGAAGGCCAGCAAAAGTAGCGCTCCGGTGCTGGCTTCCACCACGGGAACCCCCCCTAGCGACAGGACTCCGATGCCTAACAAGCCGGCGATCCCGAAACCGAGACCAAAGCCCAGGATGCTTACTAACCAAAACAGAATAAGCTGCTGGATGTTACGCCCCCGCCACAGGTGCATCGCTAGTGCAAGAGCCGTGCCCAGTCCCAGAAACACCAGCACGCCGGGTGCCATGATCAGGCCGCCGCGCTTTCCGCCATGGCCGGGTTCTCAATCGTGCCGCCGCCCAGTACCTCATCGTCGCGGTAGAAGACCACCGCCTGACCGGGCGTAACGGCGCGTTGCGGCACGCTGAAATCCACTCGTACACGTCCGTCGGCCAGCGGTGTGACCAGGGCGGGCGCTTCGGGCGCACGATAGCGGATCTTGACCAGGGCCGTAAACGGTTCCGTGGCGGTGTGCCCGTCCACGAAATGCACATCGTCGGCGGTCAGGCTATAGGCGTGCAATTCGGTCAGGGTGCCGACCAGCAGGGTGTTGGTAGCCGGATCGATCCGCAACACAAAATGTGGCTCTGCTCCGAGCGCGCCCAGCCCCTTGCGTTGGCCCACAGTATAGTGCGGCAGCCCCGTGTGCTGCCCGATAATCTTGCCGTGCGTGTTGATCATCGGCCCCGGCTGAGCCATGCCGGGCTGCTGCTGCTCCAAGAAGTTGCGGTAGTTATTGTCGGGGATAAAGCAGATTTCCTGGCTGTCGGGCTTATCCGCCACAATCAGGCCACGCTCTGCCGCCAGCCGCCGCACTGTCGTCTTGTCGTACTCGCCCAGCGGCAGCAGCAGGCGGCTCAGGGCCGTCTGGTCCAGGTGATACAGCACATACGCCTGATCCTTGCTGCGGTCGCAAGCGCGGCGCAGGTGGAACCGCGCTGTGTCATCTTTGGTGATGCGCGCATAGTGTCCGGTCGCCATGTAGTTGGCCCCCAATGCGCCGGCTCGCGCCATCAGGGCATCAAACTTGACATAACGATTGCAATTAAGGCATGGGTAGGGTGTGCGACCTCGGCTGTATTCCTGCACAAAGTTGCCGATGATATGGCGGTTGAACTCCGGCTCGAAGTTTAGTACATAAAAGGGGATGCCGAGTTGGTAGGCCACCATACGCGCATCGTCCACATCTTCGACGTTGCAGCAGCCGTGATTGAGCCGCCCCCGTACAGCAGGCACCGGTGCATCGGCGTGCATGGCATGGAGCCGCATATGTACGCCGATGACCTCGTACCCCTGTTCCTGCAACAATGCCGCCGTGAGGGAGCTATCCACTCCACCGCTCATTGCCACAATGACTTTCTGCGCCATAACTGTTCCTTTGAGTTGCAGAGTGAAAAGTTAAAAGTATTTAAGCCTTTTAACTTTCAACTCGCCCTCGCGTCCTTAGATAAGGCGGCTGAGTTCGGCGGCGGTGCGGCGCATATCAAGCAGTACCAAGCCGAGTTTAGCTTCTTTGCGCGCTAGCGCCGTCAGTACCGCCTCAGTGCCGACCGACATCAGCAGCACATAGCCCTGTTCACCGCGGATAAATACCTGATCAAGCGTGCCGCGGCCCAGTTCGATAGCGATGCGTTCGCCTAGCGACAGCATGGCGGCGCTCATGGCCGAAACGCGGTCTTCTTCCACGTCGCGCGGCAATGCCGAGGCCATAATCAGGCCGTCTACGCTTACCACCGCCGAGGCTTCAATATCGGCGGTGCTGGCTTGGAGATTTCGCAGCCGCGAAACCATTTCTTCGGTCCGTGTCGCCATGTTGCTTCTCCTCGCCCCAGGTCGGGGGCAGCGCTGTGCTTGATGGGGGCCGCGTCACCTTACTCTTCGGCCACCGCCAGGATCGTATAGAGCAGTTCCAACAGTACGTTTTTGACTTGCTCGCGGTCGCGGGCGACCAAAGGAATGACCTTGATTTCGCGCGGCAGGCGCAAGGCCAACCGCACCTCGTCGGGCTTCCAGGCATCCGGTTCGTCTTGTTTATTGGCCGCGACCACATAGGGCATTGGCCGATACGAATTAAAAAAGTCGATAATCCGCAACGTTTCGCGGAACGTGTCGGGCCGCGTGCTGTCCACCAGCACGACCAGGCCCAGCATCCCTTCGGACAGGATCTCCCACATAAAGTCGAAGCGGCGCTGGCCGGGAGTGCCGAACAGGTGCAGCACAATATCCTCGGCCACCGCGATGCGCCCGAAGTCCATTGCCACGGTCGTCTCTTTTTTCAGCCGGCGCGTTTCTTCGTCGGTCGCCTTACGCTCGGTGGACACGACTTCGATTTCGCTGATGCTACGAATAAACTGGCTTTTACCGGAATTGACCGCGCCAGTGATGACCATTTTGACCGTATGCACCCGTTAGAGCCTCCCCGACTAGATGCGCCGAATGCGATCAATGATGCGGAAGATGACTCCGCGTCGCGCCCCGACACTGGCCGCACCCGGCGGCGATCCGCTCACGCCGCCGGCCGCTGTGCCGATCGCGACCGCTACTTCGCCGGCGGGGGTGGCCTCCAAGAGCCGGCTCTCGGTCGCCGCCGCGTTAAAGGCTTCTACGTTACCGCCGCTTTCTTCCACCAGCGCCCGCACCCGCGACTGCACTTCGGGGGCCACCAATACCTGGCTCCGTGCTACTTCGACCAGACCGGCCTGGATAAAGCCGTAAATGATGCGGCAGACATCAAACTCGCTTAGGTTGGTCAATTGCGCGACGGCGGCGATATTGTCCAACCCGTTAATACGGGCGAAGACGCGCCATTCATCGGGGGTCAGGTTGACCCCTTTGGCCCGTTCAGTCGGCTGGTCGGCGAATTTGACGATCACATCCAGCGTCGGGATACGGTCGCGAATGCGCGACCACTCATCAATGCGCCGCACGCCTTCCATGATCACGTTTTCAATACTCAGGGGGATCGTCACGCTCTCCCGCGGCGGCTTCACATCCGGCTCAAAGCGGAAATCGCCCTCGGTCCACGAAAATAGGCGATAGACGGTCTCTTCGATCTGCGTCCGCACCGTGCGAATAATCCCCTCACGGGTAATGTAGTTCAGTTCGACGAGGATCAGGCCCAGCGGCTTATTACTGGCGACGGTTTGTTGCAACTGCACTGCATAATTACGCTGCTGCGGACTGATTTTCCCTGCCCGTAACAGCAAGTCACCCAAGCGATCTTCGGTAGCATTCTGGATGGCGTAAACCAGTTTGCCGTTTTGAAAAAACAGGCGTGCCTGATCACCGGGCCGCTGCAAGACCAGCATCCCGGTCTTATAGCCTCGGTCCACCAAGTAGAGAAAATCGGACAGGCCGAAGTCTCTCAGATTGCCGACGAGCGCCATGCGGCTCGCACCCTCTCCGCTGGCCCCCTTGCCGTGGGGGTATCGCTGTTGCCTATTATACCCTGAACCCCGGCGGCGGTCAACAAGCTACCGCTTGCCCTAACTTCTTGACCCATTCCCGCCGGCGAGGGACGGACTACGTTGCGCTAGGATAATGTGCGCGGCTGTACTAGCTCCCTACTCGGCGGTGGGACGAGACTGGGGGCGAGGGCAGCCGGCACTCCGTCGCGTTCCAACACGCGAGCCAGGGCCGCGCAGCCCACCAGCACCATCTCGTCGCTCGGGGGGCGTGTGGTCAGCCGTTGCAAGGCCAAACCGGGCGCTAAAACGGCGCGCACCAAGCCATTGGCATAATGGTCGGCGGCCCAGCGGATGCCCTCGTAGGCCCCCGCCGCTACCAGTGGCACTAACACGATGCGCGATAGCACGCGCAAGATCAGCGGCGGGTGGCCCAGCAGCACAAATAGCCCGGTGGACAACACCACTACGATAAGCAGAAACGTGGTGCCGCAGCGCGGGTTGATGATTGGGCAGCGCTGCACCTCGGTGGGGACCAACGGCAGGCCGGCTTCGTAGGCGTTGATGCTTTTGTGTTCGGCTCCGTGGTAGCCGAACACGCGCGCGATTTCCGGCACGCGCCCGATCACCGTCAGATAGCCGAGTAACAGGGCCAGCCGGATTGCGCCTTCGAGCAGGTTGCTGATCCAGGCGTAGCCGATCCAGCGGTCGGCCCAGCCGACGAGCAACAGCGGCAGCACGAAAAATAGCCCCACGCCAAACAACAGCGAGGTCGCCATCGCCGCCTGCACGCCTATACCGGCTTCGTTCATCAGCGCGGCACGCGCAGTTGCGTCTAGGGGCACGGCCGTGCCGCCGGTCTGGGCGGCGGCTTCTCCGGCCGCCGCAACCGCCGCCGAAAAGCGCAGGCTCCGCACCCCCAGCGCTAGGCTTTCCCAGAGTAGGGCCACGCCACGCACCAACGGCACGCGCGCCCAGCGGTTCATCGCCGCCGGCAATGCTTCATCGTGGACGATAATGCTGCCGTCGGCAGCGCGCACAGCCACGGCCATGTGCGTCCGCCCGCGCATCATCACGCCTTCGATAACCGCCTGTCCGCCGTAGTAGAACTTTGCCACGTTTCAGTCATCCTCAACAAGTTACCATAATTACGGATTTGTCTTATTGTACCAGAAGTGGGCCGGCGTGGAAAGGGCTTGGGGCCGACCCGGCGGGGGAGAGCGTGTCAGCCGCTGCCTTTATTGCGGTTACCCAGGCCGGACGCCTGCGTAGCCTGCGCTCTTCCGGCTGCCGTGCCCTTCAATCGCCGATGCCCACGCATTGCGCTGTGGGCAGGGTGAAGGCGACCGTGGTGCCGCCGCTGCGTGGGCTTTCGGCCCAGATGTGCCCGCCGTGAATTTGGATCAGGTGCTTGGCAATGGCGAGGCCCAAGCCGGTGCCGCCTTCGCCGCCACGGTGGCCGGCCCGCGCCTTGTCCACTTTGTAGAAACGCTCGAAGATGCGCGGCAAATCGTCGGGCGGGATGCCGATGCCCGTATCGGTGACGGCGATGCGGACGGTGTCTGCCTCAGCCGCAGCAGTCAGCAGGATGCTGCCCTGCGGGGTGAACTTGATCGCGTTGTGTAGCAAATTGACCAACACTTGCCCAATGCGATCCGCGTCGGCGGCGACGCACGGCAAGTCTCCTGTGGCCTCTACGGTGAGCGTCAGCCCCGCCCGTTCCGCTTGGGCGCGCAGCCGTGTGGCGGCGTGGTCCAGTAGCGCCGGTACCGCAACCGGCGCTAGTTTAAGCGTAATCTGGCCCGACTCAATTTTGGAGAGTTCCAGCAGTTCGCGCACGAGTTGCGTCAAGCCGTCGAGTTCGACATCAATCCGTTGTAGGAAACCGGCGGCGGCATCCGGGTCGTCATGGACGGCGGTCATCAGCGTTTCGACCAGCAGTTTAATCGAGGCAAGCGGGGTGCGCAGTTCGTGACCGATATTAGCGACAAAATCGCGCCGGGCGCGTTCCAGTCGGCGTAGATCTGTCACGTCTTGCAGCATGAGCATCCCGGTGGGGCCGTCGGTATCAGGGTCGGGTACGGCGGTGACGACGGCGGCCACGCGGCGCGTATTGAGATCGAGTTCGAGCCGCCGACTCCTGCCCGTCGCTAGGGTGGCGTGCAGCGCGGCGTGTAATTCATGGCTATGGCTCAGTTCGATAGCGGTGCGGCCGGCTGCCTGTTCGGCACGCACCGCCAGCAGAGCGGCAGCGGCGGGATTGATGCCTGTTACCACGCCCGTGCTATCGGTTAGCACAATGCCGTCGTGCATATAGTTCAGCACCGCCGCGATGCGATTGCGCTCGCTGGTACGTTCGTGGATCGTCTGACTCAGGCGGGCGGCCATGGTGTTGAAGGCATGGCCGAGGCTACCGATTTCACCGCTCCCCACCGGGGCACGTGCATCCAAATCGTTGCGGGCCAATCGATAGGCGGTGGCCCGTAACTCCGACAGCGGTCCGACAATCGAGCGGGCCAGCAAAGCGGCTAATACGGCGGCCGGTAGGCTGATTAGCGCTACGATACGGGCTAAATCGCTCCAGAACTCGGTACGTGCCTGATCCACGATGGTCAGGGGATAGGCGACGCGGACTACGCCGACCGGCTGCCCACCCGGCGCGGCGACACTCAGGGCAACATAGCGTAGTTGCTGATGCACTGTGGCGCTGAGGCGTGACGCGCTGGCGGGGGTGCCGGGGTTTGTTAATGCGCCTATCACTTCGGGCCGCCCAGCGTGGTTCTCCATCGTGAAGGGATCGCTTTCCGAGTCGGCTATTACGCGGCCGTCGGTGCGAATGAAGGTGATGCGGGTATCCAGACGGGCCGCCATTTCGGTCGCCAGGGCTTGCGTGGCACTAACCGGGGTAGCGGGATCGATTAGCAGGGGTGTGGCGCTATAGGCAATGACGCGCGCCTGATCGGTTAGGCGGGCGGTCAGGCTTTCCTCCGCCTGTTGTTGGGCTCGATCGCCCAGCAACACCGCGAGCAAGCCGGCCGTGACTAGGACCAAGATAATGTAACTGAGCGCGATACGAACCCAGGTGCGTGACAACATGGCTCACGCCGGCCCGTTGCGTTCGGGCGCATTGAAGCGGTAGCCTACGCCGTAGACCGTGCCGATCCAGAGCGGGTTCGCAGGGTCGCTCTCCAGCTTAGTCCGCAGCCAACGGATATGGACATCTACCGTGCGGGTGCCGCCGACAAAGTCGTAGCCCCACACTCGATCAAGCAGCGTCTCTCGAGTGAAAACTTGGCCGGGATGTGCGGCTAGGAACGCCAGCAGGTCAAACTCTTTGGGCTTGAGCGGGATTGACTGTCCGGTGCGCATCACCGTGCGGCGCGCGGGGTCGATCCGCAAGTCGCCGGCCAGCAGCACCACCGGCTCCGTCTCTATATCCCCGGCGGCCGTAGTCGGCGGGGCAGGGACTTCGCTGCGCCGTAGCAATGCATGGACGCGGGCCAACAATTCGCGTAGGCCGAACGGCTTGGTCAGGTAGTCATCCGCGCCCAGTTCGAGGCCCAGCACTTTGTCGATCTCGTCTTCGCGCGCCGACAGCATCAAGATGGGCGTGCGGAGATCGCGGCGCAAGGCGCGGCAGACCTCGAAGCCACTCATGCCGGGCAGCATGATGTCGAGGATGATCAGGTCGGGCCGTTCACGACGGGCGACTTCCAGCGCGCTCGGCCCATCGGCGGCGGTCAAGGCATGATAGCCTTCGCGGCGCAGGTTGTATTCCAGCGTATCACGCAGGGTCTGCTCATCATCTACCACTAGCACAGTGGCGCGCGGCGCATCGGACGTTGCCGGGATGGTCACGGTTGTTCCCCACACGAGGTATCAGGCAGCAGGCAGCAGGTAGCAGGAGAAGCCAACAAAGACAACAAATCTCCTGCTACCCTACTAGCCCTGTCGCTCTGCATCGTCTCCTGCTACCTGCTGTCTGCTGCCTATAGACCTAGAATGCGCTTGGCTTCTTCAAACACGCTGTCAGGGCTAGGCATGATCGCCTTTTCGCCGACGGGACCGTAGGAGACGCGCGTGAACTTCGGGCAGACGCGGCCAATCGGGCTTTTCAGCAGATGCGACCATTGGGTGGCGATATCGGCGACCACTGAGCCGCCGAAGCCGCCCATCGGCCGGTCTTCATCAGCCACCAGTACGCGGCCCGTCTTTTGGATCGACTCCAGGATGGCGTTGCGGTCATAGCCGGCGTCCACAGTGCGGAGGTCTAGGATCTCGCAGGAGACGGCCAGTTCGTCTTCCAGGCGCTGGGCGGCGACCGTGGCGCGCGGCAACAGATTGCCGTAGGTCACGATGGTCAGGTCTTCGCCTTCCTGATGCTTGCGTGCTACGCCGAAGGGTATCCTGTAGTCTGCACCGGGATAGGGTGAGCGGGCCGGGTGTGCTTCATACTGCGATTTGCACTCTAGGAAGACGACCGGATCGCCGGAAGCCATTGCTTCGCGCAACAAGCCGGCGGCATCGGCGGCGGTACCGGGCACCACCACACGCAGGCCCGGATAGTGGGCAATTGGGCCGACCGCCGCTTCGCTGTGCCAGATCGCGCCCGCGCCGCCCAGGTAGTCCCCATAGGCCACGCGGATCACCATCGGGCAAGCGAAAGTGCCGTTGGAGCGCCAGCGCTGCGTGGCGATTTCGTCTACCAACTGCTGCCAGCCGGGGTGGATGTAGTCACGGAACTGGATCTCGATCACCGGCAGCCAGCCACCCGCTGCATAACCCATCGCGGTGCCCAGGATCGTGGCCTCGGCCAGTGGCGCATTCCAGACGCGGTCTGGGTAAGCCGCGCCCACGCCGCGCGTGACGTGGAACACGCCGCCTTTGCCCTTCATCCCCTCGTGGTCGCCCGGCTGCGGGTAATCTGCCACATCCTGGCCGAAGACGATGATGCGGTCGTTACGTGCCATCTCTTCGATCAGCACGCGATTGATCATATCGCGCATTGGGATGCGCTCGGCATCGGGTGCGCTCGGTGGGGGCGGCACATCGCGCGGTCGGACATCACTCACACTCACCAGCAGCGGGCTGGCCGTGATATGGTTCAAGATGGTGTCGGGATCGATTTTCGGTTCGGCGGTGGCGGTGTTGGCGGCCTGGCGCACTTCGCGCAGGATCAGGCTGTCCAGTTCGGCCAATCGCTCGGCGCCGAAGCCGAAGCCGTCCAACAGGGCCACCATGCGTGTGATCGGGTCGCGCGCTTCCTCGGCGGCTAGATCAGCGGCGCTACGATAATACGCCTGGGTGTCGGCAGACGAGTGGCTGAGCGGGCGGGTCACTTTGGCGTGGAACAATACCGGCCCTTTGGCCGCGCGTAGATAAGCTACCGCTTCGCGCGCCGCTCGGTAGGTAGCGATAAAGTCGGTGCCGTCTACCGTGATGTGTTCCAGGTGGTGGTTGGGGCCGATGTGCTCATACTGGCGATACATCTTGCCCACATCGCCGCCCGGCACGTTGGTCTCGACCGGGGTGGAGATGGCCCATTCGTCGTCTTCGATCACGATCAGCAGCGGAACCATGTTGCGGACCGCATCGCGGATCGCCTCTTCGACTTCGCCTTCTGAGGTGGTGCCGTCGCCCAACGAGGTGTAGACAATAGTATCGGGCAGGGAGTCGCTGACCTTGGTGCCCAGCGCCCGCTCCAGCTTCAGTGCCTCGGCGCGTCCGGCGGCGGGCAGGCACTGCGAACCGGTCATGGTGCTGCCGGTCGGGTAGTTGTATTCGCGGGAGCCGAAGTGGCTGGTCATTTGTCGTCCGCCCGACATCGGATCGAAGCGCGAAGCTGTGCCCTGGCGTAGCAGGTCGAGCATCGTGATACCCGACCACAGGGCCAGCGCATGGTCACGGTAGTAGGGGAATTTAATGTCGTCGGCCCGCAGGTGCATCCCGACCGCCACGTTGAGCGCCTCTTTGCCTGCGCCGGCAATGCTGAACCACAGATTACCGGAGCGGTGGAGCAGCGTCTCCATCTTGTCAATCTCACGTGACAGCTTCATGCAGGCATACGCGGCCAGCAGATCTTGCACGCTCAAGCCTTCTAGCTCGGCCCGGCCCTGTGTCCGCTCGGCGAGATCGGTTTCGCTTAAAGGGAAGACGGTTTCGGCCAGGGTAGAAAAATAGCCGTGCCGCCTATCGGCGGGCAGATCGGGGGTCGCGCCGGATTGCGCCGGGCGCGTAATCGTAGAATGGACCACAGACGTATCCTCCGTTCGTTACGGGATTCTCAGAGGAACAAGCGGGGCCGCGACATTGAGGCAAAACCGTCTCCACAGTGAGACGGGTGCAGGCTGGTTCCGACGACAGGCATATAGCGCTACTATACACCCTTTCGCGGCTTGGGGTCAAGCACGCCGATCTCGACTGCGCGGATACGGGGCTTAGGTGATCTCGACACGTAGACGGCCGGCAGGAATGCTGCGGTTGCTTGCCGGCAGAACCGCCGACGCCCTGCCGACCGCTGTGCTATAATAGCCGCTAATGAATACTGATCCGCCAATCGATCCCCCACCGGCGACCGTCACCGGCTTTGACATCGTGACCGAGATTGCCTGCACGATTAACTCGGTGCTGGATCTCGATCAACTCTACTGGGCGATCTACGAGCAGTGTTCGCGCGTATTAGACACGGCGAACTTTTGGATCGGGCGTTCGGCCAACAATGGGCGCACAGTAGACGCGGTGCTCTGGTTCCAGGGTGGCGTGCAAACCGTATTGCCCGGCCAAACACTGCCTATCATTCGCGGCCTTAACCGCGAAGTGCTCCACACACGGCGTACCCTGCGCGTAGACAGTTACGCCGCTGCTTGCGCCGAACGGGGTATAGTAGCCAACCTGCCGGCGGGTGAAGATAGCGACTATTGCTGGATTGGCGTGCCGATGGTGGTGGGGGACCGCCTGATCGGTATTATTTCTAACAGTCGCAAGCGTCCGTTTACCGGCGAGGAAGCTCGCTTGCTGGAAGCGATTGCCGCCCTTTGCGCGGTGGCTATCGAAAACGCGGCGTTGGTGCAGTTGGTTAGCGAGACCGCGCAGGATCTGATGCGCCGTAGCCAGGAACTCTACGTTCTGAACAACCACGCCGGTAATGTCAATCGCGACCTGGAACGGCGCACCCGTGAACTGGCCGGTATTAACGCCGTCGCCACCGCGCTCAACCGCTCGCTTGATCTGACGACGATGCTGGATCAGGCCGCCGCCGCCGTCTGCGATGTGACGAATTGGGACAGCGTAGCGATGCGTCTGTGGAACCCACTGACCCGCAGTTGGGATCTGGTGGTGCGCCGCGCCGGTGCCCCCACGCCTGACGATACGCTAGCTCTGCCGCCGGGTCAGCGCGAAGCCGATCTCTACACGCCGATTACCCCGGATCTGCTGGCTGGACGACCACGCGCCTTCCAGGTGGGTCGCCAATGGTCTGTGGTCTCCGGCCGCTGGTCGGTGATCGGCACCAAATATAGCGCGCTGCACGACGAGCAACCCGGCGTGGAGACCCGCATCGCCTTCCCGATCTATGTGCGGACTGAAACGCTGGGGATGCTGGAACTGAGCGTGGCCCGGCCGATTGCTCTGGCCGAGGTTGAGGCCCGTATGGCCGACCCGACATTGCGCGGTATTTGCGAGCAGTTGGCGCTGGCAATCGAAAACTCGCGCCTCTACGCTGAGGCCCGCCAAGTGGCTGCGCTCGAAGAGCGCCAACATCTGGCGCGCGAACTACACGATTCGGTCACGCAGTCGCTGTTCACGGTGACGCTGATGGCCGAAGCCGCCCAGGCGATGGTTGAGCGCGATCCGTCGCGCGTGGGCCGCTATCTGAGTCGCCTGCAAGCGACGGCCGGGGAGGCGTTGGGCGAAATGCGCGCACTGTTGGCGCAGTTGCGGCCCACAGCGGTCGGCGCGTCGGGATTGGGTGCGGCCTTACGCCGCCACGCCGATAGCCTGAGCGAGCAGTTAGCGCTGGAGATTGAGGTCGAAGTGGACCCGCAACTCGGCCCGTTACCTACCCAAGTCGAAGATGCCCTTTATCGTATCACGCAGGAAGCCCTGCATAATGTGATTAAGCACGCCGAGGCCGGGTCCATCCGTGTGCGCTTGGCGCAGACCGCTGAACCCGGCGCGCCGGCCGGCCTGTTGTTGACGGTGGAAGACGACGGGCAGGGTTTCGATCCCAATCGTCCGCCCAACAAAGAAGGTCACGGTCTCGGTCTGATCGGGATGCGCGAACGCGCCAGTGCTCTCGGCGGCCATCTCACGATTGAAAGCCGGCCCGGCCACGGCAGCAGGGTAGTGGTCGCCGTGCCCCTGCCTGCGTGACACGTGAAGCGTGATTACGGATTATGTGTCACACTTCACGTGTCGGCATCTCGGCGAGGATCGTGGTGCCCGCGCCGGGGCGGCTGGTGACGGTCAGGGTGCCGCCGAGGCGTGCGGCGCGTTCGCGCATCCCGATCAGGCCGAAGCCGGGAGTGCGAGTGCAGGCGCGCGGGTCGAAGCCCTGCCCGTCGTCTTCCACTTGCAGTGCTACGCCGGCGGGGTGGAAGGTCAGGCCCAAGCGGATGTGCGCGGCGGCGGCATAGCGTAAAGCATTCGTTAAGGCTTCCTGTCCGATCCGCAGCAGCGCGCTTTCGGTATCCGGCGGTAAGGGGCGGGGCGGGCCGTAGATATGCACTTCGGCGTGCGTCGGGGTGCCGGCGGTCAGATTGTCGGCGGCGCGGGCCAGCGCGTGAACCAAATCCTCGCTTTCGAGCGCTTGGGGCCGCAACGCCTGCACCGAGCGGCGCGCTTCGGTCAAGCTGGATCGCGCCAGCAGGCGGGCGCGATCCAGGTGTGCGCGCGCGGCGGTCGGGTTGTCGCCCAGTATATCTTCCGCCGCTTCCAGTTGCACGACGATGCCGGTGAAGCCCTGCGCCAGCGTGTCATGGATTTCACGAGCCAGCCGGTTGCGCTCATCCAGCACCGCCGCATCGCGGGCGCTTTGCCCCAGGCGGGCTAGTTGGATCGCCAGGGTCAATTGCTGCACCAGTGCCTGGGCGAGGTCCAGATCGGCCCGGCTGTAGCGTCTCCGCTCCTGACTGTTGACGGTCAACATCCCAATCGCGCTTTCACCCAACAGCAACGGCAGGTACAGCACCGTCTTCAAGCCTTCGGCCAGCGCGGCCGCCTTGAACTTGATACGCGGATCGCCGGCGATGTCGGTGATCACCAGTGGGCGGCGGGTGCCGGCCACCTCACCCCAGATCGGCAACTCGACGGCCGGTACGGCGCCGCGCGCAGCGGGCGTCGGCAACTCGGCTGGATGGTAGATGCGCCCTTCACCAAAGGTGAGATGCACGGCCATCGTATCGGCCGGTGGATCGTGTAGCCAGAGGGTGGCCCATTTGCCGCCGAGTTGCTGCGCTACGATGCCGATCACGCGGCCCATCAATTGGTCCAGATCCGTCTCCGTGGTCATGGCGTTTAGTGTGCCCGCCAGGGCTGCGGTTTGGCCTTGGGCCACAGTAGCGGATCGTTCCAGGTTGCGCGCGAACAGCCACACGGCTCCGCCGGTGGCGATCAGCAGCCCCCACCATCCGATCAGCAGCCGCAGCATTTGCACCGGATCATGGATCGCGTCCGGCGGCCCCCACGCGCCGTGCAATTCGCCCCAGGCCAGCGCGCCCATCCAGGCACAATAGCCCAGCGTCCAACTGCTCAGAAACCAGCCGCCGATCAGTAGCCCACAGAGTACAAGGCCCAGCGTGAACGCCGCGTTGACCGGGCTGGCAACGCCCAGCGCTTGCCCGGCCAGGCACACCGGCTGGGTGATGCCCGCCAGATAGAAACTCGCTGCCAGGCTCAGCCCCCACTGGCCGCGCCGCATCAGCCAGGCGCAGCCGCCACACAGCGTCAGCACGGCGATGCCGTCCCACGGCGCCGTGGGGCTGTGCAGGAGACCCCCGGCCACTCCTAGTAGCCACCCCAATGCCGCCACCGCCGTGCCGATCAGCGTCAGGCGCAGCAACTGGAAGCGCAACTCGCTCTGTGCTTGTGTTTGCTCACAGGTGGGTGCCCAGGCCATCGGTCGCTTCCTTGTAACGCTCCTGTTTACGTGCGGGGCGGACCCTTAGCCGCGTCCATCCCGAATGCGCACCATCGTATCAATGATCACTTGGTTTTCGGCGATCTGGTTGTAGAAGTAAGGCGAGACGCGCACTGCGCCGGGCCGTTTGTCTACGATGGTGCCGGCGGCGGCCAGCGCGGCGACGACGGGGGCCGGGTCGTCCATGTTCAGCAGCACGATACCGGAGCGCCGGCTCGGATCGGGGGCTACACGCGGGGTGAAACCCGCAGCTAGGGCGCGCGCGATGAGGTCTTCGGTCAGGTGCTGGGTGCGTTCGCGCAGCCGTTGCGGGCCGATCTCGTGGATATAGGACAATCCACCCAGCAGCGCGTAGACGGCGGAGATCGAGTGCGTGCCCTGCTCCAGCCGTTGCGCGCTAGCGGCGGGGGTCACGTCGTGGATGTCGAAGCCGAACATATTCTTGACACCAAACCAGCCGGGGATGGTCGGGTGCAAGGTCGGTAGCAGATCGCGGCGGGCATAAGTGAAGACGATGCCGGTGCCGCCTAGTAGCCATTTGAGGCCGCCCGACAACAGAAAGTCCACTCCCGCGTCTTGCACATCGGTCGGGATCTGGCCGGTGCCCTGGTAGGCGTCAATCACCACCAGTGCGCCTTTACGGTGCGCGATCTCGGCGATGGCTTTGATGTCTTGCACATAGCCGCTGGTGAAAAAGACGTGTGAAGTGACGACGAGCGCGGTCTGCTCGTCAATGGCGGCCTCAAACGCCGCCAGGTCCACGCTCACCCGGTCGCGCGCCGGCACAAAGACGACTTCCACGCCCTGCCCCGCTTTGGCGAGCCACTGGTGGCCGACGGTGGGGAAATCCAGGTCGGTGGTCACGATTTTATGGCGCTTGCTGTAATCCAGGCACGAGCTGATCACCGAAATCGCGGCCGAGATTGAGGGTCCGATGGCGATCTCATCCTCCCCGGCGTTGATCAGCGCCCCAATTTGGCGGCGTAGTTCGGCCAATTTGCCCATCCACAGTTCGTACCAGGCCGACGCGCCCATACTGCCCCATAGCCGCATATATTCGTTGATGCCGGCCATTGTGCGCACCGATAGTGCGCCCAGTGAACAAGAATTCAGATAGTTGGTCTGCTCAAAGATGGGAAAATCGGCCCGGTAGCGCAACAGATCGTCATGCGCGGGCCAACGGGTTGGATCGGTGGTCAGGGCGGGAGTGGGCGTGGTGGGGAGCATAGGACTGGCCTTTCGTGCAACGTACAACGGGTGATCCATTAGCTTCTGTGCAGTTCAGATTAGCATAAACGGCGGGGTTCTTCAACCTCGCGCCGGTGTAGCAAACTACACTGCTACAGCCCCCGGCGCTGCTTGCTGTGCCACGACAATCTACAGAGCCTGCACTGCGTCACGTTGCACATAATGCGGGCCGCGGCCCGCCCCTTGCTCTATAGCAAGCGGTCGCTGCGAGATCTTCTGCGATGCTGCAAGCCTCAGCCAAGCGCAAATAGATTGTGTCCTGTTTAATCGCTAGCTGCATTACCCCTTGCAGAGGAGAAGTTATGCCCAATGCTAACCGTGCGCCCGCCACGCCACTATTCCCCAGTTTTCTACTGGGTGGCTTTGAGTGTTCGACCCACCGTCGGCGCGATGGACGGCGCCTGGACTTGATCGCCGCGACGGAGCATGACCGCTGGGCCGCGCAGGACTACCGTCGGCTGGCGGCGCACGGTATTCGCACGGTACGTGACGGCATCCGCTGGCATCTGATCGAGCGCACGCCAGGCCACTACGATTGGAGCAGCGCGCTGCCGATGATCCGCGCCGCACGGGCGGCCGGTATTACCGTGATCTGGGATCTGTGGCATTATGGCTGGCCGGACGATTTGGACCTGTTTACGCCCGCCTTTGCGGATCGCTTCGCCCGCTTTGCCGAGGCGTTTGCTCGCGTGCTGGCGGCGGAGAGTGCCGCAGTGCCGTTTCTAGCGCCGGTGAACGAAATCTCTTTCGTGGCTTGGGCGGCGGGCGATGTGGCTTATCTGAACCCGTTTCAGAATGCGCGGGGCATGGAGTTGAAGGTCCGGCTGGTGCGCGCGGCCATCGCTGCTACTGATGCCGTCTGGGCCGTGAGTCCTCGCGCACGCATTGTCCATGTCGATCCTATTATCCACATTGTCAGCGATCCTGACCGACCCTACGAAGCCGAAAGCGCCGAAAACCATCGCTTGGGCCAGTTTCATAGTTGGGATATGCTGGTGGGTGCTGACCGACCGGACCTGGGCGGCGCCCCGAAGTACCTGGACATTATCGGGGTCAATTACTATGCGGACAATCAGTGGGTGTTGAATGGGCCACGCCTAACCCGCGCTGATCCCCGTTACCGCCCGTTACGCGAAATGTTAGCCGGCGTTGCCGGTCGCTATGGTCGCCCGCTGTTTATTGCCGAGACTGGGGCCGAGGGTGACGACCGCGCGCCGTGGTTACGCTATGTGGCCGACGAAGCGTTGGCCGCCCGCGCCGCCGGGGTGCCGCTGCACGGTATCTGCCTCTACCCGGTAGTAGATTACCCCGGCTGGGATGACGAGCGACATTGCCCCACCGGGTTGTTCGGCTACCCCACCGCCGGCGGTGACCGCCCGCTCTACGCGCCACTGGCTGTAGCGTTAGCGGAGAGCGGACTTGGCAGGGCGGAGAGCGGATTGGCCGAATTGGTCACTTCCAGCGGGTGAGAATCGTTTCGCGGCCGAACAGACGCACGGCCACGGTTAGCAGGCCCGTATCGAGCGCGAGCACAACTGCCGCAGCGAGTAGGGTGATCGGGACGCTCAGGCGGACCACGCCCGTCACTTGCCCCAGCAGCAAGCCGATCACCGGCAGCACGATCAGCCCGCCGACTTGCTGGGCTGCCTGGGGGTCGCTGGCCCGCGCCGACACGATCAGGCCGACCAGCACGGCCAGCGCTGCGGCGGCGGGCACGATCAATAGCATCGCTAGCAGCCAGGCCGGTTGCAGCAGAAGCTGGGTGAAGATCGCCCGAGGCACCAGCGCCACCGCGACCACCAGAAACAGGCCGTAGCTGACCCAGGCCGAGATTACGCCGGGCAGGGCCGCCGCTAGACACTTACCCAGCAGCAGGTCGCGTGTAGTGATAGGGGTTGCTAGCAGAGCTTCTAGGCTGCGCGTCTGCTTTTCACCGATAATGCTGTAGATTGCCAGCGTCAGGGGCGTCAGCAGCGGGATCAGCAGAAATAGCGGCTGCATTCCGGAGACGACCAGCCCCTGCACGACCTGGTTTTTGGGCAATCCGGCCAGCGATGGGTAGGCTAGCAGCAGCGATTGCAAGGTGGTATCGTCAATCCCGCGCCCTTTGGTGAGGCCGGCGCCCGGCAGCAGGTTGGTCCCGACAATCAGGCCGATAGGGATGCCGATGAACACTAGGGTAGTGATGACTAGGGTCGCCAGCGCCATGCGTGAACGTAGACTAGTCGCTACTTCCTT
Source organism: Chloroflexia bacterium (assembly GCA_038228295.1). GTDB lineage: Bacteria > Chloroflexota > Chloroflexia > QHBQ01 > JAICKM01 > JAICKM01. The sequence goes on along the minus strand of JBBRPH010000001.1, from coordinate 152,837 downwards.
TTGCATCAAGATCCAAATGGGGTTTAGTGAGAGATTCATTGTTGTATTAACTCCAGATACGCACTTTCCAGCGAATGTTCCACTTCGGCCACGCGGCGAATGGCGGCTCCCGCCCCGACCAGCGCCGCCACCAGGGCGGGGGTCTGTGCGTCGGGATCAGGCAGGCCGACGATCAGGCGGCCCGGCCCGTCGGCACGTGCCTCAATGCAGCCGGGCACCGCGCCGGCGACCGTTGCTAGGTGTGCGACCTGGGTCGGGTCGGCCACAATCACTTCCATTTGCCGCGCAAACAGGCTACGGCGCAATTCGGTGGGGCTGCCTAGACGGATGATGCGGCGGCGGAAGATTGCTACGCGATCACATAACCGCTCGGCCTCGTCTAGGTTGTGTGTGCAGAGGAAGATCGTTCGCCCCTCACTCTGGATCTCGCGGATGAACTCGTGGACTACCTGTGCGCTCTCCGGGTCCAGCCCGGCGGTCGGCTCATCCAGAAAGACCACGGCGGGTCGGTGCAAGAGCGCCCGGATCAAGGCGACCTTCTGCTTCATCCCTTTAGAGAAGCCGCCCACGCGATCGGCGCGGCGTTCCCATAGGTCAAAGCGCCGCAAGTAACGTTCCAGCGCCGTACTTAGCGTGGCATCGCTCAAGCCGTAGAGGCGCCCAAAGAAGCGCAGATTGGCCTCTGCGCTCAGACTTTCGTAGAGGCCGGGGCTTTCGGTTAGTAGCCCGACCCGGCGACGGATCGCGTCGTCGTCCTCGCCCACGGCCAGCCCATCAATCCAGGCTTCGCCGCTGCTGGGGGCAATCAGCGCCGCCAACATGCGCATTGTGGTCGTCTTGCCCGCGCCATTGGGCCCCAGAAAGCCGAATACTTCACCGGGGGCAATCGCCAGATCTACATCCTCAACAGCAGGCCGCCCATCAAACAGCTTGCCCAACCCTTGTGCGGCAATGGCCGCTTGCGTTGCCATCTCATTACCTCCTGATTGTCGCAATAATATAACACAATAGTACAACCAACTCCTGCGGCTGTCAAGAGGGCGCAGTATAAGAAAAGCATAAAGACCTGACAGAAAGCCCTGCCGCTCTGCCTATCTTTTGGGTCACTTACGGCTTCGCAGGGCAGCCCGGTTGCCGTTTGACAGGTACCCTATGGGTGTGCTACCCTACACCCCAACAACCCCCTAGAGAGGACAGTATCGTATGAGCCTATTTGACGGCAAGCGCATTCCCGCCGATGTGTTCAAACTGGATGTGGATCGAATGCAGCGCGGCTGGTATTCAGACAAGTATTTCGACAACATTGTGCGCGTGCTGACCGATCTGGCCGCGCAAGGCTACCGCTTTGGCGGGCAGCATCCCGACCTGCGCGACCTCGGCGTGGACCTAGCGAATGTGGACATCGGCAACATCGAAGTCGAGATGCAGTGGTTCACCCGCCGTGCGCCCTACTCTATCGTGGTCGGCGTGGACAAGGCGCTGGCGATGCTCGAACTCTGCACCGGCTATTTCGCTGCCGACAATCAGTTCGTCTCCACCTGGGGCCAACTAGAGGTGCAGGCCGTGCAGGACGGCAACCTCGCGCCTTACAGCGGCGACCCGCGCCAGGTTGCGCCGGTAATCCGTGTGCGCGGGCGCTACCGTGATTTCGCATTGCTTGAAACACCCACGCTGGGCACCCTCACGCGCGGCTCCCGCATCGCCACCAATGTCTACAATACGCTTAAAGCGGCGGGCGGTAAAGACGTGCTGTTCTTCCCGGCGCGCTTTGATGCACACGAGATCCAGGCTGCCGACGGCTACGCCTACCATATCGCCGTACAACGCTACAATTTGGAGTCGCAGGGCGGCTATCGCGGCTCGATCTCTACCGACGCACAAGGCGACTGGTGGGGTGGCGCGGGCGGCGGCACCATCGCCCATGCCGCTATCGCTTGTTTCTTGGGCGACACCGCCGAGACGGCGCTGGCTTTCGCCGCCACCCGCCCGCCGCAGGTGCCGCGTATTGTCTTGGTGGATTATGAGAACGATTGTGTCGGCACGAGTCTGCGCGTGATGCAGATGCTGTTTGACCGTTGGCGTGCCCTGACCGAGGCCGGACAGACCGAGGAGGCACGCAAGTTCAAACTGACCGGCGTGCGCGCCGACACCGGCGGCACCTTGCGCGACCGCAGTGTGCCGCCGCTAGGCGATAGAGCGTTGGATATGGGCGTAAACCCGCGTTTAGTCTTTATTCTGCGCGAAGCGCTCGATCACGCCTACACCGCCTGGGATCTGCCCGCTGCGTGGATCGCGCCCGCCGCGCAGTGGTGTCGTGATGTGCAAATCGTCGTCACCGGCGGCTTCACCCCGGAAAAGATCCGCAAGTTTGAGGATCTGGCGGTGCCGGTGGCTGCCTATGGGGTCGGTTCCTCGCTGCTCGAAAACAGCAGCTACAATGGTACATCTAACGACTTCACTGCCGACGTTGTAAAGGTGAGAATTAACGGCGATTGGTATGACATGGCAAAGATCGGCCGACACGCCTGCGACAATCCCGACTTACAGCCCGTACCGACGCGACATTAGGCATTAACATCTGGGAGGCTACCATGTTTGACCTGTTCGGGCGCGGGCCGAAAAGCCGTTACAACCCCGACGAACTGAAGCAGCGCCTGCCGCCGGGTCAGACGCTGACCGAGAAATGGCCCGTCTTGCACTACGGGCCGGTGCCGCATCGCCGGCTGGAAGATTGGAACTTTCGCATCTGGGGCTTAGTTGAGCAGCCGGTTAGCTGGAACTGGGAACAATTCCAAATGATGCCCAAAATCACGCTGACGCGCGACATCAGTTGCGTGACGCGCTGGACGCGCTTCGATCTCAACTTTGAGGGCGTGCCGTTCCTAGAAGTGATGAAACACGTTAAGCTGAAACCTGACGCGAAGTTCGTGATGATCCACGCCGAAAACGGCTTCACTACCAACCTGCCCATCGAAGACTTGCTGCGCGACGATGTGATCTTTGCCGATAAAGCCGAAGGGCACGAGTTGGAACTGGAACACGGCTGGCCGTTGCGTCTGGTCGTGCCCCATCTCTACTTCTGGAAAAGCGCCAAGTGGATACGCGGCCTGGAGTTTATGGCGAAGACGCGCCCGGCTTCTGGGAAGAGGCCGGCTACCATATGCGCGGCGACCCATGGCACGAGGAGCGCTACGGCTGGTAACGCTAACTGGTAACGCTGGAATGCGGAATGGTGACGGAGGGTGGTCGCTATTCCGCATTCCGTATGCGGTTGACACTGCCGGGAAGCGACGGGTATAATGCCGGAGTAGCCGACTGCACAAATTTATCCAGAGAGGGCACGACACGCATGGTGGTCAATGCAAATGAGGAGCCGCGTATAGGCGACGGCGAACCCAGCGGCGGATTAGAGACACGAGAATACAGTACGGGACCGACCCTAAATGCCGCCGAGGCCGGCGCCACCGAGCGGGCACGGCTGGACATGGATAGCCCGTTCCGCCCGCCGCTGAACGGTAGCAGCGACGGTCCACTGCCGGTGCGGCCGGCCGGCCGGCCGGTTGCCACTACCCTGCTGCCGACCGAGCCGATCCCCAGCGCGCTTGTGAGCGAACCAGGGCCGAATGTGCCGACTCTGGTGCCACCCATTGACCTACCGACCTTTGTGCCGGCGCCCGTCGAACCGGCCACTCTGGTGCCGCCACGCCGCCCGTGGGTGCCCGATGCGCCCCTGCCGCCGGTCGCAATGACCGCGCCGCCGCCGGCCGACCCGCCGGCCCCCATCGTCCCTCCTGCCGCCGTGGTCGCGGTTCCCGATCCGCCTGCTGTCGCGCCGGCCGTGGCGACCTCCGTGCCTACAGTGGCGGTCAAACCGCCGCCTACCGGCGCGTTGGTGTTGCTGCCGGGCGAAGAGGTGCTGCTACAGTTGGGCGCGCTGTACCTGACCACCCGCCGTGCGATCCTCTATGCCCCGACGATCTTGCGCGCGGCCTTCCTGCACGACATAGATGCCGTCGGTACGGTCACGGAACGCTCCGGCGGCTGGATGTTTCTGATCGGGTTGGTGAGCCTGGGCGCAGGGGCTGCCGCCGCCTATGTGGGCCTCACCCAGCCGGGCATCACTTGGCAACTCGGTGAGTTGCTGCAGGCTAACCCCTTGCTGATCGCTATTCCGCTGCTCGCGCTGGGCCTCTTCACCCTCGCCGGCTACTTTTTCTGGGTCAAGCGCAGCCTGTTTCTCTCGGTGGGCGGTCGCCCGCTGATCGTAATCAGCGTGACCGGCTGGAACGCCAAAAAGCTGGAGCCGGTTGATCAGTTTGTTAATGCTTTCAGCGCGGCCAAAGATCGCGAGCGCCAGCGGGGAGTAGACTGATCACCGCACAGCGCTTTCCCTAGCGATTACTCCTCCCCTGAATGCACTGCCTGCGGTGCGGCATCGGCCACAGGTGACACAGCGCTTGGCTCATGTGATCCATCGTTCACCGCCGGCTTCGGCGGGAAAGGCGGCCAGCCCATGCGCTCACCGCCTAGCAAGTGCATATGCAGGTGATCTACGCTTTGGCCGGCATCACGCCCCGAATTGATCACTAAGCGGAAGCCACTTTCGTCCACTCCCGTCTTACGGGCGGCTTCATTGGCCGCGACAAACATCCGCGCCAGCATGAAGCCGTGTGACTGGTCCAGTTCCCAGACGGCGGTGACGTGTTGGCGCGGGATTACCAGCACATGGACCGGCGCAGCCGGGTGGATGTCGCGGAAAGCGACGACAAACTCATCCTCGTGCAAAAACTCGGTGCCAAACTCGCCGCGCCCTACGCGGCAAAAGATACATTCGGTCATAGCGTCTCCTTGTGAGCATCCGCCTGTGGGGCGGATGGGTTTTAGGTAGCTTGTGCGTCTGTCCATCGGCTTATGTACCTGATTGTAATATGCGCCGATTAGAAAAGCAATTCGCTCCAACAGATCGGGTATAATCAGGTAAGGGTAGGTACTTATCCATCTATCCCACCTGACCACTCAACCCCATAAATACTCACACCCCCAGGACACCTGATGCCTGAACTACCCGAAGTCGAAACAATAGTGCGCGGGCTGCGGCCCTTATTAACCGGCCGGACGATCCGAGGTGTAAGCCACGCAGATTGGCCCGCGACGTTGGCCGGCTATCCGCCGGCGGCGTTTGCCGCGATTGTGACCGGCGAGCCGATTTTAGGTGTGGAACGCCGGGCTAAGTATATTCTGATCCCGCTGGGCAGCGGGCGTGTGCTGACGATCCACCTGCGAATGACGGGCAGCCTGGTCCACCATGCCGCGCCGATCGCGCCGAGCAAGGCGACGCGGCTGGTGGTGGACCTAGCGGATGGGGGGCAGGTGCATTTCACCGATGCACGCAAGTTTGGCCGCGTGCGCCTGCTGGACCCCGCCGCCGTAGCGGTCTTTCTCGACTCGCTTGGCCCAGAGCCGCTACCCGACGATTTCACGCTGGATCGCTTCCGTGCCCGGCTACAAGGGCGACGCGGGCTACTCAAGCCGACGTTATTAGATCAGCGCGTGCTGGCAGGCTTAGGCAACATTTATGTAGATGAAGCACTCTACCGCAGCCGCCTGCATCCCCAGCGCTCGGTGGCGACGCTAGACGCCGGCGATACGGCGCGACTCTATGAGGCGATACGCGCTGTGTTGGCGCAAGGCATCGCTAATCACGGCACAACGATCTCGGACTACCGTGACGCGCGTGGCGAAGCGGGTAGTAATCAGCGCCAATTGCACGCCTATGGGCAAACCGACCAGCCGTGTGGCCGCTGCGGCACGCCTATCGCGCGTATTGTTGTCGGCGGCCGCGGCACCCATTTTTGCCCGCAATGCCAGGTGCCGCCGGACTAGGGTGCAACTCTGCGGCCCTTGACAGCCTGAAACACGTCCTGCTATAATCAGCAGTAACCGCGCCGTTGCTTGGGCGGGTTGTAATCCCGCAAAGGAGCCGCGATTGTGAAATTACCCCTCAGTGCCGCCGAGACCCACCTGTTACATGATCTGTTCGATCCGCGTCGGGCAGCCGTGGCATTCCCACGGGACACAGTTGAGGCGGCGCGTTTGCACGCCGCCTTGCAGCACTCCGGCGAACTGGATTTGCCCCGGACGGATGCCGAAGTGCTGACCCATTTATTGCACGGCTACCTACGCACGCTGGCCGGTCCTGGTGCGCCGGTCCCGGCGGGCGCGCCTTTGGCTGCCACAGTCGATCTGGCTGATCAGGCGCCGGTGCTAGAGCATATTCATGCTCAGTTGGTGCGCCACTTGCGCGCGACGGAGTAGTATTCATTCGACGGGGCCGCCCCTCCGGCCTCAATCTAGCAGGAGGTTTCCCTACCGATGACTGCAACTCTCATTACCCGTGCCCGATTGCTGCTGGTGGGCAGCCTACTGACCGGCGGTAGTCTGCTGGCCGCGTGCGACAACAATACACCCGCTACCCCAGTGCCGCCACCCGCTAACACCTCAAATAATCCTGCTCCTACACCGGCCTCGCCCATTCAAAAGAAAGCCTTCAACTCCGTAGGTGTGATACTTACGGAATGGGGTATCACGCCGATGATGTTAGGTGTGCCGCCTGGTCACATTAAGTTCACGGCGACTAACACCGGCAAGTTCCCGCACAATTTCGCTATTATGGTGAACGGTAAGGAGCAGAAAACACCGAATATCAGCGCAGGCCAAACCGGCACGCTGGAGGTGGACCTGACCCCCGGCACTTACGAAACCCTGTGCGACATTCCCGGCCACAAAGACAAGGGCATGGCCGGGCAGATTGTCGTTAAGTAGCCGCTCACATACCGATGAAACGACCCGCTACCGGTTTAGGTAGCGGGTCGTTTGTACAGCTCCATCGGCCACTTGAAGAGGTATGCAGGCTCCCTATCCGACACCGAACTTCATGCGTGAACCCCCTGCCGTACCATACCTGTCACCGCGTGATCCCCGCGTGCAGCGCCTGGTACGCGATCAGCAGGCCGAGGCAGGAGACAGCCAGGGCGGAAGCCATCGGTAGGCGGCCCAGCAGCGATTGGCTGAGGTTGAACTTGACCCGGCCGGCTAGGCCGCGCCCATAGACCATCGCCAGACCAATCGCCGTCAGCACGGCAGCGAGTCCCAGGCTGAAGGCCAGGATCAGCAGCAGGCCCAGGCCCACTTTGTGGTAGGCGACCGCCCCCAGCAACACGATTAGCGCCGACGGGCAGGGAATGATGCCGCCCATAATACCCAGCGACAACAGGTTACCCATCGTCACCTTTTGCCCATCGGCGGCTACATGGGTGTGCGGTCGGCTGAAAGCGCCGTGTGTATGCGGCACCGTCGGATCGTGTAAATCCTCATGGTCATGATTGGTGGCTTGCACGTCGGCGGCTGTAGAATTGGCTGTGTTGCGTCGCCAGGCGCTCAGACGCTGCCAGAACATCAGCACCCCCATCCCGGCGATGAGCAGGCCGGAACTGGCTCCCAACCAGGGGTAGAGTTGCTCCGGCAAAATATACTCCGAAGCGTACAACACGATCAACCCCAGCGCAAACACGCCGATGGTATGGCTGATCGTGACCGTCACCCCCAAGATGACGGCGTGCCAACCCGTGCCGCGGCTACCCACCAGATAGGCCGCTACCACTGTCTTGCCGTGGCCCGGCGAGAGTGCGTGCGCGGCGCCGGCTCCAAATGCCAACAGTAGGCCGAACAGCAACGCCTCCAGCGGCAGCTCTTTGCGGTTGAGCAAATCGGTTAGCGCCGTCACGGCGCTATTGGTCTGGCCGGCCCAGTTGTTGGTACTGGTGATGCCGCGCTGGGCTGCCTGGGCTTGTTGTGTGTCGCTGCTACTGCCTTTCGCGCCCGGCGCGGCGACAAACGTGAGAGTGGCGCTGGATACCAGCGGGGGGTTACTCAGCAAGTCGGGCCGGTACTCGGTGAGCGCATGGCTCACATCCTGGGCGGGCACACTGGCATCGCGCAAGGCAGTATTGTCGCCCGATTGGGCGATGATTTCGCGCCACCCGATGCGTTCGGCGTAGTTGCTGTCACTATAGGTGAGACTGCCGTGGTCGGCAGGCAGTTTGGCGGTATAGTGCAAGTCCATGCGTAGCGTGGGTGTGGCCGCGCCGCCGGCTCCCGGTGGAAAGACCAGGGTAGGCGTGCCGGTGGGCGTTAGGGGTAACTCCGCGCCGTCTACGATCAGATGCAGTCCACCCGCCAGGTCTTTGGCTTTGCTGCTTAGGTACATATCGCGTTCTGCTACCGTCAAATCGGTGTTGTGGTCGGCCCGAATGGCGCCTAGTTCCTGGTAGGCTGGGATTTCGGCCATGTCAATCACATAGAGCAGGTCTACCCGCCCGGCTCCTACCGTGAGCGCGCTGTAATGATTGATGGTGAAGTTGCCCATTGGGTGGGCAGCGGCGGGGCGCGGCAGGGCCGCCGACGCTAACACGGCTAAGACTAGGGCGCAGGCGATCAGACGAAACGGACGGCGCATAGCGGTGATTCCTACTTTCTATTTGCCTAAGCTGTCCAGCGCGACCTTTGCCTGCGGGACGTATATGACGCTAAAAAACGGATTGACGGCTAATGCCGCACCTAGGTACTTACGGGCGGCAGTAGAGTCGCCCAATTTGCCGGCTATCATACCCTGATGGAACAGGATTAACGCATTGCGTGTGCCCAGCCGCGTTGCTTGGTTAATCGCCTCTTGCGCGGCAGGGTACTGCCCTGCTCGATAGAGTGTCCAGGCCAGGGTATCTTGGGTATGGATGTCGGTACGGCCGGCGGCGGCGGTCTGGGCCAACCGCACCGCTGTGGCGGTTTGCTGATCTCTATCGGCCAGGAAAGCCGCCTGCTCGATGTTCACCTCCACGCCGTTGGCGGCGAACAGGCGGAAAATCTGGCTGACTGTGTCATACTGCAGGCCGGCGGCTACGCCGGCTCCTGTCGCTGTATAGAGATCGCCCAGCGCACTCAGATATTGCGGCAACGGCACCACGGCGATAGCCTGCTTGTAGAGGGTAATTGCCTCGGCGGTGCGGCCCTGCGCGGCACGCACCTGTGCGAGGCCGGCCCGCGCGTGTAGGTAACCCGGATAGGCAATGAGCGCGGCGTTATATGCCTGTTCCGCCTCAGCCAAGCGTCCGCTGTTGAAATAGAGGTTGCCTAGTTGCACCTGTGCCCAACTGTGATTTTCGGGAGCCGGTCCGCCGGCTTCAACCGCCTGCTGCATTGCGGTGATCGCTCCGTCTACATCGCCGTGCAGTTCGCGCGCATAAGAAATGCGCGAGTAAGAACTGAGGTCGGGGCGTAGGTTGACCATTTTTTGTAGCGTCTCTACCGCGCCGTCGTAATCGCCCAACTCGGTCTGAGCATCTGCGATTACGCCGTAGGCATAGGCCCGTTGCGGATTCAGCGCTTGCGCCTTGTGGCCCCAGACCAGTGCGTCGTGGAACTGATGGCGCGCGAGCGCCATCGATCCCAAGCCTCCTAGCGCATCCAAATTGCTTGATCGCGCGGCCAATGCTTGTTGCAGTGCCTTTTCGGCTTGGCCGTAGAATGTCGGATCGGCGGTTTCACGCGCTTTTTGTAGATAGCCCAATCCCAGATCCGATAAGGCGCTACTATCGTCGGCCCGTTTTTGCAGCCGTGCTTGCGCGCCGGCGATCACACCATCAGCGTAGCCGTTGGTCGTGATGCCCGATCCGACGATGCTGGCCGGGTCAGCAATCGCGACCGGCGGATCAGCGGGATGCACGACCGCTGGAGCTAGTGCCAAGCTGCCGGCAACCAGCAACAAGGCCACCCCGATCATAAGTGTGAAACGGCTACTGAAGACGCGCATAAGTGTTTCCATTATTTTTCGCAGGCGGGCACGGAGGTTACCTCCGTGCCCGCTCGCGCATTACTTGTGGGTAGCGGAGTCCGCTGTGCGGCGGCGCATCGCGTACCCGCCGACCAGGGTGAGGCCACCGACTGCCGCGAGGGCTGCCAGTAGCAGGTTGTAGAAGTCGGCCAAATGGCTGTTGTCGGTGGCGCCGGTGCGTGGCATCCCCGGCGTGCCACCCCCCGCCGCCGGCGGCGGATTGCTGCTACCGCCGGCGCCGATCACGTCGCCGTCCGGATTAACGAACGAGTCGTTGATCGTGTTTTCGTGCGGATAGGCCACATATGGGAAGCTCGTGCGGAAGGGTAGATCATTGGCATCTACGCCGTCGCCGAGTTGCGCGGCCAACGGATCGGGCGTGTAGTCCGCGTGGAACAGCGGGTAAGCCACGCCGGCCACGGCCTTAAACGAGATGTCCGGAATGTCGTCGGCTAGGCGGCGGCCGTTCGGGAAGCCTGCCAGATCCCCGCCGATGACACCGAGGTTGCTGATCTTACCCGGAGCGGTGGGCGGCACGCCCACGTTCAGGCGAAGTTCTTCCGATGGTTTGACGTTAGCGGGCATGGTTAGCCCTTTGATCCCCGTCAGGTAGATCGCCACTAGATCGTCGCGGGGCGCCGGTGGAACTTTGATCCCATAGATTTTATGGAGACTCTTGGCGAGTTCGGGATCGGTCACATAGTTCAAGAACTGGGCATCATTGGCCGGCTGTGAGCTGTTGAACAAATCTTTCATACCCATCGGGATGACCGATTCGTTAACCAGCGGATGGCCGAGGCGGCTGACTTGTACATAATCCCCGGAGCCTTGCGGCGCTTTGCCGGGGCTGAGCACGCGCGTGGTCTGGCGACTGGTGGTGGACCAGATACCAATCACCGCGTTAGCGGCCGTCGGCGCGGTCGGTTTGCTGCCGTCTGCCGTCAGGCGGCTGATCGGCACCTGGATACCAATGGTGTGGACGTTAAAGCCTTTGAGGTGATCCTGACCCCCACCGACATTGCCCGGCAATTTGCGGACCGTCAGCAGGTCGAAAATGCTGAAGTCGAGGAAGAAGGGATCATCGGCTTGGCCGGCGAAGACTTTGCTGCCGTCGTTCAGGCTGTAGATGCCGGCGTCCGACAGGGCAGCGTAGTTCGGCGTGGCCTTGGGGCCGACGCGAGCCGGCGGCTCTAACAGGTTCTGGCCCAGCGTGGTGGCGGTGCCGTTGTCCAGGCGCGTCACCGTGTAATACTGCTTGAAGGTCAGGTTCGCCGAATCAATCTTCTCAATGGGCCCGGTCGTGTAATCCGAGGTATTCGGGTTGGCGATCTGGGTGGTGAACTTGAACTGGTACGTGATGTGCGATTGAGCATCACCCACATTGTCCACATGGATCTCGTAGAGCACATCATCGCCGAAGCGGTAGAAGTTCGGCCCATTGCCGGGATGCTCAAACGGGTTGAAGTTGGCGAGCATCGTCACCGTGTCGGGCTTGTCGGGGCTGACGAAGGCATAGACATCGGTGTTGTCGGCCTGGGGGTCAGCGATGATCATGGGGGCTTCGCGGTGGCTGGAGGCGGCCACCTGAGTGGAGCGTACACCGACGACAGCTAGGCTCAGGACCACCGCCGAGGCAAGCAGGGTACTGCCAATACGTGCGACTTTCATGCAGAGTCTCCTTTTTCCTGCCCCTTCTACACGCAGTAGGCAGAACGGCGCAGGCGGGCATCATTTTGTTGCTTACGAAGGGACCGGCCGGCAAGTGGGCCGGTGTGCCTCACTTTCTCTGGGCTACAAGCATGATAGTCCCAGATTATAAGAGTCGTTCCCCACGCTCAAATGGGACAAGAGCACGGACTATGTGGATACTACACTGAGGTGCCCCGCTTGGATTGCAGTAGCATAGAGCGTGCCCAAGTCTGCGCTTAGAACTCGCCTGCGTCTTCGCAGGTAACGCACAGATCGGGTACCATGATCGAGCGCGAGTCGGCGGTCAGGGCCGCATCGCAATTGCGGCAATTGTCGGCGGCTCCGCCCCGGAAGCTGCTGGGATCGACTTCGGCTGCCTGCAATTTGCGCCCGTTCTCTTTGCCGGCGCTCACAGTAAACTGGCCTAGTCCTTCGTCGCTATAGCCGCCGTAGATCAAGCGCGTATTAGGCGGCAGGGTCAGATCGCGACCTTTCGCATCCTGAAACGTGGTCGGCTGGTCCAAACGATACTCAAAGGTAGATTGTTGCTTTTTCACAGATCGGGTTCCCTTCGTCTTAATTGATTAGCTTCCTGTTTCACACGCCCGCGAGTAAGCCGCGCCGGCGAAGTTGCGTGGCTCTTATTATACCAGAACTGCGATCCCTTAGAACACTTGTTCCAGAAGCGCCGTCGCCCGCCTATTTTTATGATCCGTCATGGCGGACGGAAGTTTAATTTAACCGGCGCAGTGGATTCCATGAGATCGTTGTTGCTTTGTGCTTGCCCTTTGCCGTGTAGAATGGCTATAATGGTAGCGGGCGGGTAGGTGTGCCCGGTGCTACGGTGTACCCCATTAGAGAGGCACGTTCCTGATGCAGAGAGCTTATCGTGCGGTGCTAGTTCGGCTGGGGCCGGCGGCGTTGCTGGTTGCTGGGGTGGTGGCAGGAGGGGGCGCGCAGCCGACTGGGGCCGCGCCGCTGCGCTATGCCGACGCGGCTTTTGAGCGTGTCTGGACGCGCACCGATGCCCTAGTCGCGGCCGGTCAAGCCGGGCGCTCGTGGTACTGGGGGCCCCAGCCGGGTATGATCGTGCGCGAGTCGTTCGCCGGCCTGCCGGGCGGGTCGCACTTGGTGCAATACTTCGACAAAAGCCGCATGGAGATCAACGACCCGGCCGGCGATCGTAGCTCCAAGTGGTTTGTGACCAATGGGCTGCTGACGGTTGAACTGATCTCCGGGCGTATCCAAACCGGCCTCAGCCAATTCGAGGAGCGCGGCCCGGCAGACATTCCGCTGGCCTCCGACGGCGATGACACAAGCGCGCCGACCTACGCCTCTTTCTTGCCGGTCAGCAACACGTCACGCGGCGATCATCGGGTGACGGACCGCACAGGTGGGGCGGTGACGGCGGTGATCAACCGCACGGGCGTGGTGCATACAGAGGCGAACCGTGCGCTTGATGCGACCAAGTTGGCCCACTACGAGCCGAAGACCGGGCACAATATTCCTGGAGTGTTCTGGCTGTTTCTTAACGCCGGCGGTCCGCTGCGCGTGGACGGGGCGACCACGAATGCACCGTTGTCGGACCCCTGGAACTTCGCCACCGGCCTGCCGATCAGCGAACCCTATTGGGCCACCGTCAAGATCGCGGGTAAGCCGAGCGACGTGCTGATCCAGGCGTTTGAGCGCCGTGTGCTGACCTATGTGCCGGCCGGCGCGCCGCCCTGGCGCGTGCAGATGGGCAATATCGGCGCGCATTACTACCAGTATCGCTATGGTCCCGCGCCCAGCTTCTTGACCGCGACGCTGGCTCGTCAAGCAGCGGCCCACAGCTACCACTTCGCGTCGTTGATCCAACTGAAGACCGGCAGCCTGCTGGTGCCGTTCGCCCGGCAGAGCGGTGACTACCAGGCTCCCGACCGCACGCATCTGGTGCAACAGGCCACCGACGGCACCAGTGAGATCGTAACCATCGGTCCGACGATCTATGTCAACAATACGACTCTCAATACAGGTTGGCAAAAGAGCAGCGGCGCGGGATCGTTCGACCTGTCGAGCATCATTGGTGTGCTGCAGTATGCCGGCAACGTGACCGAAGGGGCGGGCGAGACGATCAACGGCGTACCGAGCCGGCACCTGCATACGACGCTGGAGCCGAGCGTCATCCCCCAGTTGGCCGGCGTGAGCTACACCGCCGCTGAAGCCGATCTCTATGTCGCGCGCGACACCGGCTTGCTGACCCGCGAACTGACTACGCTCACGCTGGCCCCCAGCGGCGGGCGCACCGGCACGGCCTATGTCAGTGTGGACTTTAGCGACTACGGCAAAGCGGTGCAAATCGCGCCGCCCATCCCATGAGCCTAGTACCTTCACCGTCTTCACCCCCTACCCCTGTCTTGGCGGGAGGGGGAAGTGGGCCGCCTCCTGCTCGCGCCGGGCAGGGGTGGGAGGGAAGTCGCCTACCCATCGCACCGCTGATCCTGTTGGCGCTAATCGCGCTGGCGGGGCTGCTGCTGCCCGGCACGTTCAAGTATAAGCTGGAGTTTCTCGGCTTCGGCGTGTGTCACCAGATCGCTTCGCATAGCCTATTCCTGGCGGGGCATCAAATGCCGTTGTGCGCACGCTGTAGCGGCATCTACCTGGGCGCGCTGACGGCGCTGCTGCTGCTGACGGTGTTGCATCCGTTGGCGGGCGCCTTACCCGCCCCGCGCTTGATGCCGATGTTGAGTTTCATGTTCTCCACGATGGTGCTGGACGGCATCAACTCGACGCTGCAATCGTTGCCGGGCGCCACGGCGCTCTATGAGACGACCAATTGGCTGCGCCTGATCACCGGAGTGCTGGCGGGCATCGCGCTGATGTTTGTACTGTACCCGATCTTCAACCAGAGTTTTTGGCGCACCTCGCGGCTGCGTCGGGAACGGTCGCTGGAACAGCCGTTTGAGTTGCTGGGCTATTTCGTGGCGGCCGCTATCGTGGTCGGCGTGCTGCTATCGGCGGATCGTGACATCACTATTGGGGATTGGCTCTATTGGCCGCTGACTCTTGCTAGCATGGCCGGCCTGTTGGCCTTGCTGACGATGACCAATGTGCTGATCGTTTCCACGCTGACCCGCCGCGCCGGCAGCGTGTTGACCGTGGCCGGCGCGTTCACGCCGCTGTTGATCGCGCTGATCCTGGCGTTGATTGAACTAACCATGCTCGCTGAGTTGCGGCTGGCGCTGACCACCTCGCTGGCCGCCGGTGCCGCCCCGTCGGAGTTGCCGCTCGCGCCGGGCTATAAGTGAGTATTCTGCGCCCTGAGTTTACGGTTAGATAGAGGAATATTTGACACCGAATACATCGCCGCCGGATTTGCCGCCTGATGATGCGCCGGAGGTGCGGATGCCGCTAAATGCGCGGATGGGTGCGTTCGTTATGGTCGCCATTGTGCTGACCTGTGCCGTCATCGCGCTGATCCTGGTCTTGGCAGGTGGCTTAGGCGCAGTAGTCTGGCAATAATTCTGAGGTCTGACTTCTGTACAGGGGCTATGCGGCGTGCAACGTGAAACGTGATTGCGTCTCTTTACGTATCACGCATTACGCATTACGTATCGGGGAGGGTGACGAATGGGAGGCGCGGTGAACCGGCAGGGACTGGGCGTGGGGCTAGGCTTTGGCGTGGTGACGGCGGCGCTGGTGTTGCTGTTGCAGGGCGGATTGCTGATGCTGTTGCTCATGGCGCTATTAGCGGCAGTGGCGGGCATGGTCGCGGCGCATCTGGCGGGGCGCATCCTAGCGACGACGCCCGCTGTGCCCGTGGGGCCGGCTGCCGGACCGGGCGGACTACCTCCGGCGCGCAGTGGGTCGCGAACCGGCGCAGCCGCAGTGGCCGGAGCTGTCATGGGCGTTGTAACCGTAGTGGCGCTGACCCTGATCGCCGCTACCGTTCTCAACAACCCCAGCACGCGGAGCCAGATCCAGGACTTGATGACGAAACAAGGGATCAGCACCGCCACTTCGCTTGATGGGCTGCTGGCGTTGGGCACCGGTTGCGTAGCCTGTGTGTACCTGTTGCTTGTGCCGACGGTGCTGGCTGGACTGGCTGCGTTGGGCGCAGTGATCTATGGGTTGGTGCGCCCCGTCGCCAAACCGCCGCCCGCCGCCGCCCCACCGCTGCCGCCGCTGCCGGGCGGGTATTAGAGAGGAACCCCTATGAACACCTTGGCGGCGATTCTGGCCGGCTTTGGGTTGGCCGCCCCCGCTGGGCTGAACGCCTGGCTGCCCTTGCTGATGGTTGGCCTAGCTGCTCGCTTCACTCACCTGATCCACCTCAACGCGCCCTACAACTTGCTGTCGGAGACCTGGGTGTTGATCGTGTTGGCGGTGTTGCTCTTTATCGAGATCATGGCCGATAAAGTGCCGGTGGTCGATTCGATGAATGACGCTATCCATACCTTTATCCGGCCGGCGGCCGGGGCCATCCTGTTCGCGGCGCAAAACGATGCGGTGGGCGGCCTCAATCCGGCGTTGGCCCTGATCCTCGGCTTGCTGGCGGCAGGCAGCGTCCACGCGGTCAAAGCCGGCACACGGCCGCTGGTCACAGCCACCACAGCGGGTATCGGCAACCCGTTTGTCAGCATCCTGGAAGACGTGCTGGTGATCGTCAGTGTGTTGCTGGCGCTGGTCGTGCCGGTTCTTTCGGCGATCCTGTTTGTGGTGCTGTTATTTGTGGGCGTGCGGCTGCTGTTGCGCTGGCGCAGCCGCCACCAAGCGCGGGCCGGCACGGCGCGTGGTCGCTAGCGGTTGGGCCATGCTAGGAGCCGCGCTGATCCTGGTGCCGGCCTTGACCGCCTGTGCAGGGGATGGGTCTGATCCCGGCCCGCCCGGCGTGCCCACGTTGCCGCCGCCGGCCCAAATGTGGCCGACGCGCCTGCCGACCGCTACTGCCGACGGATCGGCTGCCTATCCCACCCTGCCGCCCGAATCCGACGATGTCGCCGCGCCTACCATGCCGACCCCGCCGCCGGCACCACCCGCCGCCGGTCCACCCGATTGGACCTTTGCCGTGGTCGGTGACACCTGGAAAGACACGCCAATGTTGCGTTACATCCTGCGTGACACGGCTGCGGGCCACGACGCGCTGCTGATTGACTTGGGCGACATGACTCCTCAGGGCCGCCCGGAGCAGATGACCGAGTTTGCCGGCCTCGCGGTTGCCGCCGGCTTGCCGGTCTATGTCGTGCCCGGCAACCATGATGTGGCTTGGTCGAAAACAACAGGGCCGTTCACCCGCTATTGGCCGCGCCATCAGTCGTTTGATCGCGGCGCGGTCCATTTCACGTTGGTAGACGACAGCGCGGTGCTGCTCACTGCTGATGAACTAGCGTGGATCAAGGCCGATCTAGCAGCGACTGGGCAACCGGTGAAGCTGGTGTTTATGCACGTTCCGGCTTTCATACCTTACCCGGTGCCGTCTGAATCCGCCCTCAGCGCAGGGGGCGATGACTTCGCCGCCCTGATGGATGCCTATCATGTCACCGCCGTCTACGCCGGCCATTTGCACGCCTATACGCGCATGACGCGCAACGAGATTCCTTATATCATCACAGGTGGCGGCGGCGAGCCGCTGCACGTCCCGTCGCTACTTGGTGGAGTCTACCATTATCTGCGCGTGGCTGTGCGCGGGACCGGTGTCAGCGAAACGCTAGTACCACTTGATGCGGTACCCACGCCAGGACCGTAAATGCTGTGGTATATAAACTCCGTCTATTCTGTGGCTCCGTGTTGAAAACCCTATGCTCATTGCGCCCGTGCCCATCGCTATGGTAAGATGCTGCCAGAGGAGAAAATCCGCTTATGGCCGGCCCAGCTACTCCGCACTCCGCACTTCACACGCCGCAAGCGGCGCTGGGGCCGGCGTTGCGGCTGCGCCCCCGTGATGTGGGCGCGATCCTGGATAGTGCGGTGGCGCTCTACCGCCGCAACTTCTTCACCTATGTCGGCATTGTTGCTCTGATGCAGGTGCCGGTCAGTCTGGCGCTCACGCTGGCGAACATCTGGCTGCTCAACCCCGCTACCCTGATCAAACAACCGCAACAGCCCTCGTTTAGCGCGCCGCCCGCTGTGTTACAGAGCTACAATCAGGCGGCGGCGACCTGGATCAGCGATATCCTCAGCCGCTTCGTGATCGTTTTGGGTATCGGCGTGATCGGGGCGGTACTGATCAACATTGCTGCCGGCGCGCTGGCGTGGACGATAGCCGAGGGCTATCTGGGCCGCACCCCCACAATTCGCGACGCTTATCGGGCCGTGCGGCCGCGCTTGGGTTCGCTGACCGGCGCAATCGCGGTGCTGTCGCTGGCGTTCGTGTTGGTCTTTTTGCCACCGCTATTCCTCTGGATTTTTATTGCCTGGAGTTTCACCAGCCAGGTGATTGTGCTGGAGGGGCGCGGAGTGGGCGCGGCGCTGACGCGCAGTTGGGACTTGGTGCGCGGGTCGTGGTGGCGCGTCTTTGGTGCGTATCTGCTGTTGCTGTTGATCAGCCTGGTGATCAGCCTGCCCACCTCGCTGGTGTCGGGGGCGTTGGCCTTTGCCGGGCTGCCGTGGATAGTGCAGACTGTCAGCACGCAGTTCGTCAACCTGCTCCTGACGCTGCTGTATGTGCCGGTGCGCCTGGCCGGCATGACGCTGCTCTATTTTGACCTGCGGGTGCGGCAGGAGGGCTTTGATTTGCAGATGGCGCTGGACGGCCGCGCAGCGGAGTTGGGGCTGGAGCCGGCTGCCCTCCCTGGCGGCTGGCCCTATCGTGCGCGGCCTGTCACTCCCAGCGCACCGGAGCCTGCCTCCATGGCTGCCCACTATGAGGAGGTTCCCTCGCTGTGATGGATCTCCCGCCGGGCGCGGCAAGCAGCGCCGCTACAGCTAGCCCACTGGACGCGGGCGCGGCCGGCGGTGTCCCTACAGTTATGCCGACCGATACAGTCGGCAGCGCCGCTACAGCGTCTCCCCTTCAGAACGCAGAACGCAGAACGCAGAACTTATTGCCCCAATCGCTCGGCGCGCTTTTGGCGGGGGCGGCACGGCTCTATGGGGCGCATAAGGCAACGTTTCTGCTGCCGGTGCTGGCGCTGGAACTGCCGCTATTGCTGCTGACGGTGGGGCTGCTGGCGCTGCTCGATCCCGGCCCGGCGACGCTCAATGCCGAGTGGCTGCTACGCTTCACGGTGTTCACCCTGGTTCACAGCACATTGACCCTGGTTGAGGCAGTGCTGGCTTTTCTGCTGCTGGCGGTGATCGCGGTGCAGGTGCGGGCGCTGGGGCGGGGCGAGATACTGACATTGGGCGCGGCGTTGCGTGCGGTGCTGCCGCGTTTGGATGCCCTGCTCGGTGGTTCGGCCCTGCTGATCATCACGGTTGGGTTGCTGACAGTGGTGGGGGTGGTGCTGTCGGTGGTCTTCAGCCTGGTGCTGACGGTGATCAACGGCGATCCGAATAGCGGCGGGCTGATGGGGGCGTTGCAAAAAGGATTGGGCGATCCGACGCAAAACTTGCTCCCACGCTTGGTGTTGCTGGCCGTAGTCTCGGCCGTGGTGATCTTTTTGGTGGTCAAGTGGTCGCTAATGGTGCAGGTGGTGGTGCTGGAAGTCGCCCCACCGATCCAGGCGCTACGGCGCAGTTGGGCACTGGTGGCACGCAACTTCCGGCGCACATTGGCGATTTTGCTGCTAGGTAGCCTGCCGATCAGCTTGCTGTCGAACGGCGATCTGGCGGCGGAGTTTTTCAACTTGATGCCGACCGGTGACGGGCGGGTGCCGGCGCTGGCCGTGACGCGGCTAATCAGCCTGGGACTGCGCCTGCTGATCCTGCCCTGGACTCTAACCCTACTGACCCTCTATTACTATGACCTGCGCCTGCGCCACGAGAACCGACCGGGAGCCACCCGCTGAAACGATCAATCTGTAGGGCGTGGCTGCTAGGGGCGGCGCTGGTCATGCTAGTGACCTGGATGTTAGGCCGGCCGGTCGGTGCCCTGGCGGCCCCGCGCGGTGATACGCTGGACCGCACGGCCTATATGCATCTGCTGCACGCCACCTTGACCGATGTGCAGGCGGCGCAGGTGGCCGCCGGCGCGGCGCGCGCGGCAGCGGTGAACCGGGCACTGACCCGCCTACCCGCCGAGGTGGAGGTGCGTGACGCAGCGGGTGTACTGGCCGTGCCTGATCTCCATCCACTACGCACGGCCCTGACACATACGCCGCCTGATCTTGACGGAGCCGTCGGCCGCCTGACCGATCTGCTCAACCTATTAGATCCCGGTAGCGTCCCTACACTAACCGCCGCGCCGGAACCCACCACGTCGCCTACGCCGCGCGTTGCGGGCGGCACGGCGTTGCCGACGGTTGCGGTTGACCTCACGCCTGCCTATTTGCCCACCGGGGTCGGCGGTGCCCCGGTGGACGTGGCTGAAGCAGGCAAACGGCTTGACGCAGTACTGCGCGATCCGCAGTTCCAGCCCGCCGCCGATACCGGCATTCAGCAGGGATTATCGCATATGATGCAACCGCTGATCCAGGGGCTGCTGCAAATGCCTGATGTGCAACGCAACGCACTGATCGCCGCCATCGCCGGCTTGTTAATCGCTTTCATGGTAGCCGTTGCCTATCGCGAAACCGAGTGGAGCCGTCGGCGCTTTTGGGCCACGGTGGTTGGGGCAGCCGGCGGCACGGCGGGAGTGATCTTCAGCCTGCTGACGTTTGGCGGTTCGGCACTGGCGCTGCTTGGCCCGCTGGTGCTGCCGGTGGGTGGCGGGTTGGGGATACTCGTTGTGCTGGGTGTAGTGAGCTTTGTCGGCATTAATTTGCGGCGCAATCGGGCACCTGATGCCCGATCCCTCACCGGTGCGTTCGCGGCCGAAGCCGGCTGGACGGCGGCCCAAGCACGCACTGCCGCCGCCGCCGCCGCCGGCACGGGCGACTTCCGCCGTGCGGTGCGCTATCGTTATCTAGCGACATTGTTGACTCTGGACGAAAGCGGTCGGATGCGCTTTGATCCGGCGCTGACCGACGGCGAATATCTACGCCAAGCACCTGCTGCCCTGCGTGACCCGTTGCGGCCGTTGGTGGCAGGCTTCCAACGCTTCTGGTACGGCGGTTATCCGGCCGGCGCGGGCGATTATCAGGCCTACCAGACATTGGCGGCCGGAGCCGAAGGCACTCCGCCGGAGCCGGGCCGATGACTCGCCGGGGTGACATCTTGCTGTTTGCCGGCCTGCTGGTGTTGCTACTCGGCATTGCGTTGATCGCCGTCGCGGGCGGCACGACGGGCGGTGGACAAGATACCTTGCAGGGCAGTAGCGTCAGCGCTGCGCCGGGCGGCACGCTGGCCCTCTATCGCTGGCTTACCGATGCCGGCTATCCGGTGCGCCGCCTCATGGGCACCGAGCGCTGGGCAGATGCCCTGCGCGATACCGACCTGCTGTTGATCCTCAACCCGCAGAGCAACTTTACGCCGGACCAACTGGCGGCGCTCGACCGCTGGCTGGACGCGGGCGGAGTGCTGGTGGCGACGGTTGAAGGCACCGGCGGTGCGCTCAATCCGCTCACCAGCCGGCTAGGCGCCGGCCTCAGCCCGTTGCTGCCGGCGGTAGTGGGCAGCTTCGTGCCGCATGAGCCGCTGTGGAGCGCGCCGCCGGTGCATCAGGTAGCAGTGCAAGCCGGGTGGCAATTGGACCTGCATGGGACCGGTGCGACAACGCTGGTCAGCGCGGGCGCAGGCCCACTGTTGGTTGTGCAGGCCCACGGCGCGGGCCGGGTGGTACTGCTTTCCACCACCTACCCGTTCACCAACGCCGGCCTGCCCGCCGCCGATAACCGCTGGCTGGCCTGGAACCTGGTCGGAAGCGCGGCGGGCCGGCGTATCGCCTTCGATGAACTGCACCACGGCTATACCGGCGACGACCTGCGGACGCTGCTCACCAGCCGGCCGTGGGGCTGGGCATTGATCTATGCCGGCGGGGTGGCTGTGCTAGGCTTGCTATTGATCGGACGCCGGCTCGGCCCGCCGCTGCCGCTGCCCACTGTCGGGGCGCGGCGTGGGGCGGCGGATTATGTAGCGGCGCTGGCCGGGCTGTTTGGCCGCGCCGAACGCACCGACTGGGTGGCGGATCACTACCGGGCCGATCTACGACGCGCCCTGGCTGCGCCCTATGGCTTGCCGGCAGACTTGCCTGCCGGCGATCTGGCCGCTGCGTTCGCCGCCGCGCATCATCGCCCGGTGGACGCCGCCGCACTCGCTACGTTGCTGGCGGACCTGGACCACGCCGCCTCGCCCAATCCTCGCGGCCGCCCCGTTCTGGGTGCGGCGGCCCTGTTGCGCTTGGTGCGCCAGGCCGAGACGCTACGGAGTGATATATTGAGAGGAGATCAATGACCGTAATTCAGTTATATGCCGCCATCGAGCGCGAACGCCGCAAAGTGATTGTCGGTCAGGATGCTGTGTTTGAACTGCTGGTTGTTGCGCTGCTGACCGGCGGCCATGTGTTGCTGGAAGGCGTGCCGGGCATCGCCAAGACGCTGATGGCGCGCACTCTAGCCGCCACCGTCAGCGGTGCGTTCAAGCGCATCCAGTTCACGCCCGATCTGATGCCCGCCGACATCACCGGCACCAACGTGTTTGATTTGCCCACCAGTCGCTTCACCTTGCACCCCGGTCCGATCTTCGCCAACGTGGTGCTGGGCGACGAGATCAACCGTGCGCCGGCGAAAACGCAGTCGGCGCTGCTGGAGGCAATGGAAGAGCGGCGGGTGACGATTGACGGCCTGTCGCACGATCTGCCGCAGCCGTTCCTGGTGCTGGCGACGCAAAACCCCATCGAATACGAAGGGACGTATCCGCTGCCCGAATCGCAACTCGACCGCTTTCTGTTCAAGTTGCTGGTGGACTATCCCGACACAGCGGAGGAAATACAACTGCTGCGGAACGTGAACGCCGGCTTCAACGCCGCCGACCTGACGACGGCGGGGGTGCAGGCCGTGGCCGACCCTGCGGCGCTGGCCGCCGCCCGCGCTGAAGCCCGCGCCGTGCGCGCCGACGAAGCGCATCTGACCTATATTGCGGCGATTGCCGAGGCCAGCCGCCGCACCCCCGACCTGCTGCTGGGCGGCAGCCCGCGCGCTTCTGTGGCGCTGCTGGGTGCGGCCAAAGTCTACGCCGCCATGCAGGGGCGCGACTACCTGGTGCCCGATGACATCAAGACGCTGGTGCCGCCGGTCTACCGCCACCGCATTATCCTCAAGCCGGAGGCTGAGATCGAGGGGCTGACCGCCGATCGTGCGGTGGCCCGCTTCCTGGGCCGGGTGGCGGTGCCGCGCTAATCGGTGGCCGCCCTCACCCCTGACCCCCTCTCCTACGAAGAGAGGGGGAGCCTGTCGTCTTCAACTCCCCCTCTCTATAGGAGAGGGGGTCGGGGGTGAGGGCGGCGGGCTGTCACGATCCGATTCTGAACCAAGTGCACGCTTTGCTTGTATGGATAATAGAGCAGCCGCACCCAACGGAGACCGTCATACGTAGAGTTGGGGCTGCCTAACCACAGGGGGCCGGTTATATTTGCAAGATGCGGGCCAATGTGGTAAGATATGGCACGACCGGTGCGACCCGGTCCTACGGATGGCGTACCAGAGGTCCGGCTCACCTAGCAACAGATAGGATTATCCTGGCGTCTACCATGCTGATGGCGGCTCATCAGGATGCTACGCTGGGTGTATCCGATATTCCGCTAGCTGAAAGGATCTAATCGGTCGCCTCTCCACCCCTCACTTTCCGGCGGCACCCGGCACGCCGGTTCGGTATCGCGGACCTTCCCGAGGTCCATCTGATGGGACTGACCGTTGGGGTCGTCCTCGGTTTTTCACAGGAGGAGAACAGAATGAGTTTCACACGCGGTTTAGGGCGTTACGCTGTCACGGGAGCCATGCTGGCTGCCCTGGCGGTGACAGCCCTACCGAAGAACTCCGCTGCCGCACCCGCCCAGCAGGGTGGTACGCGCCAATTCCCCCAGACCAACCAGAGCGTCGGTGGACGCTTCCTGGAAGTCTGGCAGGGCGGGCGTAGCGACGCGGATGCGCTCTTCATCAACGGCTTCCCGATCACCGATAAGCACGACGAGCAATCACTGGAAGACGGGAAAATCTACCCGACCCAGTGGTTTGAGCGGGCGCGGTTTGAGCAGCACAATGAGAACCAGAAACCCTATGACGTGCTGCTGGGCCGCCTCGGCGCGTTTACAGCCGAAGGTCGCAAGGATCAGCCGTTCCGCGGCATTGACAATCCGGGCGGCAGTTCCTACTACACCAAAGAAACCCGTCACACCGTCGGCGACAGCACCGAAGGTGGGCTGGCTATTCTGAAAGCTTGGCAGTCGAAGGGTGCGCTACAGCAGTTCGGCTTCCCCCTCAGCCAGCCGTTCCAAGAAGTGACCAAAGAGACCAGCGGCCCGGCCGCCGGCAAGAGCTTCCTGGTGCAATACTTCGAGCGCCAACGCTTTGAGTATCACCCCGAAAACAAAGGCACCGCCTTTGAAGTCCTGCTGGGCCGCCTCGGCGCGGAGCAGAAGGACCAGGTTGCGGCTCCTGATAAGGCCGTGACCGGTCGCGCCAACCCTGTGGATACGCTGAACGTCGGCCGCGGTCAGGATCCCTCCGGCTTGATGCCCTACAGCAGCAACACGCTGGTCGGTTCCAACTTCCTCGCCGCCGTCTTCAACGGCCTGACCAAGCGCGATGCCAACGACGATCCTCAGCCCGATCTGGCTTACTATCTGCCGACGCTGGAAAACGGCGGCGCGTACTATGTGGGCACCGGCGACGATAAGCGCCTGGTAGTCAAGTACAAGCTGAAGCACGGCGTCAAATGGCAGGACGGTCAGGAGATGACCTCCAACGACGTTATCTACACCTTCAAGCTGGTGCTTGACCCGGACTTCCCGGCGGTGGACCGCAGCGGCTTCGAGAAGTTCGCCAGCGTGGACAACCCCGATAAGTACACGGTCATCATCAACTTCCTGACCTGGAAAGAGGCTGCCGCCCTGATCGCACGCGATAAGGACACCTACAGCTTCCTCCAGGCGTATGTGGATAACAAAGGGCCGGTAACCGACCCGCTCTACAGCGAGAACTTCGGCTTTGTGCTGCCGGAACACTTCCTGTCAAAGACCGCCGCCAAGGATGTGCCGGGCCTGCCGTGGGCTAAGACCCCCTGGGGCACCGGTCCTTACTACGTGAGCGAGTTCAAGACGAACCAGTCGATCACGATGAAGATCAACCAGAACTACAATGTGACGGCCAGCAAGCCGGTCATCCAGACGATCTTCAGCCCGTATGACAAGGACAACAAGCAGTTGCCGGTCAAGATCGATACGGGCGCGATTGATCTGACGACCTCCGAAAGCTTTACGCCTGACTTGATTGCCGCCGGCCAAGCCAGCGAAGCCAAAGGCGCGAAGCTGTACGTGCTGCCGTACTACGGCTACGATCACATTGACTTCAACACGACCAAAGAGCCGTTCAACGACGTGCGCGTGCGCCAGGCCGTGGCCTACGCTCTCGACCGCAACGCCATCAACCAGGCGCTGTTTAACGGCACCATCACCCTGCTGAACAGCCCGGACATCGGCACCAACTGGGCCTCGGTGGACAACGCTAGCAATAAGACCAAGTTTGCGGATCTCGTGAACGCCGTGCCGAAGTACAACTTCGACCAGGCCAAAGCGAAGGCGCTGCTGGACGCCGCCGGCTGGACACTGAACGCCGCGACCGGTATCCGCGAAAAGAACGGCAAGCCGCTGAAGGTCACCTACCTGACGACGACAAAAGCGTATCGCGTCAAATTGGCCGACATCCAGCAGCAGCAGTTGAAGGCCGTCGGCATTGACAGCACCGGTTCGCCGCAGCCGGCAAGCCAAGTCTTCGCTGACCCGCCCGACGGCCCGCTCTACACGGGTTCCTACGGCGATTACGGCATGGTCGAGTTCGGCTGGGGTGGCTCCACCGGTGGTGAGCCGCAGACCAACCAGAACCTATACGGTTGTGCCAGCGTGCCGTCCGATGCCAATAATCACTCCGGCCAGAACGATATGTTCTGGTGCAATCAGGAATTCGACAAGGTAGATCAGCAGGCCGCGACGCTGCTCGGCCACACGCCGGAGCGTGCCAAGCTCTACCTGCAAGCGCAAGCCATCATTATGAAGGAAGTGCCGACTATCCCGATGTTCGGCATCCCGACCATCTTCCTGGCGAAGAAGAACCTCTCCTTCCATGGCAACCCCGGCGGTATCCTGGTTGACTGGCAGGATTGGTATCTGTCCAAGTAGTCTAGGCTCTAGCCGGCGACACGCTGCGTCGCCTCTGGAGTAATGAACCGGCTCTCCCACCTGGGGGAGCCGGTTCTTTTTGTCGTCGGCGCCGACGACCCTAACCCCCTTCTCACCGAAGGAAGGGGGAGCCGCAGGTGAATGCTAACACGGAGAATGTAGGAGGCAGTTTTGTATGTTCCGTGGACGGGGTACTGCGGCGGGGGCGGTCGCGCGTCTGTGCAGCGCAAGGGCAACCGCAACTCCTCAGCCGTCTCCGGGTCTCTGAGCTATCGCCCGCTATGAAATTGGCGAGGCGGTCAGCGGCTATGGTATACTGGGCGCAGTGGACGCAATGTCGCGCCCACTGTCCGCCAGGGCGATTCCGCTCGTTCAAAGGAGAACAGGCTACCGTGAAACTTGCTGATCGTGTCCAAGGGCTACCCCCTTATGTGTTTGCGTCGCTCGCCGCCCGTATCGTGGCCCGCCGTGCGCAAGGCGACCTGGTGATCAACTTCGGCATGGGCGATCCCGACCTGCCGATGGACCTACCGCTGGTGGAGGCGGTGTGTACCGCCGTCCGCGATCCGCAGAGTCATCGTTACCCTAACTACTTCGGCCTGCCCGAACTGCGCGCGGCGATTGCGGCCTGGTATAGCGGGCGGTTCGGCGTAGATCTCAACCCCGCAAGCGAAGTGCTGCCGCTGATCGGCTCCAAAGAGGGCATTGCCCACGCTATGCTGGCCTTTTGTGATCCTGGCGACCGCGTGCTGATTCCTAACCCCAGCTATCCGGCTTACCGCTATGGCGCGCTGCTGGCGAGTGCCGAGCCGTGTGATATGCTCTTATGCGCCGAACACGGCTTCTTACCCGACTTCGACGTGCTGGACCACGCCCTACCGCCACGCACGCGCGTGGTGTGGCTGAACTATCCGAACAACCCAACCGGCGCCGTCGCCGATTTAGCCTTTTTCGAGCGCGCCGTAGCGTTCGCCCGGCGGCACGCGATCTTTGTGGCTCACGACAACCCTTATTCGGAGATTTGCTTTGACGGCTATCGCGCTCCCTCCATCCTCCAAGTGCCGGGCGCACGCGAGGTGGCGGTGGAGTTCCATTCCCTCAGCAAAAGTTACGACATGGCCGGCCTGCGGGTCGGTATGATCGTGGGCAACGCCCAGGTGGTAGAGGCATTGGGTCGTGTCAAAAGCAACCTCGACAGTGGCGTGCCGACGATTGTACAGCGCACCGCTGTAGTCGCACTCACCGGCGACCAAAGCGGTATTGCCACGCGCAACGCGATCTACGCCGCCCGGCGTGACCGCCTAGTCGTGGCCCTGACTGCCGCCGGTATTGCCGTCCAGCCGCCAAAGGGCAGCCTCTATCTCTGGGGTCGGACCCCTGCCGGCTTATCGGCCCAAGTCTTCGCCGACTACCTGTTCGACGCGGCAGCCATCGTCGTCACGCCCGGTACCAGCTTCGGTACCGCCGGCGCCGGCTACTTCCGCCTCTCGCTGACTGTACCCGATACGGAGGTGACTGAGGCGGCACGGCGCTTGGCGGGGCTGCGGTTCTGAAGAAAGCCGGAATGCGTAGATGTGTGAACATTTGCCTACCCCCATTGGCCGATAATACTCCGTCCCAGGACCGATAGCTAATGTGAGGCCCAATCGGGTAGAATTACCTCTACACATTTACGGTTTACGTCTTATGGTTTACGCACTAGGGACGGAGCAACATGGCAGACGAACTAACCCCGCAACTGGTTGACGAGACGCGCACCGATGGGATGCACGAAGTGCGGCAGCGGCCGGAGCGGGCGCTACTGATCGGCGTAGAGACGGGGCAACCGGTCTGGTCTATGGCCGATTCGCTGGCCGAACTAGCCCAACTGGCCGATACGGCCGGGGTCGAGGTGGTCGGCGAGGTGACACAGAAGCTCGATAGTCCTAATCCCACCACCCTGGTCGGCAAAGGCAAGATCGAGGAGATCCGTAAGTTGCGCGAGACGGTGCCTTATGACCTGCTCGTGTTTGATGAGGAACTATCGCCGCGCCAGCAGCGCAACATCGAAGAAGCGCTGAACATCAAGACGCTGGACCGTACTGCGTTGATCCTCGACATCTTCGCTCGCCATGCTCGCACCCGCGAGGGTCGCTTACAGGTCGAATTAGCGCAGTTAGAATACCGCTTGCCGCGCTTGACCCGGCTCTGGACGCACCTTTCGCGCCAAACGGGCGGCGGGGGCGGAGGCGGGGGTGGCAGCGTGGGTTTGCGTGGCCCCGGCGAAACACAGCTGGAAGTGGACCGCCGCCAAGCCCGTGAACGGATCGGCCATCTCAAAGAGGAACTCAAGCAGGTCCACCAACAGCGCGAACTCTACCGCCAGAAGCGTCGCCGGGGTGGGGTACCGGTGGTGGCGCTGGTCGGCTATACCAACGCCGGCAAATCCACCTTGCTTAATGCGCTGTCCCATGCCGGGGTATTGGCGGCCAATGTGCTGTTCGCCACGCTCGACCCGACCACGCGCGCGATCAGCCTGCCTGATGGACGCGAGATCCTGCTGACCGACACGGTGGGCTTTATCCAGCGCTTACCGACCATGCTGGTCGCGGCCTTCCGCGCCACACTGGAAGAGATCGCTGAAGCGGATCTGCTGATCCATGTACTGGACATCACTCATGCCAACGCCGCCGAACAGGCGCACACGGTTGAGGAAGTCCTCAAAGAGTTGGGCCTCAGCGACAAGCCGCGTATCGTCGCGCTCAACAAGATTGATAAGCTGATCGGCCAGGAGAAAGCGCCTGCCGAAGGCGTAGCTGTTGACGAGGCTATCGCGCTGCCCCCCGACTCGGATATGGCCGCACGGCTAGTGGCTGAAATGGGCATCCCCGCCGACTATGTGCCTGTTTCTGCCCAAGCGGGTATTGGGCTGGATCGGCTGCGGGCGCGCATTGAAGAGGAACTCAACCGCAATCTGCTCACAGTCACCGTGTGTATACCCTACAGCCAGGGCGATCTAGTGGCCGAGTTCCACCGCCAGGGCACCGTCTTGTCAGAGACCTATAACGACCGCGGCACCGTTATCACCGGTCGTTTGCCGCGCCGCCTAGGCTCCGATTTCGCGGCTTATATGCAATAGTGGTAGGCAAATCGGCTGTGAGTATAAACTAGATAATTGACTGGATGAACAAAACTCGACTGATCCGCCGGCTGATTGTGGCCGGAGCGTTGCTGCTGGCCCTGGTATTAGGCTGGGGGCTGCTGACTAGCTTGGCCCCCGGCGGGCGCACCGGTTATGCCGTACCCGACGGTGGCACCGTCGGCGTAGCGCCGCCTTCTCCAACGGCTGCTACTGTAACTGTGGTGCCGTCGCTTGCGCCGCGCAGTACGGCTTTGCTGCCGCTTGTGCCTAGTAATGCGCCGGTGAGAGGCTACACACCATTCCCGCCGCTTACGCCGACGATTGTACCCAGTCGTACAGTGGTGGCGCTGCCTATGCCCAGCCGCTCACCGCTATTGCCGACCGATACCGCAAGCCCGACTGAGATCCCAGCGGAAACTCCGCAGCCGGGTGCTTGGCTACATCGCAAGACCGACCATTATGATCTCTACTACTTGCCCGCTAGTCCAGCGGCGCACGACATTGACACTCTGGCCCGCATGAGCGAAACGGCACTACAACAAGCGGCCGTCCGACTGCAAGCGCCGCCCAATGCCCGCATCCGCATCTATTTCGTGAACCGCATCTTTTGGCAGGGTGGTGCGTCTTATACACATAACGAGTTGCTGTTGTCTTACCCGGAGCGTGACTACACATCCACATCCCTGGCGCTGGTGCTGCAACACGAGACCACCCATGCCTTAGTAGAACAACTGCTGGGCAGCGACCGCCATAAAGGCGGTCTGCTGGGCGAAGGGGTTGCCGTCTGGGATAGTGGCGGCCATTACCAGATCGAGCCGCTAGGCACGCTGGCGAGTACGCTGGTGAGCGATAATGCCGATCTCTACGTGCCGCTCACCGATCTGCGGCGCGATTTTGCCGGCGCGCAACACGAGCTCGCCTATCTGGAGGGTGGCGCATATGTCCAGTGGTTGGTGGCGCAGTGGGGTTTGCCCAAGTTCAAACGCTATCTCGATCAGCCCGCTAACCCCCAACCGGTTTACGGTCTTGACTCAGCTGGGTTGGAAGCGGCCTGGCACAGTTGGCTGGTGGCGCAACCGCACACTCCTGCCGATAGCACTGCGGTGCGCTTGCGCTTGCGCTATTATGACCTGATGCGGCACTACGAGGTGGTGCTTGATCCCAACGCGCGGCTGTTGCCTGGCCCACCGCCGTCGCAATGGGGACCGACATTGATCGGCCTGTTCAGCCGACCATCCGACGCGCCGGGGAACGTGGCACTGGAAACGGATTTTGTGCGTGCCGGGGCTGCGCTGTGGGGCCACGATCTCGACACTTGCGCGCGTTTGCTCGACGGCATCGCGGCGCGGATTCCGTAGCGGGCGACTAGCTGCTTTTACCGGTGCAGCGGTCATGGCGGAGCTAGGCTGCGCTGGGTAAGTGGCCTGGGAGCAAATTAGCTACCGGCGGCGGCAGAATCACTGCCTAAATGGGTCGTTTGTCCCGTTACTTTTGCGTCGGTTTTTAGTATAATAGGTATGATGTAATACTGTTGACCGCCTGGACCGTCATACACGAAGTAATTCTTCAGGTAATTTTCCAAAGGGGTGATATATGCGGGTTCCTGTTCTCTCTTCTCTGCTACCGGGACACGGTAACGGTCGGATAGGGTCGGCGTTGGGCACGTCGGCGCTCTTGCTGGTGCTGCTGGCGGGCCTTGGCCTGCCTACGCTTACCGGCACCGTGACGCCGGCGGCGGCAGCGCTGCCCACTAGTAGCGGGATCAGCACAAGCGGCACGGCCGGCCAGGCGGGGGTAGTCTTGGATGCGCTAACACTGAGTAGCCTACTTCAAGCGCCGATTACGCTGCGGGTACTGGGCAATTCGGCTTCGTTGACGCTGACCAGCAAGGTGCTGCGCCAAGCGGTGGTCACAGATACGGTCGGCGTAACTACGCCGACGGCGCGGCTCGATCAGGCCAAATTTAATGCGCTGGTTGCGCCGTTGGCGACTCAGGTCAAGATCGTGCCCCATGACGCGACAGTTGCCTTGTTGGCTGGTCGGCCGACCCTTGTAGCCGACGTGGCGGGTCAGGAACTGGATCTACAGGATGCTTTGACCGCGACAGTGACGGCGGCAACCGCGCCGGATCGCACCGCCTTGTTGAGTATGCGTGTCAGCCCAGCCCAAGTGAACGCGGCGGCGGTGCAGCCGTTCTTTGGGCAATGGGCGACGATGCTGACCAACGGCTTTACCTACCGCTACAACGGACGCACCTGGCGCGTCAGCGGCGCGGCGTTTGCCGGCTACATGAAGCTGACGCCCGATACTATAACCGGCGGCTACCAACTCGTCGGCATTCGCAACGCGCTTGATGACCGACTGTGGGGTGTGGCGGGTGACATCAATGTGCGCGCCGGCAACAGCCGCTTCCGTCTGGTCAACGGCCAAGTTCGGCAAACGGCGGTGGGCCATGGTGGTCAGCAGTTGGACCATACGGCTAGCCTAGCGGCCGCACTGGCGGCGTTGACCGCGAATCAGTATCAATCCGATTTGATCGTGAGTGCCCAGTCCAATCCATTCAACAGCACAGTGCCGCAATCGGTCAACACGCCTGACCTGCTGGCGCGCTCTACCACCTACTATGTCGGTTCGTCGCCGGAGCGGGCGCATAATGTAGAGTTCGGCACCGCGCTGGTTGATGGCGCACTAGTACCCCCCGGCGCGGAGTTTGATACCGCCGGTACGATGGGACCGTTGACCCTGGCAGCAGGGTTCCAAATGGGCTTCGGTATTATGTCCGACGGCAAAAACGTCACCACCGTGCCCGCCGAAGCCGGCGGCATTTGTCAGGTGGCGACGACTCTGTTCCACAGCGTTTTCTGGGCCGGCTTGCCGATCACCGAGCGCAACAATCATAGCTACTGGATCTCGTCCTACGGCATCGCGCCTGATGGCCTGCAAGGGCTGGATGCTACTGTCTCGCCGCCGGAAAAGAATTTCCGCTGGCGCAATACCACCGACAATTGGATCTTGATCCGGGCACACGCCGCGCGGGGTGCTGTTACGTTTGACCTGTGGGGCACCAAACCCGGCTGGAAGGTACAAGTAGACAAACCGGTGATCACTAAAGTGGTGCCGACCGACCGCACGCCGATCTACGAAAAGAGTAATCTGTTTAACTGGGGCGTGACCCGCCAAGTGGAACACGCGCAACCCGGCTTCAGCAGTGACATCCACCGCCAGGTATTTGACGCGCAGGGCATACGTATTGACGACTGGCACGCGATCAGCACCTATCTGCCGTCGCACAACCACTACCTAGTCGGCCAGAAAGGCAAACCGCTTCCACGCCCCACGGCGACCCCAGCCCCGTCTGTTGTACCTACCGCACAGCCGACAGCGCAGCCGACGCCGTAGCGTAAAACGTAAAACACAGCACGAATGTCGGCCCGCAGTCTACTGCGGGCCGACATTTGTTGCTGCCGGTGGGTCGGCGGCGGTTAAGATTTGGTGAGGGGCGCCACCTCTTTGCCGTCGGCGATCAGTGTATGGAAGCGGGCCTGATCGTGCTGCATCACTTCAAGCCGATCTTGGATTTCGCGCGTATCGTGTAGCAGAATGCCGATTTCGAGTTCGGCTTTCAAGTTGACGCGGTAATCCTGCTCAGCTTTCACCCGATCTTTATCGGCCTGCCGGTTCTGGCTAATCAGCACAAAGATCGAGAGGAAAATCGCTTCGAGGGAGACGCTCATGGTCAAAAAGCCGAAGGGATAGGGATCAAAGACGAAAGGGCTGATTGGTAGGTTGACTAGGATCCAGCCGGAGAACAGTACGGCATTGCCGATCAGGAAGGGTAGGCTACCGCTGAAAGTGGCGATGCGGTCAGCGATATGCTGGGCCCGGCTGATCGGAGCTTCGGCGCGGTCCGGATTTTCGCTGACCTGGAATTGCAGCAAATGCTCGGTGTCGCGTAGGCGACGCGCCAGCACCATCATCAGGCGCACGGCACTGTTAGGGTGGGTTTTCAAGAAGCTATAAAAAGCGGCGCGATCCAATTCCAGTAGGCGCACCGAAGTCAGCGCGGTGGCACTGGCCTGCCGTGCGTCGCCGGTCAGCATCGCTAGTTCGCCGAAAAACTCGCCCGCATCAATGCGATCTAGAGCTACGTAGCGA
The DNA here is from genome assembly GCA_038228295.1 of Chloroflexia bacterium. Classification (GTDB taxonomy): domain Bacteria; phylum Chloroflexota; class Chloroflexia; order QHBQ01; family JAICKM01; genus JAICKM01. The sequence continues at coordinate 119,639 of JBBRPH010000001.1, read as the reverse complement.
CCCTCGCGGTCACGCAGCCCTAGCTGCACCTCGCCTTGCTCGATCACATAAAAGGTGTCGCCTGTCTCGTCATGGGATACGATCTCGGTGCCCTGCGCGCATTCGCGCTCGACAAACATCGGCATCAGCGCACTTAATTCCGTGTCGGTCAGCTCCCGAAGCAGTGGGATCGTGCGTAGCAAAGTCATATCGGGCATGGGGCAACTCCGGCCGGATTAAAAGCTGGTGGGTAGACAAGTATAGCGGCATTATAAGCAGCCGCTTTGTACCTGTCAATCGCCGGATTCTGTGCTTGACAATGCAGTAGGCGATAGGGTAGACTCGTGGCGAACCGCGCCGGATAACCGGCTGCGTTTGGGTGTCTATGACGAGTGATCCACTAACTGAACAGCCGCCGGAAACTGCCGGCTTGGCCGCGGTGGTGCTGGCCGCCGGTATGGGCACGCGCATGAAATCGCACCTGCCGAAGGTGCTGCATCCGCTGGTGGGCGTGCCGCTGGTGGGCCATGTGTTGCGTGCGCTGGCGCCGCTGGCCCCGACGCAAACAGTCCTGGTGGTTGGTCACGGCGGCGAGCAGGTGCAGGAGGCGCTAGGGCCGGCCTACATTTATGTGACCCAAGCGCCGCAACTGGGCACCGGCCATGCCGTGCTGCACGCCCGCGCTGCGCTGGCCGACCACGCTGGGCCGGTACTGGTCCTCTATGGCGATACACCCCTGTTACGCCCTACCACGCTGTCTGCTCTGCGCGCCCGTCATGCCCAGCGGTCCGGCACCCATGTGACCCTGCTAACCGGCCTGGCTCCTGATCCTACCGGCTATGGACGTATCTTGCGAGACGCGGCGGGCCGAATGACGGCCATTGTGGAGGAGCGCGTAGCAAGCCCCGCCGAGCGCGCTATTCAGGAGATCAATAGTGGCCTCTATTGCTTCGACGGCCCGTGGCTGTGGTCGCGTTTGGCTGCGCTGCCGATCCACCCCGGCGCGAACGAATATTATCTCACCGACCTGATCGCTGTAGCCATTGCCGAAGATCCCGACTCGGTAGAGACGCTGGCCCTCAGCGATATGGACGAAATGGCGGGTATCAACAACCGCGTGCAACTGGCCGAGGCCGGCGGGGTGCTGCGTGACCGCATTCGCCGCCACTGGATGCTCGAAGGCGTGACCCTGCTGGACCCGGCCACGACGTATATTGATGCCGATGTGACGCTGGGCCGCGATACGACCCTCTATCCCGGCTGTTACCTGGAAGGTCGGACGGCCGTCGGCAGCAATTGCCGGCTGGGGCCGAGCGCTCGCTTGGTCAACGCCACTGTTGGCGACGGCTGCACGGTGGGGATGTCGCTGTTAGAGAGTTGCATAGTGGAAGCCGGGGTGGATATTGGCTCCTTCAACCACCTGCGGCCCGGCGCGTATCTGTCTAGCGGAGTCCATCTGGGCAACTTCGCTGAAGTTAAGAACTCGCATCTGGGGCCGGACGTAGCGATGGGCCATTTTAGCTACCTCGGTGATAGCGATGTGGGTGCAGGCACCAATATCGGCGCGGGCACCATCACCGTCAACTTGGGGGCCGACGGCCATAAACACCGCACCACCATTGGCGCGGGCGCGTTTATCGGCTGCGACAGTCTATTAATTGCGCCGGTCACGGTGGGGCCGGGCGCGATGACCGGTGCGGGCGCGGTGGTCAACCATGATGTGGCCGCCGATACGTTGGTAGTAGGAATGCCGGCCCGCCCCATCCGTCGGCGCACCCCTTCGTAGGGAAGACTGCTTTTGGACCCCGGCATTATCCCTAATGGGATCTTGATCCCGACGCTGTTAGTGCTGCTGGCGCTCAATGTGGCTGCCGAGGTCGCGGTGACCAACATCAGTCGCTTGCGTTTGCACCAATTGCTTGATCGCGGGGTGCCCCGCGCTCAGGTCTTGTCGGATACCCTGACTGCGCCGCGCTTGCCCAGCGTTTTGCGCGTGGCGACCTTACTGATCACTGTAGCCCTGGCCGCGTTGGTGGTGGATCTGGCCGGACACTTCACACGCGATGCGGCTCAAATCAGCGGCGCGCTGGCCGGCGTAACGGCGCTGGCGCTGGTGTTTAGTGTGCTGGCCCCGCAAGCCATTGCCGGCCGTAACCCGGAGCGGGCCGCGCTGGTGCTGCTGCGCTATGTTACGCTGCTGCAAGGCATCCTTGGCCCCCCCCTCAGTGTACTGGCCTGGCTGGCTCATCCGGTCGCACGCCTACTGGATGGTGGGCGGGCGGCGGGCCATTACATTACCGAAGACGAGATGCGCCAACTGGTCAACCCCGGCGAAGACGAAGGCGTGATCCCGCCCGAAGAAGAGGAGATGATCCAGCAGGTTTTCGCTTTCAGCGACACGGTGGTGCGGGAGGTGATGGTGCCCCGTACCGATGTGGTGGCCGTGGCCGATACAGAAACGCTGCGGACGGTAGTCGAGCGCATTTTGGATTGCGGCCATACGCGGCTGCCGGTCTACCACGAGAGCATTGATAACATCGTCGGCATCGTCAACGCCAAAGATTTGCTGCGGGCCTTGCACCAGGGGCAACCCGACCTGCCGTTGGTCATGCTGATCCGCGAGGCCCACTTTATCCCCGAAACTAAAAAGGTGGATGACTTGCTGCGCGATCTGCAACGCCAGCGCCTGCCGATTGCCGTCGTGGTGGACGAGTATGGCGGCACTGCCGGTCTGGTTACGGTGGAAGACTTGGTAGAAGAGATCGTCGGCGAGATCCAGGACGAATACGACCGCGAACCGGTGCTGATCGAGTCGATCAGCCCGACCGAGTGGCGCTGTGATGCGCGCCTGCCGCTAGACGACCTCAACGACCTGCTGGGCACCCATTTGGAAGGTATGGATGTGGAAACCGTCGGTGGCCTGGTACAGGAGCGATTAGGCCATATCCCCACCGTGGGTGAGGGTATCCAGGCTGAAGATCTAACGATCACTGTGTTGGAGACAGAGGGTTTGCGCGTCAAGCAATTGCGGGTGGCGCGCACCCCGACTGCGCCCTCCCCACCGTTGCCGGATCGAGGATCGCGCCCGCTGCCGGCTGCTGCACCATCAGAGGAAGGAACTATCGCATGACCCCCGAAACCCGCCAAGCCCGGCTTGGTCGCTATGGCCGCGCCCACGCTGACCTACTCGCTGCCGTGCAGGCCATCCCGCGTGCCTTCTGGGAGCGCCGCGCCGCGACCGATCCCTGGACAATTCACGAGATCCTGATCCACATCACCGACAGCGAGGCCAACAGCTATATCCGCTGCCGCATGGCGCTGGCCCAGTCCGGCGCGACAGTGATGGCCTACGACGAAATGGGCTGGGCCACAGCGTTGGACTACGCCGGGCAGGATCCAGCCGGCGCGCTGGAATTGTTTCGCCTGCTGCGCGAACAGACGTATCAGCTGATTCGCCACTTGCCGGAAGCGGCCTGGACTACCCATACTATCCAACATAGCGCCAACGGCATAATGACATTGGATGACTGGTTCGATGTCTACCTGCGCCATGTGCCTGACCATATCGCCCAGATGCAAGCGATTTATGCAGAGTTGCAGCAGCATGACAACAGGTAGCGCAGTGGCTCACACACCCGCTGATGCCGATCTGGTTGCTGCGGCGCGTCAAGCACGCGCTGCGGCTTACGCGCCCTACTCGCACTTCGCGGTCGGCGCGGCGCTGCTGACGGCCGATGGGCAAGTGTTCAGCGGCTGCAACATCGAGAATGCGTCCTACGGCCTGACGATTTGCGCCGAGCGCGTGGCGGTGGGCAGTATGGTGGCGGCGGGGGCACGGCGCATCGTGGCCGTAGCCGTGGTAGCCGCGCCGCCCGCCGGCGCGCCGGTGGCTCCGTGCGGGGCGTGCCGCCAGGTGCTGGCCGAATTCGGCCTCCAAGCGCGTGTCTTACTCGCCCCGCCCGATCCCACCGGCACCTGGTTTACTACCACAGTGGCTGATCTCTTGCCGCACACGTTTTCATTCGACGCGGAAGCGTAGAGCACGCAGTTGATTGGTTACTGTATTCAGTAATCTGCGCTCAACAAAGCATCAGCCAGCGGCACCGCGTCGTTCGGCCAGTAACGCTCCGGACGGGGGTGGGCGACACCAGGCAACCCAGCGGCGGGGCGACATCCGGCCAGCACCGCGCGCCAGCGTGCCGGGATCGCCGTCAGACCGTGGATCGCGCCTAGCAGCGCGCCTGCGATAGCCGCGTTGGTGTCGGTGTCACCGCCGCCCGCTACGGTGTCCACTAACCCCGCTTCGACCGACGGTGCGTGCACTGCCTGATAGAAGGCGTTTTGTAGAGCGATCAGCACATGGCCCTCGTGTGGCTGATAGGCCGGGCGGCTGTATTGTGCCGCCGCTAATGCCGCCGTGATCTTGTAGCTTGCCCCGTGCGCCGCGTCCCAGGCTACAGCGCGCGCATACGCCGCCGCGCCGTCTAGCCCCTCACGGATCACCGCTGCCAGCGCCACGCCGAACGCTGCCACCGCATCCGCGCAGACGCGGCTGGGGTGGGTCAGCGCGGCATCGGCGCGCAGGTAGCCGTCAAGTTGAGTTGGGTTCAGCCGCCAACCCCAGACCCCCAGCGGACTCTGGCGCATCAGCGCACCGTTGGCCTCGGTGGTGGCGTTGGCCGAACGGCGGGCGCCGGCTGCTTTCGTCCCGGTGGGTACGTCGCGCAGCGGTCCCAAGGCCTGCCTAGTCGCGTTGCCGCTATCGAACGGTTCGCTCGCCAGCCAATCGCCGTAGGCCGTCGCAATGGCCTCCACATCAAAGCCGTGGCTGACCAGTGTGCGCGCTAGGGCCAGCGCCATCTCCGAGTCGTCGGTCGGCTGCCCGGCCAAGGTGTTCCAGACCGGGCTAGGGATTAGCTCGCGCACGCCTTGTGGATAGTGCGCCGCAATGTACTCCGCTGTACGGAACTCTACGATGCTGCCCAACGCATCACCGGCCAACTGCCCCAGCAGGCAGCCGCGTCCGCGTTCGCGCACCAGCGCATTCAATTGAGTGGACGTGTTTACCATTGGTTATAGACCTCGCTTAAACTTTCTTCGTATCGCGTATGTAGTGTTTGCGTCGCAAGATCGGCTAAACGAATAGGCGGATATTTTTAGTTGCTGCCTAGCGGCGATCTGCCCGGCGCGGGTGCCGCTGGGGAGACCGTGCCGCTATTCAGCCGTGAGGCTAATTTCGACACATAATCTCTAGTATAACCGAATCTGCGAAGGCTGATCGCTTACCTGCGTAGGTGGCGGCGTGCTTTAGAGGGGCTACAACGGCTCTGTGGAAGGCGCCCACTGAGTGCGCCGGGTGCGAGGGCCCGCCGCGAACAAGGTGGCGAAGAAGTAGACATATCCATTTATTTTCCCATTGCTGAATAGTCACAAACCTGTTACAATTATGGCGAGCGGGGAAATAGAGAATCCCCATAGCCCGGCTTGTCCGGAGCATTGTTGTGGTGGAGGAGTCGTGTTGCGCGTGAGATAGCTGGATTCAGTGGCTGCTAGGGCCGACGGAGTGAACCGTGCCGAAAGAGATTGATGCGCCGGTGCTGGTGTTGAACCAGAATTACGAGCCGCTCAACGTGTGTAACGTCAGGCGGGCGCTCGTTCTTGTGTTCAACGGCAAAGCCGAAGTGCTGGAGTTGAACCATGCGTTCATCCACTCGTCAAGCTACACGGTTCGTGCGCCGTCCGTCATCCGCTTGGCTCACATGATCCGTCGTCCGCACCCGAAAGCCAAACTCTCGCGCCGCGAAGTCTTTTTGCGTGACGACTTCACCTGCCAGTATTGCGGCCAGCACAGTCGTGATCTCACGCTGGACCATGTAATGCCCAAGTCGCGCGGCGGCGCGCATACCTGGGAAAATCTGGTGTCGGCCTGTCGTGCTTGCAACCATCGCAAAGGCGGCAAAACGCTGGAGGAGGCTCGTATGCGCCCGCTGCATACGCCACGCCAGCCGAAGGCCAACATCTACCACTTGGTCTACCGCTATGTCCAGGCCGCGCCACTCGAAGAGTGGCACAAGTTTTTACCGGGCCTGAGTAGTTGACCGCCCGGTGGTCCCCATGCGGACCACCGGGCACTGCGCCGCCTGCCGCTCTCTGCTGAGCCGGGCGGCGCGGTTTTTTAGCCTGACACCTGACACCAAGGAGCGCAACGATGCTGGACTTAAAGCTGATCCGTGAGAATCCCGATCTGCTGCGCGAGTCGCAGCGGCGGCGGGGCGAAGACGTGACGGTAGTGGATCGCCTACTAGCCGTAGACGAACAGAATCGCAAGCTGAAAACCGAAGCGGAAGCCTTGCGCGCTGAACTTAAGCGTGGTTCGATGGAGATTGGTAAACTGCGCGATGCGACGGAACGTGAGGCACGAAAGAGGACCATGCGCGAAGTGGGCGACCGGATCACGGCGCTGGAGCATGAAATCACCGGCATAGAAGAGCAACTCCGTACCATCCTCCTGGGCATCCCCAATATCCCGCACGAGTCGGTGCATGAGGGCAAGGACGACTCGGAGAACATTGTGCTGCGGCATTGGGGTACGCCCCGTGAATTCGATTTCGCGCCGCGCCCGCACTGGGAGATCGCGGAGGCGCTAGGTATCGCGGATTTTGAGCGGGCGGGCAAAATCTCCGGCCCGCGTTTCTATGTGCTGGTCGGGGCCGGCGCGCACTTGGAGCGGGCGTTAACCAGCTACTTCCTCGATCTGCACGTCACCGAGCATGGCTTCACCGAAGTGTTCACGCCGTTCCTGGTCAAAGGCGACTGCATGGTGGGCACCGGCCAGTTACCCAAGTTCGCTGACGATATGTACCGCATTGAAGGGGAAGACCTCTACCTGGACCCAACCGCCGAAGTGCCGGTGACCAATCTGTATCGCGAGGAAATTCTGGACGGGGCGCGCTTGCCGATTTATCTGGTGGGCTACACAGCGTGCTTCCGTAAAGAGGCCGGCGCGGGCGGGCGCGATAACCGGGGTATGGTGCGTGTGCATCAGTTCAACAAGGTGGAGATGGTCAAGTTTGTTGCGCCCGAAACATCGTGGGCCGAACTCGACTCGCTGTTGGCGGCGTCGGAAGAATGCCTGCGCCGGCTGGGCTTGCCCTACCAGATCGCTCAGATGTGTACCGGCGATGTGGGCTTCACGGCGGCCAAAAAATTCGACCCCGAAGTGTGGATGCCGGGCCAGGCCAAATATGTCGAAATCTCGTCCTGCTCCAACTTCACCGACTTCCAAGCCCGCCGCGCTAATATCCGCTACCGGCCCACACCCGATGCCAAGCCGCAATTTGTCCACACGCTCAACGGCTCCGGCCTCGCTGTCGGCCGCACTGTCGCCGCCCTGTTGGAAAACTACCAGCAGGCCGACGGCACCGTGCTGATCCCTGAAGCCTTACAACCGTATATGCGCGGAATGCAACTGATTACGCCGGGCCGCGGGCTATAGGCCGGCTTTGCTTTACCCTTCGTTGGGTTGTTGATGGCAAGCTGCTAGACTGCTAGGATGCAGTGGTTAGAAATAGAGGTTAGCGTATCTCTGTAGCTTTACAGAGATACGCTAACGACTCGTCGTCTCCTCTACCTTGCATGGCTTGGGGTAGTGACGTACAAGTACCTCTAATTACAACGGTGCCGACAGGAGTACCCCCACTCCCCCAGCCGATCATCATAAACGGTCCGCATCCCTACCCATAGCGCGTCACCGACAGCTGCGCCTCATAACTACGCTGCGCCTAATCCGCTCCGGCTAGGAGCGTTTTGCGCCGGCACGCCCGGTTCGCCGAAATCGGCCAATTGGCCCCCGTGAAATCGGCCCAACGGCGGTCCAAAGCGGACGGCGCATCCGTTATTATTAGCGGTACGCTCCCCGCGAGGATGCGCTATGATCGGCTGTGCTATAAGCAGGAGATTCCGTCTGTGACCCAATTAAAACCGTTGCTTCCGTATCTCGCCCACTATAAGACCGCCCTGGCCGGCATGGTGGGGATGATAATCGTCGGCACCCTGTTGAGCCTGTGGCAGCCGCGCTTGCTCGGCATGGCGGTGGATAGCCTGCAAAGCGGGCACCCCGGCGACCAGCCATACTGGCTCGCGGTCGGCATCGTGGGTCTGGCGGCGGTGCAGGGCGGGTTCACCTTCGGGATGCGCTTCATCAGCGGCCGCCTGTCGCGGCGTATCGAATATGAAATGCGCCGCGACCTGTTCGTCCATTTGGAGCGAATGCCGCAAAGTTTTTTCGGCGAGATGCACACCGGCGACCTGATGGCGCGCGCCACCAACGACCTCAGCGCTGTGCGAATGCTGCTCGGCCCGGCAATTATGAACTCGGTCAACACCGCCATCCTGTTCCTGATCGCCGCCGGGCTGATGCTTGCGCTAGATACGCAGTTGGCGCTGATCGCGGTTATCGCGTTGCCGTTGGTCAGCGTGGCCTTCACCGTTATCGGGCGCAAGATGCACGACCGCTATGAGCGGGTGCAGGCGCAATTCGGCGCGATTTCGACACGGGCGCAAGAAAACTTCTCCGGTATTCGCGTCGTCAAAGCCTACGCGCAAGAAGATTACGAGATCACCCGCTTCAAGCAGTCCAGCCGTGAGTATGTGGACCGCAACATGGCCTACCAGCGGCTGTCGGGCCTGCTCTGGCCGTTCACCGCCCTCGTCTCCGGCATCACCGCCGCGCTGATCCTCTACATCGGCAGCAGCGAAGTCATCGCCGGGCATATCACGCTGGGCCGCTTTATCGAGTTTAACGGCTATCTGGCGATCCTAAGCTGGCCGATGATCGCTTTCGGCTGGACGGTCAACCTCTACCAACAAGGCGTGGCCTCCCTCAGTCGTGTCAGCAAAATCATGAATGAACTGCCGATGATCGCCGACGGTCCCGACACCTTGCCGATCAAGGCCATCAAAGGCGCGATCGAATTTCGCGATGTATCGCTGGCCTACGGTGGGCGGCCGGTGTTGCAAGGGTTGAGCTTCCATGTGCCCGCCGGTCGCAGCCTCGCCATTCTGGGCGCGACCGGGGTGGGCAAGACCTCGATTGTCAATCTCATCTGTCGGGTTCATGAAGCCCAGCAGGGTCAGGTGCTGATTGACGGCACCGACGTGCGGCGCATCCCGTTGGCCGTGTTGCGCGGCAACATCGGCTTGGTGCCGCAAGATACCTTTTTGTTTTCGCTGTCGCTGCACGAGAATGTGGCTTTTGGTGTAGAGCAGCCTGAGGCGGGTCGCCTAGCGCAAGCGGTCACGGTGGCCCGCCTGAGCAACGACATTGACCAGTTCCCCGGCGGGTTAGACACTGTGATCGGCGAACGCGGTGTGACGCTCTCCGGCGGGCAGAAACAGCGCACCGCTATCGCCCGCGCCGTCATGCGCGACCCGGCGATCCTGATCCTTGACGATGCTTTATCGAGCATTGACACTCAAACCCAGGCCCAGATCCTGAGCGGCCTCGGTCATGTGCTGGCCGGACGCACCAGCATCCTCATCGCTCATCGTATCTCGACGGTCAAAGCCGCCGACCACATTCTGGTGCTGGACGACGGCCGCGTGGCCGAAGAGGGCTGCCATACCGACCTGGTGGCGCGCGGCGGCCTGTATGCTCAAATGTACCGGCGCGAACTATTGACGCAGGAACTTCAGGTAGATTAGGCGTAACTTGGGTACTGTTTAGGTAAAAGGAAGGATAGAGATGGCTGATGCTGCTCCAGTCCACGAAGATGAACTCTTAGGCAAAGCGTATGACTCGCGCCTGATGCGCCGCTTGTTGCGCTATTTGCGTCCCTATCGCACGCTGATGACGCTGGCTTTTGGGCTGATTTTTGCTACCGCTGCGCTGCAACTCGCTCCGACGTTGCTGTTCCAACAAGCGATTGACCGGGTGATTGTGCCCAAGACTCCCGGCGCATTGCCGCTGATCCTGGCTGCTTATCTTGGTATGCTGGCTCTCAGCTTTGGCGCCCGCTACGCGCAAAACTATGTCGTACAGAAGATCGGGCAGGAAGTGATGTACGACCTTCGACTGGCGATTTTCAGCCATTTGCAAGGTCAATCGCTGGCCTACTTCGACCGCAATCCGGTCGGCAAAATGATGAGCCGGCTGACCAACGATGTGGACGCGCTCAACGAACTGCTCAGTTCGGGCGTGGTTTCGATTGCCGCCGATATGCTAACCTTAGTCGGCATTGCCGCCGCCATGCTGCTGCTCGACTGGCAGCTGGGCTTGCTGGCCCTGATCACCTTGCCGATCCTCTATGGTATCAGCCAGTGGTTCCAGACCTGGATGCGACGCACCTACCGCGAACAGCGCATCCGACTGGCGCGGGTCAACGCTTTTCTGCAAGAAAACCTGTCCGGGATGCTGGTGCTGCAACTGTTCAATCGTGAGGCGCGGCAGGCTAAAGCCTTCGATAAGCTCAACAGTGATGTGCTGGATGCCAATATCGAGGCAACGCGCGCCTTCGCCTTGTTCTTCCCCATCGTCAACGTCGCCGCCGCACTGTCGCTGGCGCTGCTGGTTTGGTTTGGCGCGAACAGTATCTTGGCCGGTACTATTACCTTCGGCGTGTTGTACGCCATTATCCGCTTCACCGACCAGGCGTTTGAGCCGATCCGCGATCTGGCCGAAAAGTACAATATCATGCAGGCCGCAATGGCCGCCGCCGAGCGCATTTTTATCCTACTGGATGAGCCGGTCGCTATCCGCGATCCGGCCGAGCCGCTGCCGCTGACCGCCGTGCACGGCGACATCGAGTTCCGCCATGTAGATTTTGCCTACAATCCGGGAGAGCCGATCCTCAAGGATGTTAGCTTCCACATCTCGGCGGGCACCAGCGTGGCCCTGGTCGGTGCGACCGGCGCGGGCAAGACGAGCATCATCAGCTTGCTGGGTCGCTTCTACGATGTGCAGGGTGGCGCGATCCTGATTGACGGCGTGGATGTGCGCCAGGTGCGTCAGACCGACCTGCGTCGCCATATCGGTGTGGTGCTGCAAGACCCTGTGCTGTTCTCCGGCACTCTGGCCGCCAATATTCGCTTATTAGATGAGCGTATCAGCGATGAGCAGATCCGCCACGCCGCCGAGTTCGTCAACGCCGCCGGTTTTATTGATCGGCTGGCCGCCGGCTACGAGCATGAGGTCAAAGAGCGCGGCAGTAATTTGTCGGTCGGGCAGCGCCAACTGCTGGCCTTTGCCCGCGCTATCGCGTTCAACCCCGAAGTTATGCTGGTGATGGACGAGGCGACATCAAGCGTAGACACCGAAACCGAGGCGCTGATCCAAGATGCGCTAGAAAAGCTCATGCGTGGCCGCACCAGCATCATTATCGCTCACCGTCTTTCCACTATTCGCCATGTGGACCGCATCATTGTGCTGCACAAAGGCCGCGTGGTCGAAGAAGGCACCCACGACGCGCTGATGGCGAAAGGCGATTTCTACTATCGCCTCTACCAACTGCAATACCAAGATCAGGAGACCAGCGCCGGCCCTAGCGATACTAAGCATCGTTTGCAAGGTCGGCTGCGCTAAGACGGCATCTATTGTGCTGTTGTTCGTTTATACCGGTCGCCGGTCTAACGGTCTACCCGATTCGCCTTTTGTGGGCTTGCATCACGAGGAGGTATGTTAATAATGAGTGATTACTCTGGCGCACAACACCTACAACGGCATCCTGATAGCGATGTGGCGGACAGCACACCTTCTCCACTGCCGCTACCCGTTACAGAACCGATCCCGCCGCCGCCGACTCATCACAACTCGTCGGCCCACGATTCGGTCTCTGAACCGGATATGGGCGGAGGTTCTACCGGACGTGATATTGAGCCTGCACCCTCCTATACCTCTACACATGGGCCGGCCTCGACTTAGCCGGCACTCTTTATGCTTTGTACCTACTTGGTGTGCAGCAGATGCCCCTAAGCGGGGGATTACGTAGGAGGTTCTAAACTATGAGCGAATATTTTGGCCGATTATGGCGACAGGACTCCGGCGGCGCAAGCCCCGCCCAACATAATGCTCCCAAGCACGGTGATGTAGGCGGCGATTCAGGCAACGAAAGCAGCGTTAGTCGCGCTGAAACCAACGCCAGTCGCGATGACGATTCGCCCAATTACGGCGATGCGACCGGCGGCGACGGCCCCGGTGGTTCGCCCAGCAACGCCGATGCCGGCGGCGCATCGGTTCCCGGCGGCCGCGATCGCGGTTAATCCCTGGGTTGACCTGTTGCGCTCCCGTACCGCTGGTGCGGGAGCCTTTTTGTTTTCGCTCCATGGGAGGGTTCGTCAATGGATCCGATACGCGACACCTCTAATCCTGATGCAGCCACTATTGCCGACGCACTCAAAGATTCACACCGCTTGGGCGGCCAAGATGAGCTATTGGAAGCCGCCGAGAATTACCCCGTGACCGATCCCGATAGCGGCGATGAGTATAATCCCATTGGCGACCGCACCGACAATGCCTATGATCGCGGACCGTTGGATGCCGGTGATGCTGTAGGTTTACCCGATGTACCGACCGGCGCCGGCACCTGGGACATGGGCGGGGGTGCGTATAATCGCGGCACCGATACCAGTGATGACGGAGGCTTTGGCCGGGGTAGCGGCACCTCGCCCGGCAGCTACGGCTCCGGCGGCTCCGACAACGGCTAGTGGCGGCATCGTTTATGCTACATACCCAACAGGCAGAGTCGTGAAGGATTGCTCCAGACCGCAGTAATCTGCTTGACGACTGCGAAACAACCGTGCAAGGTAGTGTCGGCTACCTAACCCATATACGGCAGTGTGCCCGTTGGAGTGCCTGCCGGCCATTATGTAGCACATAGCTGTGCTGTACATTGCAGGAGGTTAACGGTATGGATCGCGATGATGAGAGGAACATGAGTGGCTCGTCCAGGGAAGGCAGCAGCGGTGGGTCACACGGCTCGTCGGGTGGCGGCAGCATGGGCAGCAGCGGCGGGTCACATGACTCGGGGGAAGGCAGCAGCGGCGGGTCACACAGCTCGTCGGGTGGCGGCAGCATGGGCAGCAGCGGCGGGTCACATGACTCGGGGGAAGGCAGCAGCGGCGGGTCACACGGCTCGTCGGGTGGCGGTAGCATGGGCAGCAGCGGCGGGTCACATGACTCGGGGGAAGGCAGCAGCGGCGGGTCACACGGCTCGTCGGGTGGCGGTAGCATGGGCAGTAGCGGCGGCTCCCACGAATCGGGGGAAGGCAGCAGCGGCGGGTCACACGGCTCGTCGGGCGGCTCACACGGTACGCGCTAAACTTTATCCCGTCCGGTGTGTACGCCCGTTTTTTATACTCTGAGTTTGTGATAGCGCCCCTGAGCCATGTGGTTCAGGGGCGTTTTGGAGAAGATTCCATGGCGAACGCCACGTTTCTTTATGCAGGCAGTGCGACGGGGTTGGCCGTTGCCGGTAAGCCCGGCACGGCTCCCGATTGGCATCTCACCCGCGAATCATTGACCGGTCAGCCGGTGCAGGCGCTGGCCTTAGGCACGCAGATTCCTGTGCGGGTGGTGGCGGCAGTACCCGATGGGGGGCTATTTCACAGCGCCAACAACGGCCGTGACTGGATGCTCACCCTGCCGCACACCGTGGTCGCGCTGCTGGCCGATCCAATCGATCCTAATACGTTATATGCCGCGCCTGCGGTCGGTGCGTCGGCAGCAACGGCAGCGGTGCTGTGTTCCACCGACGGTGGATTAACCTGGGGACCGCTGGCTCCGTTGCCGGCAGCGAGCACGCACGTCCGCAGTTTAGTGCTTACCGGTGACCCGGCAGGCGACCGACGGCTGTGGGTAGGACTGGATGCGGGCGGCGTGGTACAGGCGGGGTCAGGCGGTGACTGGACGGGCTTGACTGTGGGCCTCGACCCGGCTCAACCCGTCACAGCGCTGACTGCACTCGATCCCTTGGCCGGCGACCTGTTCGCTGCTACGCCAGGAGGTCTCTATCGGCTGGAGGGTGGGACGCGCCCCACTGACGGCGCATGGAAAGGCATGGATCAGGTCTGGCGACGGCAAGGCCAGGCTCCCCCTAGCCTGACGACGTTGCTACCGGTGGGGCGCGGCACCACAGCGGGCGGCAGTGCCGCGCTGCTGGCCCTTGATAGCGCGGGGCATATATGGCGGAGCAACCCTGGCGATGCGCCGTGGACCCCACTGTCATTGCCTAGTCCCGGCGACGCGGCTACGACCCTGGCAGCTCACCCCGACTACCCCGACCGGGCCTATTTGGGCACCGCCGGCGGCCACATCTACGAAACGCGCAATCGCGGCACCGCCTGGGACGACACGGGCCTGGTCCTCACCGGAGCCGTCCTGACTCTCGGTCTCGTTGTCATCAAATAGGGACCGCTGATCAGACCGCAAACTTCAGCACTCCGCGTTGCGAACCGGTAGCAACGGCTTGCATTTGCGAGGCAAGGCTGGTATACTGGCGCCGCTTGGCCTGCTGCAGTGTGTGTTCGGCGCAGACGTGGCGGGATGCCATAGTGTCCACCCACATCCTGAGACCAGGGTATGTATCTTGATAAAGGCAGCCGTAGGATCACTGCCGCCTGATCCTAGCTCTAATCCTCACCGCTAGAGATTCCAAGCGGCCGTTTTGTATATGCAATATTAATCCCAATTTCACTGCTTATTAAGCCTATAACCGGTTATGAATCCTACATCTATTAGATAATACGCAGTATAATAGACGTAAATCATACTAAACCCAGAGCGGGCACGCATAGCCACGGGTAGGAGGCCGGATCATAATGGTAGTTGGTATTACGCTCGAACCCCTAGTAGTGTTGACCGGCGTACTGGCCGCAATTGGCCTGCTGGTGCTGATTGACCGTCTCGGTACGCTGCGGCGGGGCGATTTGCAAGATGAGGAGGAGGAGATCTAATGGCCCGTGCTTCTACCCCTGGTTTCCTGGGTCGCCTGCCTGCCGGGCTGCGCGGCCGACTCCTACGCGGCAAGGTGGCCGGGCAGGAAGTACTCAACGACGTGACCGGCTCGATTGTCCGCAACGGCTGGCCCACCTCTGTGCGTGGGCGCTCGCTAGCGATTATGAACAGCGTCTTCCTGCACTTGCACCCGATCCGCACCCGACCCGATGCGATCAAAATGACCTATACCTTTGGTTTGGGCGGCATCTCATTCTTTCTGTTCCTATCGCTCACCCTTACCGGCACGCTGTTGATGTTCTACTACATTCCGTCGGTTGAACACGCCTACCAGACGATCAAAGACATCCAGGAGCAGCAGCCGTTCGGCTACCTGCTGCGGAATATGCACCGCTGGGCGGCGCACGGTATGGTTATCACCGTGTTCTTGCATATGTGTCGCGTATTCTATACCGGATCATATCGTGCGCCACGCCAATTTAACTGGGTAGTCGGGGTGATATTACTCGCGCTCACCTTCCTGTTGAGCTTCACCGGCTACCTGCTGCCGTGGGACCAGTTGGCGATTTGGGCTGTCACGGTGGGCACCAACATGGTCGGCTCGACGCCGCCGCCGTTTGTCGGCGAGTTCGTGCGCTTCCTGTTGGTGGGTGACTACAGCATCGGCCAAAACGCGCTACTACGCTTCTACACGCTCCATGTAATTGGCTTGCCGCTTATCCTGAGCATCTTCTTGGCCGTCCACTTCTGGCGCATTCGCAAAGACGGTTTTTCGCGCGGTCTGACCTTCACCACCCGGCTCAATGACGGCTCGCCTACCGGACGCGGGCGCGGATAATCGGTTTTTAGCCTTAACACTGCAACTGGAAAAGGAGCCGACCCATGGCTATTGAAACTCGTCCTACCGGCGTAACCGTGCGCGACCGCAACGTGGCCGAACAGAAAGGGGCGCCGGTTCTTACCTCCTCGGCGCGCAGCCGGCCGGTTACGCCCGCAGCGGTGGAGGCCGACACGGTGCAAGTGTGGCCGCACCTGGTCGTCATCGAGTTTCTCGGCGCGATTGTGTTCACCATCATGCTGGTGTTGCTCGGCACGCTGGCGAACGCACCGCTGGAACCGCTGGCGAACCCCGACAAAACGCCTAACCCATCGAAAGCGCCGTGGTATTTCATGAATCTGCAAGAACTACTCTTGCACATGAACTCGGCTCTGGCCGGCGTGATCGTGCCGACCATCGCCCTCGTTGCCATCGCCGCTATCCCCTACATTGACAAAGGGGGCAAGGGGCTGGGCATCTGGTTCTACAACGAGCGTGGGCGGCGTATTGCCGCCTTCACCGCCGTCTATAGTGCGGCGGTTATTGGGGCGCTGATTGCCTTCGGCACCCTGCCCATCCGCGACGCCTTTGGCAGTTGGGTCAATGTAGATACCGCCAAGCCCGCTAACAGCGGCGGGCTGTCTGGGTTGACGCAGCTCTTCGCCGGTATCTTCGGTGATACGGCGACCGCGAAGGGGGTGCTGATCGAAGCCGTCACCGGCTGGATATTCCCGACGCTGGTGATGATCTTGTTCATCGCTATTCTGGTGGTGTTGCTCAAAATCTTGTTCAAAGGGTTGAACACCGCCGAATTAACTATCGGCCTGTTCACCGGCTTTTTTGCCACCTATGTCGTGTTGACCTTTGTCGGTCAATTTATGCGCGGGCACGGGATGCAACTTTACCCGCCGGGCGCATTGCCGGAGACGGATTACGGGCAGATCCTGCGGATGTGGGGTCGGGGCTAAAGGTCTGTGGATTTTTGGAGGATAGCAATGGCACAACAAGCACGCACCGAACGGACGCTCACGCCGCGCGTCCACACCCGCATGGGACCGGAGGATACGCAGGGCGGGCTGGTTGAAGGCGCAACCCGACGCGATTTTCTGCGCCTGAGTATGCTGGGGGCGCTCGGTGTGATGGTTCTCGGCGGGGCGCTGGCCTTCCTGGACTTTTTCTACCCGCGTAAAGTCGGCACCTTCGGCAGCAAAATCGCCGCCGGCACCCTGGACGACATCAAGGACGGCGATGTGATCCAGGTGCGCGAAGGTAAGTTCTGGCTGTCGCGCTTCAAGGAGCCGGCGCTAGGTAACAAGAGTGTGCTGGTTGCGCTCTATTGGAAGTGCAAACACCTGGGTTGCACTGTGCCCTGGAAGGGCGATGAGAACTATCAAACCTATCAGGGCATCTTCCACTGCCCCTGCCACGGCTCGATTTACACGCGCTGGGGGCAGAACGTCGGTGGCCCGGCTCCCGCCCCGCTGGACCTGATGGCGATCACGATTGATGGGCGCAAGATCACGGTGGATACCGGCAAGATCACGACGCGAGCGCAGTATCAACCCGCCAAAGATACTACACCGATCCCCGGTGCCTGATCCGACTGTTTCGCGTCGAGCGCTATTGCGCTGGGCAGCGTTGGGTGGGCTGGGTACGCTGGCGCTGGGTGGTCTGGGAGTGGTCGCCGCCGGCCTAATCACGGCCCAACCTGCCGGGTTCGGTGGGTTGGTGGACGGAGGTACGCTGGACAACATTGCGTCGGGCGAAGTTAAGCGCTTCCCTACCGGCAAGTTCTGGCTCTCGCGTTACACGGAGCCGGCGCTGGGCAATCGCGACGTGCTATTGGCGCTCTACTGGAAATGTGCTCACTTGGGCTGCACCGTGGACTGGCAACCTACGCTGAAATTGACAGCAGGCGCAGCACCGGGGATTTTTCGCTGTCCCTGCCACGGTTCGGTCTATGCTCGGTCGGGCCAAAACATCGGGGGACCAACCCTCCGCCCGCTCGACATTATGGCAATCCGACTCGACGGTCGGCGTATCTGGGTGGAAACGGGGCGCATCAGTCAGCGCATCCAATATGATCCGCAACAGGCAACTGTTATCGTTTAGAGGTGAAAAAGCCATGCGCGACAAAGTAATTCTCGGCGCGACCCTATCTATCGTCCTCCTGCTAACGTTGCTGGTTTACGGTGCGATAGACTTTCAGCGCACCGGCACCAGCCAGGCGCTGGCGCGCGAAGAAGGCGTGAGTCGCGGGCGGGCCATCTTTGCCCAATACTGCATCGTCTGTCACGGACCGAAAGGCGAGGGTTGCATCGGCCCCGCCCTGAACCGCGAAGCCTGGCGACCGGAGATCAACGGCGCCGCTAATGCGGCTTTCGATACCGGCTCGCACGACTTTATCTACAAAACGCTGGAGCGGGGCCGCGCCGCTAACCAGCCCGGTATTCAGATGCCGGCCTGGTCTATCTCCGAAGGCGGCTCATTGAACAGCGCGGAACTGGAATATCTGGTCCAGTTTATTAACTACGGCGATTGGGACACCCCCTTGCAATATGCGGCCTCGGCTTCCGGTCTGGAGAAAGACCTGCCGACCGAGGCGGGCTTTGACGGGGGGAAAGCCACGCCGCGCCTACAACAGGTGAAAGCGACCATGCTAGCGAAAGGCTGCCTCAACTGCCATCAGGTGGGCGCAGTGGGTGGCAAAATTGCGGCCCCGCTGACCGAGGTGGGCGACCGGCGCACCGCCGACTGGATGCGGCGTTGGATCAAAAACCCCAGTGCCATGCCTGCCGACCAACGTGGTCCCAACCTGTGGGTGAGTGTGCCTAAGCCGAGTTTGGACACGCCCGGCCCCAACTCCAGGCCGACCGCAGTGCCGCAACTGTTCCCGATGAACACGACTTTTATGCCGACGCTGCCGATGACCGATGACGAACTCAACCTGCTGGTAAATTATCTGGCGCAAGCGAAAACGCTCAAGTAGGCACAGATGTCTGCTACGGATGGTCTCTGCTATGGATAGCCAAACGGGTGATTGGATAACGCCGGATGCGGCGCAAGCGGCAGCGGCAGTAGAGCCGGAGTTAGTCGCGCCTATCACGCTCGTGTTCGAACATCCACTGCACCCGGCTCAACGGCTGGTGATCGACCGAGTGCGTGCGCTGATACTGGTACATCATTTTGAGTTACACAACTTTGAGCCGAGCGGCGAAACAATTGAGCATATCCGGGTAGCCGACCATGTGCGGCGCATCGAGTTCGGCTACAGCGAAGCGCAACCTGAGGCACTACTGGTGCGCTTCACGGTGGGTTCGAAGGCCGACCGTGATGCACTGGTCTGGACTTCGTCACTGTTCTTTCAGTATCTACACTACCATGTGGCTCGTATCGCCACGGTGAACGGCGCACCACACCACATGGACTGGGAAGCGCAACAAGATCCGCAAGGACCGCAGCGCGTCAAGCGCTGGGTGGAGAGTGGGCATTCATTGATTGAACGCCTGCACAAGAAATCGAGTTGAGGTAAGCGTCGTGATAGACATAAAATGGGCAGAGCGGGTGCGGCACACTCCGCAGTTGCGTGTGGGCATGGTGCTGGGTCTGACCCTGTTGATCGGTGGGCTGTTAAGCCTACTCAATGTGAGCCTAGTACGCGCCGCCACCGCCGCGATCAGCGCGCAGCAGATCGAAGCACCTCTGCCGGAGACAGACCCTTTCTCGCCGTTGTGGGGCCGCTCGCCGCAAGCCGTCGTGCCCATGAGCGCGCAGCAGATGTACCAGCCGGGTGGCGGCGGTACGACCCCGGAAGTGCGGGTACGTGCGCTGCATAACGGCAAGCGCATCGCCTTCCTGCTCAACTGGACCGATGATACCCGCAACGATTACGTTAAAGACGTGTCAAGTGATGCGGCAGCGATTGAACTGCCCATTGATCCGCACAACCTGCCTTACCAGTGCATGGGTCAGAGCGGCAACCGCGTTAATATCTGGCAGTGGAAGGCGGCGCTGCAACAGGTGGCGCAGGACACGGGTCAGGCCAATGGTGGGGTCCGCAATCTGACCAGCAACGGCATGGGCAAAGCGGTCGAAACGCCTGGTGTGTTACCGACCGGGACGGCCATTTGGCGCGCCGGTCAATGGTATCTAATCTTTGCACGCGATGTGTCGGCCGGTGATGAAGGCAGCGCACCATTGGCTGCGGGTAATCCAACCAATGCCGCCTTCGCTATCTGGAACGGCGCGAAAGGGGAGACGCGGGCCATGAAATCCGTCTCTACCTGGACGCCCGTCGAAATCGTGGATAACTCGGGTTCGGGCGCCGGCAACCTGATCGTCTTGAGCATAAGCGCGCTAGTCGCTGTCGGCGCGGTGGCGCTGGCCTGGCGCTTTATCCCCCGCTAGCGCCGCGACAGCGGTGGAGGAACCGTTTGCATGAGGAATAGCCAAGATTTCCGCGATGTCAACAGCGTCACCACCGGGGTATTTACCTCCGAATGGAGCGCGTCCCGCAACTGGCTGCTCTCGGCCATTTTCTGGCTGACTATCGCCGACTTCGTGGGGCTGATCGCGGCCATCGAGATGTTCAGCCCCGACTCGTTCGCCGGCATCCCCTGGTTCGCCTTCGGCCGTATGCGCCAGATGCACACCAACGGCGTGCTGTTCATGTGGTTGAGCATGGCCCAGATCGGCGCGTTCAATTATATCGTACCGAAACTCTGTGGCACAAAACTGCACAGCGAATTGCTGGGCAATATCATGATGGTGCTATGGAACTTCGCCGGCATCGTCGGCTATCTGACGCTGGCGAACGGCCTGACGCAAGGGCGCGAATACGCCGAATTCATCTGGCCGGTAGACGTGATGGTGATGGTCGGTATTCTCGGCACCGGCTACAACATCTTCCGTACAGTCTTGGCGCGCAAAGAGAAAAAGTTGTTCGTGAGTCTCTGGTATATTATGGGCACCATGATCTGGTTGCCGACGCTCTATTTCGTCGGCAATGTCATGTGGGAACCGATCCTGAACGCCGGCACAAGCAACATCGCCGGCTTTCCATCGGGCAGTTTACAGGGCATTAACGACGTGATCTGGCAGTGGTTTTACGGCCACAACATCCTTGGCTACTGGTTCACCGCTAGCGGTACCGCGATCACGTACTATATCATCCCCGTGATTATTCGTGCTCCGCTTTATAGCCACCTGCTCTCACTAATCGGCTTCTGGAGCCTCGCTTTTATGTATGGCTTGGTCGGTCAGCATCATATCTTGCAGACCCCGACCCCCGGTTGGCTCAAAACGTTGGCGACGCTGGGCAGTATTGGGCTGTTTATCCCGGTGTTCACCTTCTTAGCTAACATTTGGCTGACGATGCGCGGGAAGTGGGGCAAGATATACGAGAGTTTACCGCTCAAGTTTATGATCGTCGGCACGATCTTCTATTTCATTACCTGTGTGCAGGGACCATTCCAGTCCATTCAAGGCTTCAACCGCCTGATCCACTTCACCAACTGGATCGTTGGTCACGCTCACCTGGCTTTGCTGGGCACCTTTTCCTTTATGATGATGGGCGCGATCTACTATATCATCCCTGTGGTGATGCGGCGGCGCATTTATAACCCCGGTCTTGCCGAAGTACAGTTCTGGTTGATTACGATTGGCTTCCTGTTGATGATGATCAGCCTCCAGGTGGCCGGCCTGATTCAGGGAGCACAATGGCTCAACGGCGACTCGGTGCAAAAAGTGCTGCCGTCGCTCAAACCTTACATGGCCGTGCGGGCGTTAGCCGGTTCGCTGATCGTTCTCAGCGGCATTGTGCAGGCGTGGAACATCTACAAGACGATGACAGTTGGTGAGCGTGTTGTGGGCCTAGCCTCAAACGCTGCCGAAGCCCCGGCGTAAGCCACAAGAGGAAGCCTTTATGACTGGTAAGCCCGTATTTCGCATGGATATGCCGACCGTGGTGTTTGGCGCGGCCATCGTCTTCTGGTCCATTATCTTTGTCGTGGTGGCCCTGCCCTACCTGACCTTTCAGCCGCCGCAGTCGGCCGATGCGCGGCCGTTTACGCCGCAGGAGTTAGCTGGGCGACGGCTCTACGCCGGCAACGGCTGCTACTATTGCCATAGCCAATATTTGCGCCCACAAGACTGGACAGGCGTCGGCTCATTTCGCACCATTGGGCGCGTGGCCCAGGCCGGCGACTATTATTACCAGCAAACGCCGATGTTGGGCACCGAGCGCACCGGCCCCGACCTCTCGCAGGAGGGTGGGGTACACCCTGATGAGTGGCACCTGGCCCACTTCAACAATCCGCGCTACACGTATCCGAAATCGATCATGCCGCAGTTCAGCTACTATTACACTCAGGATTTGCCCAACGCCGAGATCGGCCAACTGGTCTCCTACGTGCAATCGCTGGGTGGTCGCGCCGCTGATGATCGCGTGGCCCGCCAGACTACGCTCAAGCAAAAACTGCTTAATGAACGGGCCAAAGGCAATCAAGACATCATCCATGAATGGTTCCCGACCACCTGGCGCAATGTCAAGAACCCGTTGGATGCCACGCAGCGCTCGCTGTTGCACGGCAAGACGGTCTTCCTGACCAACTGCATTGGCTGTCACGGCTTGCAAGGTGACGGCAAAGGTCCGGCGGAACGCTGGATCAATAATCCGACCCCACGCAACTTCACCGACATCAACGCACAGTATCTGTTCAGCGACGGCGAGATGTACGATGCGATCCTGTACGGGGTAGACGGCTCATCTATGCCCGCCTGGGGCGACATTCTGACGGTCAATGATATTTGGGATGTGACCAATTTCCTGCGGACGATCCCGAAGGGCGGCATCAACCGCGAACCGACCGCCGATATGATGGTCAGCGCACCCGACTACAAGCCGATCCAGCTCACGCCGCTGCGTGATTTGCTCACGCCGCAGCCGCAAGCACCGGGAACAGGGGCCGCCGGGGGCGCCACGCCGGTTGCCGTACCGACTGGTACAGTGACACGGTAGTGTAGTATTGTGTAGAGACCGACGACCGGAGTGAGGTGGGCACATGACGAAGCGAGGACTATACGGGACAGCTCGATTAGGGTTGGCACTTGGCGTGCTGCTGGTGCTGATCAGCGCGGGTGCGCCGGTCTACGCTCATGATAATCTGGGCGGCGATGAGATGTCTATGGCCCTGACGATCTTCCTGGCCGGCATGGTCACAATGGTTGGGGCGGCGGTGGCGATGTGGTGGGCTTATCGCTCCGGCCAGTTTAGTAACGTCGAAGAGGCCAAGTACCGGATGCTCGAAGACGCGCCCGATCTGGACACACTGCCGATCCATCCGCTATCGGTGGGCAACCCGTCACAGCGCTCGTAGGAGGATACTATGCCACCGAGTGATACAGACCTGATTAAGCCGTGGACCTGGAATCTGCCGGGCGAGGCCTTTCTCTGGTTTTGGATCATCCTAATCGCGGCCAACATCTTCCTGGCCGCCTGGATGGGCCGTGACCGTAAGCGGCTACCGAATGACCTGGGTCGTAATGTCGAGGATTTCGCCGGCGTACAGCAGGAGGCTAACGGCCCGTTGCCGGTTTATCTGATGATGCTATATGCCGCCGTCGCCACGGGCATCGTCGGCTATATAGTGATCACGATCTTCCAGGGTTATAACTACTAGCGTACCCGCTACTGGTTTAGTTCGCGTTATTATGCAGTATGTAATAAGGAGTGCCCTTGCCATGACTAAATTACTCAAAGCGCTGCTACCGGCCTTGCTGCTCGTCGGCCTATTTCTGGGGAGCGGTGTGCGCCCTGCCGCCGCGCAAACAGGCGGCTTACCCACGATTAAACAGCCGGCTTCGGCGCGCTTCGATATCAGCGGCACGATTACGGTGAACGGCCAGACCTTGACCATCGGCGGCACAGGCGCGACCTCCGGCAGCGACTCACAGGTGGATGTGAGCGTCGGCACACCTTCCGGCCCTGTCACCACCAGCGTGATCACCAAGGCCGGCAAATTATACACTAAAAGCGGCAACGGTTCGTGGCAAGTGATAAATATTGGTGCCGCCGGCATGGGCAGCATTCCCGGCCTGGGCAATATCCCCGGCACCGGTGGCTTGGGCACCGGAATGCCCGATCTGAACGCCATCCAGGCGGCCCTGCATATCGGGCCGGCGATCCCAGATACGGTCAATGGCGTGGCGGCCAGTCGTTATGATGCCGATGTAGACGTGGAGAAACTGCTGGCGGCGGCGGGCCAGTCTACCGCCGATCCACAAACTGCCGCTATCTACAACAGCATTCAAATGAAGCTTTCCCTATGGGTGGGCAGCAGTGACCAATATCTACACAAATTGACTTTGATGATAACGGCTAACGTGCCGAATCAGCCGCAACCTATTACCCTGAACCTGAACTACGTCATGAGTTTCCATGACTTCAACACGCCGGTGACGATCACCGCGCCTGTTAATGCGGTGCCGTTGGACCTAGGCAATACTCCCGGCATGATCCCTGGCGGCAGTATGGGCAACATGGGCGGTGGTAGCACCGTGCCGGCTGTGGGGCCGCTGCCAGGTATGCCGCGCACCGGCGCGGGCACGCCGGCGCTCCTGCCGCTGCTGGTGGGTCTAGCGCTGACCTGCCTTGCGCTTGGTGGCTATCTACGTCGCCGGCCCGCGCTCACTTAAGGGACAAAGGGAGAGGACCGATGGACGAAGAAACGCGCTTTACGCAGGAAGACATCAAGGCTGCCGGACGTGACCGCGCCCGCGGTGAATACGGCGGTAATCGGGAGCCACTCTACGGCCTGGAGCCGATTGCCGGCAAACACGGCGAAGCGCCGGTCGAGGAGAGTGCGGGCGAAGAAGCCGAAGAAGAGGCGGGCCGCCCCGGCGAACCCGAAGGCTGGAACCTGACTTGGGGTATCATCCTCGGTGGGGTGCTGACGCTCTTCCTGGTGGTGACGGTATTGTACCTGTTCGTCGGCCCAACATATTCCGCCAATATCGTCACAAACTATCCGATCAAATAGCGATAGCAGCGGGAATAGGAATCGCCAATGGCTTATATTCGCACAATGACCTTTGTAGTGCCGCCCGAACGCACCGGCGAGTTACAACCGGGCCACAACCTGTTTATGGCCGCCGTGAGCGGCACGCAGATCGTGGCGCAAAACACGCCCGGCTTTCACAAAGGCGGAGTCTGGATGCAAAACCTGCCGCAGGGCAGCATCAAAGTGGTCAGCTTCACCCAATGGTATGGGCTGTCCGACATCGAACAGTATGCCAGCACACCGATGATCCGCGACTTCGAGGATGATGTAGCTCGCTATCACAGCACGCCGGTGATCGAAGTCTATGAGGTCTTGACTTAAGGTGCTGCTCAATGGGATCGTCTGGAGTAACCTGACCGATATGCTGCTGGACATGGCTACTGTGCTCATCGTGATGACAGTGGTTATGATTTGGGTCATACGGACGAATATGCAGGCCGCTCGGCGGCGAGCGCCGCCCACTCCCAGCCCGCTGCCCACCGGCGATCCCCTCCCAACGTCGGAGCCGTCTATGCCCGACACGTTGCCGCCCTCGCCGGTCTCCGGTGACTCGGCCTGGAAGTAGAAGGATACTGTGTTTTCTATTACAGCATGGCGTAAAATTATGTATCCACTGATTGGGATCTTGATGCTGTTGGTCTTGGGCTTCTCCCTTTACGGCAGCTATCAAATAAATTTCGGTCCTGATATGGCCCCCTACAAGTGTGTGACCGGGGACGAAGGTGCCTTACCGCGCGATGATATGCGCGGGGCATTTATTCAGTTGAAGCCGGGCGCAGATGCGCGCTGTCCCACCAATCTTTGGCAGCTCGTTGAGTTAACCGAGTCGGGTATGGTGTCACAGGATCGAATGCTGCAAGTCCCCGCTACCGCAATTGATGCGATTTTGATCAATCAGGTCAGCCTGGACCCCGACACGAGTACCTACACCATCACCCCCACTGGCCTGCCGCCGGTCGCCACGATCGCGCAACGGCTTCGCAGTGATCGCCTCTTACGGTTACAAGCGAAAGCCGGCACCTGGGACACCGGCGCGTATGAAATCAACGCCCCATCGGGAGGGATGTTTGATAACAGCCGTTTTTATTACGCTTTTGCGGTCAAATAGGAGCCTTGCTTGTGAGCGCCATTGCCCATCCTAATCTCAACATCAGTCCTGCGGTGACGGGGACCGGTTCCGATAGTGATCCCGCAGTCGCGGTAGACGAACTCAACGCCGACCACGGTCTACCCCGTTTCTTTTTCGCTGCCGGTCTCGCCTTAGTGATCAGCGCAATCCATGGTATTTTGCAACGGCTACCCATATTCGCCGAATGGATTCGTACCGCCGATTACGGCGGCCACATGATCACCAACCTGGCCCACACCCATATCACGATTGTCGGGGCGGGCACGATCACCCTGACGGCGCTGCTCTACTACATTATGCCGCGTCTGGGCCACCGCCCCTTGTACAGCAGCGCGCTGACGAGCGTTTCGTTTTGGTTCACGCTGTTCGGCGTGTTCGGCTTCTACCTCTCGGTTCTGGCGGTGGGTGCCTACGAGGGCAGCATGGTCCATGCCGGTTGGCAGTACGAAGCCGCGCGCGACTGGATGGGAGCGTGGCACAAAGGGCCGATCGCTTTCACTGCGGCGATCATGGGCATCGGCTACTGGACGTTCACGGCCAATGTCTGGCTGACCGCCCGGCGCATGGGCCGGTTCCGCCGCGAACATCCGGCGCAAGGGGCTACACCGATTGAGTGGCTGCTGATCCAGTTCTGTGTAGTCTCGGCCACGGCGCTGTTTATCGGTACGGTGCAGGGCGTATATCAGGTGTTGCCCTGGTCGCTCGACTGGTTGCACAAAGCGGGCGCGGCCGGTCGCCTGATCGATCCGATGGCCCACGCACACATGAACTTGGTCGGTGGGGTGTCCATCGGTATGATGGCGTTGCTCTACTACTTCCTACCGCGTATGCTGGGCCGGCCTATCTACAGCTTTAAGATGGCCCGTTTCAGCTATTATACCGTCGTGGTCGGCGTGTTCAGCTTCTGGCTGATCGCGATCATTCTGGGCTTTGTCGAAGGTACGCCCATCGTCGAAAAAGGGGCTAACTACGACACGATTCGCGCTCAGGTGGGGCTGTGGCACACCATCCCGTTGGTGTCGGCGGCGATCATAATGGGTATCGGCTTCTGGACCTTTATCGCTAATATCTTCTTGACGCTTAAGCAGGGGCCGGCCCCCGATGCGCCGGCCGATCATTGGCTGTCGCGCTTTGTCGGCATTAGCACACTCGCTCTGCTGATCGGCACGATTCAGGGCGTGATCCAGACCCTGCCGCCGGTAGAAACCTGGCTTGACGAGGCGCAAGGCACCGGCTTCATGGTCACGCCGTTTGCCCACGCGCAAATGAACATGGTCGGCTTCGCCATCCTGGGGCTGATGACACTCGCCACCTTTGCTCTGCCGCGCGTGACGGGTCGCCCTCTGTTCAGTGTCCCATTCGCCAAGCGCACCCTGGCCGTGATCGCTAGCGGCATCTTCGCCACCTACATCCTGTTCCTGACGTTGGGCATCACAGAGAGCATGGCCCTCTA
This sequence comes from Chloroflexia bacterium, assembly GCA_038228295.1. Classification (GTDB taxonomy): domain Bacteria; phylum Chloroflexota; class Chloroflexia; order QHBQ01; family JAICKM01; genus JAICKM01. The sequence continues at coordinate 92,255 of JBBRPH010000001.1, read as the reverse complement.
TGCGCGCTTCCCCGGTGGCGCGAAGGGCACAATGGACGACTTTTTGCCGCCTGATACGGCCGTGGCGGTGCGCTCGGCCGTCGGCGGCGATCTGATACATACCGGTTTGGTGCTGCTCGTCGCCTGCTGGCTGGGTCTCGGCTACTTCATGTTGCTGCGCCATATCACCGGCTCTATCGGTATTGAGGCTATTCGGGCCTATCGGCGCACCTTTTTTGGCCGCGCCGCCGCCGCCGCGCACCAGCACGCCACGCCGCACCCCAGCGCCGTGCCTGATGACCCGCGCCAGATCGTGCGCCGGGGGCTGCAACTGGCGATCTATGAGATGGGCGCGGGCTGGGCCGGCTTCATGGGTATGGGCTGGATCATGAGTGGGCGCGGCTTTATCGGCGTAATGCTGCTCTCGGTCTGGGCCGGCATCTACTGGACCACACTGTTTGTACTGCTGGCGGTGACATCCGCCGGGCCAGTGGGGGTGGGTATCATGGCTTTCACCTGGGCCTTACTCCCCACCCTCAGCGGCTTGACCGTCTACCGTACCTATGTCGGCGGCGCGCGCATGATCCTAGCGGAGCGACGCGCATGAGGCGGGCGATGTAAAACGTGAAGCGCGCTTCCCAGCAATCAGAAAACGGTCCGTGCCTGTTATGGGGTGCGGACCGTTTTCTAATCCAAGCGTAAGCGTCATGACGAAAGACCCGTAATATGTTACAGTGCAGTGGGCTTATAGCTCCCTACGCGGCAGCCGGCCATACCGACGACCGACGATTGACAACCCGATTGGAGTAGCGTGGCTAAACAAGCAGCAGCGGGTGCGCCGAAACCGCAGGCAACACTGGTGGAGCGGGCGACGGGAGCCGCGTTTTGGAACGCGGTGTTTCTGCCGCTGAAATTGGTTGCCACGCTATTCGCCTCGCTTGTTCTCGTACACCAGTTGAAAACAGACGGCTTTGCCGTGGTAGTGACGATCACCTCGTTGCTTAATGTTTTAGGCCAGATCACCGACCTGGGCTTGGAGCGGGCACTGCCCCGCTTTATCCCGGAGTTCGAGATGACGGAGGGTCGGGCTGGGCTAAATCGTTTGCTGGGGCGCGTGACTGTGGCAAAAATTCTGACGATGGTGCCGTTCGTAGCAGCGTTGGTGCTGTTTCCTAGCGTTTTCACCAACTGGTTAGGAGTCAGCACCGTTCAAGCCCGGCTGGCTCCCACCGCACCCCGCGGCATAGAAGCCGGCCCGCTGCTATTAACTCTAGTGGCCGTGATGCTGGTCTTGGGTGCCGCTTCTGATATATCGGTCCAGGTGCTATATGCGTATTTTCGGCAAAAGATGACCAGCGTGTTAGACGTCTTGAACGCACTGCTGATTCCGGGCTTACAAATCGTCCTGGTCATACCGTTCGGCGTATTTGGCGCGCTGCTGGCGTTGCTGATCGGAACGACGATTTCAGTGATCTTGTCGGTACGCTTGATGTTTCGCGCTCTGGCCGAAGAGCACGCCGGTCTGCGCCGTAATCCGCCGCGCACTCAGGTGGGGGGGCCACGTCGCCCCTCCAATCGTCCGATTTGGCAACGCTTCACCGCTTACTCCGCCATGATGTATATCATGAACTTGTCGGCTTCGCTCTATGACTTATCCTTTATTGTGCTTACGCTCGGCTTTTTAGTCGCCAATAAAGAACGGCGTGCTATTGAAGTGACTTTACTTGGGATGGCGTTCAAGGTGGTGCGTCAGCTACTACAGAAACTGGTGGTGCCGCTCACCGGGGTGCAAACCCCACTCTTCTCCCGCCTCTATGCCGAGGGCCGTATCGAGGGCTTGCAGACTGCCTACGCCAGTCTGACGCGCTTCCTAATCCTGGTACTGCTGCCCGCCGGGGCTGGGCTAATGCTGATGGTGCATAATCTTTTAGCCCTGTTCTATTTGCAGGCGGGCAAGGGCGATGTGCTTAATCCTGAGCGCCTGGGCGAAGCGACGGCGGCTTGTGCGATCCTCATTTTTGGTCTGTTCGGCGAGAGTATTGTCAGTGTGGCGCTCAATGTGTTGATGGTTTATGAGGATTACCGGGTGGTGCTGGTCGCACGCGCTTTCACGCTGCTCAGTGTTCCGCTGCTGATCCTGTGGGAGCCGGCGTTCGGCGTAGTCGGCGTGGCGGCGGCGGTAGCGGTGGCGGCGCTGAGTTCACGGTTGGTAGCGCTGGGGTTTGGGCTACGGCGCTTGGGTTTGCGCTTCCCGCTGGCCTTCCTAGGCCGCGTGCTGGCGGCGACGCTGGCCTTTATCGTGATTATCGGCCCGTTGACTCTGTTAGTGCCGGCTAACCCGGTGCCGATCCTCAGCTTGCCCTGGTTCGGCCTGGCACTGGTGGATGGGCTGTTGGTGCTAGGCGCCACCGGCCTGTTTTGGCTCGTATTCCGGCGCTTGGGCGGGTTGTTGGACGAAGATAAGCAACGTTTCGCCGGAATGCGGCTGCCGGGCATCAAGCTATTGCTGCGCTATCTGTGAGCCGAGCGGCGCGCATATTGCGGCGGCCGGCGCTGTGGGTCTGGATCGGGGCGGGATTGTTGGCCGCACTCTATGGGCGGGTGGCGCTATTGCACCTAACCGCCGGTGTGGTTGGGGGCGACCTCGACGGCTACGAGAATTTGTGGAACAATTGGTGGGTCAAGACGGCGCTACTCGACTCGGCGCGTTTGCAGCCCTTTGCTGTGCCGCCGCCCGATCTGCATCCGATGGACCTGTTTTACACCGATTATTTGTACTATCCGACCGGCATTAGCTTGCGCTTCCACACCCTCAACCCGTTCAATGGGTTGATCACAATCCCGTTTAATTGGCTATTCGGCTACATCGCCGGCACCAACCTCCTCTTTCTGGCGGCACTGACGTTGACTACCGGCTTCACCTTCCTGCTGATCCGTGATTGGGTAGATGACGGATGGGCGGCCTTCGCCGGGGCGGCGCTGTTTACTTACGCCGGCCGCAACGTACTGACCTTTTACACGCTGGGGCAGGCCGAAAAGCTATCGGTTGAGTGGTTGCCGCTCTATTTGTTTCTCCTATTCCGCACGCTTTACGGCCCACCGGCTGGAGACGGCGCCGCATGGCGGTCGGATCGCCGACGGTGGTATGCAGCGGGAGCGGTCGGCACGCTGGTTATTATGGCGCTGACCGATTGGCAGTATGTGATGTATGCCGTGTTCAGCACATTACTGCTGTTCGTTTATCTGGCCTTTACGCAGCGGCAGGCAGCAGCGATCCGGCAGATATTCGGACGGCTGGCGCTGATTGGCGGCGGTTTTGCCGTGTTGGTGGGGCCGCCGCTGCTACTGCCCATGTTGCTGGAGGCCGCCGCGTCACCCTGGCTGGCCGTGGGCTATGAAAGTAGCACGCGCGCCCTGGATCTGCGTGATCTGGTGGGGCCGGGGTTGGGCAACCCCGGCTACTTGGCCCTGGGGCTGGCGGGGGTCGGCCTGTTCACTGCCCGTGACCTGGTGCGGCGGCAGGCCGGATTCTGGGCTGTCGTGATCGGCCTGTTCTATCTCATCGCGCTCGGCCCAGTGCTGACAGTGGGCGGCAAGGCGACCGGCTTCCCCCTGCCCTACGCCCTGCTGCAAAACCTGCCGATCTTCAACATCGGCCGCGACCCCGGTCGTTATAGTACCCTGGCTCTGCTTGGTGTGGCGCATCTGGCGGCGCTGGGTCTGCGGGCTGTGCGCCGTGGGTGGCGGTCGTCAGTCGGTGATCCTCAGGCGGCGTCCGTCAATTCCGCGCGCAGCACGCAGCACGCAGCACTCATACCTATTCCGCGCTCCGCACGCACCCCTCACTCGTGGCGGCGTCTCACGTTTCACGTTTCACGTTTCACGCTTTATACGCTTTTTCTGCTGATCAGTCTCGTTCCATTCGTCGTCGCCGCCGGGGAGGCGCGGGTAGATGCGCCCGATTGGCCGCCGTTTTATCAACAGATTGCGCACGACCCGGAGTCGTATGCGATCCTGCAACTGCCCGCCTTCACCGATAAAGGGCGCGGCGAAGATCATTACATGGCGTATCAGATCTTGACCGGCAAGCCGATTTTCGGCGGACGGTGGGCGCGCGACCATAAACTGTCGAACCCCAACAACTTCATGCAGACCGCGAGTTTGTTTCATCATTTGCTGGTGCTAGGCTTCCCCCCCGACCAGTTGGCCTATTACTATCCGGCGCGCGACTTTTTGCAACGTACCGACTATGCGACGCAGGGGCGGGCGATCCTGAATTATTATCACACCCGCTATATCGTCGTCTGGCAAGAAGCTCTGGACGCGCCGTGGAACGCGGCGGAGTTCGCGCGGGTGCTGGAGCAGGTGCTGGGGGCGAATGTGCAACCGGTGTACACTGATCGCCTAATGCGCGTGTATCGTGTGCCCGACGGGCCGGCCCCGGCGAACCCGTTAACCCTTGATGTGGGCGACGGCTGGTTTGACGCGGCGCAGGGATCTAATGGGCAGCCTTACCGCTGGGCTGACTCTAACAGCGGTGACTCGGCGGAGCTCTTCACGATCAATCTCACATCATCGCCGCTCCCTGCCACGCTGGCTTTTACCGCGTATCCGTTTGGGGCGGCACGCAGTTTGCTGATTAGCCTGGATGACGGCAAGCCGACAACTGTTGCCCTGACCCCGCAAGCCGCCGCAAAACCTTTCACTGTGCAGCTAATCGTGCCGCCGGGTAATCATCGCATCCGCTTTCGTAGCCCCGAACCACCCCGGCCCACCGGCGATCCCCGCGACCCGCGCTTGCTGTCGTTTGGGATGTATGGCGTAGCCCTGACTACACGATAGCACGCCCTAAACAGGACAATTGGGCTATTCTCACCGGCGTGCCGCCTGTGTGATAATGCATTCTTGCTCATCTAACATTAGTGCTTTTAATACGAACCGCTAAAGGAACCCATTAATGCACAACGCCTCCCGCATTTTCCGTGGCCTTAGCGCACTCACCCTGATCGGTTTGCTGTTCGCTCTGCCCGATCTCGGCCGGGCGCAAGGCGATTCTCACCTGTTTCCGCAAACCGGCAAAACTGTCAGCGGCCCGTTTTGGGTTTACTGGCAGGCGCACGGCGGCTTGACCCAACAGGGCTACCCGATCTCCGATGAGCTACAGGAAGTTAGCGATCTGAACGGTAAGCTCTATACCGTGCAATATTTTGAGCGCGCCGTGTTCGAGCGGCACCCCGAAAACACGCCGCCGTTCGATACGCTGCTCTCGCAACTGGGCACCTTCCGTTACCGGGCTAAATACCCGGACGGCGCGCCCGGTCAGCGGGTTAGCCACGACACCCCCCGCCTATTCGCTGAAACCGGACACACGGTTGGTGGGGTGTTCCGCGCCTACTGGGAGGGTCATGGCGGCCTGGCTCAGCAAGGCTACCCGATTTCCGAGGAATTCACGGAGACCAGCGACTTGAACGGTAAGCCCTACACCGTGCAATATTTTGAGCGCGCCGTGTTTGAGTTGCACCCCGAAAATGCGCCGCCGTATAATGTGTTGTTGAGCCAGTTGGGTCGCTTCCGCTACGATACAACGTACCCCAACGGCAGCCGCCCGACCGCCGGGCCGGGTAGCTCACCAACCGCTGCTCCCCTCGCCCTCCCCGCGGACTGGCTGGGGCGGCTTAACTACTATCGTGCGGCGGCGGGCTTGCCGGCGGTGGTCGAAGACCCCGCCCTGACCGCCGCCGACGCGCTGCATATCCACTATATGCTGCTTAACCCCGATCAATATGAGCATAACGAGACGCCCAGTCGCCCCGGCTATACAGCGGCGGGTCAGGCAGCGGCGCAAGGCAGCAATCTGTACCGCACTCAACCCGACTACACGCCCGCGCGGATGATTGACGGCTGGATGGAAGAGCCGCTCCACCGCTTTGGTATGTTGAATCCGCCGCTGGCGCGTAGCGGCTTTGCTATGAGTTGCGACGCGCACGGCTGTGCGGCTGCGCTGAATGTCATCGGCGGCACTACCGGCCCAGAGCAACCGGATAACATAGTCTATCCCGGCGACGGCCAAACCGACGCGCATACGGGCGCCGTCACCTGGCAGTTCGGCCCCTTCGCTCCGGCGGTTACTTTGGTGAGTGCGACACTGACCGACGCCGGCGGTGCGCCCGTAATGATTACTACCACGCCGGCAATGGGTTACTTCAATATGGTTACGTTGCGCCCAGTTCATCCGTTAGCAGTGGCTACGCAGTACCGTGCCGATGTCACCGTGACCCAGAACGGCACAACGCGGCACAAGGCTTGGAGTTTTCATACCGCCGGCCCGTAGATTGCTGCTCGGCGCGGAAGGATCTTAGAGGGAAGGGAGTGTGGTATAATATGCCAGATGACTATCCGGGTTAGCTTTGTCACTACAACAGGTATTACGGCAGGCTTCCGCCACTGGCCGGAGGCGGTGCAGGCGCGGGCGTTGGTGGGGCGCGGTCACCCTGTGCACGCGGTAACCTACTACGAGGCCGGATCGCCGCTGATCGGGCAGGCCAAAGAAGAAATTGACGGCATAAAAGTGCGCCGCGTAGCCTTCGACCGCTGGTGGCGGGCACCGGATCTCGCGACGGCCTTGCGCGTGGCCCAACCGAGAGTGATTCACCTCTGGCACCTGCGCAACGCCCTTAATTATGAGGCGGCGCGGTGGGCCGCGCGCCGGCAGGTGCCGCTGGTATTTACCGTTGTCGGTCCGTTCCATGACCCCTATCTGGTGGATGATCGGGAACGCCCTTATGCCGGGGCGGTGCATTGGGATCGCGTAGTCTACACCCCGGCGGGCTTGTTGCGCGCCTTACTACGTGAGCGGCGGCCACAGCGCGCCTGGCAAAACTACCGGATGCACGCACCGCTGCGTATGGCCGACCGGGTGATCGCACTGTCCGAGCATGAGGTGGGCCTGCTAACGCACATGGGCGTACCGGCTGAGCGTATCCGGCGCGTGCCGTTGTGGGTAGACGCGCCGTTTATCCAGGGCATTCCCGATAGTCCGCAGCCGGGCGAGGAAGCGGACCCGACGGTGCCGGGCGATGCGCCGTTGGTGCTGTTCATCGGCCAACTTAAGATCCGCAAAGGGTATGATCTGCTGGCGCGTGCCATGCCGCTGGTGCGCGCGCAGTGTCCGACTGCGCGCTTTGTCTTTGTCGGTCAGAACCCGGCGGGAGCCGCCGAACTCGCCGCGATTTGCGCGGCTGACGGCACCAGCGACGCGCTGCTGGCGTTGGGGCCGGTGAGCGAGGCGGCCAAAGTGCGCCTGTTGCGGCGCGCTGCTTGCCTGGTTTATCCCACACGCTACGAGTCGTTCGGCCTGCCGCCGCTTGAAGCAATGGTGGCAGGCTGCCCCGTCGTTTCGACCGACATTCCGGTGGTTTCGGAGATGATCCAGCACGGCCGCAATGGCCTACTTGTCCCGCCCGAAGACCCTGCCGGCCTAGCCACCGCGATTATCCGCCTGCTCACCGCTCCCGACCTGCGCGCCCGCCTGATCCATGCGGGACAAGCCACCGCCGCCACGCGCTACGCCGAACCGCACCTCGTCACTGCGCTGGAGGCGGTGTACCGGGAGTTGAATGCCTATTAGTGATCCAGGTATCAGGTAGCGGGCAGCAGGAGACGAATTGACGATGGGTACCCGACATCTGCCACCTGATAGCCGACACCAACACACTTGACACCTATGAAAATCAGCTACCTCATCGGCTCTTACAGTACCGATCTCATGGGCAACGCGCACCATGATGAGGTGATTCGTGCCCTGATAGCGCGCGGCGTGGAGATCGAGGTACTGACTGTGGTGGCCGAGCGCGGCGCACCGGCGTTGACGCGGCGGGAGATCAAGGGCGTGCCGGTGTGGGCGATTAATGCATCGGCCGAGCGGGGGCCGGTTGGGATTATGCGGCGGCAAGTCAGTGCGCGCTTGTTCCACTATGAGCATTTCCTGACCCTGGTGGCGGCGGCGCGGCGGTTTTATGCGACGCACCCCTATGACCTGATCCATGTCGAGGCCGCCTATCCGTTTGGCGCGGCGGCGATCCTGGCGGTGGGCCGGCGCATTCCGACTGTGGTGACGATCCAGGGCGCCGATGTGATCGCCTTGCCCGCGCACGACTACGGCTTCCGGCGGTTCCGCCTGCCGCGCCGCCTAGTCGCCCGTACCCTGCGCGACGCGACTACCGTGCGCGTGATTTCGCCGCATTTGGCCGGCTATGTCACGGCTATCGGGGCCGACGCGGGGCGCGTGGTCACGATCCCGCGTGCTATCGAAGCGGTGGCCTATCCACCGGAAGATCGCCCCCTGACGACCTATAAAGCCGAAGCGCGGACGCAGTTGCTGACCCGTTACGGTCTGGACCGCGCCGCTGAAGCCGAACGGGGCTGGATCATGTTCGTGGGCCGGCTGCATCCCTTCAAGGGGTTGGAATACCTGATTGAGGCGTTACCTGCACTCAACGCGAGCCTAGCGCAACCGCCCCGCCTCTGGCTGTGCGGCCCGTCACGCGGCACGGAGCATTACGGCGACTTCGCCGCCTTTTTGCAGGGCCGGGCCGCTGCGCTGGGCGTGGGGGAGCAGGTCACATTCACCGGCCGTCTGCCTCGTGCCGATGTGCGCGACCATCTGGCCGCCGCCGATGCCGTCTGCATTCCGTCCGTGGTGGAGGCCATGAACCGCGTGACGCTGGAAGCCACCGTGGTCGGCACACCGGTGGTGGTCAGCGAGTCTACCGGCATCGCCGCGTATCTGGCCCCGCTCGGTGCGTGTGTCGCCGTGCCACCGCGTGCCCCCGCCGCCCTCGCCACTGCCCTCGGCGACTTATTACGCGACCCCGCCCACCACGCGGCCGTCGCCGCCGCCGCCCGCCAGGCCGCCGCCGGTTTCCGCACCGACCGGGTGGCTGATGCCATGCTGGGGGTTTACGAGCGGGCGTTGTCCTCGACCCACTGAGAACGACACCACAGAGATACGAAGACACGACGATTACGAACGGTTAAGTGACGATTGCCCACTAGGCGCACTGAAAACTACGCTACCGCAGTGATTATCCTTCCGAATCTCCGTGTCTCTGTGGTGTCGTCAGGTTAATTCGGCTCGGCGGCCGTGACGGGCATGGGCGGCAGCAGGTCATGCCCGTCGTAGAGGCCGTCGGCTAGGCCCAAGTCGAGGCATTCGCGGGCAGTCAGGAAGCGGTCACGACCGGAGTAGATAAAGTCTTCCCACCAGGCGGCATCGTGTTTGCCGGTGCGCTGGGCGAACAGATTGGCGACTAGGCTCTGATAATGTTCGGCCAGCACGGCGAAATCGCCGAAAATGCGCTGATCGTTGCCCGACAGCGTCCATTGTGGGCTATGCAGCATCAGCGTCGAGTAGGCACCGATCAGCCGCCGTTCGCCCGCTTGAAACACAATCGCGCCCATCGAATAGGCATAGCCGGTGACAACGGTGTTGATCGTCACGCCGTACTCAGCCCGCATCTTGTAGATCATCTCCAGCATGGCGATGCCGGAGCCGATGGAGCCGCCGCCGGAGTTGATATAGATCGTGATCGGCGTGCTGGGATCACCGCGCCGGGCGACAGCCATCAGCAGCAGGCTCTGGCTGAAGCGATAGGCCGCATCGTCGTCAATGTTGCCCAGGAAATAGTAGCCGCCCGCTTCGAGTTCGCGCCGATGCTGCATCGCCTCGCGCATCCATTGTTCCAGATCGATCATGCAGCCCCTCCTAGACTAGCGTGCTCGCCCATACTACCGGCACGCGCTCGGTGTACTCCACGGTTTTGGCCCCCAAGAACCCCGCTAACGCGCTGATTGCTATGGCAACCGCCGGCCCTGCATCTATCGGTGCGTTCGGCTCGGCATAGACGGCGTTGATCCGCAACACGCCCTGTTTACGGTCCATCAGTGGGTCAACACGCCCGATCAGGCGGTCGCCATGCAGGATCGGCAGCACATAGTAGCCGTATTCACGCTGCGCCGGCGGCACATAGATCTCGATGCGGAAGTGGAAGTTGAACAGGCGCTCGGTGCGTGCCCGGTCGCAGATCAGGTTGTCGAAGGGCGACAGCAGCGTGGTGCGCGGCTGCCATTCCCCGTTTGCTAGCGCGTCCAGTAGCGGCAGGTCGGCGGTATGTACCCAGGCCGGCTCCGCCCATGTGGTGCTGCCGGCGGCCACGCGCACTTGCTGAATGGTGCCGGCGGCTGCCAGATCCGCCAGCGCCGCGTCGAGGCCCGGATAAAAGCCCCGGATAAAGTGGTTGCTGATGTCGCGGGTAGTGGCGATCCCTAGCGCCCGCAGCGACCGTTGCGCGGCTTGGCGCACCATAGCGGCGGTGGGCAAATCGGTCTGCAAGACGTGCGCCGGCAAGCAGCGTGCGGTCAAATCCCACACCTTTTGCCCACCCTTGCGCCCCGTTACCGTGATGCGCCCCTGGGCCCACAGGAAATCGAGCATTCGCCCCACATTGCGGGCGTTGGTCCACCCCGACGACGGCCAGGGTACCACCGCGCGATCCTCGAAATCGCCGCTCCGCAGCGGGCCCCGCGCCGTCAATTCGGTCAGAATGTGGTCATGCAGCGCATGGTTATCGGCCATCCAGGTGCGGACCTTGCGGCCCCACCCCGTAGTGCCGGCGGGATAGTCGCGCATCTGCGCGGCGTAATAGAGCGGATAGTCCTCGGTTAGCACAATGGACGCGCAATGTGCCCAAAACTCGAATAAGCTACGGTCGTGCCAGAGCAGTTGATCCAGGTGGGCGGGGTCATAGTGGCCCAGGCGGCTCCACAGCACCAGCAAATGGGTACGGGCCACCGCGTTCGTCGGGTCCAGTTGCAGGCAGCCCAAGTCGCGCACCGTCGCCAGGATGCCCGCCGCATCGGGTGCGGGGCGCGGCCCGGCCAGCCGCTGCCGCGTGATCGCCAGCCGCCGCGCTAGGGTGGGGGTGAGGGTTAGCATGGGGCTATTCATCGCGGCGCGGGAGTGCTTTGATGAATGGCGCAAAGGCTGTAACCAACCGGCTCATTGCGGCGATCATTCGATCTTGGATGGCTGGCCATGCCTCCTCACCGGATCGTAATCCGCCTTCAGCTATACTATACACGATCTCTGTTGCTTTACGTTCTTCCCGTTGATCCCAATGTAAGGATCCACCAAAAGCAGATTCAATTTCACTACGATGTTGTAGCAATCCCTCGAAGATACGCTTATTGCGGCCGGCATCGTTGCTCACCATATTTACTTTTGCTACGGTGCGATCTTCAAAGATTAAATACGTATAATGAACGTAAGATAATCCTGATCCTGCATCTAACCAATTATCCCGTGTTGGATTACGCCCTGCATGGGTAGATACCCCTTGTACTTTAGCCCGATCTAACAACTGCGCCCAAAAGCGTAGACGCAAGGTGGGACGATCTTCCGGTTGTCCATCTGGAATCGGTGCAGGGATCGGTGGTGCAGGTGGTATAGGGGGTGGCAGAGGTTTGGGCTGACCTAATGCCGCAATTCGTTGGTCTAGTTGGGTAACCATGCCGGGTAGGGTGTAGACGTATTCCAGCAGATACTCGATTAGATCCAACATTGCTTCGGCGGTATCGCTATCAGCTTCTTTCAGTTCGTCGAAATGCGCGCCAATATTGCCCCCAGTACGAACAGTATTTGCTAGGGTGATCAACGGTTGGCTGAGGTCTACAGCAGTTGCTAACTGCCGGATCTGGGTTGCCAGCGTGTCGCGGCCCTTTGGCTGTCCGATCAGATTCTGCACAATTCCCTCTAGCGTGACGCGACAGGTGACGTTCGTGGCGCTCCAAATACCGGCGTTATAGGCTTTTAGAGCATCCCGATAGGCATTTCGCACCCGTTCCGGCACTAGATTTGTTCCTGTTATGGCCGTGCGGTGCGGTGGTTCGGGATACATAACCACTCGATCAGATTTTTTACCTGTAGGATTACTGGCAGAACCAGGATGAATAGCCCATAAGGCGATGGTTTCATCACAACTGGGGCAAGATGCACTGGCCGCAATAGTATCGCGCTCCACATCATAGGTGTGTTGCGTCGTGGAAAAGATAACCCGCTCCGAACAGGTGGGGCAAGTGGTGCTGACTGCACTAGGGAACCAGCGATCTTCTACCACGATCCAACGTTTGACGGCTGCTGCGTCCAGGCTATACATGAGGGCTACCTCCTGCCGCATTATAACACCTTTTAGAACGCCGAACGGGGCAGTCCTACCTCCGCAATAGGGCTGCCCCGTGGGCTATTCAGTTTATATTTGGTTGTGTATTCAGTTCTATGTCGGGCCGGGTTAGAGGCCGACCGCGAAGTCGGCCATCACCTGCGGCGCGGCGGTGTCGAAGCCGACCACATCGATCATCCCCGCGTCGTCGGGGTCGGCGATGGTGAAGCCGTTGCTGACCATGCCCACCACGATCAGCTTGGCTGCGATGCCGGTGGCTTGGCGGTACTGGCGCAGCGCCTGGGTCGGGTGGATCGGGCCTGCCCAGGTCTCCGAGTCGGTGTAGACCACGAACACGTCGGCGGCGATCTTCTGCTCCTGGGCCCACAGCATAGGCAGCGCGCAGTCGGTGCCACCCATCGGCAGCGCGTCTACTTTCTTCAAGACATCATCCAGCCGCTGACGGGGTGAGACGTCGAGCGGGGTCAGGCCGGGCGTGCCGCCGTCAAACCGTCCGCCGTAGCCCCCGCCGCTGGGCGCCGAGAAGCCGACGATGGTATGCTGGGCTTCGGTGGCCGCCGTGATCAGGGCCATTGCCGCGCTGCCCACGCGCGGGGTCAGCCCCGGCACGCCGGCGACCACGCCGCTGCCCATGGAACCCGACACGTCGAGCGCCAACAGCCAGCGCTTGCCGGTCGGCGTGATGTTGCCGAAGGCGTGGTAAAACGCCCCGTCGAGCGCGTCCACCACCTGCGGCACGGGAGTCCAGGTGCCGCTGCCGCGCACGCCCTTGCCCGCCTGATAGGTCAGCAGCGCGGCCAGCACCTTGATCGGGTGCAGGCGCGCGGCACGGATACGCTCGGCGTTGCCCAGTTCGGCCACGACCTTACGCGTCCCCTCGCTCAGCGGCGCGATTAGCCCCAGGCGCGTCATCGTCGCTAGGTTGCGGACCAGCGCCTCCAACGGCATCCGCTCCAGCAAAGCCGCCCACACGTCCACATCGTTCAGCCACGCGGTCGGGATGGCTTCGCGCGGCAGGTTGTAGGTGCGGATCAGGCTGACGATCGCGGCTGCGTCCGTTGCCCGCTTGGCCCGCTCAAACGCCCACAGGCCGCGCAGCGCAGCGTCGGGGTGCGGCTCATCGCCCACCCACTCCCAGCCCTGCACCATCCAGCGGTAGATCACGTTATGCTGATCGTCCGCCGGCTTGGGGTGGGCCAGACGCAGCAGGTCGCGGTGGCTCCAGCCGTCGCGCTGCTGATACTTGACCGCCTGATAGGCCAGCTCGCCCGCCGGCTGGGCATACCACGCGGCCACGGCCTGGCGCAGCCCGCGCCCCCAGCCGCGCAGCCCGTCTACAAAGGCCGCGAAGTGGAACAGGTGCGTGCCGATGCGGCAGACCTGCGGCAGCGCGGCAAACGCCGCCGCTTTGGTCACATCGTTGCCCTCGGTCGCGCAGAGTGCCAGCGCGAAGATTGCCGGGTCGTTCTTGGGTGCGCGTCCCGCCTGAGACACCGCTACGATGCGGGCAACCGTGCGCGGCCCATCCTCGGCAATGCAGCGGCTGACGGCCTGCGCGTTCTCCGCCGTCAGCTTCGGCTCGCTGCTGTAGTACGACCCACCTTCGCTGCCCAGGATCAGGAAGCGGTCGAGCCGCGTCCAGTCATCCACCGGCCAGGTGTAGCCGCCCGCGCTGTTGGGCACCTGGCTCGAACCGGGGATCGGCTCGTTCTGGGGGGTGTTGGTGAGGCTCTGCACGTAGTTCTTCAGGTTCTTCATCGGACGGACCTCCTTGCGGCCCATTGCTGGGCGATGGATGGGCAACCGACGGGCAAAGGCGGCCCGCCAGGGTGGAGACGGCGGGACTTGAACCCGCAACCGAGAACCCTCACCTGCCGGCTCCGGATTGGGGCGAATAGATGGTGACGGACTGCTCTGCCGTTGAGCTACGTCCCCTGGTGCAGCGCGGCGCGGCGTTAGCCTATTATAGCGAATTGGGGTGGAGACGGCGGGATTCGAACCCGCGACCAGCCGATTAAAAGTCGGTAACCATCAGCCGCCGGCCCCATGAGGCAAAATTGGTGATGGCGGTGTGCTGCTCTGACCACTGAGCTACGTCCCCAAGTGTCTATTCTATTAAGCGTGATATGAAGTGAAGCCGGGACGGATCGGGCATTGACTAGCCCCGTATCCCTCCCGACCTCCTACGCCACCGTGTAACCTATTGCTGCTACGCAGCCGATACCGGTGGTGTAGGGGTGGAGACGGCAGGAATTGAACCTGCGACCTGCCCATCCCGAATGGTAACCGTCAGCCGCCGGCCCCGTGAGGCGAAATTGGTGATGGTGCTTTAGCCGCTCTACCACTGAGCTACGTCCCCTTGCGTGGCAGCCGATGCCCTGGACGGACACCGCTGGTGAGGACGGCAGGATTCGAACCTGCGATCTGCTCCGTGGGAAGGTAACCATTCGCCTACGGCCCCGCCGGGGCAAAAACGGGAATGGCGTTGTAGCTGTTCTAGGCCACTAAACTACGTCCTCAAAGTACGCTATGCAGTTGTAAAGGTTCACACGACGGGCAAGAGATGGCCTGGGTACAGTCGGCTTGCGCCAACCGGCAGGGTTTGAACCCGCTAAGACCAGATAACCCAGTTCCGCCGGCCCGTCGTATGAGCGAGGCATAGGGGACTCGAACCCCTGATCTCAACCGTGACAAGGTTGCGGGCACTCCGCTGCCCTGATGCCTCAATGTAAGTAGTGAAAAGTGGCCCATGTCCAACTTTGCACTTTCAACTCGGCGTTCAATGCGACAAAAAACCGGGTGGGGCCGTAGCCGCCACCCGGTTGTATCCGTGGGGATACGAGGTGTGCTACAGGCGGAGGCGCGTCCATTCTGGGCGGATGGCGCGCAGGATCGAATCACCGGCTATACTGGGCTGAGTCGCTAGGGTGCGCTGATTATCCGGCCGGCGTATTGTAGGGCGCATTGGGTCGATCCTTTCGGGTAAAGAAAACGGCTGGACGAGTTGTTGCACAAGGGAGCATATCTTGGAGGATAACCCTTGCACTCCGGCCCAACCTCCTCTATCATACCGGAGCCGGAGTGGGTGGTCAATCGGTCGAAAGACCGATAGCTGCGGGTGACACGGGGGATGCCTTTGTCCGCCCGATGGCCCACCACAGGCCCAACATGAGGACGGTGCTGCCCATTACATAGGGCAGCAGCGTCCACAGGCCGATGCGCTGGGCTAGGTTGCCGGCGATCCAGGGGAAGATCGCTACGCCGATGCCGGCCGCGCTCGCCAAGAAGCCGACAGCGCTGGGTAGCAGGCGGCTCGGCACGCGATCCGACATAAGGGCAATCGTCGTCGGGAAAATCGGCCCCAGGCTGAAGCCGGTGAAGCACAAGCCCACGGCTGCGCCCAAGCCACCGGGGATCAGCCAAACTACCGCCAGACCGATTACCACGCCGGCCAAGCAGCCCTCAATCAGCCGTTGATTACCGATCCGCGCCGCCAGCCGGCCCAGCAGCAGCCGACCTAACGTGAGACCCAGCCAGTAGCCGCTGACAGTCCAGCCGGCGAGCAACGCCGCCTCACGCCGATCTTCGGTCAACAGGCTATAGCTCCAACTGCCCAGGCTGACCTCGGCTCCGACATAGACCAGCAAAAAGGCCGCTCCCAGCACCACCACGCGCAACCGCAGCGTCGCCCGCCAGGCCGCCCCTTCGGGATGGGTCTTTTGCGTACCTCCCGCTTGGGCTGGGAACCAGCCCATTACGCCCGCTAGCACAATCAGGCTGATCACGCCCCACACTGCGTAGACACTATTCCACGTGAGGCCCAAGGCCAGCACACCGGATGCGACCAGCGGCCCGATCAGTGCGCCCAGACCGTAGAAGGCGTGCAGGTAGTTGAGTAGTGCGGTATTGTTAGGCAGCCCGGCGATATAGGAGTTCAGCCCCGCGTCAATGACCGCTACCCCCAAACCGAGCAGCAGTAGCACGACCAGCACCAGGAGGAACGGTGGCTGTAGTGTCAGCAGTGTCACGCCGCCCAGAAAGCTGCCCGTACCCAGCAACAGAAAGCGCCGCAACCCCAGCCGTTCGACTAACGCGCCGCTGGTCGCGGCGGCGCTCATATAGCCCGCTG
Source organism: Chloroflexia bacterium (assembly GCA_038228295.1). Lineage (GTDB taxonomy): Bacteria > Chloroflexota > Chloroflexia > QHBQ01 > JAICKM01 > JAICKM01. The sequence goes on along the minus strand of JBBRPH010000001.1, from coordinate 75,911 downwards.
TACTCGCCAGGAACAGTAGGGCAATGGTGGCTTTATCTACTCGATAGAATTGCTGCAAACTGGGGAGCAGCACACCTACTGCGCCGTCCTTTGCTCCGATCAGAGTAAAGGCCAGAAAGGCCAGCCCCAATTGCAGCCGCACTCCTAAGGGGCGCGCCGGCGTTTGCGCTTCGTGCTCAATCACTTCACTCATACTGCTTATCATAACACAACAGTTGCTTCGGTAGCACCCTACCCTATATCTACCCGCTTGCCCGCCGGGGTCGCTGGGTCGCTTGCCACGGTACGGCTTCTGCTGTAGCCCGTCGCATCAACGAAAGGAGATCGCTATTATGGTAAAACCCCTGGCCCGCAAAATTGAACCGAACCGCCGCGTATCGCTAGCCGACTATGCGACGGATGCCGACGGCGGCCTAGACCGGGCCGACTGCGAAGCCCAACTGGTGCCGCTGTTGACTGAACTAGGCGAGTTGCAAGCGTTGATGTGGGGCGCGCGCACTCATGCACTGTTGGTCGTCCTCCAGGGCCGCGACGCGGCCGGCAAAGACAGCCTGATCAATCATGTGATCAGCGCGATCAACCCGCAGGGTGTGCAGATTACCGACTTCAAAGTGCCTACTCCTGACGAGGCGGCGCACGATTTCCTCTGGCGCATCCACCAGGCCGCGCCGGCCAAAGGCATGATCGGAGTCTACAACCGTTCGCATTACGAGCAGGTGTTGGTGGTGCGCGTCCACAAGCTCGTGCCCTCGGAGCAGATCGAGGCCGCGTATGACCAGATCAACGCCTATGAGCAACTGTTGACCGCGACCGGCACACTGCTGGTTAAGTGCTACCTGCACCTGGGCCGTGACGAGCAGCGCAAACGCTTGCTGGCGCGCGAGACCGACATCATTAAAGCCTGGAAGCTGAACCCCGGCGATTGGGCCGAACGCGCCTATTGGGCCGACTACACCGTTGCTTACGAAGAGGTGCTGCAACGCTGTAGCCCCGCGCACGCGCCCTGGTATATCCTGCCTGCCGACCACAAGTGGGCCGCCCACTTGGCTCTGGCCCAGGTGCTGGTCGAAACTCTGCGCCCCTACCGTCAGGGTTGGGTAGACAAGCTGACCGCTTTACAGACCACGATGTTGGCGGCTTTGAGCAGGGTGGATAAGCAGTAAAGCTTGACCTCGTTGCGTATTTTCGGTCGGTCTGTAGCCCAGCTAACGCCGGCTGCCTACGGCCAATTGCGCGACACCCATTCAAACGGCTCGACAGCGGAACCGGCGGCATGGACTTCCCAGTGTAGGTGCGGGCCAAGCGCATTGCCGGTGCTGCCGACCAGCGCCAGCCGGTCACCGGTCTGTACGCGGTCGCCGACCCGCACACCGAAGGCCGACAGGTGGGCGTAGAGCGTGAATACGCCCGCGCCATGATCCACGATCACCGTGTTGCCACGCAATTGCAGCGGTTGCGCCCAGACCACCCGCCCCGGCGCGGGCGCATAGACCGGCGTGCCGGCAGCGGCATCATAATCCACACCGGTATGCACCTCGTAGGGCGGCTCGTCGTTGAACGCGCGCCGTTCGCCGAAAATCGCGTTGACCACGACGGCGCGGTGCAACGGCCGCAGGAAAGGACCGTTCCACAGTGGCGGTCCACTGCGCCCGGCGAACACGGCAGCTAGCGTTGCGTGTTCGGTTTGCCGCACGCCAGGGGCGAAGCGCGGACCGTAGTATACGCTGCGTTGGGTGGGGTAGGGGTAGCGGCGCACCGTCACCGTTTGGTCCACCCAGCGCACGCTGCCGTCAGCCAGCCGCACGATCACCCGCAGCGGCAAGGTGGCCGGCGATTGGTACGGCTCGATGCCTGCGACCGCCCACGGCTGCCGGCCGGTGCAGCAGTTGAAAGTTAGGGCGTTGTTGCCCAGGCTGCCGCCGATCATGCCCGCCCCGGTCGGAGCTTGCACACGGATCAGTAGTGTGTGGCCCTCCTGCGGTGTAGGTGGGTCCAGCGTCAGGGTTACGTCTGCAACGGGCAGCGGTGCCGGCGCGGCGCTCACCGGTAGCCCACTGCTCGGCCACAGGGCCAGGATCAGACCGATCCCGATAAATAGCCCAGCCAGGCGCTGGGTGACGGATATAGACATGAGTAACCTCCTTTGGGCCAGGGCTTTCGCTAATCGGGGCGAAAATCAGTATAATAGTAGGGTTGTCAATAGACCTACCCTATTATACAAGGAGATCCGATGCGATTACGCACTTCTATTTTGTCCGGCTTGGCGGCGCTACTAGTCTTGCTTGCGGGCTGCGGTGATGCGGCCCCCAGTCCCACCCCTGCTGCGCCGACCTTGCCCCCTGTGACCACCTTTGCGCTGCCGCCGACCGCAGTGGGCGCGCAACCCGCCGGCACCCCGGCCGCCGTTGCCTCTACGGTGGGGCAACCACAGCATATTGTGGTCCAGCACATCCTGATCGGCTTCCAGGGCAGCGTCGGCAGCAAGCCGATCACGCGCAGCAAAGACGAGGCCAAAGCGTTGGCCGAAAAGCTGTTCGCACAGGCCAAAGCCGGGGCCGACTTTGATCAACTGGTAAAGGATAATACGGACGATGCTGCGCCGGGCATCTACTCGCTCGCCAACCTGGGGGTCACGCCGGGATCGAGCAAAGAATATTCACGCGACCGCATGATTCCGGCCTTCGGTGATGTCGGCTTCACGCTGCAAGTCGGCGAAATCGGCTTGGCTTCGTATGATACGAAGACCAGTCCTTATGGTTGGCACATCATCAAACGGCTAGGCGCGGTGCCGACGGTAGCCGTCCCGGCGGGCGAACCGCAGCATATCACCGTGCAGCACATCCTGATCGGTTTCCAGGGCACCTTGCCGGGCAAAACGATCACGCGCAGCAAAGACGAGGCTAAGGCGCTGGCCGAAAAGCTGTTTGCCCAGGCGCAGGGCGGGACCGATTTTGCGCAGTTGGTGAAGGATAACACCGACGATGCCGCGCCGGGGATCTATACGATGGCGAACCTGGGCGTGGATCCGGCCAATGCCGATGAAGCCCCGCGCGACCAAATGATTCCGGCCTTCGGTAATGTCGGCTTCAAGCTGAAGCCGGGCGAGATCGGACTCGCCCCCTATGATCCGAAGACTAGCCCCTACGGCTGGCACATCATCAAGCGGCTGAAGTAAGCCTGACGGTGAGTGAAAAGTAGCAAGTAGCAAGTGAAAGGTAGTTGCTGTGCCAGTTTTCACTTGCTACTTGCTACTTTTCCTCCTTCTACTTCGCTCGCGACTAGCGCCGCTACAATTGTGCGCCAGTGTGAGTACATGAGTAGATGGCCTGCGCCGGGATAGAAGGTGGCCCAGCAGTGGGGGATGGCGCGGGCGACAACCTGGGCCAGGGCGACCGGCACATTTTTGTCGGCGGTGCCGTGCCAGAGCGCCACCGGCACGCGGATCGCTTCTAAGCGAAATCCCCACGGGCGGGCTAAAATCGCCATATCGGAACTGAGACCCGCCGTGCTGCGGCGCAGCCCCTCACGGATGGAAAGCACGGAATTAGCGAAGGTCGCAGGATCGGCCAATACAGCACGGTCGGCAGCGGGCAAGCCGGCGGCCACGCCCGCGAACAGGCGCGCCGGGATGCGCTGCACCGTGGCGTATAACATCCGGGTTATGTGCGTTAGTACAGTCGGCGGCAGGTGACGAGCGGCCTGTAAGCCCAGCCGATTCACCAGCAACATCCCTGCTGTCGCTCCCGGCGCATCCAGCATCCCGGCCCCGCTGACGATCCCGGCTTGGCGCACGCGGTCCGGCATGGCATAGGCGCACGCCGCAGCATACGGCCCGCCGCCGGAGATGCCCATGACCGCAAAGCGCGCTAGCCTCAGCCGATCGGCGAATTGCGCCACATCGTCCGGCCAATCAAGCAGGCGGCGCTGGGGTTGGGGGTCGGATAGCCCATAGCCGGGCCGATCCAGCGCAATAATCCGCGCCCCTAGCGCCTCTGCAATCCTGTCGTCCGGGTGCCGCTTAAGCCGCGAGCCGGGCGTATCGTGGAACAACAGCAGCGGGCGGCCCAGAGGATCGCCGTACTCGGCGAACCCTAAGCGCCGCCCGTCGCTCAGGCGTAGCCACTGATCCGTGCGCCGGGTCACCGCCCCAGCACGGCGGCCAGCAGCGCCATCCGGATATACATCCCATTTTGCACTTGGCGGAAGTAGTAGGCGCGAGGGTCGTCGTCAATCTCCACCGGGATCTCGCTTACGCGCGGTAGTGGGTGCAGCAGGATCATGTCGCGTTTGGCCCGGCGCATGATTAGGTCGTCAATCACATAATTGCTGCCTGCCTGCTCGTAGGCGCGGGCGGCGTGGATCTCGGCTACGGGACGTAGCGCGGCTTGTGTGTCTGCGTCCAAACTCTCATAGCGCCCGCCAAATGCGCGCAAGGCCAGCTCTTCCAATTGGCGGCTGAGGAAGCGTTCTTTCTGCACCCGCGTCACATATAACACATCAAGGTCCGCAATCGCCTCCGGCAGATCCTCGGTTTCGCGCACTTCGATGCCGCGCGAGCGGGCAAACTGCACATATTCGGGCGGCATCGCCAGCGTGGCGGGTGCAATGCAGACCAGGCGCACGCGATCACCGTCAATCGCCAACAGTTTGATGAGCGAATGGACGGTGCGCCCGTTACGGAGGTCGCCCGTGAAGCCGATCGTCAGCCCATCGAGTCCGGCACCGAAGCGATCTTTGATCGTGTAGAGGTCAAGCAGCGCCTGGGTGGGGTGTTCGCCGATGCCGTCGCCGGCGTTGATGATCGGCACGCGCCGCCCGGTGATGCGGCTGAGGTCGTCGGCGGCGGTTGCCGCCTCGCGTGCCGCGCCCTTGACTGAGTGACGTAGCACAATAGCATCGGCGTAACAGGCAATCGTCTTGACTGTATCGTGCAGGCTCTCGCCTTTAGTCACCGACGAATAATGCACGCCGCCCGCCGTGGTGATCACTCGCCCGCCCAGCCGGGCGACGGCGGCCTGGAACGATAGGTCGGTGCGGGTGCTGGCCTCATAGAACAGGTTGGCGACCACCATACCATCGAGCGCGTTGGCCGGTTGGTCGTGGGCGATGCCCTCGGCAAAGGCTTTGGCCTGCGTAAACAGCGGTTGCAACAGCGCCGGGCTGAATTGCTCGACACTCAAAATATGCTCACGGCGCAAGCGCGCCAGTGATTCGGCTCCCCGCTCCGATAGCGGCGCTACCATGCGTGTCCTCCTAATACGTAGTGCGTACAAACTCAGAACTACACACGCTTACGCTCTACGCCTTACGCCCTACCAGATTTCCCAGTCTTCCGCCGATCCCAGGACGGAGGCGATACCGCCGTGATATACGCCGTACCGACCGCGAAAATAGAGCAGCGGCACTGCGTCGCCGGCGGCGGCATCTAGCAGTTCGCCCAGCAGGATGACATGATCGCCGCCGGGATGGACGGCGTAGAGGCGGCACTCGGCATAGGCCAGGGTGTTGGGCAGGATCGGTGCGCCGCTGGTGCCCGGTTGCCAGATCACGTCGTCAAACTTATTGGGCACGCGCGAGGCGAAGCGCTGCGCTAGATCGCGCTGATGGTCCGCCAAAATGTTGACGACGAAGGTTTCGCTAGCTTGGATCGCGGCTAGGGTGGCCGATTGAGTACTGACACAGACCAGTAGCAGGCGCGGCTCAAGCGACAGCGAACTCATGCCGCTGGCGGTAAAGCCGTGCGGCCGGCCCTGCGCATCGAGCGTTGTGACTATGGTTACGCCGCTGGCAAATGATCCCATCACGCGGCGGAACAGATCCACTGCAATCGGCATAGACTTTCCAATTTCATTCGTCAGTCGGCGGTCGGTGGTCGGTGGTCATCCGCCGTCAGTATGCAAGAGACAGGGGATCTTTGTCAACCGCTAGTGGCGCGGCCTGTTGCACGCCGGCGTGTCTCCACTTGCCGACACATCTGGGCAAGGAAGGTAGCGCGTTAACTAAGATAGTTAAGCCCGCCGGTGTACGGCACCACGCGGCTAGCGATATTACGTACCGGGATTAAAAACTACAGGAGCAATTACCCCATGCCGAAAGCAACCTGGAACGGCGCAGTGTTGGCCGAAGCGCCGACCGATCAATGCGAGATTGTGGAAGGTAATGTCTACTTTCCGCCTACCGCGATCAAACAAGACTATTTTCAGCCCAGTGCCACCCACACCGTCTGCCCCTGGAAGGGCACCGCCAGTTATTATACGGTTGCCGTAGACGGGCAGACGAACCCCGATGCGGCCTGGTACTATCCCAGCCCCAAATCGGCCGCCGCGAACATCACCGGCTATGTCGCGTTCTGGCATGGCGTGGCCGTCGAGAAGTAGGCAGCACCCGATGCGCATCCCCGGCCGGCGGCGCTATTGACAGCGCCGCCCAATCGCAGTACCATACTTCTATGGAACCGCACACACCGGGGGTGCGCTCCACGTCCGGCACCTATGGGTGCGATCCCGCTTCACTGACCTGCTCCCTAACCCAGCCTGCGCCTCATCGCCCGCTTACGCGATTCTTTCCCCTTGCTCCCGACACACCGTCCACAACGGTGGAACGCGCTTTGCAATAGCAATGCCTAGCGTGTAATGCCTATTGACCTACGCATTACGCATTACGTATTAGGCAGGAGCAGCTATGTCCGAAGGCCCTGAACTCGCCCGCATCGCCGCGCAGCAACACGCAGAATTGGCCGGCAGCCGGCTACTGGAGGTGCAGACCAACCTACGCAAGGCGTGCACCTGGCTTGACGCGCACCCCGCTGCCGTAGCCGGGCGGCAGATCGAGCGTATCACCGCCTGCGGCAAGCACCTCTTGTGGTATATGGACGATGGGCTTTGGTTCCATTTTCATCTGCTCATGTTCGGCAAGTGGGAGTACCATCCACCGTTCGACGTCGTGGACTACGATCGCACCACCCGCGCCCAGATTCGCACGAACCGCCGACTACTCACCCTGTGCAACGGCCAGGTGTTTGACATCGGCTACGGCGATCCTTATGCGCAACTGCCGACTCTGGCCGCGCTGGGGCCGGATCTATGCAGCGTGCCGTTTGATGCCGACGAATTTATTGCCCGCCTGCTGCGTCCGACTAACTTGGCTCAGGAGATTGGTGTAGTTCTACTAGATCAGACGGTTGCCAACGGCGTGGGTAACTACATCAAGGCCGAGATCATGTTCGAGTGCCGACTGCACCCCTGGCGCACCGTCGGCTCGTTGACGCCCGCCGAACTACAATGCCTGGCCGAAACGGTACCGCTGATCGGGCAACGCGCCTTGCGGCATCGCGGCTGGACTGTGCCCGACGATCTGCGTGCCTTGCTTGAAAGCGGTGCGTTACCGCGTGGCCGGGGCGGGCGGCACTGGGTCTTCCGCCGCACCAACGGCGACTGCTACCGCTGTGGCACACGCATTCGTCAGCAGCGGCAGGGACCGGGTGAGGGTCGGTGGACCTATTGGTGCGAAGGCTGTCAGGTTGCCGGCACGGCGCTGCCTATGGTGCTGCCTAAAGCATCCTCGGCGGCCTAACCCGATGGCTCTGGTGCGCCTGCCCGGCCTGGTAGATGTCCATGTTCACCTGCGTGAGCCGGGCAGTGAGGCCAAAGAAACCTTTGCCGACGGCACGCGGGCGGCATTGGCGGGCGGCATCGTCACCGTGCTGGATATGCCGAACAACCCCGGCGCACCCACGGTCACCCCTGCCGCGCTGGCTGACAAAGCCACACGCGCCGCTGTCGGCACTTGCTGCGACATTGGCTTTCACTACGGCGCGACCCCCGATAACCTCGACACCTTTGCCACGGTGGCCGACCAAGTATTTGGCCTCAAACTCTATCTTGACCACACCACCGGCACGCTGCTGATCGAACGGCTCGATGCGACTGCCGCGATCCTGGCCGCTTGGCCCGCCGCCAAGCCGCTGCTGGTCCACGCGGAGGAGCGTACCGTGGCGGCGGTGCTGGGCCTGATCGCCGTGCAGCCTCGCCGGGTCCACTTTTGCCACGTCAGCTTAGGCAGCGAGATCCGTCTGATCCGCGCCGCCAAAGAGCGCGGTCTGCCGGTGACGTGTGAAGTCGCGCCGCATCATCTGTTCCTGAGCGCGGCCGATTTGCCCCGCTTAGGCGCTTACGGGCTGATGAAGCCGCCGCTACGTAGCGGCGCCGATGTGGACGCGCTCTGGGATCATCTGGATGTGATTGACATGATCGCCACGGACCACGCGCCGCACACCCATGCCGACAAAGCGGCCGGCACCCCAGCTTACGGCGTGCCGGGCCTGCAAACCGCGCTGCCGCTCATGCTCACTGCGGTCGCCGCCGGCCGGTTGACGCTGGACCGCCTCGTGGCCCTCATGGCGACCACGCCCCGCCGCGTCTTCGCCCTGCCCGATCCACCCGCCACCTTTGTGGAGATTGACCCCGCCGCCCGCTGGACGATCCGCAACGCCGATCAATACACCCGTTGCGGCTGGACCCCGTTCGACGGGCTGGCGGTGCAGGGTCGGGTGCAGCGCGTTGTCGTGCGCGGCCGGGAAGTGGTGCGCGACGGCGTGGTGCCGGCCGAGCCGGGCAGTGGGCAGGTGCTGATCCCTGCTTAGGCGTAGGCTGAGGGCCGACCCCAACCGCCTCACGGCGCGGGCACCGGCGTGGGGGTCTGCCAGGGCGGGGTGGCATACACGGGATAGGGCGCAGTCCCCGCCGGCGCGATCCACTGTGCCGTCGCCAAGTCAAACACAAAGGAGTCGGTGATGGTCGGATCGCGTGCTACGACGGTTACCAACGTGCCGCTGACGTTGGTGATGCGCGCTTCTTGCACGTTGCGCGGGGTCAGATAAATGGTGCCTTCTTGGGGATTCCAGCACGGGCCGGGACACACTAAGATTACACTTTGCAGGTGGGCCTCGGAATCACCACCAAACTGCCCGCCGCCGACCAGTACCCATTGATTATTCACTCGTGCTTCCCAGCAATTCGGAAACCGGGGGAACCCACCATGAAGGGCGGGAATACAGTCGGTATCGGCCAGTGAGCCTACGCCCGGTGTCACGGTCGGTGCCTCGGTCAATGTAGGCGGTGGGGTAGTCGTGGGGGTGAGCGCGGTCTGTGTCAGCCGCCGATTGTAGCGCTGGACAATTTGGGTGGCCGCTGCGGCATAGGTAGGATTAAGGAACGCTCCTGCAGGAGCCCCTGCTTTGAACTCCTCGAACACGACGGTAGGATTACGTGTCGCTGTTCCAGCAGGCAGTGGCGTTACTCCGGTGGCAATTGGGGTAAAGCTTGGCGGTGCTGTAGGCACACTAGTCGGCACAACGGTGCTAACTGGAGTAGCCGCAGGTGCGGTTATACTACCACACGCCCCCATTACTATGACAATGAAGATTAATATAAAGGGCGTAACCGTCCTTCGTAATTGAAAAATCCGCATCATTACTTACCCCTTCTCTACCCACAAATTACGTGAAACTCCTATCCAGGAATCACTTACGTGCAGCACTGGTTATTCAGGCGGCGTCGGGCGATCTATCAGGGGTTGCTATTGCCTATTTTTGTTGAGTAGCGCAGTGGCTGACTTATCTTAGAATCCCCATTGAGAGCCAGCCAGAGTGTAGGCCAGCCTTGTGTCGCATGGACGGGGACGCTGACTTGCTGCTCGTAGTAGCTCTGGGTTGTGCCGGGTGGGGTAGCTCAAGGGCGGCTGGAACGGCAAGTAGTGGGCGAGCGGCAAGTTGATGTCGTGTCTCCTGTAGGTCGTAGGCAGGTTGTAGGGGAGTTATCAGTCCCGACGGGTGTACTGTAGCACCATTTGTCGGACCATACAAGAGGGTGGGGTGACCGCAAGCGGGTAAGAAAGCGGGATCTACACCCTGGCACGGCCTGCATTGTCTTTTGCCGCGCGCGCGCTTATAATAGGGCGTAGGCGCGGCGACCGGCTGCGTCGCCGTGAGCGTGGTAACGTGAAGGAGTGCGCCGGAATGGTTCCCAATCAGAAAATGATCCAGCAATTGCAAGCCAAGATGATGAAGATCCAGGAAGACCTCGGCAATGAGACGGTCGAAGGGTCGGTCGGCGGCGTGGTAACGGTGACGATGACCGGGCACCATGAGGTCAAGGCGGTCAAGATCGATCCGGCGGCGGTGGACCCCGGCGATGTGGAAATGTTGGAAGATACGATGGTGGCGGCGTTTAACCAGGCGCTGGAAAAAGCCTCGGCGCTGGCCCAGGAACGGATGAGCGCCGTGACCGGCGGCATGAAAATCCCCGGCCTGTTCTAAAGCCGTCGCCTCGTAGAGAGATCTGCTTGTGGCCCCGGATGTTTCAGTCGCCGAAGAGGCCCACCCAGCCACGCCTGTTGCTGCGTCCGCATTAGAGCCGGCGCCGACGGGTGTGTTAGAGTGGCTGCGCCAGATGGTCCTGGTCGGCGGCATTGCGGCGGTGTTTCTGCTGCTGCTGGTCGCGCTGATAGATACCGCCGGCGGCATCGGCCGGCCGTTCGGCGGCTACACGCTCAACGCCACCTACGGGGTGGTCGAAAACCCTGCTCCGGGCGTGCCTGCTCTCGGCGGCCCGCTACCCGGCGACCGGCTTTTATTAGTGGACGGCCAATCGCCGACCCTGCTCGGTGATCTATTCGCCCAGGCGGCGCAAGCCGGCCGCCCGCTGCAATACCGCCTGGCGTGGCGCGACTCCGCCGGGCAGTGGACCATCGTCACCCTCAGCGGCGGCACCACAACCTTTCACCTGACCCATTGGCTGCAAATCTACGGCGCGGGCCTATTGCTGGCTGCGGTCTGGTGGGTGTTGGGCACCTTCCTCTACGCGGTGGGCCGCACGCGCCTGATCCACCAACTCTTTCTGGCGTTAAGCTTGATGTTGAGCGGGCTGCTAGTGGGCGATCTGCTCGGCAATACGCATACCTATCAGGTAGCCCTGGTCGGCGACACATTGTTTGCGCCACTCTATGCCCTGCTGATGCCGTTATGCGGTGCGGCGCTGCTGCGCTTGTCGTCTTACTTCCCCCTCATTAAGCCGGGGGTGTTGCGCCATCCCAATTGGGGCTGGGCAGTTTACGCCGTCGGCGGCGCATTGGGCTTGCTCAACGCAGTCCTAACCGTCCTGCGCGCCCACCCGCTTGATCCGCTTGCGCCGGTCTCGCCCCCCGCCTGGTGGCAAGCAGTGAGCAGTGGCGCGTTGCTCTACACTGTGTTCGGTGTGCTAATGCTGGCCGCCGGTTTGGTCTACGATCGCTTCCGTACCAACGACCCTATTGTGCGCCGCCAGGTGCGAATTGTCGGTTTGGGGCTGCTGCTGGGAGTACTGCCGCAAGTGTTGGGCGAACTGCTACCTATCGCGTTGCGGATGCGCCCGTTAGTCACGCCGACTGTGGGCTATCTATTTCTGATTGCAGCGCCGCTAGCGTTAGCGTATGCTATCGTCCGCTACCGGCTGTTCGATATCAGCCGTGTGGTGCAGACGGGTGCCGTCTACCTGGTTGTCAGCAGCATCTTACTGGGGCTGTATTTCCTGTTGGTCACTGGGCTGCAAGCCCTGTTGCGCGAACTGACCGGCGGTAGCTCGGATCTGCTGGCGACTGTCTCGACGGTCGGTGTGGCCGTGCTGTTTGCGCCGCTGATCGTGCGGGGGCAGCAGGCCGCCGAGCGGGTGCTGTTCCGCGAACGCTTTTTGCTGCGTCAGGCGTTGCGCGAGTTTGGCGTACAGGTCGCCACCGCCTACGAACTCGATCCCTTGGCCGATGCGCTAGTAGACGAGATTCGTCGCCTGTTGCGCGTGCCGGCAGCAGCGCTCTACCTGTGCCACGAGGAAAGTGGTGAGACGCGCCGGTTGGAACGGCTGCGGGCGCGCGGTCCTATGCTGTCGCCCGCACGAGCCGTGATCTCTGTGGCCGATAGTTGGGTCCGCGCAACAATTGCCCGGCCCACCGCCGTGGACCTGGACCTGCCCGGCCTGCGTGGAGCCTCCGGCGAACTGTGGCACGATCTGCACCGGGAAGGTGTGGCGCTGCTGCTACCGTTAGTGGCGGGCGGCGATCTGGTGGGGATGTTGCTGCTGGGCCGTAAGAACGGGCAGACCGGTTTCCTGCGCGAAGAACTTGATGTGTTGGAAGCCCTAGCCGGTCAAGCCGCGCTGGCGCTCCGTAATGCTCAACTGCTGCGTGATCGCGGCGAGCAGGCGCGCCTACGGAGCGAACTGGACATCGCCCGCACCATCCAGCGTCGCCTGCTGCCTGCTCAGTTGCCCGATCTGCCCGGCTTGGAGATCGCCGCCGACTGCCTGCCGGCGCAGGAGACAAGTGGTGACAGCTACGACTTGCTGACCGATGATGCAGGTACGCTCCATGTCGTGGTGTCGGATGCCTGCGGCAAAAATCTGTCGGCAGCCATGTTGATTGCCCTCAGCCGCAACACATTACGCGGCGCGCTGCAACGTACCGGCGACCCTGCCGCCGCCCTGAGTGAGACTAACCGTGTGTTAACCCCCGACCTGGGGCGGGGGCAATTTCTGGCCGTTAGTTGTGCTACCATCGGCGCGGGACCGCTACGCGGCGTGCGCGTGGCAAACGGTGGGCAGATGTATCCCCTGCTGGCGCGGCCCGACCTCGCAGGCACGGCCCATTGCGAATTCATCGAAACGCCCTTACCGCGCCTACCACTGGGTCTCGTCGCCGATCTCGCGTACACCGTCAGCCCGCCGTTGGCCTTGCAGTCGGGCGACCTGCTGGTCTGCTACAGCGATGGGCTAGTGGATGTGAGCAAAAGCGACGGCACGCATTTCGGCTTCGACCGCCTCTCCGATCTGCTCTGCACAGCGGCGCAAGAGGGCTATAGCGCCGCGAATACCCTGGCCCTGGTGCTGGCGGCGGCGGCCACCTGGGGCGATGCGGATGCGCCACAAGACGACATCACGGTGGTCGTGGTGCGCGTGCTCTAGCGATGCGAGACCGGCCAAGCGGCACCGTTGCCTTTCTTTTTACCGACATCGCGGGTAGCACCTACCAGTGGGAGCGTCACCCCACTGCGATGCAGGCCGCTCTGCTGCGCCACGACGCGATCTTGCGCGCGGCGATTGCCGTTGCGGGCGGTCACATATTCCAGACGGCAGGCGATGCTTTTTCGGCGGCTTTTGCCGCGCCCGATGCGGCCCTGACGGCGGCAATCGCGGCGCAACGGGCGTTGCACGCCGAAGTTTGGCCTACGCCGTCGCCGATTCGCGTGCGGATGGCGCTACACGCGGGACCGGCAGAACTGCGGGGCAGCGGCTACTTCGGCCCGCCGACGCTTAATCGGCTGGCGCGCTTGCTGGCCGCCGGCCATGGCGGCCAGACCTTGTTGACCGCCCACTTTGCCGGCGCACTGGCCGATCCGCCCGCACGCGGTGTGCGTCTACGTGATCTCGGCTTCCACCGCTTGCCCGATTTGCGTGATCCGCAGCGTATCTTTGATCTCCAGATCGTCGGCTTGCGGGTAGAGTTTCCGCCGCTGCGCGCACTGGATGCGGCTAGACACAACCTGCCGCCGGTGGCGTCGTTACTCGGCCGAGCAACCGAGCAGGCTACTCTGACCGTCGCCCTGACCCGCCCCGATGTACGGCTGTTGACGCTGATCGGACCGGGCGGTAGTGGCAAAACACATTTGCTGCTGGCGGTGGCGTATCAGGTGTTGGATACTTTCCCTGACGGCGTCTATTACGTAGACTTGGCTGAGGTAGCGCCGGCAGCGGTGCCGACAGCGATTGTCGCCGCGTTGGGGGTGCCCGTATCGGCCGGCGGGTCCGCCTATGCGGCCCTACGCATCTATTTGCAGGCCCGTCGCCTGTTGCTGATCCTGGATACATTTGAACCGGTGTCGGCCGCTGCACCCCTGATCCCGGCCCTGCTGGCCGCTGCGCCGGGGTTGAAGATCGCCGCCACCAGTCGTGCCGTGCTGCACCTTTATGGTAATCATACCTTCCCGCTGCCGCCACTAGCCTTGCCCGACCTATCCTATGGGCCTACGCCGGCGGAATGGATGCGCAACCCGGCGGTCGCCCTGTTCGTGGCGCAGGCGCAGGCTGCGGCCCCGGCTTTCGTGTTGACTGCCGCCGACGCGCCCACCGTAGCAGCGCTTTGTGTACGGCTCGGCGGGCTGCCGTTGGCCCTGCTGCTGGCTGCGGCGCAACTCCCCCACTATACGCCGGCCGCCCTGCTTGCGGCACTTACGCCGGCTGGGACTGACCCCTTGCCCGGCGCGGTGCTGGATCTGTTAGCTGCGCCTGATCCCGTTCGTCCGCCGCGCCAGCACAGCTTGCGGGCCAGCCTCGCCTGGAGCTACCGCCTGCTGACTCCCGCCGAGCAAGCCCTGTGCGCCGACCTCAGCCGCTTCCCCGCCGGGGTTGCCGGCGGATCTGCGCCCGCCGCAGGGTTAATCGCCTTACTCGACCAAAGCCTGCTCTACCCAGCTGAGGGGCCGGACGGTGCACCGCTGTTCCTTATGTCGCCCCTAGTACGGGCGTATGCCGCCGAGTGGCGTGCGGGCGCACTGTAACTGTTAATGTAAATGCCCTATGTAACAGGCAGGTCACATAGGGCATTTGTGCGGCGTAAAATCTACGCTTCCAGCGGGGGTTACGCGGTGGCAGCGGCCTGCGCGGCGGCGATTGCGGCGGCGTAGTCGGGTTCGCGCATCTGATCAGGCACATACTCGACGTAGGCGATGCGCCCGTCGTGCCCGATGACGAAGACGGCGCGTTGCAGCAGGCGCCATTCTTTCAGCAGTACCCCGTACTCGGTGCCGAAGGCTTCGCTTTTGTGGGCTGAGAGCGCCGGATGCTGCACCCCTTCAGCCTGCTGCCAGCGCGCCTGCGCGTAGGGCAGGTCCATACTGATCGTGTAGACTTGCACATTGGCGGGCAATTGGCTGCGTAGTCGCTCCCACTGGTGGGTTTCCACATGGCACACCGGAGTGTCGAGCGAATTAACGACGTTAAGCAGGCGCACCCGGCCCGCCGATTGGTCCAGGCTCACCTGAGAGCCGGTTCCGCCGGCCGGGTCAAAATGATCGAGCAGGAAATCGGGGGCAGTGTCGCCGGGCTGCAACTTGCGCCCGATTACCGTTAACTGCTCATCGAGTTCATAGGCTTCGCCGCTGCGTTCTTCTATCGGGTACTACTCCTTATTGCTTGTTGCTATCTCTCTTTTGCAGTTTAACACGGAACCGCACGCCACCAGGGAGACATAGAGTCACGGAATAGTTGGCGGGTGCTCTCGCAACCCTCCTGAGTCTCCGTGGTTGTGTGCCTCTGTACCTCCCTGGTGTCACTGCTACCGCCGACTTATTATACGACGTGCTTGCACTACCGTCCCGGTAAGATCGGCGCGTCACCCGGCGCGCAGTCAAGCGGGAAGAAGGTGTTGCTGACGATTTTGGCGCTTTGGCCGCGTGTGATCGCCGCACAGGAGCGATAGTAGGGTCGGCGCGCGGCATCGCACGTCTCCGGCAGGCCGCTGCAAGTGTTGATCTGGCCGGTGCCGCAGTCGTATCCGCTAATAATACCCCGGCGCGCCAAACGCTCGATGTAGATATAGAAGTTGTCGTTGGTCGCCGTCACATCGGCAAAGCTCTGCGTACCGGGCGGTGGCGTGTCAGTGTAGCCCGCTGCGTTGGCGTCCATCTTGGCGAGTTGGCCGCGCGTGACGTTGTTGCCGGGGCGGAAGTAAGGGCGATTTAGCGCATCACACGGCTCGCTTTGGCCGGTCTGCGGGTTAGTCGCGCCGCAATCATAGCCGTTGATCAGCCCACGTTCGGCCAAGCGCTCAATGAAGGGGTAGAACAGGTCGCCGGGCGGCACATCGGTAAAGTGCCGGCCCGTCACCGGCTCCAAGAAGCCGGCCGAGAGGTCTACGATTTTGCTGACTTGGGCGCGAGTCACCGCATTGTAGGGGCGGAAGGTGCCGTCGCTATAACCGGTGACGATGCCCCGGCAGGCCAGGCATTCGATGTAGACGTAGAAAGGACTATAGCGTGGCACATCACTGAACTGGATGCTACAGGCCGTGACCGTTGCGGCGGCGGTGTTGCTAGGCGCGGCCGTCAGGGTTGTGCCGACGCTGGGGGTGCCGGTCGGTGTGGCTGTGATCGTAGTTGCGGACGGCACCGTCGCCGTATTACTGGGCGTGAGCGTCGGGGTCGCGCTGGGGCTGAGCGTACCGGTCGGTGTCATTGTGACAGTTAGTGTAATTGTCGGGGTGGTTGTCGGTGTGCTGGTTAGGGTCGGGGTGTTAGTAAGAGTCGTCGTCGGGGTACTGGTGGGTGTCACCGATGGCGTAGCCGTTTGCGTAACTGTGGGAGTATTCGTGGCTGTGCTCGTTGCGGTGCGGGTAGGTGTGTTAGTGAAAGTCGAGGTCACAGTGGCGGTGGGGGTGGCGGTTGGTCCCACTACCGTTATGCAGGCGGAGAACTCCGACGTGTTGCCGTTCGCATCGGTTGCGGCGGCGGTGATGAATTGGCCGGGCGTCACCGCTTGCGCCACGGTCACATTGAACGGCAGCGCGCCGCAGGTGGGGCCGCTGGTTAGCGTAACCGTGCCGAGATAAGTTTGCCCTTCGCCGTGACCGGACGGATCGCAGACGGGGTTGCTGAAGAATTCCAGGATATACGTAGTGCTGGTCATCGCTTCTAGACTGCCGATAATTTGCGTGTTGCTGCCGACGCTACTAGCGGCGCTCAAATCGGGGTAATTTTGCAGATTGTTCGGACCGCTATCCCTATCACACGGATCGTTAACCGTCACACCGTCATTTCCCAGATCAATACCAAGGCCGGTATTGCTGAATATCGCGTTTTGCCGGATGCTATCACCGACGGCGGTGGTTGTGCTAGGATCTGTCAGACTGATCGTCACGCCGTTGCCGCTGTTGTAGGCGATAGTGTTGGCGGCTCCTTGTGCTGGGCCGCCGATCTGCACATTCGATACATCTATGATCGATACCCCGGAACCACCGTTGCCTAGCGCTCCGCTGCCCGTAGCGGTGGTGCCGATGCGGTTGCCCTGTAGGATGCCGGTGGGGCCACCTTGCGGCTGTCGCACAGGCGGCACTGTTCGGCCCGGCGGCGGTGCGGCAGCCGCTGCGAAGGCACCGGAGTTAATCAGTACCCCACTGAAGCTATTGCCACTGATCAAATTGCCGTCGCCCGCGTTGGGCCCACCGATGGTAGTGCCGGCGGCCCCACTGATTACTACACCGCTGCCGCCGTTGGCAAGCGCCGTCGTACCGGTGCTGTCAGTGCCGATGCGGTTGCCCCGGAGCGTATTGTTTGTGCTGCCACCACCGCTTTGAATATCAATAAAGATCCCATTATTTCCGTTACCGCTGATCAGGTTGCCTTCGCCGGTATTGCTACCGCCGATCAGATTACCGTTGGCACTGCTGATTTGCACGCCATAGGTACTGTTTGGCAAGGCACTATCACCGGTGGCAGTGGTGCCGATACTGTTGCCTTGCACAAAGTTGTTATCGGGGTTCACCAGCATATGTGTGCCGGCCGCTAACTGGCCCATGCGTATCCCATTATTGCCGTTGCCGGAAATGAGGTTGCCAGCGCCGGCCGTACCCACATGGTTGTTGCTGCCGTCGAGCAACTGCACGCCGTTGTTGCCGTTGGAAATTGTGCCGGTGCCGTCGGAATTGATGCCGATATAGTTGTTCTGTATCGTGTTTTGGGTACTGTTGCCGCTGACCTGGATGCCGTCACCGCTGTTGCCGCTGATCAGATTGCGGGCGGCGGCGCTGGGGCCGCCCACCGCTGTGCCGGTTGCGTCACTCAACTGCACTCCAGCCCCGTTCCCATTCGGTTCTCTGCCGGTCACGTCGGTGCCGATGAAGTTGCCGTTCACGGTGACGCTCATCACACCACTTACGCTGATGCCGTAGCTTGAGAAGGCGCCGATCGCCAGTCCCTGTACCAGGCTGTTGCTTGCGCTAGTGCCGGCGCTGATATCGGCGGCAAAGCTGAGGCCGTTGCCGCTGCTGCTGCTGCCGTCAATGGCGATATTCAGCACAGCGTTGTCGCCCACGATCAGGGTGTTCGGGCTGCTACCCGGCTGGTTGTAGCCGTTGATCGTCACCGTGTCGGTGATCGTCGGCAGCGCCGTCAGGGGGCTGATCGTTTGCACGCCACTACCCGCGATGTTGAACAGGATCGTTGAGGGGCCGGCGAGGGCGTTCGCTTCCTGAATAGCGGCGCGCAGGGTGCAAATATTGTTGCCCGGCGCGGTTTCACATACGCCGTTGCCGGGCACTGCGTCGGGCGCGTCGCCGGTATTGTTTACCGTAAACACCCCCGCTGTCGGGCGCACCGTTTGGTGGTTCCCGCTGCCGGCGACCGATACGGCAGCAAGCGCGCGGTTGCCGCCGCCTCCCTGGTCGGCGGGGTAGGCAGCCACGCCGAGCGCACCGGTGCTTAAGATCAAGAGTAGGACGCTAGCGGCACCGGTGATCCAACGAACCCGTCGGTAATTGTGAACGATCATAGAGACTTCCTTCCTGCGAGAGACGAATAGTTTAGGCCGGTAATCCCTCTCCTACCCGTCGGGCGTAACGGGATGCACCCACCAACAAAGATATGCGCCGGCTATCCTTGCTGCTATGACTCAGCGCCGGGTATGGCGAAAAGGATCAGCCTAATAGTACCACGATTGGAGTGGGACAATAGTACTATAGTATAGAGGATACCGCTGTCGCTGTCCAGCAGAGTCGGCCGAGGGCTGCACAGCGTAGCACCTATCGCTGCACTACGTACACCCATTTGTATAGCCAAGCATCCGCTGCGGCTCAGGCCGTTAGCTTCTTTTAGCGGTTGGATTCTGCCGGCTGCTATGGTATTCTCAGCGGCTCACCGGCACTTTTCGGCCGGCGGCTAATGCCTTCCGCAGTCGGATCGCCAAGATCGTGGATATGGCCCTCACGGCGAATGCGTTACGCCGGACCGCAAGGCGTAAGGCATAGGACGTAGGCCAGTGAGCGGCAGACCACATAGCCGGCTACGCTTTACCCTTAGCGCTTATGGTATAATGGGGGGCTTGCCGGATAACCTAGAGGAGACCGCGCCCCCGTATGTTGTTCAACAGCATCTATTATGGTTTTTTCCTGCCCTGTGTCGTCGCTCTTTATTGGATCGTGCCCCGCCCGGTGCGCTATCCGCTGCTGTTGGTGGCGAGTTATTTGTTTTATGCCAATTGGATTCCACCTTACCTGCTGCTGATTCTGGGACTAACGGTGGTCAATTACGGCTTCGGCTTGTGGCTAGGGCGTGATCGCCGGCGGGCCGTTCTGGCACTGGCTGTGGTTGGCAACTTGGCGGTGTTAGGCTACTTCAAATACGCCAATTTCTTTCTTGACACGGGCCGTAGCGCCTTCAAAGCGGATTGGCCTACGCTGAATATCTTGCTGCCGCTGGGTATTTCATTTTTCACTTTCGAGTTTATTCACTACGTCGTGGATGTGTGGCGCGGCAGCCCGCCGGTGCGTAATTTCGTGCAGTTTGCGCTGTTTGCCGCCTTTTTCCCCACCCAGATTGCTGGGCCAATCAAACGCTATCAGGCGTTTGTCCATCAGTTGCAGGAATACCCACGCTTCGACGCGCAGTCGGCCGGCGAAGGGGTGTATCTCATTGTGCGCGGCTTGTTCAAGAAGGTGGTGCTGGCCGACGGGCTGGCGCGTATCGCTAACAGCGGCTTCGATAACCCGGCCGGCCTGGGTAGCCTCGACACCTGGATCACGGTTTATGCCTTCGCCTTCCAGATTTTCTTCGACTTTTCCGGCTACACCGACATCGGGCGCGGCTCGGCGCAACTGTTCGGCTTCACTGTGCCCGAAAACTTCGCCGCGCCCTACTTGGCGCGCAATTTGGTCGATTTTTGGCGGCGCTGGCACATCTCGCTCTCGTCGTGGCTACGCGACTATCTGTTCATTCCGCTCGGTGGGTCGCACGGCAGCCGCCTGTTCAACTACCGTAACTTGTTCTTGACGATGACGCTGGGCGGCCTTTGGCACGGCGCGGCCTGGCACTTCTTGCTCTGGGGTGCATACCAGGGCGCGGGTCTCACTGCCTTGCGTTGGATGGGCGATGTACGCAAGGATCGGCTGGGTACGACCCCAACCCTTCGCTCTGTGCCTGTTGCCGTTGGCTTGCTGTTGGGCATTATCGCCACCTTCCACTTCACCTGCCTCGGCTGGGTGTTGTTTCGAGCGCCCGATCTGGCGACGACGCAACTGTTCGTGACCCGGCTGTTCACTCCGGTTGCCGGCGCTGAGGAGCTGCCTGTTGCCGACCGCTGGACGGTCGCCGCCCTTATGCTGGCCTACTTCGGCGGGGTGGGCGGCGCGCAGGCACTGCGTGTGCTTTTGCCGCCCGCGCGCTGGGCACGCCTGCTGGCCTGGGAATGGACTCTGCGCCCGCTGGTCTATGCTGCCGGCATCGTCTGGATGGTGATCTTCCCAGCGGCGGCGCAACGCTTCCTCTACTTCCAGTTTTAGTTCTTTGCCGGATGGGTGGGAATACGATCAACACGGAGACACAGAGATTTTGATGGATTACCGGCTAGGAGGTAAGAAGAAACGGTTTTGTCCGGCGGGGGAGCAGCGCCCAGAGTGCTGCCCCCCGACGCAGAGACCTGCATTTTCGCCGGCTTCTCGGTGGCTCCGTGGCGGGAAAATATGACGACAACGCGCTCCCGCCGGGTAGGGCGTAGCTTGTTGGCGGTGGTCGTGCTGCTGGTGGCGGTGGACACCCTGGTGCGCGTGGCTATCGAACCCTGGGTTTATGCCGACAAAGTGGCCGCGCCTTCGGTGCTCTGGCGGATCGCGCTCTATCACGCGACGCCCGCGCCCGATGTGCTGCTGATGGGCAGCTCGCGTGTGCAACTGGGCCTCAGCCCGGTGCTGATGGGGCAGGTGCCGGTTCAGGCCGGTTTACCGCCGGTACGTATTCTCAACCTGGGTTTGAAGCTGGGCACCACGCAGTCAAATCTCTGGTTTCTGAAGAATAAGATCCTGCCGGATAAAGCGCCTAAAGTAATCATCTATGGTGCAGCGGAATATGAGTTCAACGCTAACATCGGGCTGCCGCACGTCTACGATTACAACGATGAGCTAGCGACCCTGCACGACTACGGCCAAGCCTTCCCTGACCCGACGCAACGTCTGGACGCGCAACTCGGCTTTCTGCTGGGTCGCGTCTCCTATTTAGCGCGCTACCATCAGGCCATCCGCGACGAACTGGAAGCGAGCGACGCCCCGCCGGCGACCCCCAACGCCGCCGGCTTACCGCCCGATCCCTACGGCTTTGTGCCGTCGGAGATCGTGATGAATGCGGGCACGATTGGCCGGATGCGCGGCGAGTATGTGGATGCGCCGGGCTGGGGCTTGTTGCGCGACTACCAAGTGGGCGGCGCACCGGCGGCCCGCTTCGAGGAGTTTTTGAACCTGGCCCAGGCCCACGGCATTCGGGTCATCCTTGTCAATATGCCGATCGCGCGGGTGCATGAAACGTTTCTCTCGGCTACCGCCTATGCGAGTTATCGCACCTATTTGCAAGCTACCGCCGCCCGCCATGGCCTGCCCTTCTACGACTACAACCGCCACGAATTGTGGCCCGAGCCGCACGACTGGCAAGACACCAATCACCTCAATAGCTGGGGCGCCGCCAAGTTCTCGCCCCTATTGGCCCGCGAGGCGCTGCTGCCGGTTCTGCGCGATCTGGCGGCAGCGAAATAGCGAAATGTGGTATGATAGGGGGAGGATTCGTTCGAGACAGCCCGGCTCCTGGTCGCTTGCCGCAGGTGCGCCCACCAGCCGGGGGAGGATACAGACAGATGACGCTCTTGAAGATCGTGAAAGATGAACACCCAACGCTGCGCAAGCCGGCGCACCGCGTCAAGCAATTTGACCCCGCCCTGCGCAAGCTGGCGCAGGATATGTTTGAGACGATGCGGGCGGCCAACGGCATTGGCCTGGCCGCCAACCAGATTGATCGCCTTGTGCGCTTGATTGTTATTGAACTGACCCCTGACCCGGAAGATGATGCGCCCGGCAGCCTGGCGGTGCGGCTGGCCCTATGCAACCCGGAGATCGTGGAGAGCCGGGGACGGATGATCGGGGTCGAGGCGTGCCTGAGCCTGCCCGGCTGGATCGCGGATGTGCCGCGGGCCTCTAACATTGTGGTCAAGGGGCAGACGCTGGACGGCAAGGCCACGCGCATCAAGGCCGACGGTATGTTTGCCCGTTGCTTGCAGCACGAAATCGATCACCTCAACGGAGTGCTATTTACCGACCGCGTGGAAGACCTAGCGACGCTGAAAAAGCTGTCGCCGCGCCAAGCGGTGGCGGAAGCGGGCGAGGGCGTGCCGACCGCCGACGCGCACACCGAGGAGGGCCGGCTGGTGGTCGTGGGGGCCGGTGAGCCGCCGACCTAGGCGAAGATTTCGCCACGCCTCAATAGCTACAGACGAGGGCAGCGGAACCGATCCGCTGCCCTTATTAGTGTGCCTCAGTCTGGAGGCGGAGACCGGCTCAGTGTCGGGACCGATGCGGCGGTGCAGCGGCCTGTGCTACAATCAGAGGCGATAGCTGATACACCCAGCGTCCATGTGGACGCGGTTCCTCTACAGGAGATGCCTGATGACTACCCAAACCGCCTTCCAGGCGCGTGGCTATACCGATGCCGATTTGGCCGCCGTGTGTAGCCTGATTAACGATTGTGATTTGGTAGACCAGCGCAACGATAACTATGCGTTAGAGGATCTGCGGGTCGAATTTGACCATCCTAACGCCCACAAAGACCGTAATATCCGCCTGTGGGCAGACGAGTCGGGCCGCTTGGCGGCCTTCGGCCAACTCTGGGTCGAGCCGGACCCGGCGGTGGTGGACGGCGGCCTCTACTTCCGCGTGCGGCCCGATGTCCGCGAGCAAGGATTGGAAGCGGCGATTTTTGCCTGGGCGGAAAAGCTGGCACGCGACGACGGCCAAGCGCAGGACCTGCCGGTCGAATTGCGCTCTGGGACGCGCGATCCTGATGCCTACGGTTTGCGCGTGCTGGAGCGGCAGGGCATGAGCGTGGTGCGCTACTTTTTCACCATGCAGCGTCCGCTGGCCGGCCCGATTCCTGACCCGCAGTTCCCACCGGGCTACATTGTGCGCGCCAACGCGGGTGGGACCGAGATTGAGCACTGGGTGGAAGCCTTCAATCAGTCGTTTATTGACCACTGGAACCACCACGACATCAGCGTAGAAGATCACCAGCACTGGTTGACCGAACCCGATTATAATGCCGAGCGCGACCTGATCGCTGTTGCACCCGACGGCACGCTGGCAGCCTTCTGCTTCTGCGGTGTGAACAGTGCCTATAACACCCGCAACGGCACCAACGAGGGTTGGATTCATATGTTGGGCACGCGGCGCGGCTACCGTCAGATCGGGCTGGGCCGGGCAATGCTGCTGGCCGGTCTACACCGGCTCCAGGACGAGGGGCTAGACACAGCTAAGCTGGGCGTAGATACGGAAAACCCCAGCGGTGCACTACGGCTCTACGAATCGGTCGGCTTCACGCAGGCCCACACCTGGGTGAGCTACCGGAAGACACTCTAACGTGATGAAGCGTGGAATGTGAAGCGCTGGAGACTGGTGGGTAGCGTTAGCGTATGTCTAACAGCACATCACGTTTCACGCCACTTCGAGCAACAGGCCGCTGCTGTGGTCGCGGCCGTCGCGTAGGAAGCCGCGCAGGCATTCGAGGTATGCCTGTGCCGCACTGTCGGCCAGCGTGATGCCGGCCAACGCCCCGCATAACCCACCTGCTTCCGTCGCCGTTAGGTAGCCGAGAAAGCCGGCCTGGTCGCCGGTGTAATGCAATTCCAGGTCGGCGCGGAAGGCGGCGGCCAATTTATGTAGCAAGCGCAAGTCGGCGAGGGCCAAAGCGACCGCCGCAGTCAGCGCGCCGGCCACCAGATCGACAAAGGTGGTGTAGTGGTCGTCGGTGGGCGGGGGGTGGATGAAGGCGCGTTGGGCCGGGGTGCCGAGTTCCCATGAGAGGCCGGCGGCGGTCTTGAAGCGGCAGAGATCGATCAGGTCGGGGTGGATGATGCGGTTTTCGCCACAGGGTACATCCAGCAGCGTGCAACGGCCTTTGCGTTCGAGCAGATCGATCACCGTGCCCCAGTGCTGTGCGTTATCGGTTGCCGAGGTGGGAGGCTCGACATGGGCCAGGCCAGGCGACTTGGTATTATATTCGCAAATGCCGGTGGTATAGTGCTTGAGCGGACGACGGCAGCCGATATGCGCCCAGTTCTGGGCGTATTGCTCATAGCGCGCCAGCAGCGGGTAATCGCCGGTTAGTGCCGCCAGTGCCGTCCAGTCATTACGATAATACGCCCGCCAAACTGCCGGGTAAAGGGTTTGCTCGAACAGCTCGCCATCGAAGGCCAGCACATAGTAGCCGATCATGCCTGTTCCTCTGCTGCGCTGAGTCAGGGTTGCATCGGTCGGGGTGTCTGGGCTGCCGACCGGCCCCTATCTTACACGCCATGCGGAGGCTTGTCAACTTTCACGCCTGCTATTCGGCTAGGCGGAACGCGGTGTCAATGAGGTGCGGCACCACAGCGTAGAGGGCGAGATCGGGCGCGGGGCCGGTGAGGCCGGCGTGGAAGGCGCGCAGAGTGGCGGTGCGGAGGTCGGTGGTTTCTTGTGTTAAGCTGCGCTCGGCGTTGTTGTGCGCCTCAACCGCCTCAAAGTCGAAAAAGCTGCCCGCACGATTACGCCAGATCAGCGTGCCTGCGCTGCCGTAGAGGGTTAGGCGGATCTCACTCTGCGCCAGCTGGGCCTGCCAACTAACCGCGCAATCCAGCGACGCAGCCCCGATGCTGCCGCTCAGTACGGCGAAATCCTCGACCGCATCGGGATCGTCGGCCTCACGCAGTGGGTAGCCACCGCGCGTCAGATGGGCGGCGGTGATCGCGGTGGGCGGGAAATCAAGCAGCCAGAGCGCCAGATCGAGTAGATGTACGCCCAGATCGGGCAGCGCACCCCCCCCGGCCGTGCTGCGGCGGAAAAACCAGCCCTGGCCCGGCCCCCAGATATTGTGGAAGCGCGCCTCGACCGCCAACGGTCGCCCCAATGCTCCGGCGGCGATAGCGCTGTGGACGGCGGCAGCACTCGCGGTGTAGCGGTAGCTGTAATCCACCAGTAGGCGGCCGCTGTGTTGCGCTGCCGCCGTCAGCAATTGATCCGCTTCGGCCCCGTCCAGCGCAATCGGCTTTTGCAGCAGTACCGGCAGCCCCCGTTCCAGCGCCGCTGTCGCTTGCGGCAAGTGTAGATAAGTGGGGGTGCTGATCACTACTGCGTCGAGGGCGGCCCGATCAAGCATGGCCTCATAACTTTCGTAACACTGTAAGTCGGAGACTAGCCCCGCCGCTGCCGCCAGACTGCCCGGCCAGGGGTCGGCAATCGCCACGGGCTGCAAGTCCGGCCCTAGCGCCGCTGCTGCTTGGAG
This sequence comes from Chloroflexia bacterium, assembly GCA_038228295.1. Classification (GTDB taxonomy): domain Bacteria; phylum Chloroflexota; class Chloroflexia; order QHBQ01; family JAICKM01; genus JAICKM01. The sequence continues at coordinate 50,332 of JBBRPH010000001.1, read as the reverse complement.
CAGAGCTTGGCCTAGGTGCCCCACGCCTACGAAGCCGAGGCGCGTCACGGCAGCACCGCCACTTTGACCACCCCCGGCACGCGGTCGGCCGCCAGCCGGAACCCATCGTTGATCGCGTCAAGCGGTACTGTATGGGTGATTAGCCGGTCGGGGGCAATCGTGCCCGCTGCCCAGAGCGCCAGCGCTTGCCGAATGCCTGCTAGATAGACCTGCGGATCACGCTCGTGCGCGTTGATCACGTCTAGCCCCTTCCAGTTCCAGAGTTGCATATTTACCGTGCGCTGCCCGTCGGCATGATAACCGGCGATCACCAGGCGACCGCGCGTGCCGGTCAGGTTCGTGGCGATATCGAGCGTCTCTTGCTTTCCGGTGCATTCGATGACCACTGACGCCATACCGTCGCCGAGCCGATCCCACACCGCGCCCACCGGTTCGCGCGATTCCAGCGCGATAAACGTGTCTGCGCCCGCTGCTTGGGCCAGGGGGCGGCTTGACTCGTGGCGTGCGACTGCGATCAGTGCCTGTGGCCCTTTTAGGCGGGCTAATTGCAGGATTAAGCTGCCCATAAAGCCTAGGCCCAGCACCACCACCCGGTCCGCAGGCCCGATAGTGGCCCGCTCCACCACGTTAACCGCGCAGCCCATCGGCTCGCCAATCACCAACTGATCAGCCAGCGCCGCCGGTATAGGCACCGTCTCGGCGGCCTGCATTAGCACATGGTCGGCATAGCCGCCGCTTGCCAGCCCGGTCACATATTGGCCGACGGCTTCGCCACTCTCCACCCAGCCGCAAATTTCGTGACCCGGCGCACCGGGATCGTAGGGATACTGCGCCCAGGGAAGGCCGTGCCAGACCGGGGTATCTGAGCCGCAGATGCCGCAAGCACGCACCCGCACTAGCAACTCGCCCGGCCCTGGTTGGGGCAAGGGGTCGCTCTGTAGCTGAAACTCACGGGGCGCACGTAATACACCCCTACGCCATTCACTCATCGGGGATTGCTCCTGTCGTGGCGGATACTGGGAGATTAGCGGGATTGCCCCGAATCCGGATTGATCATCAGGCCCGATTCGTCCACAGCCTCAAAATCGCTACCATGGATGCCGCGCATTTGGCCGAGCAGATCATTATCCCAGCGCTCGTCTTGCACTCCGCTAATAAACCAGTTTTGCCCATTATCGGCCACGAACATCCCATAGTGTTTGAGCGCGGTTAGGATCACTTGATCGCCGGGCGGATAGCCGGAGATGTCTACATCGGCTTTGAGCCGTAGGCGCAAGCCCATCGGCGGTAGCAGGGGGTTATTAGCGCCCGCATCGTGGCGCGCCGGCCACAGGTGCGCGTTGTTGGTATAGGCCGTAAAGCGCAGAGCGTGATTAATTACGCCGCTTTGCACTTCTTCGTAGCGTACCAAGCCCGGCAGGATCGGCAACCCACCGGCATCAGCGGAGGTCCAACTATCGGGGCGGAGTGCGTTGGAGTTGAGGTTCCAATGCGCTCCCGACCCGGCGCGCCAGCTCCCGTCGGGCTGGGGATAGGAAGCGAAGGTTTCGTAGAGCGTGCAATCGTTTGCTTGATCCACCAGCAGCACATGGCGGTCGGATGAACCGAGTTCCACCGGCGCGGCAGTGGGGATGGGATAAGGACCGGGATCACTCTCCTGAACATAGCGGAAGATTACCGGTACGTTCGGTTGACTGCCGGCCACGGTCGTCCAGGGGATGCCAAGCGGCGCACCCTGATAGAGGCCCGAACCAAAGTCGGGATGCAGCGCGCCGCTCAGGCCTATGCTCACCAAATACATTTTCGAGTTCGGGTGGACCGGCACGGTTGAGATGTCGCGGTTCCAGATGTTGTCTGCCGGAAACATGGCGCAGCCGAGATTGAACGCTCGGTAGATGATCTTGGCAACTTGGCCGCGTGTAGCTGGGCTATAGGGCTGGAAGGTGCCGTCGCCGTAGCCGCTCAGAATGCCGTGCGCGGCGGCAGTTTCGACAGCGGTGTAAAACGTTGTGCCGGGCGGCACATCGTTGAAGCGGCCGCTCGCCGGGTTTTGCACGGTCCAGCCGGCGGCTAGGGTGACGATCTTGCTGATTGCGCCGCGACTAACCGGGTTAGACGGTTGAAAGGTTCCATCGGAGTAGCCACTGATGATGCCGCGTGCATAAGCAGTCTCAATGTAGGGATAGAAAATATTATCACGCGGCACATCATTGAAATGGGCTGTGGGCGGCGTGAGCAAGGGCCACCCATATACGCCCACGACGATTTTGGTCAACTGGGCACGTGTGGTTGGGCCGTAAGGGTTATAACTGCCGTCGGCATAGCCACTAACATTGCCTCGACAGGCCAGCCAGAGGACCGGATCGTAGAAGTAGGCATCAGCCGGCACATCGCTGAACTGAGTCGTGCAGGTATTTTGCGGCGCTTCCGGCCGGCGAGCGATTCGCCCGCGCACCGCTGCGGTCGGTAGCAATACGCCAATCAGCGCGATCCCCAGCAGGATCAGCCCTAAACGGGTGCCGTGCTTCATATCCTACCTCTTTCCCCTACAGAGTGATTTATTGTGCCTACTCTTATCCCTGTGTAGGGAAGGCAACGCTATGAAGAAGTTGTAGCCTGATTCGTGCCATGGTGTAAGGTTTAGTAAGGTTTCTCTGTCGTTGCCTCATCAATGCGATAAAGGCGCGCTTACGTTCCCCGGCGCACGCAGTGTGGTTACACAAGGGTAATTTCAGCTCGCAGATTTCAGCATTCGCTACTTGTTTCCGACCCTTCGATCTCGGCCAATAGGCGCGCCAGTGGACGGTCGGCCGGATAGGTTTCCAGGCCCAGGCGCAGCAGCGCGGCGGCATAGCGTGGCCGGGTCACTTGCCAATAGGCGCGGGCTAACGCCAGATAGCCGCCGGCCGGCATATCGTAAAAGCCGGCTATTGTGGCGAAGGTAAACTCCGGATCGTGCTTAACGACGTTCAAGAACTCCGCCAGGCTCGATCCCTCTTGTCCGCGATAGGCCAGGGCCACTGCGCGGGTCGCTTGATCGCTTACAGTCTCGCCTAGTAGGTTTGGCCGGCGCGGGGCCGGGGCGGGCGACTTCATGCGCCGACTCGCTTCCCGTTTGTGTGCGATGCGGTCGGGTGCGGCCGGTGACACAGTAGCGACTACGAATTCCATTGTAATGGGAACGGATGGCCCCGCCGGCGTTGCCGTAGTGCGTGCGACACTGCGCCGGCGGTAGCCCAACAACAGCAGCGCGCCGACCGCCAGGGCGGGCAACGACCAGAGCCACGCGGGTGTATCACTGGTGGTCGCCGGCGGCCCTACTGAGCGGGTGCCTGCGTGGATAGTTGCTGCTCCCGCTTGTGGGGCGGCGACCTGGGGTAGCAAGCCACCGAGGAACGATTGGGCGACAGGGGTGGGGCTGGGAGGCACTTCGGTAGGGCGCGGCGTGGGCAACGGCGTGGGCAGCCCGACGGCCAGATAACCCAGCATTTGCGCTCGTTCGGCGATGATCAGGGTCTCACTCATAACTTGGGCCGGCCGCGCGAAGCCATAGTCGAGCATGGCGATGGTGTCGGGGTAGGTATGGCCGTAGGGTTCGCCCAATGTCACCGAGATCAACCGTCGCCCGTCGCGGGTGGCGGAGCTGACCAGACAGTTGCCGGCCGCATCGGTCATACCCGTCTTCACACCGTCGGCTCCCGGATAACGGGTCAGCAGTTCGTTAGTGTTGGCTAGGCCATGCCCCGGCACTGTATAGAAGCTGTGACTGATGATTTCGTTGAAAATGGGGTTGTGTAAATCGTACCAGGCAATACTTGCCAAATCGTAGGCGGAACTGTAGTGATTAGGGTCGTCGAACCCATGCGGGTTGACATAATGACTGTCGTTTAACCCCATTTGCGCGGCCTGCCGGTTCATGAGCGCGACAAAGCGGGCGATTGGGTCGCTATCCGCCGGGCCGGGCAAGCCCGCCCCCACATGACGGGCCAGCACCATCGCCGCGTCGTTGCCGGACGGTAGCATCAAGCCGTACAGTGTGTCACGCACCGTCTGACTTTCACCCTCACTGAGGCCCATTGTAGACTCGCCCACCAGATCATCGGCGGTAGCTGTAACCACATCGCTCACTGACACGCGCTGCAAGGTCAACAACGCGGTCATGGTTTTAGTGGTGCTTGCCATGGGTAGGCGTTTATGCGGATTTTTTTCGTAGAGGATACGCCCAGAGGGGTACTCAACCACAATGCCCGCTTTGGCCGCCGTGACCGGCAGGCTGGGTGCTGTTTGTGGCACGGGAGCAGCGTGTACAAGGGCCGAGCCTGCCGTCGCGCTGAGGCTGACGGTGAGCAGCAGCACTACTAGGAAACGATGAAAGGCTAGCACGCGCAGGACACCCTCTCTTCAAGCGGTCGGCGACTCCCGGACAGGGAGTGGTGCAGAAACGAATATCACCGCACAGCCGTCACGTCTGCGCGGTCGCCCTTATTATAGCACGCCCCTCCATAGGCGGCAAGGCCGGTTCTGCTTAGCAGGCCGGGTGTCAGCTCTTGGCTAGCGCAGATTGGCGTGCGGCGATACGCGCCTCCCAGCCGCGATAGGCCCAAACCACCAGCAGTAGCAGCCCGAAGCCGAGTGCATAGCCGCCGATCACGTCGCTGGCCCAATGCTGGCCCATGGCAATACGCGACGGTCCGATCAGGATCACTAGCGCCGCGCAGAGCGCCATTGCTATAGTTCGCCCCGCCCCTGGTTTCAGCAGTGTAGCGAGCAGATAGAAGCAGAAGCCAAACACGAGCGTGTATTCGACCACATGGCTACTGGGGAAACTCGACCCGTCTAGGTTGGTGTTGTGGACGACATGAACCAGCACGTCGGTGGGCCGGGCACGATGGATCACGGCCTTGGTGGCATCGGCCCCCGCTGTTCCCAGCGTGGCAATAACGAGGAAGGCCGCTTCGGCGAAGCGCCGCGCCGCCGCCCAGGCCAACACCAGCAGCGCGGGAACTACGTAGGACCACGGCGCAAAGCCCGGCGCGCTCACCGCAATGAGTAGACTATCCAACGGTGGGACGGCACTCAATTTCTGCACTTGCTGAGTGATCGGCAGATCAAACTGCTCCGGTTTCAGCCCGGCAACAACAGCCGTCAGCAGCCCGAACATTACCAGCAACACGAATCCAATGCTCAGGATCGCCCGCCCCCGGAACAGCGCATGGTGATGTGTTGCGGCTTCTGTGCGGGCCTCAGCGCGGGTCGTTACCCCGGCTACCGGGTCACTTGTTCGACTTTTTTGCACGGCGTGACCTCCTTTTCGGTTTAAGAAATTGGTTAAATAACACCTAAACTATCGCTTCATTCGACCATATTGCCGAGATAGTGCGATCCATCGAAAAAAAACGTAACTTTTGCCAAGCATATTCCGTACCTAAGAGTGTTGACAGCACCAGGCAGGTGTGCTAGGATAAGGGCGCTTCGGGGCATGAGCCTCTCTGTGGCACCCGATGGGGTGTGACGGCCCTCTCCTTCACTAGCCTGCCTGCGGACGGCAGCGGCAATTTATTCGGCACGGGCCTCTTGGTAGGTACCCGGCTAGGGAGTGTGGATATGCGAAAGGAGTCTGGGGGAAATGTCATATAACTATACGCAGGGAGGGCCGACGGCCCCGATGGGTGGAGCGCCCGCACCCGGTCCGGCGATTGGGCAAGCCGGCCTCATGGACGTGGTCAACTCGTGGATCACCTCGCTGACCAAGCCTGCGGTTTCGACCTACGCGGCGGAAGTGCCGCGCGCCACGCAGAATCGCCTGATCATGAGCGTCGGCATCGTCACGGTGCTGGCAATGATCTTGGACTTGCTGGGTGGCCTTATTTTTACCCACCACCCGATTGCCGGCCTGTTGAGCGGCTTGATCGGCACGCCACTGGGCTTCCTGGTTGGTGTGGCCGGCTTCTACTTCGGTGCACGTGCGATGAAGGGCACCGGCAACTTCATGGAACACGCTTGGGTCTGGTCTACCATCTGGGCACCGATTACGGTTCTCGCTAGCCTAGTCGGCATTGTGCCCGTGCTGGGTGGCTTGGTCGGTCTGGCCCTCGCTATCTACTCGTTCTATCTTTACTATTTGAGCCTTCAGGCTGTACATCGCCTTGACGGCACGAACGCGATTATCGCGATTGTGATCGGCATCGTGGTCACGGTGATCGGTGCCCTGATTATTGGCCTGATCACGGGTGTCTTCCTCAGTATCTTCGGCTAACCGGGCGGTCGCCACACCACCGCTGCCGCACAACACGGCCCTGCTTCCTACTCGGAGGTAGGGCCGTGTTGTGCCTTAGTCGCGCCCTGTCCCCCGCCGCTTCAACCCTTGATACAGCCCTAGTAGCACGACCAACACGCCCAGGATATGCACTGTCGGGCTGCCCCAGCCGCCGGTAAATCCGGTTACGCCCAGCGCCGCTAGTGCGCCCATCAATCCCCAGATCACACGGTTGTTTTGCCTGGCGCTCATAGTGTTCCTTATCCTTAATTGTGGGTGTAGGCACTCACGGTCTGCGCGCTTGGCGCTTCCGCTTTCCGCTCCCTATTCGGATATTTATAGTAGAACCGAAACTTGATTTCCGAGCGACATATTCCCTTTTTGTTGGACAAATCCCCTTAAATCGGGTATAATTGTTTAGAACAAAAGTTCTAAAATAAGACTGGCTGATGCCGGTGCTAGTAACCGGCACACGTATTTGCGGTAGGAGCGAGATCTATGGAGACCTTACGAGAATTGAAAGCACAGGCGACAGAGATGACGGCGGCAGAAGCCGCTCGTATCATGTTTAACTGTGCAACCCTGTTGGAGATGGCTGGGGCGAACCAATGGCGGGTGGCGGCCTACCGTAATGCCGGGCGCGTGCTGTTGCAACTGGGCTACCTCGCCGCGCGTGTGGTCGCTAACGACGAGGCGTTGCACGCGCTCGGCTTCGGTAAGCGGCTGTCGGCCAAATTGCGTGAACTGTTTACGACCGGGCAGTTAGCGTTCTACGAAGAACTGGTGGCCGGGCAGCCGCTGCCGGTGGCGCGCCTGCTGCGCGTGCCCGGTGTGGGGCCGAAGACGGCGCTGCGCTTGGTGAATGAACTGGGCATCCAGTCGCCGCAAGCCCTAGCCGCCGCCGCCGGGCGCGGCGAGATCCACACTGTGCGCGGCTTTGGTCCGCGCCGCGAAGCCCTCTGGGCGCAGGCAGATTGGGGATTGCGGAATGCGGAATGTGCTGAAGCGGTGGTTGGTGCTATAGCGAATGGGTCGGCAGCTAGTGGCTTGCCGAAGGCGGCTTAGGCATGGGACGACGGACAGCAGCGCACGGTATGCAAACGTCCTTGCCGGGCTTCGACTCGCTGGACGATGATCCCCTAGCAGCATTAAGTGCGGATGAAGGCATTGATGCAGTGGCGTTTCTGGATGACGCGCCGCTGCTCGACTTGGCGGCGGATACAGCGTCGGGGGCGGAGTCGGAAGATCCAACAGCGCCTGCTGCTCTTGCTACTCCCGAATCAGACCTAGCCGTAGCAGTGCCGGGGCCGGACGACGATTCAGAAGCGCAGGAGATCATTATCGCCCCGCCGCCGGCCATGCCGTTGCCCGATGCTTTTGGCCCCGCGCGCGAGCGGTTCGGCCTCGTTGCTACGCCCGCCTTGACGCTGGAACCGCGTGCTTACCAGCAGGCAGCGCTAGATGCCTGGATCGCGCACGGGGGGCGGGGCATGGTCGTACTGCCGACCGGCGCAGGCAAGACGGTGCTGGCGCTGATGGCTGTGGCCCATGCGGGCGTGCGGACATTGGTGGTGGTGCCCACTATCGAATTGCTGCACCAATGGCGGGAGGCGCTGATCCAGAAGCTCGGCTTGCCCGAAACGCTGGTCGGTATGATCGGCGGGGGAGTGCGCCAGAGCCGTCCGGTGACGGTTATCACCTACGACTCGGCAGCCATGCCGCGTCGCAAACTGGACACCTGGGGACTGCTGATCTTTGACGAAGCTCACCACCTGCCGGCCGCTGCCTATCGCCGCATCGCCGAAGGATCGGCCGCGCCGCTGCGCTTGGGTCTCAGCGCCACGCCCGACCGCAGCGACGGTCGTCATGCCGATCTCGACACGCTGGTCGGATCGGAGATCTACCGCCAGGGGCCACGCGCCCTCTCGCGCGACCGCCATATTGCTGCCTATCGGGAGCGGCGCGTCTTTGTCAGCTTGAGTGCTGAAGAGCAGAGCCGTTATGATGCGCTGACCGCCGAGTACCGCTGGTATCTCGTCACACACCGTAGTGATCTGGGCGGTGCGTATGGTCCCGCCATGTTCGAGGCACTGATCCGGCGCAGCGGCTTTGACCCCGCTGCCCGGCAGGCGCTGGCTGCCCAGCGCAAAGCGCGTATGCTGGCGCTCAACGCTGAGTCGAAGATCCAGGCGGTAGAAGAATTACTGCAACGCCATCAAGGCGACAGGGTGATCGTCTTCTCGGAGTACAACCTGTTGGTGGATGCAATCAGCAAGCGCCTGCTTATTCCGGCCATTACTTATCGTACCCCGGCCGACGAGCGTAAGACCACACTGGCCGCTTTCCGCAGTGGGGCGTACACCAAGCTGGTTACAGGGCGCGTCCTGAATGAAGGGGTAGACGTGCCTGATGCTAACGTCGCTATCGTCGTCAGCGGCAGCAGCACGCCGCGCGAATATATCCAACGCCTGGGCCGCGTGTTGCGCCCCAAACCCGGCGAAGCGGTTCTCTACGAACTGGTCACGCGCGGCACCTCGGAAGAAAACTCCGCCCGCCGCCGCCGCCCGAAAGAAGAGCCGGCACCGCCGCTGACAAATGCCGCGTAACACGTCAAGCGTAATGCGGAACAGCGCTGAAGAGCACTCTGTATGGCACTTGACGTATTACGTGCTCGAGGAGAGAGGTTATGTCCACTACTGCATCGTTCAACCGCCAGACCCTCAAAAAGACCGTGCGCCGCTCGGCAGGCGATGGGCGGGTGTACATCTATCCTACGCGACTGGCAACGGCGCCGCCGGCCCGCCGGCGCGAAGTGGCGGCGCAACTAGGGATCGCCATCCGCTATTTTGAGACGATGGTGGGGCAGCGGCGGGCCGCTTTCGACCCGGAGGCGTTGATCGGGTTGTTCGGCGACCCTAAATTGGCGCGCGGGTTAGTGGCGGCGTTCGCCCGCTACTATCGCTACCGGCCGCTTAAGCCGGGTGAAGTAGTGCCGCCCGCTGTGGCGGACGGGCTGTACGAAAAGCGGTTGGCGACCCCCGCTGCGTTACGCGCCAACCTGTTCCGCTTCGTCAATACCGCGCCCCAGTACGGTTACGCGCTGGAAGTAGACCGCGCGGATGTCCTCTCGCACTTTGGCGCGGATCTGGGCCTGGACCCGGAGCAGGTGGCCGATCTGCTTTGGCTCGACAGCGCGGAGAACTGGTTGCTGACCCGGTTGGCCCAGCCGCAACCGGCCGATTTGATCGCTGTCTACGACGCGCTTGCCATCGAAACGGTGCTGCGCTATGCCAGCCGGCTGGATCTGGAGTTTCGTAGCCCTGCCGGCGAGGCGGTGGGCCGCGACCTACGCTTGCTGCTGGGGCACTACGACCTGCGCTGCGACCTGGGCGAAATGCGTCTCGATCAGCCCTGGCGGGTGACGGTGCATGGGCGGGCCGATGCACGCGGGTCGTGGGCGCGGCACGGCATCCGCTTGGTGCGTCTGCTGGTGCGCCTGTTGGCCGCGCACCCCGGCTGTCTCCTGGGCGGCGAGGCGCAGATCGAGTTGACGGCGAGCGCCGTGCTGCGGCTGGATGGACCGCTGCTGGCCGCCTTGTCAGGAGATCCCACCGTCTGCGGGGTTGAGGATCCGCCGCCGGTGCTGACGCCGGCCGCTTGTGCAGATTTGCGCGCGGCTGGGTTGCCGCACGAATGGGCCCTGCGGCTTGATCCGGAGCCGTTGGTCCATCTAGGCGGTGTGGTTGCGCCACTGGCGCTGGCGCTGCGACGCGACCGGCGGGTTTATCTATTGGCCGTGAACAGCGGAGCCGAATGGAATCGGCTGGAGCGTGCCCTGGCTGCGTTGCGTGGACGCGCCGAATGGCTGTTGCTGGTCGCGCCGCAGGTCGTGGCCGACGGTTGCCCATTGCCCGTGCCGCATTTGGTCTATACGCCCGGCACGCCGTTGGACCTCAAAGCGGCGGTTGCGCTGTTGGTCGCTCATTGGGAGCAGCCTACGCCGGCGGCAGCGCCGCTCGATGCGCCGTCCGCGATTGGCCTGCTGCTGGGCCGGGTGCGTCGCGAGGGGTTGGTGGCCGTGGCGGCGGTGCGCGAAGCGCTAGGTGAGGAACCGGCGCAGGGTGCGTTGCCCGGTGGGCGCGGTGTGGAGTATATCCCGGAGGTGGGCCTGTGTAGCGCCGGATTCCTGACTCGTGTGCGCGAACTGATTGACGAGCAGTTGGAGTTCTTCGCCGGGCGGCTGGTGACGCTGCCGCAGCTAACCGGCACGCTGGCGCTCAACCTGGCCGGGGCCGAGGCGGTTGGGTTGCCCGCACTCGAACGGCTGATCGCCGCCCTGCCCGACTATGTGATCGTGCCACGCAAGTTGTTCGACCCCTATGTACGCCCGTTGGCCTACGTCACCGCCGGCCGCGCGGCGGCTACGGCGGCAGCCTTAGGGCGGGCGGCCTAGGAGCCGGCACCGGACTTGCTTTTGTATTGGCTGTTGGACCTCGCTGGGGTCTGTAACGAAATGATGCATTAGTAGGAGGAAGCGACATGAGTGCAAATACCGGTGGCTCACAAGGCCAGACAAAGGGATCGCATACCACCCCGTTGACCGATGCCACGTATAACATGGTGTCGGGGCTGCACAACATCGTAGACGGCCTGTGGCATTATGACGAGTATATCGCCCAAGAGCAAGACAGTGATGCCAAAGAAATGTGGCAGCGCTTCAAGCAGCAGGATCAGCAAAAGGCCGAGGAACTGAAGAACCACCTCAGCCGCCGTTTACAGCACGAGACCAGCGCTGAAGGCAAAGTGGGCCACGGCCCGCACGACCAGGGTAGTGCCGGCTCCCGCTAATCATGCCTTTCCGATCCACGAAGTACACCAAGGATCACGAAGAACGGCACGGGGGTAATAGAATAGCGTAGTGAACGGTCAGCTTTTGCGTTGCGGAGGCTGACCGTTTTTAGCTGCTTTAGCCTATCCTTGCCGGCATATTAGGGTCATTGACAGGCTGCCGACATCTCTGCTAGAATAGTAGTGTTCCAGCTAAAGAGAATATTATCTTGCCGTGCGAAGTTTAACAACCCATCCGGCAGCTCTGCTTTACACCTTCGTTGCCTCCCCGCACCGACTGCTCGGTACCTTCTACCACGGGTATAGGACGCTCTATCAATCGTTACTATCGCGGTGGTGGCCCCACCGCGACCCGGCTTCCGTAGCGCACCATAACACCGCGTTTACAGCAATCCAGGGAGCGCCCCCATTAGACACGAGAGGAGCGGCACCGTGCGACGTAGCCTGATTGGACTTTTCATTGGTGGTCTGGCGCTGGGCGGTGTTATGGCCTGGTCCGGCGCGGCCAATCCGGCGGCTAGTGCAGTTCTCGTGCAGGCCGCCGTACCTGCCGTCGCAGCGGCCGACCGCATCACAGCGCAACTACCCCTGACCCCGTGCGGCACGCTGGCCTTTGGCGCGGCGGCCGGTTCGCCGTTCGCCGTGGGCGCTCAACCGTCAGCCCTGGCGAGCGGCGACCTGAACGGCGACGGGCGGATTGACATGGTAACGGCGAATTTTAGCGACAACACGATTACCGTGCTACTGAACCAGGGTCAAGGCGTGTTTCAACCGGCTCCCGGCTCGCCCATCGGGGTCGGCTTTAGCCCGGCGGCAGTAGGCATCGGTAATCTAAACGGCGACAATTTCCCGGATCTGGTAGTCGTCAACGCACTCTCCAATTATTTGACGGTATTGGTCGGCAATGGGCAGGGCGGTTTCAGCCCCGGTATGGGATCGCCGTTGGCGGTCGGTAACGGCCCACGCGCCCTGGCGATAGCGGATGTGAATAACGACGGCCGGCTCGATCTTGTTGTGGGCAACGTGCTGGATAACAATGTGACGGTGCTGCTAAACACCGGGTTAGGCGGCTTCACCGCCGCGCCGGGGTCGCCTGTGGCTGTCGGTAGCAATCCCTTTGCCTTGCTGGTTATCAACATAGGCGGCACGACTAGCCCCGATCTAATTACGGCTAACTACAGCGACAGTACAATCTCGGTATTATTAGGCAACGGACTAGGGGGGTTCAGCCCGGCGCCCGGTTCGCCTATCGCCGTGGGCGCAGGTCCGGCGGCGCTGGCTAGCGGGCTGCTCAATGGGGACACCCGCCGCGATTTGGTGGTGGCGAACTCCAGCGCGGGAACAGTTAGCGTGTTGCTGGGTGACGGCACGGGCGGATTCAGCCCGGCGCCCGGTTCGCCGCTAACCGTGGGCACCCAGCCGCAGGCACTGGCGCTGGCCGATCTGACGGGCGCCGGTGTACCCGATCTGGTGGTGGCGAACTCCGGCGCGGATAATATCGGCGTCTGGCTAGGCAACGGCGCGGGCGGGTTCAGTGCGGCTCCTATCGCCCCGCCGGCCACCGGCCTGCGCCCCGATGCGCTGGCTCTGGCCGATTACAACAACGACGGCAAGATAGACATTGGCGTAGCAAACGGTCGATCCAACAGCGTGAGCGTGCTGCTGAATATCTGCGGCCAACCCACGCCCACCGTAGCGGTGACGCGCACACCCACGGCCACGCCGGCGATACCAGTCACAGCCACGCCGACCGCAACGTATCCCCCTGGCGGTTGCGGCAGCGAGAACTTTGTCCGTGCGCCGGGGGCACCGTTCGCGGTAGATAACGGGCCGGACGGCGCCGTGGCGGCCGATTTTAACGGTGACGGGCTGCTTGATGTCGCCACGGCGAATTTCGGCGCTAACGATGTGTCGCTGTTGCTCGGCAACGCGGCGGGCGGCTTCACCCCGGCCGGTACACTTCCGGCGGTGGGCGGCGGGCCGAAAGCGCTGGTGAGCGCCGACTTCAACCGCGACGGCAAGCGCGATTTGGCGACTGCCAACTTTGCCGGCGATAGCATATCGGTGTTGCTGGGCGACGGGGCGGGCGGATTCAGTCCGGCTATATCCATAACCGTCGGCGCGGGCAGTGGCCCGCTCGCGCTGACGACGGGCGACTTTAACGGTGACGGCTTCTCCGATCTTGCTGTAACGCGCTTGGCCGGGGGGGTCAGTGTGTTGCTGGGTGACGGCCGCGGTGGTTTCACGCCCACTGCCGGCTCACCGTTCCCCGCCGGCAACGATCCGGGGGCGCTCGTAAGCGCGGACTTTAACGGTGACGGCTTGGCCGACGTAGCGGTGACAAGCGTGAGTGGTGACACGGTGCTGATCCTGCTGGGCAACGGCGCGGGTAGCCTCAGTCCGGCGCCGCAAGGACCGGTGGCCGTGGGTACCTCACCGGCGGCTTGGCCGTGGGCGATGTGAACAGCGACGGGCGGCTGGATCTAGTGGTCGCCAACAACAATTCGGATAATGTCACGATCTTGCTGGGCGACGGGCGCGGCAACTTCACGCCGGCTACCAGCGGTCCGGCGCGTGGCGGCTCCGGACCGGGCGCGCTAGCGATCGGCGATTTCAACCACGATGGGCACCCCGATCTGGCGGTGGCCGACAATCGCGGCGATAAGGTCATGGTGGCCTTGGGCAATGGGGTGGGCGGCTTCTTACCGGCTCCCGGCGCGCCCTATCCGGCGGGCAATGGTCCGGCCGCCGTCGTTGTCGGCGACTTCAACCGCGACGGTACGCTCGATGTGGCGGCGGCAAACAGCCTATCATCGGATCTGACGGTGTTACTAGGTAGTTGTGTGCTGCCTACCTCCACGCCCTGCCCGGTGCCGTTCACCGATGTCATGCCCGCCGACTACTTTTATACGCCGGTGCAATATCTGGTTTGCCACGGCGTGATCAGCGGCTATAACGACAGCACCTTCCGCCCCTAGGTCAATACCACGCGCGGCCAACTGGCGAAGATCGTAGTATTGGGTTTTAGCTTACCTGCCGTTACCCCACCGCCGTCCAACAGTCGCACCTTCACCGATGTCACGCCGGATAATGTGTTTTATGATGTGGTGGAGACGGCGGCGGCGCGCGGGCTGATCAGTGGTTACACCTGTGGCGGGGTTAACCCGCAGACGGGCAGTGCGGAGCCGTGTGACACGGCAGCGCGTCCGTATTACCGCTCATCTAATTTTGTGACGCGCGGGCAAATCACGAAGATCGTAGTGATCGGCGCGAACTGGGTCCGGATTCATCCGGCCACGCCGCGTTTCAACGATGTGGGCCTGAACAGCGTCTTCTATCCCTTTGTAGAAACGGCGGTTTGCCACGGCATTCTCAGCGGCTATAGCGACGGCACGTTCCGCACCGGTAACAACGCTGCACGTGGTCAGATCAGCAAGATCGTCTTTCTGGCGGTGACTTCGACTGCCGTCTGCGACTCGGCGCGCTAACTGCCCAGCCGGAATTGGTCGGCGGCATCGCGCAGATACTGCGCCACGGCGGTCAGATTGGTCGCCGCCGCGACGGTGCGCCGGCTTTGGGCCTCGTTTTCCTGCGATGTCTCGGCGAGGGTACTGACGGTGTGGGCCACGGCGCGGCTACCGTCGCGTTGCTGCTGGGTCGCCGCCGAAATCTCATAGGCCAACTCGCGCGTGCGGGCCACCAATGCCTCGATCTGCGTATGGACACGCTCTAGGTCACGCACCGTCTCCATGCCGCGCTCAACCTCAGTCACTCCGGCGTTGCCGATAGTCACGGTTTGCTCCATTGCGCCGCGAATATCGTCCACCAACAGGCTGATTTGCTCCGACGCGGCGTTGGCTTGGGTGGCTAGTTCTTGCACTTGGCCGGCGATCACCGTAAAGCGCACGCCATAGGGGCCGGCTCCCGCCGCTTCGATAGCCGCGTTGAGCGCCAACAAATGCGTTTCGCCGGCGATCTCGCCCATAAACTGCAAGACGTTTTCGATAGCCTGCGTGCGCTCGGCCAGCGCCACGATGCCTGCGCTGAGCGCCTGTACCCGGTCGCGCACATGGATCATCTCTGCCGTGGTCGCCTGCACCACGCGCCGGCTGTCGGCCACGGCGGTCTGTACTGCGCTGGTGGATTGCGCTACATCGGCGGCGGACGCGGCGATGCGCCCGGCAGTGTCGGATAGCTCGTCAATGGTCTGCAACGCATTCTGCACCGATAGGGATTCCTGGGCTGTGCGTGTACCGACGGTTTGCGCTTGCGCTTGCAATTGATTAGACTCGCTGCTGATTGTTACTGCCTGTGCTTGGATCGCCGCCAACAGCGCCCGCAACCGGCCCAGCGTCGTGTTCAGCGTCGTCAGCACATCACCGATCTCGTCGCGATCGTGAGCCACTGGGCGCGGGGCGAGATTGCCTTCGGCGACCTGTTGTAGCGCGCCCTTTAGTTGGGCCAGCGGGCGCACAATACCGCGTGTCAAGATCAGCGCGAGGACCACTGCCAAAGCCAAACTGAGTACGGCCACCAGCAAGCTAGTATTGAGCGCCGTCTGCCCGGCATCGTCCTGGCGCTTGATCAGCGTATTGAGATCGCCGGCGACGGCTCGACGATAGGTATCAAGGACGGTCGGCGTGCTGTTGATGAGGTCAGCGTTGGTGCGCCACTGCGTCTTGAGCAGATCACGGTCGGTGTTGCGAACCAATTCGGCGGTGAAGGTGTGCAACAGGTCTTCCAGTTTATCCAGCCCGCTGACAAAGGGATATAAGGGGCCACCGACTTTCAGCAGCGCGCTATTGCTGCGGTTGAGATCGTTGAGATCACCGGTGAGAGCCCCACTATAGGGATCTTGCTGGGAACTGAAGTTGTTGGGCAGGGTGCCGTTGTTCCACACCGCTCCATCATAGACCGCGATCTGAGTTGCCAGTACAAAGCTGACATGATCAAGGAGCGCCTTTTCCTCGCTGCGCCGGCGTTCTTCGAGCCGCGCGGCAGTGACGTTCTGGAATAGCAGATAATTGATGATCCCATTAGCTGTGATCAAAGCCAGGATGACGGCAAACGCACCCAGAATGCGCCGCCCAATCGGCGACTGCACAGTGATACTGGAGGGCAGGGGTAGGGCACGGCGCGCCATAACGGGATGATCCTTCCCAGTAGAGATTACCTCGTTGATCAACGTAAGCAGCCATAGAGGTCGGGCGGTGTCCCTATTCTATCCGGTCCACCTACCGGCTGTCAACTACAGCGGAGATTACTGCCGCGTGGGCAATACCGTGGCCCGAAATATGCGGGTAACGCGAACGGCCCGCGAATGGCGGTGAGCCGCGCTGAACAACAGGAGGAGTCCCTATCATGAAGGCCGTTGCTGTCCATCCCCGCCAACCTAATAGTATGCACTTAGCCGATCTACCGGTGCCCGACCTGAACGCGGTCCCTAATGGACGTGGCGTGCGCGTCGCGGTTCTGCGCGTCGGCGGCTGTGGCACCGATAAAGAGATCAACGCCGGCGAATACGGCGCCGCTCCGCAAGGTTTTGACTTTCTGGTCATTGGGCATGAGAACTTTGGTCGCGTGTTGGAAGTGGGGGCGGAGGTGCGCGGCCTCGCGCCCGGCGACTATGTGGTGGCAACTGTGCGGCGGCCCGGCCACAGCCTCTACGACCAGATCGGTACCTACGATATGACCACCGACGATATCTATTACGAGCGTGGCATCAATCTGTTGCACGGTTATCTGACCGAGCAGTATGTGGACGATCCTGAATACATCGTCAAAGTGCCTGCAGCGCTCAAAGAAGTAGGCGTGTTGTTGGAACCGTGCAGCGTGGTCGAAAAAGGCATCACCGAAGCCTACGAGATCCAACGGCGGCTGCATATCTGGCGCCCACAACGTGCCGCCGTATTAGGGGCGGGACCGGTGGGCCTGCTAGCCGCGCTGGTGCTGCGCCTGCGCGGGTTGGAGGTCGTGGTCATGGCCCGCACCCCCGCGCCGACGCGCCAGAGTGAGATCATTGGGGCTATCGGTGCGACTTATCTCAGCACCAAAGAGACCTCGCTAACAGATGCAGCGCAGGCGCACGGCCCGTTCGATATTATCTTCGAGGCCACCGGCGCGGCAGCGGTGGCGTTTGAGGCGATGGATGTGCTGGGCAAAGACGGCGTGCTGATCTTGTCAAGCGTGACCGGCGGCGACGAAAAGTTGGAGGTGCCGGCCGCGCGTATCAATATGGGCTTTGTGCTGGGCAACAAGGTCATGGTCGGCACAGTGAACGCCAACCGCGAGTACTTCGAGGCCGGCGTGCGTGACTTCGTGCTGGCCGAGGCGCTCTATCCCGGCTGGCTGGCGCGGCTGCTCACCCATCGCGTGCAAGGGCTGGATGCCTGGCCCGAATTTCTCCAGCAACTGACCACCGGTCACGACGAAATCAAAGTCTATCTGGAAGTTGCGCCGGATGCGTAAAACGTAATATGTGCTAGTGTTAGCTGAGGCTTGATAACCGTTCATATTTTACGCACTACGTTTTACGTTTTACTCGCCATGGACCCGCCATGCTCTACCTCTCCCAACTACTAGGCCGCCCGGTGCGCGACCGACACGGCAACGGAGTCGCCCGCATCAGCGACCTGGTGGTGCGTCTGCCGCCGCCGGTGGCTGCGGTGGAAGCGGCGGCACGTTATGATACATATCCCCACCTGCACGGCCTGGTGGCACGTGGCGGGCAGACAGCGGCAGGCTTTTTTATCCCGCTGACGGCGCTGGCGACGCTGGGGCCGGGCGGGGCCGACTTGGCCGGCGCGATGGTCAGCCTGGAAACGTTTGCTCGCCGCCCCGATGAACTGCTGCTGGCCGGCGACCTGACCGACCACCCGATCATTGACTGCCGGGCCGCCGTCGTGCGACGGGTCAATGATCTGCTGCTCGGCACGCTGGCGGAGGCGGGGGCAATCACGCTGGCCCAGCCAGGCAATAGCGCCATGCCGGCTGCTGATCTCGTCTTGCTCGCTGTGGACGTGGGCTGGACCGGCTTCCTGCGCCGACTTAATCTGTTGGGCGGAGCTTTGGGCGTGCTGGGGGCGCTGGGCAAACGGCTCATGCCCCGCATCTTGCCCTGGCCCGATGTGGCGCTGGCTGGGCCGGGCGGTGCGGGCGGGCAGGCGGCGTTGCGCGGGTTGCACCCGGCCGACATTGCTCGTATCACCGGCGCGCTCAGTTACCACGAGGCCGCCGGGTTGATCGCCGCGCTGGACGACGAGACCGCCGCCGATGTGATGGAAGAAGTAGACCCCGACCGCGCCACCGATATTATGGAGCAGTTGCCGGATGCCCGCGCCGCCGACATCATCGAAGAGATGGGGCCGGATGATGCCAGCGATCTGCTGGCCGATTTGCCGGCGGCGCGCGTGGCCGGCCTGCTGCGCGAGATGGAGCCGGAGGCCGCCGATGACGTGCGCGAACTGCTGCGCTATCCTGAAGACAGCGCGGGCGGCCTGATGACTCTGTCCTATATCACCTGTCCGCGCCATTACACCGTGGCCCAGGCGATTGCCCGCTTGCGCGAGGAGCTCGACAAACCCGACCTGATCTATTATCTCTACATTACCCACGGGCCGGAGGATCACCTGCTCGGCGTGGTCACACTGCGTAAACTACTGATCAGCGACCCGGCAGAACGGATGGATGCCGTGATGCGAATTGACCCGGAGACAGTGCAACCCGACGAAAATCCACGCGAGGTAGCCCGACTGATGGCCGAGTATAACCTGTTGGCGTTGCCGGTGATAGACGGGCAAGGTCGCCTGTTAGGCATTATCACCGTAGACGATGCTATTGCGGTCTTATTGCCCAGCGGTCGGCCGCGCAAGTTCCCCCACCTGTTCAGCCCATGATAGCGCGCCTGCGCCGGGGGCCGGTTTGGCTCTATTTGGCGGCGATGGGGCCGGGGCTGATCGCCGCCGCCGCCGGCAACGACGCGGGCGGCATCGCTACCTATGCGACGGCGGGCGCCAAATACGGCTACAATCTAGTTGGGGCGATGATCCTGATCGTCATCTCCCTCAGTTTGGTGCAAGAGATGTGCGCCCGCATGGGGGCTGTCACCGGCAAGGGCTTGTCCGACCTGATCCGCGAGCGCTTCGGCGTGCGCTGGGCCACGTTTGCTACCGTGTCCCTGTTTATCGCCAACGCCGGCACGACGATTACCGAGTTCGTGGGTATCGGGGCCGCCGCCGAGATTTTCAACATTCCGCGTTGGATCGCTGTGCCGCCGATGGCCTTTCTGGTGTGGCGCTTGGTCACGGCGGGTAGCTATGGACGGGTCGAAAAAGTCTTCTTAGCGATGACGGCCGTGTTTTTCAGCTATATTCTGGCCGTGTTTTTTGCTCATCCCCATTGGGGCGATGTGGCCCACGCCATTGTCGCGCCGCAGTTGAGCCTCGATCCGGTCTTCCTCAACTTTTTCGTCGCTTTGATCGGCACCACAATCACACCTTATATCCAGCTCTATACCCAAGCCAGCGTAGTCGAAAAAGGAGTTACGCCTAGCGACTATAAGTACGAGCGCTTTGAGGTGATCGTCGGCGTGGTGTTTTCCAGCCTGGTGTCCTCGGCGATCATTATCGCCACGGCGGCGGCGCTATTTGTGCCGAGCGGCCCCCAAGTGATCAATAGTGCTGCCGATGCCGCCGTGGCGCTGGAGCCGGTGGCTGGGCCGTATGCCAAGATCCTGTTCGCGGTGGGGCTATTCGGCGCGTCTATGCTGGCGGCGGCGGTGCTGCCGCTCTCCACTGCCTACGCCGTCACCGAGTCCATCGGCTTTGAGCGTGGGGTGTCGTTCAGCTTCAAGGATGCGCCGATTTTCGTCGGCCTGTTTACTGCGTTGGTCATCCTGGGCGCAGGTGTAGCGATGATCCCCGGTGTGCCGGTGGTGGCGCTGCTGCTGGCGGTGCAGGTGATCAACGGCGTGTTCCTGCCCATCGAGCTGTTTTTCATCATGCGCCTAATCAACGATAAGACGATTATGGGCCGCTATGCCAACGGCTGGTTGTATAACCTGATTGCCGGCGCCGCCGTCCTCGCCATCACCTTGGCCGTGATCCTGATGCTGGCGACGCTGCCCTTCGCGTCATAATGGCTACAGCCTTTGCAACCCGTAGGGCACCTTTGCCGTAGCATATAGCGGAGGGATCGGCGGCCCGGCTGCGACGGACACGCCGACTGGTACGATGCAACTGCACCCCGATTGGCACAATAACAGCGCGCCGTCCCCGCCGGAGTGGGTGGTGTGGGACTATACGCCCGCCGAATGGGCTGCTTTTGACGCGACTGAGTGGGGCCGGGCGGAACAGGCATGGCGTTTGCGGATCAAGCTGGCTTGCCTAGTTGCTGCCGGGGTGTTGGGGCTGATATTACTTCTCTTGCTGATCGACGCGAATCTCGGCGTTTTCCTGCTCGTTATATTGGGTGGTTTCGCCGTTATAGCACTCCTTACGAATAGCAGTAGCGTAGTATATCAGCGTGCCCTCACGCGCCATAAGGCACGACGACGCGGCCCGGCTCAGGTGCGCCTTAGTCCAAGTGGTGTCACTTTTGGTACTGACTACATTCCCTTCAACGGTCCAGGTAACCTTTTCTCAAACGAGGCTTCGTTGGCACTACATTGGGTGCGCTTCGTGGCCGGCCCACCGGCGCGGTTGGTGTTTCTGCTTGTCTATGGGAGTGGTGGGCGGGATGAGGTGGCGGTGCCGGTGGGCACCGGCGCGCATGATACGGCGATAGCCCTGGTCGCACGCTACAAACGCGAGGTTATTCGGCGGCGACCCACCCTGTCGCCCCAACCTAATGCGCTGCCCAGCCGCCCGCTCCGACCTGCCGTGCCTGCCCCGTCCCTCCCCACCGACCATCCGACGCAGCGCTTGCCGACCTTCGACCCCAATCCCCTGCAACTGATCCACCCCACGCAGCGGTTGCCGCGTCAGTGGGTCGGCGGCACGCCGACCGCGCAACGCTACGGCTTTCCCTCGGCGGGGCCGGATGAGCGCGTCGCGCCGCCGGTCTTCGATAGCGACACCCAGCGTCTGCCCCCTGACGGCGCACCGTAGCTTCGCCCCGCGCCCGCCATGTGCTACCATCGCCCTCGTCATCACGTTTCACGCTTCACGCTTCACGCACGCTCTGCCTGGGGTTGTAGCCGCCCCTGTTAGCCCTGTGGCGCGTAGTGTCCGCCCAGCCGTGCGAAGCTGGGCCGATACTCAGTGGCATCGTAGTCGGCGGGGTCTACGCGGCGGGCGGGATATTGCTTGCTGGGAATGTCGGTGTAGAGGAAGGCGCCCGCACGGTGCGCGGCCATCACGCCGTGTGTCCCGGCGGTCAGCAAGTTCATAATCAGGTGGGCATAAGAGATCGCCATCTGCTTGTCGTAGACCTCGGGCTCGCCGCTCCGCAGGACGTAGGTCACGTCAATCGGCAGAAAGCGCACGCCCGGCAAGCGCGTGGTCAATTCGCCGGCTAGGAACTCGGCGACATTGGTCTTTTTGCGGTGGCCGTAGGCATCGGCCGGTCCTTCTTCGGGTACGGCAGTGCCCAGGTTCGCGCCCTCGGACAGCACCACGATTGAGTAGCGCTGTGGGTTGCGGCGATCCTGCGCGATGCCGGCGGCTAGACGATCTATGTCGGCCGGCACTTCGGGGATTAGCAGGCGGTCGGCTCCGGTCACGATAGCCGTTTCCAGTGCAGTGAAGCCGGCATCCCGGCCAAACAGCCGGAATAGCACCGTTTCGCGGTGCGACCCGGCGGTGGAGCGGATGCGCCCGATCAATTCGGCGGCGCGGCTGATCGCCGTCTGGAAGCCGATGCAATAGTCGGTGCCGGGCACATCGTTATCCATTGTCTTGGCGATACCCCAGACCGGCACGCCTTGCGCGGCCAACGCCGCCCCATAGCTCAGAGTGTCGTCGCCGCCGATTACCACCAGGCCGTCTAGCTCCAGAAAGGCCATATTTGCCAGCACCTCGGCGGTCAGGTCCACCGTGCCGGCGGCGGACGGCTTGGCGGCGTAGTTGCTCAGGTGGGCAGGCAAATCGGCGACGCGCACGCGAGCGGGGTTAGTGCGGGTGGACTGCAAGATGGTGCCGCCCTGGCGGTCAATGTCGCTGGTGTTCAGGCGGGTCAGCGGTTGATGGGCGCCGGTCTCCCAGCCGGCGGGATCTTGCGGATCGAAGCGGCCGGCCGCCGGCCCCGCTGTTCGGTCTAAGAAGGTGATGCCTTCCCAGCCGCCGCGCAGACCGGTGACGCGGATGCCCTGCGCCTCGGCTCGCGTGACGAGCGCTTTGATCGCGGCGTTCAAGCCGGGGACATCGCCGCCGCCGGTTAAGATGCCGAAACGGCGAATAGGCTGGGCAAGTTGCGCGGGCATGGATCGGCTCCTGGGTTCTCCCGGCGCGGCGGGGCTAGGCACGCTACATCCGATTATGGCTGTCGGCTGTTCAGCACAATCTGGGCCACGCAGCGCGCTTAGCTGCGCGGATCGGCCAGTAAGGCCGCCGCGATGCGCAGATCGTCGGGCAGGGTGATCTTGAGATTGCGTGGATCGCCGGGCGCGAGGTAAACCGGGATGCCCAGTGCTTCCAGCAGCGCGGCATCGTCGGTCACGGTCAGATTACGCTCATGTGCGGCGGCATAAGCGGCGATGAGCAGGTCGGCGCGGAAGCCTTGCGGGGTCTGTGCTTGCCAGAGTGTGGCGCGGTCGGGCGTGTCGAGGATGCGCCCGCCGGCATCGGCTACTTTCACCGTGTCGCGTGCCGGCACAGCGGCAATGGCGGCTCCGTGGCGGCGGGCGGCGGCGATCACTCCGGCGATCACCGCAGGCGGAGTGAGCGGGCGCGCGCCGTCATGGACCAGCACCAGATCGAGCGTGACGGCGGCGGCGGCAGCGGCGGCCAGCAGTGCGGCCAGGCCGTGGTCGGCGGAGTCTTGGCGACGCGCTCCGCCGGGCACCACAGCAACCACCTTGCGCCAGCCGTACTCCGCCACTAGCGCCTGCACACGATTCAGCGTCAGTGGGTTAGCGACTACGATGATGGCCTGCACATCGGGCGCGGCCTCGAAGGCCGCGACACTGTGGGCCAGCACCGGGCGTCCAGCCAGCGACGCGAACTGCTTATCCAGGCTACCCATGCGCGTACTGCCGCCGGCGGCCACAATGACGGCCCCGCACCAAGCGGCCGCGCTCATGCCGACTCGCGGTGCTGCTCTTTAAGGCCGGCAAAAATCATCCGCCCGGCTGCGGTTTGCAGCACCCGTGTGACCACCACCTCGGTTTCGCCGCGATCCACGTAACGTCGCCCGTTCTCGACCACGATCATCGTGCCGTCGTCTAGGTAAGCCACGCCCTGCGTCGGATCTTTGCCCTCTTGGATGATCCGCACGCGCATCTCTTCGCCGGGCAACACCGCCGGCTTGACCGCGTTCGCCAACTCGTTGACGTTCAGCACGCGCACGCCCTGCAATTCGGCTACTTTGTTCAGGTTGAAGTCGTTGGTG
This sequence comes from Chloroflexia bacterium, assembly GCA_038228295.1. Classification (GTDB taxonomy): domain Bacteria; phylum Chloroflexota; class Chloroflexia; order QHBQ01; family JAICKM01; genus JAICKM01. The sequence goes on along the minus strand of JBBRPH010000001.1, from coordinate 26,682 downwards.
ATGATCGGGTAGTGGTGGGTGCGAGCTAGTTTGACCAATTTATCGTCCACGTTGTGCGCGCCTTCGGCATCCAACTCGGAGATTTGGATCGGGATCATCGAATCTTTTTGTAGCTTTTTGAGCATATCGAGCCCGCGCCGGCCGCGGTTGCGGCGCAAGCTATCGGTCGAGTCGGCGATCTTCTGCAATTCGGTAAGCACAAAGCGGGGGATGAGCAATACGCCGTCGAGAAAACCGGTCTGGCTGATGTCCGCGATGCGTCCGTCAATGATCGCGCTGGTGTCCACCAGGATATACTTTTCCGGCGCGGCGGGCAGGGCTTTGCCGCCTGCCCCACCCGGCGCGGCGTGGTTGATGCCGCCCAGGATATCGAGAAACTCGCCGCGCCGGATCACCATCAGATAGATACCCAGGTAGCCGCAGATGATGGCTGAGGCCGAGGGCAGCAGTTGGCCGAGGTTGTCGGGTAGTCGGCTGAGGGGAATAGTGAGCAAGGCGGCGACGGCTAAACCCAGGATAAGGCCAATCGTCGCGGCTAGGATGTCTATCGCCGCGATCAGCTTCAATTGGCGGCGTAGCCAGAGGATCGGTGCCGTGGTAAGATAAGGCACCAATAGCAACCCAAAAAAGGCGCAGATCAGCGTGAGTGCCAGTTGGAGGGGTAGATCCAGACCGCCGCTGGTGTGATTCAGGTAGCCGGCCAGGGTCCAGCCGAATAGCCCGCCGCTAATCAATCCGATCAGCCGGATGACGATGGTGTTGTTCATACGGAAACCTCCGCGATAAGTGCAAACAACAAAAACGGCGCAGCCTCAACCGGGCGCGCCGTGTACGTCATAATCCAGCACCGAATCGCTTCCGGCCGCCGGCCGGAAGCAGCACTTGCTATTGTGGAACGGTTGCCGCTCTCGCGGGATGGGACCGTAGGTGCGCCGCGAAAAAAGGTTGCGGACGCGCTAAACGGGCTAACCCTGCGCTGGGTAGATAGGTGATATGCGAAGATCGAGCGAGCAGCACGCTGCAACACAAAACGCGGATGGGTGCGTCACCTGCGAAAAAGGGTGCAAGCCGGCGCCGCCAGAGCCACGGGATAATAGACGTGTCGGCGGCACAAGCCGCTGCACAACGGGATCATAGCAGATCGCAGCGGGCGTGTCAATCACCATTCCCCGCTTTCCGTAAGGATTATGTAAGGATGCCGGGCTTTAGGGGGTCAGGGCGGCGATGGCCTGCGCGATTTCGCTTTCTTCGGCGGCGGCGGCGGCGCGAAATTCGCCGGCGGCAGAGCTGCGACGACCACGTACCACCGGCGGCGCGACGGTCAGTACATCTGTCGCCGTAGCTTCCGTGCGCTCATCTACGGCGGCATAGGCGCGGGCTGCCTCGAACAGCACGATCTCGGTGCGGTGCGATTCGATACCCAAGCGGGTGATCAGCGCGATACCGGCTTCTTCGGCGGCGGGGGTGAGGGTCACGCTGGGTAGCGCCGCACGGGCCTGGGCGATGCTGCCGGCTGCGCTCTCCGTCAGCCCGGCGTATTCGGTGCTGAAGCCGTCGGGATCGTTGCCGAAGGCGTGAACGCGGCGGGCCAGCGCGATGCGCGCCGCCGGGTCGGGGATTGCGCCGACATGGACACGCAGCCCGATGCGGTCTACGATCTGGGGGCGCAAGCCGCCTTCTTCAGGGTTCATTGAGCCGACCAGCACAAAGCGCGCCGGATAGGAGGCCGCCAACCGGCCCCGCCGCACCCAGCAGTAGCCGGTGGCGGCGGCATCAAGGATCGCATCCAGCACGTCGGGCGCGACCAGGTTGATCTCGTCTATATAGAGGATATTGCCGTGAGCGTGCGCCAGAATACCCGGCTCAAAGTGGATGCGCTGCTGTTCCAAGCTGAGGCGCACGTTCGATCCACCTACCACATCGTCAAGCGTGGCGTTGAGCGGCAGTTCGACCACCGTTTGGCGGGCCCGGTAGGAGATCGGTTCGCCGGCGGCCAGCTTGCGCCGGCAATCGTCGCACAGCCGGTCGGGGGCAGTAAGTGCCCAGGCCGGGTCGCAGCCCCACGTACATAGGCTATGTGTGACCACCGGCAGCAGATCGCTCAGGCCGCGCACGGCCGTTGTTTTGCCGGTGCCTTTCGGCCCAATCAGCAGCACGCCCTGCACGCGCGGATTCACCGCCGCCAAGATCAAGGCATCTTTGGTCTCTTCTTGCCCGACGAGAGCGGTAAACGGGTAGTTGGTGCGCGTGGTCATGCGGTCAGTGTAGCACAAAGCGTGTCGGCCTGTCGAGGGTGGCGGCGGGATCGTTAGGGCTCTTGCAACGCCGGCTAAACGGGTTGTACCTGATCCCAAAGGCAGTGCCCGATTGTCCTCGCCAGACCGCTTGACTTATTAGGTTGCTGCGTATAAATGCCGCACGTCTTCCCCTGTACAGCATTCCCCGCTAGTGGCCTACTCTTGCGGGATCTATGGCGCTAATGCAGCATCCGCCTGCTTGTATTATACTGCATACAACCTGCGCGCAAATAGCGGATGCTGCCCGACAACCGCAGCCGCCTGACGACCGACGACCACAAGGAGTCGTGATGGCAAAGATATTTCCGGGTGCGGTTCCATCTCACCGATGATCCCACAACCCTCGCCCAGCCCGCGCCTAATACGGTTTATTGTAGTACCATCCAGGCATTCAAGGGACTGGACCGCAGTGTCGTCGTTCTCGTTGAATTGGAACGCTGGGATCCGAAGTGGAATGACTTGGAACCTTTGCTGTATGTGGCGAGATCACGAACGCGTAATCATCTCAGCGTGTTGCTATCGCAGGCCGCACCGTCGGCTTTGCGTCGCTTGTTTTGAGTAAATGCCCGATGTTGACAGCCTGTGTACAATGGTAGCGAGATCGCAGTAGGAGCAGAAGGAGTACCCAATGACGGTAGCCGGCCGGGAACAGCACTATGATGCCGTGGTGATCGGCGCGGGACAGGCGGGTGTGCCGTTGGCGAAGGCGTTGGCGAAGGCCGGGCGCCGGACAGCCTTGATCGAGTCCACCCATGTGGGCGGCACCTGCGTCAACGAAGGCTGCACGCCGACTAAGACGATGGTCGCCAGCGCGCGCGTGGCCTACCTGGCTCGTCGGGGCGCCGACTATGGTGTGCAGACCGGCCCGGTGTCGGTAGATTTGGCCCGCGTGCGGCAGCGCAAGCGCTCTATCGTAGCTGAGTTTCGCGGCGGCAATGAGCAAGGCATCGCCGCGACCCTCGGCCTGGATCTGCTGCGCGGCACCGGGCGTTTCACTGCGCCGCATCGCCTGGCTGTGCAAGGATCAGACGGCGCGCAGGTGCTGACGGCAGACTGGATTTTCCTCAACACCGGCGCGCATCCCACGCCGCCTGATGTGCCGGGTTTGGGCGGCTTGCCGGTGCTCGACTCGACCTCGATCATGGAACTGGACACAGTGCCGGAGCATCTGCTAGTGCTGGGTGGTAGCTATATTGCGCTGGAGTTTGCCCAGATGTTCCGCCGCTTCGGCAGCGCAGTGACGGTTATCCAGCGCAGTGCCCGCCTATTGGGCCGCGAAGACCCGGATGTAGCTGATGCAGTAGCCGACATCCTGCGCGAGGACGGTCTGGAGGTGCTGCTGAATACCAAGACGCTACACGCCGGCGGGCAGGCCGGGGCTATTAGGCTGACGGTGCAGACCCCCGGCGGTGAGCGTGTACTGCACGGCTCCCACCTGCTCGGCGCGATCGGCCGTACACCCAACAGCGCCGCGCTGGACTTGGCCGCCGCTGGGGTGCAGACCGACGCGAAAGGCTTTATCCCGGTCAACGGCACGCTGGAGACCAATGTACCTGGCATCTGGGCGCTGGGCGACGTGAACGGCGGCCCGGCCTTCACCCACATTGCCTACGACGACTACCGCATCATCTGCGCCAACTTGCTCACCGGTGGTTCCGTCACGACCACGGATCGGCTGGTGCCCTATACTGTGTTCATAGACCCGCAACTGGGGCGCGTGGGCCTGAGTGAAACGGAGGCCCGCGCCGCCGGGCGCGCCATTCGCGTTGCCAAGATGCCGATGAGTTCGGTGGCCCGCGCCCTGGAAACCGCCGAAGCGCGCGGCTTCATGAAAGCCGTGGTGGACGCCGACACAGAGCAGATCCTGGGCTGTGCGGTGCTGGGTCTCGAAGGCGGCGAGATCATGGCCCTGCTGCAAGTGGCGATGCTGGGTCACATCCCGTACCCGGCCTTGCGCGACGGCATTTTTGCCCACCCCACGCTGGCCGAGTCGTTGAACGGCTTGTTCAGCCAATTCGAGGGAGAGTGACCTCGTACACTGCGAGTTGATTGTGGGCCGACGGACCGCTGTTATCTGTGCTGGAACGGGGCCGGCCAAAGGAGACACGATGACACAGCAACCTGCCGCCGCGCCGGCCCCGCAGTTGCTATCTGTACTGGAACGGGGCCGGCCAAAGGAGACACGATGACACAGCAACCTGCCGCCGCGCCGGCCCCGCAACGGAGCCGGCCCCAGGTGCCCGGCAACAACATCGCCACCAGTGAGGAGGGGATGCTTGACTGGAGCCAAGTGGAGGCGTGGCTGGCAAGCGCCCACGTCTACTGGCTGGGCACCGCTAGTCCCGCCGGCGACCCCCATGCGACCCCCATTTGGGGCACCTGGGTAGCGGGAGCCTTTTACTTCGACGGCTACTACGAAAAGACCCGCTGGGGCCGTAATCTGGCGGCCAACCCACGCATCGTGGTGCATCTAGAAAGCGGCAGCTTCGTGGTCATGCTCAAAGGCGTGGCCGAAATCGTCAACCTGGATTCGCCGACCTTTGCCGCACTGACCGCGTCCTACACCGACAAGTATCACCAGCGCCCTGAGACCGCCGAAGGCGTATATTGTGTCCGCCCGCAGGTGGCCTTCGCCTGGGACAATACCGCCTACGCCCAGACCGCCACGCGCTGGCATTTTGGTAGCGAATAGCCGGTTGTTAGTTCAGCAGAAGGATCTCAATTCGCATGGACTACACGATCCATACTATAGCCGAGCGGCCCGACCTGACGCGGGCCCGCCTGCGGGTGACGGATGCCGCGTGGCCGCCGTTCATGCAGCATGATCCGATGGCCGGGCGCTACTACGACCGGCTCGATACCGACTTCCCGGCTTGCCAATTTATGCTGCTGGGCACACCCGGTACGGTGATCGCGCTCGGCTTTACCATCCCCTTCTACTGGGACGGCACCCCGGCGGGCCTGCCGGCGGGCTGGGATGCGGTGCTGGAACAGGGAATGCAGGATCACGATGCCGGGCGCGTGCCGAACACGCTCTCGGCGCTCGAAGCGACCATCCACCCCGACTACCGCAGACAGGGTCTCAGCCGCGTCATCATCAAGCAAATGCGGGCGATTGCCGCCGCGCACGGCTTCGGCGCGCTGGTCGCGCCGGTGCGCCCCAACCAGAAAAGCCTGTATCCGCTGACTGCTATTGAACGCTATGCCGCCTGGACGCGGCCCGATGGCGCGCCGTTTGATGCCTGGATTCGCACCCATTGGCGGCTGGGCGCGCGCATCCTCCAACCGGCCCCGCAGTCCATGCACATCCCCGGCACGGTGGCGCAATGGGAGGAGTGGACCGGCCTGACCTTCCCCGACAGCGGCTCCTATGTCGTGCCGCAGGCGCTGTCGCCGATCACCATTGACCGCGCCGCCGACCAGGGCGTGTATGTGGAGCCGAACGTCTGGATGCTGCACGCAGTGGGCGGTGAAACGTGATGATGGCTTGCGTAAACCTAAGTAACTACTCAGGCCCGCCCGCGTGTCGCCCGACAATGGACGGATTGTAGGAGGGTGGCTCCGCCCCGCGATCGTTGCTTGACCGCGATCACTCCTGTCGGTTGCCGCGCCCATCCGGTGCATTGCCGCGCACCACGGTCGCGGGGCGGAGCCACCCTCCTACAGGCGCACTGCTTCCGCCACAGGAACCCCGCCGGCATCGCCGGATGGACGTGCTGCCTACTGCCACGCAGACTGAACAGTTATTAGCGTCCCAAACTCAGAATTCAGAACTCAAAACTCAGAACTCCGTCTAACGTGTTTTGCCGCGCGCCACGAAGTCAAGCAAGTCGGCGCGGGTGATCAGGCCGACGGGGCGACCGGCTTCTTCGGCCAGCACGGCTGGGTTGCCGGCCAGCAGCGCCGGCACCACGCGCTCCACCTCTTCGCTCACATCTACCAGCGGGAACGGCTGGTCCATCACCGTGTCCACGGTCTGGTCAATCACGGCCGGGTTGCGGAAGACGCGCTCTAACAGCGTGCGCTCCTGGATCGAGCCGACTAGCGCGTGGACGGTACTCATATCGCCGTCGCGCGAGACCGGCAACTGCGAAATGCTGTACTGGTGCAGCAGTTCAATCGCTTCGCGTACCCGCGCCGTCACCGGCACCGTGACCAGGGCGGGCAGTTCGCGGTTATGGTAGCCCAGCAAGTCGCGCACACGGGCAGGCGTTGCTAGGCGGTCGAGGAAGCCGTTTTCGCGCATCCAATCGTCATTGAAGACTTTGCTCAGGTAGCCGCGCCCGGTGTCGGGCAGCAGCACTACCACGGTCTTGCTCGCATCAAAGTCGCGTGCCACTTGCAGGGCGGCCCACATGGCCGTACCGCCGGAGCCGCCGATCAGGATGCCCTCTTCGCGCGTCACGCGGCGCGCAGTGAGCAGCGAGTCGCGGTCGCTCACCTGCACCCAGCGGTCTACGATGTCGTACTGGAAGGTGCCGGGCATAAAGTCTTCGCCGATGCCCTCCACCTTATAAGGGCGTGCCTTGTCGCCGGTATAGATCGAGCCTTCGGGGTCGGCCCCGACGATCACGATGTTCGGGTTACGCTGCTTTAGGTAGCGCCCGATGCCGGTGATGGTGCCGCCGGTGCCCACGCCGGCCACAAACACGTCAATGTTGCCGGTGGTCTGCTCCCAGATTTCCGGACCCGTGGTATCGAGGTGGGTTTGCGGGTTGGCCTGATTGAAATACTGATTGGGCTGAAACGCACCGGGGATTTCGCTGCTCAGGCGCGCGGCCACACTGTAGTAGCTCTCCGGGCTTTCGCGCGGCACGCCGGTCGGGGTGGTGACTACCTCGGATCCGAACGCTCGCAGCAGCGCGATTTTTTCGCTGCTCACCTTGTCGGGCATAACAAAGACCGTTTTGTAGCCCAGGATCGCGGCGGCAATCGCCAAGCCGGTGCCGGTATTACCGGAGGTCGGTTCGACGATCGTGCCGCCGCGTTTGAGCAACCCGCGCTGTTCCGCATCCAGTATCATGCGGATACCGATGCGATCTTTAACATTGTTGCCGGGGTTGAACATTTCGAGCTTCGCCAACAACGTGGGTTGGACGCCCCGATTCAGCTTGGGCAGTCGCACCATCGGCGTGTTGCCGATCAGGTCCAGAAGCGAGTCGGACACGCCGGGCAACGGACGCATCGGCAAATGGCTGTAGTTCGCATGGGCGGGCACTGTAGGGTCGGCGGCCGGTTCCGCCGTGTCGGTTGCAACCACTGTATCCATTCTTGGGAAATCCCCCTCTAGGCAGCATTGACTAGAAGCACGTTAAGTGTCTCTCTATTTCTTCACATCCAGCGGTGCCCCTGCACTGGGTGCATCACCGCAACTGTCATTATACGGGCTGACTGGGGGACCGTCAAATGCGGCATATGAAATGCGGAGTGTGGTAGTGGTGTTTGGTTCGCCCGGTTCGCTGCGCCGGCATCTGAGATCGCTGGAAGTATGCCGCTTGACGGGGCTGCGGTGGATGTCTATACTGCAACCAGGGAGGGACGATGCAGGTGAGGAGTCGGCTGGAGCTGTTATTGGCTGGGTTGCTATTAATAGCGGCACCGGCGTGCGGCGACAACACGGTGCAGACGCCGGCCGCGTCTAGTGCGTCTACGGCCACGGTAAGCAGTCTCATTACAGCGACCACGGACACGGCAAGCAATGCCCCTACGTTTACTGTCTCACCAGCCACGGCTACGGAGCTACCGACAACCGCTACAGTAGTGCCGGCAACTCCAACCGCGTATGTATTAGCCACCGCTACCCCACTATCGGACATGGCGCCCCCTGTCCCGCCGACCGCTGTCGCACTGCCGACTACTACCACCGCACCCCCGCCCACGGCGCCTGCCGCCCCTCAACTGCCGACTCTGACTCCGCCCTCCGCAAGCGGTAATTCGCAAGCGCCGCAGCCCACAGCGACCGATGAGCCGGAGAGCTGTCTTCGCTCCGTGGGGTCTGTGTTCAACTGGTATGATACCGTCAACCGCCACAAGCAAGGCGATCTGACAGCGATCCAGGTCGGCCTGACCAGCGCGTGCGTAGACGACCGTCGGCTGGCGCTGTGGGCGCTCGGTTCGGTGCATGAGGCGGCAGGTGGGGCGCTGCTCGACCGCTATCTGGCCGCTCATCCAACAGGGGATTGGGTACGCGCTGAGTTCGATCTGCTGCCGGTGGCCCGCGCGGCTCACGCTTATCTGAACACGCCGCAAACGGCCACGGATACCTATGCCGTGGCCCCCATCGCGATTTATACCACGATCCCTACCTATGATACTGCTGGGCAGAGCGCTACAAAACCCGTCGCGGACATCGCGCCGGGAACGCACCTGACGCTTTTAGGTCGCGTGTCCACTGACCGGACGCGCCCCGACCACGGCGGCGAGACCCTGCTGGTCTTTGAGCGGGTGCGCCGGGCAGGCGATGCGCAAACGTACCTGATTGATGTTAGCCAGTACGTCGCGTCCGAGCCGCAGTATTTTGCGCCACCGCAGCCTGCCCAGCCCTAGGAGCCCCGCATGACCGCGCAACCACCGCCCGCGCCGCCCCGTGATACCACCCCGCCCGACCGCTTGCGCGATGACGTGCGGCGGCTAGGCGATCTAGTGGGTGTAATATTACACGAGCAGGGCGGGCCGCAGGTGTTTGAGGCGGTGGAGCATTTTCGCCAGGCCACTATCGCGATTCGCGCCGCCGACCGGTTCGACTTTGTTCAGGATGCCAAGCTGGTTCTTTGGGCCGAGCGGCAATCGAGTAGGCGCTTGCTGCAAGTGATTCGCAGCTTCAGTATCTATTTCCACCTGATCAACTTGGCGGAAGCGCATCATCGCGTGCGGACGTTGGCGGTGCGCGAAGCGGCCGGCGGGCCGCTACACGAATCGATTGCCGCCGCCGTCGCTACGCTGCGCGCGCAGGGGGTGGACGACGCAACCCTGCGCGCCGGGATCAGTTGCCTGCACATCCACCCGGTCTTTACCGCGCATCCTTCGGAAGCGCGGCGGCGCACGCTGCTGCACCACCTGCATATTATCGCCGGGCTGATCGCCGCGCTGGATGGGTCACCGACCGCGCCGCACGCCCGCACTGTCACCCTTGACGCGCTTCGCACGCGCATCACGCTGCTCTGGCAAACCGCCGAAACGCGCGCTGAACGCCCCACCGTTCTTGATGAGGTCGCCAGTGTTCTCTATGTCCTTGCCGGCCCGGTCTATGATGTAGTGCCGCATATTCAACGCACATTGGATGAAGCCGCCGGGTCCGCGCCGCACGCCGTGCCGCCCAATGCTGCACTACGCTTCGGCTCTTGGGTGGGCGGCGACCGCGACGGCAACCCGGCAGTGACCGGAGCGATCAGCCGGGCGGCTGCCCGGCTGGCCCGTGCCGCTGTTTTGCGCCGTTACCGCGAAGATGTGCAGGCGCTGGGTCGTGACCTCAGTATCTCGTCCCGTCTGACCGGGGTGACACCCGCCTTGTTGGAGTCACTAGAGCGTGATCGCGCCGATCTAGGCACGCGCCCGGTGCGCGATTGGGCCGACCAGCCGTATCGCCGCAAGTTGGGGCTGATCGGTGAGCGCCTACGGCGTACCGAGGCCGACGGGGCCGGCGGCTACCCTGGTCCCACCGCGTTTGTGGCCGATTTGCAGTTGATCGCCGATAGTCTGACTGCTCACCAGGGTGCCCGTATCGTGGCCGGGCTGTTGGGCGACCTGCTGCGTCGCGTGACGACATTCGGCTTCCATCTGGCCGAACTGGAACTGCGTCAGCACGCCGACCGCCACACCGACGCAGTGGCCGAATTGCTGGCGTTGCGCGGCGTGCCCGGCTACGTCGCGCTGGATGAGGCGGCGCGCCAAGACATCTTACAAGCGCAATTAGTAGGGGATCCCACGCCGCTGCCACCTGCCGCCCTTTCTTCGGCCACGCGCGAGACACTCGACACCTGTGCGGCGCTGGCTGAGATCCAGGCACAAAGTGGTCCGGCGGCGGCGGAAACCTACATTATTTCCATGAGCCGCGCCCCCAGCGATGTCTTGGCTGTGCTGCTGCTGGCCCGCGAGGCCGATCTGTTTGCTTGGGACGGTGCATCACAGGGGGCGGTCTGCCGGTTGGATGTGGTGCCGCTGTTCGAGACGGTCGGCGAACTGGAGCGCTGCGGCGCGATCCTGGCGGACTTGCTGGCTCTGCCGGTCTATCGTGCCGCTCTGCGCGCGCGGGGTGACCACCAGCAGGTAATGGTCGGTTATTCCGACAGCAACAAAGACGGCGGTTACCTAGCGGCGACCTGGGCTACGTATCAGGCGCAGCAGGCGCTGGCCGCCGCAGCTACAGCGGCGGGCGTGACGCTGACGGTGTTCCACGGCCGGGGCGGCGCGGTGGGACGAGGTGGCGGCCCGGCCGGGCGCGCCGTGCTGGCCCGTCCACCCGCTGCGCAGTCGCCCACACTTAAAGTGACCGAACAGGGGGAGGTGATTTTTGCGCGCTACGGCCAAGCGGCGCTGGCCGCGCGACATTTTGAGCAGGTGGCTCATGCGCTGCTGCGTGCCACGCTCGGCCCGGTCGCGCCGCCGCCTGACCCCGCCTGGCCGGTGACGCTGGATCGGTTGGCTGCCCACAGCCGCGCCGTCTACAGCGCGCTGGTCAAGGAGCGGCCCGACTTTTTCGCGGTGTTCCAGGCTATCACACCCTTCCCCGAATTAGGCACACTCAACTTGGCCTCGCGTCCCGTGAGTCGCGCCGGAGGCGACGGACCGCAGAGCTTAGACGATCTGCGCGCTATCCCGTGGGTGTTTAGCTGGACGCAAGTACGTGCCAACCTGCCGGGCTGGTACGGCCTGGGTAGCGCCCTGGCGGCGGAGATCGCGGCGGGTGGGCTGCCGCTGTTGCGGGCGATGTATGCAGGCTGGCCGGTATTGGCCGGCGCACTTGATACGGCCCAACTCAGCCTCGGCACCGCCGATATGCCGACCCTGCACCGCTACAGCGCGCTGGCGGGCGAACCCGGTGCGGCGCTATTCGCCGACATCGAGGCCGAATATACGCGCAGTGTGCAGGCGGTGCAGGCGATCAGCGGGCAGGCGGCCCTGCTCGAGCGGTCCCCCACGCTGGCGCGCTCGATTGCCCTGCGGAACCCCTATGTAGATGTGCTGCACATCGCCCAAATCGCGCTGCTGCGCCGCTACCGTGCCCTGTCGGCAGACGCCCCCGACTCCGAGCGCGCCGCGCTGCTTGACGCGATCCATCACAGTATTAACGCTATCGCCGCAGGCTTGCAGACGACCGGCTGATCCCATGTGATCAAGTTTTTTTCTCCTAAAACAAGAACGGGGATCAGGCGCGCCTGATCCCCGTTCTTGTTGCTTGCACCGTGTGTCTACGGAGCGCAGGTTGTCGCTGGGTTGGTCACGGCAAGATAGACGATTTTGGCGATCTGGCCGCGGAAGGCATAGTTGTTGGGCCGGAAGGTCTGATCGCTATAGCCGCTGATGATGCCGTGGCAGACGGCGGTCTCAATGAACGGATAGAAGACGTTGGTCCTCGCCACGTCGGTGAAGGTCGGGGTTGGTGGGTTGCGTAGCGCGAAGCCTGCGCCGAGGACCACAATCTTCGCCAACTGGCCGCGCGTCACAAAATCGGATGGGCGGAAGTAGGGGCGGTGCCCGTTGTCGCAGGGTTCGCTGTGGCCGGTCTGCGGATCGATGCCGCCGCAGGTGTAGCCGCTGACGATGCCACGGGCGGCTGCCGTCTCGATCAGTTGATAGAATACGCTGCTAGCGTCTACATCGGCGAAGGTGCCCGTCGCGGGCGGCGGGACGAGCGCGATGTTGAAGCCCAGGGTGACGATCTTGGTCATCTGGGCCCGCGTCGTGTTGTTGAAGGGCTTGAACGTACCGTCGGCGTAGCCGCTGATCACGCCGTGACAGGCCAGATAGTACACGCCGGTATAATAGTAGGCGCTGGGGTCGGTGACGTCACTAAAGCGGATTGCACAGGGCGTGGCCGACGGCGGGGCAGTGCTCGTTGCCGTAGCAGTGGCGGCCACTGCGGTCGTGGTGCCGCTTCCCGTCGCCGTCATGCTCGGCGTGCTCGCTATGCTAGTCGGAGTGGGCGAACCCGGCGGCGTACCTGTAGGCAGGGGAGGGGTCGCTGTGCCTGTTGTGACGCTGGTAACGGTGGCGCTCGGCAGGCCACCGGTCGCTGTGACGGTGGGGCTGGGGCAGCCGATGGTGAAGTTCAGCGCCAAGCCGGGGCTAATCGCTGGGCCGGCGGCGTCGCACTTGTACTGCGTGAAGTTCGTGCCGCCGTTACTTTGCACGCCGATGGTTTCACTCAGCGAATCGTTGAGAACCGTTCCATACACGACGCGGAAGTTGGGGCTACCTTGTGTCAGCACCACTTCGTAGTTCTCCGGCGTGCCGTCGCTGAACAGCACCGTGCGCCACTCGATATAGAAGTTGCTACCGACGGTGGCGGTGAAAATCCCCGTGCCGGTGCCCTGGTCGGTGCGTTGATCGTCCCAGTAGGGGAAGATGGTGTAGGTGGTAGCCGCGTCGGGCAAGCAGGTATTGCTGAAGCCGGAATCGGGCGCACCGAAGTTGAGTTGGCCGTTGGAACTCACGCTGGCGCTGGTATAGGTTTGGTTATACAGCGTTACTGGGAAGGGCAGCGTGATCGGACTGCTACAGTCGTCGCAGTGATTGCCGACGTCGGTCGTGCCGGGCACAATCGTCGCCGTGGCCGTCACAATTGTGTAATTCGTACAGGGGTTCGTGGTCGCGGTGGGTGTGGCTGTACCGGTGGGGGTGGCGGTGGCCGACGCAATGGGCGTTTGGGTTACAGTGCTGGTACGTGTCGCGGTCGGCAGGGTGCCGGTCACCGTCGGCGTGGGCGTGCCGAGGATCGTAGTGTCGTAGCTCTGGTTGAAGTTCGCACCACTGGGGGTATTGTTCGTGTAGTCATAGCCGCCGAGAGCATAGAGGATATTGCTAAGCTGCGCGAATCCATAGTTGCGGGTGCCATGAACCAGATTGGAAAACGCCGTCCAGTTATTGGCGGCGGGATCATAAATATAGCCTAGATTATCGGGGACGGCGAAGTGTCCTCCGGCTACCACGAGATGCCCGGCAATCGTCGAGGCTACGCCGCTATCATAGGCCCAAGCTCCCAGATCGCCGCGCGCTGTGGGCAGTGCAGCCACGGTGGTCCATACCGGATTTGCTACGCGCGGGTCCATACGCTCCACATTCGTGACTGGGATTAGCTGCGTCGTAGCGGGGTTCCACGTATCACCGCCGACCGCGTAAATGTAGCCGTCGAGGGCGGCCCCTGCGATGTACCCGCGCCCCAAGTTGAGGTTGGCGGTGGCGAGCTGAGTCCAGCGCGACCCGGCCGGGGCCATTGGATTGAAGCGCCATGTATCGGTAAACACGCCGCCGGCAAAGCTATTTGTTGTGCGCGAGAAGCCGCCGAAGATATAGAGCGTGTTGTTGTATACGGCCCAGCCGCCCGGTGCGCGCGACGGGCTAGCGGGCCAGGGATCGTCGGTCGTCAGGCTATCGGCGACCGGATCATACACCCGCACGGTCGGCGTGGTTTCGCTGTTGATACTGTTGCCGCCGACGGCATAGATCCGCACGCCGCTAGCGTTGGTCAGCACCACTGCTGCCATGTTGGCGGTGTAAATCGAGCCTTGCTGCGGGCTGTCGAGTAATGCCGCCTTTTGCGTCCAGGTATTGGCGCCCGGCGCATACTCGTAAATCGTGCGTAGCGGCACATCTTCGCCGTCTACGCCGTGGCGGCCACCCAGCAGATAGATTTTGCCGTTGGGGAAGTACCCGGCCGCCGCCGCACGGGCGATACGTAAGGGATTGAGGCCCGGCGTGGGCGATACCACGGCTGCCGGAAAGGTAGCAATGTCGTTCCAAACGGCTTGCGGCATATGGACCTGGGCCGCAGCCACACGGGTGGCCTGGGCCACCACCGCGGCGACTGCCTGTCCGGTTACAGGTTGGGCTGCCGCCGCCCCTTGCGCCGCCGCTGGGCGACTACCGCTAGCGAACGCCAGTGCAGCCAGCAGCACAACAGCGGCAAGGGACACCGCAAAACCAAAGATGCGTTTGGGCATGACCTTTCACTCCTTCAGGGCTAATCGGGGGATTGGGTAGAGGTTTCTGCGCTCTTAATGCCGGAATGCGCGCTACTGCCTGCGGAGCCGGTGTACTATTGTAAATAGTGTAAATAGCCGACTTTGGGGGCCGTTGGTGCGATTATAGCAGTGGTGTAGAGGGCTGTCAATCGAATTTCGGCTTATTGCACTCGCGCAAAATAGGGGCGGTCGGCTATTGACGAATGCCGACCGATGCTGCTATAATTACACCAACAGCTCCCATATTGTCGGAGCGGTGGTGCGGTATCTTCTGTGCCGACGGCTGTTGTTTTTCGCTCACGATTCCCTGATCCATTTTCCCGTGATCGGTATGACTTATACCCGTGGCTCGGCGCTTCCCCCTTTTAAGGGGAAACCTGGGGCCGGAAAGGTGCAACGATGAATGAGCCAGTGGTGAACGATTCTTCGGCTCCTGATCAGCCGCAAGAACCGGGTGCGTTAGATAGGATGATCCGCTTTGTCAGCGAAGACCTGGCGCGCACGCTCGACCGGCGCTCCTTCGTCAAGCGGGCCAGCACTGGGGCGTTTATGTTCATGGCCTCGGTGGCTACCGGCCGCCTCCTGAGCAATCCCGCCCGCGCCAGCGCCGCCGGGGTGAATCGGAGCACCCCACCTCAACCGCCCCAACCTCCCATGACTCCCAACTGCGCGCCGCCCGGCCCGTATTGTAATAACGGCGGCGGCGATCTGAGCGGCTGTAACGGCGCGCACTGCTTTGATCATCTCAACAACGGCCAACTACTCCAGTGCCGGGTCTACTATGCGTTTTACGCAGGCGGTTGCTGGACTGCATCCGGTAGTGGCGGCCACTGGACGTGCTGCGACTGCGAGTGCGGTGGCGGAGTCGCTCACTGCGGTTGCGCCCAGTTCTCCGGCAGCCCGTCGCCGTTGCCCTTCGGACCGGGCAGCAAAGGGAACTAACGCCGCTACGATCCGCCGCAAGCCGGCCCTGCTGCCGGTTTGCTGTCATAGTGCAGCACGCAGCGGCACGACACCGCGTTGAGTCGGCAAAGGGAGGCAGGGAACGGTTAAATCTTACCGCTCTCTGCCTCCTTTTGTGGATTTCAGTGAAGTATCGTGCCGCTGCGTGGCTGTTTTTGGGCTTTATGAAATCGGGAGATGTAGCGTGACGCGCGTGCCCTGGCCGGTCGGGCCGACGACGGCCAGTGTGCCACCGACCACGGCCAGTAGCGTGCTGTGCAGCGCCAAGCCGTGCCCGCTGCCCCGCGCGGCGCCCCCGCCCAACCCGATGCCGTCGTCTTCCACAATCACATCCAAGCCGGCGGCGGCGCAGAGCGTGATGTGAAGATGTAGCGGCCGCTCGCCGTCGGCCGGGCGCGCATAGCGGGCGGCGTTGCGGACGGCTTCGCGCGCGGCGTAGAACAGCACTTCGGCGGTCAGCGGCGGCAATGCGGCAACGGCGGCCGCCGCAGCCGGTGTCACCTCCCAGGTCACGCCGTCGAATGCGCCCGGCCATTCGTCGCTTACGCTCTGGCGCAGCGCATCTACCAGGCCCAGCCGGGCGACGGCCGGCGCGCTACCGGTCGGCATTTCGCGCAGGAGGTCGGCGATGCCTCGGTGCGCCGCCGCCAGCAAGGCCAGTCCCTCGGCCTGCTGCGCCGAGTCCGCCGCGCTCAAGATCAACATGGCCGTGTGCAGCAGCGGCAGCACATCGTCGTGCAGCACCCGGCGGGCGCGGCGGTCCAGCACTCCCGATTCGGCTAGGTGCCGGCGTTGCAACGCCATCAGCCGCCCGGCCAGCGCGGCGCTCGCGCCGGTGTCAATCAGCCGTTCGCCACTAGCCCGCGCAATCTCGATCTCCTCTTGGGTATAGAGACCCCCATCCCGCTTATCGCCGAGCAACAGCACCCCAATTAACCCCCGCTCACTCCACAGCGGCACCGCCCAGCCTGCGCCGCCGTGCGTGGCTGGATCTACCGGGGCTAGTAGGGTGCCCGGCGCGTAGGCCACGGCGGGCGCAACCGGCGGCACTGCCTCGGGAGGGTAGGCGAGCGCCGGCCCGACTAGGGGCGACAGCGGGCCGAGCGGTACCAAGTAGCCCACCCGTGCCCCCAACACTTCGGCACAGAGTGCGGTGAACAGCGCAACCGGCGAATGCGGAACGGCGGCGGGCAACCCTAACTCCCCGCTCCCCTGCCTTACAGCGGCACGGGCGGTGGGCATGGCGGCAGTAGCGCTTGGTTTCCCGCCCACGTTAGGGGCGCGGGCGGCATACTCCGGTGGGGTCAACAGTTCGTCGTACAATCCTTCGCTGGCGACAAACGGACGTAAGTGGTGCATATAGCGCCCGCGTTCGACATAAGTCTGCCAACTGAACAGCGCGTAAAACACGGTCATGATTCCGGTTGCCAGCAGTACGGCGGAGATCGGCTGCCAGTTGCGGGTCAGGCTGATCGCCACCAACGCGCTGTAGCCGGCGGCGACCACGACCGCGCTACGCCACTGCCGCCCCAAGCCCCGCCGAGGTAGCGTGTTGCCGGTGAAGATTTCGTAGGCTACCATCGCTTGCCCTAGCAGCACCACCGACACTGCGATTAAGCTGCTGATCACCAGATCGAAGGCCGCGACCAAGATAGACATATCCCTATAAGTCGAGAAAAAAGGACCACGCCGAATATCTAACACGATACCGGCCATTGCCACCGCGACCAGCAGGCTGACCCCTAACAGCACTACCGCCGTCGCCAGCATCCAGGGCCGTGCGCGGCGGCGGGCAATATCGGCCATGACGCGCACCGGGGGGGACGGGCGGCGCAGCGCGTCCACGGATAGGCCGATACAGAGCAGGTTGTACATGGGATAGACTAACACCAGCAGCGACACGCCGGCGATTGCGGGATTGGCCGATAGGTCGAGGTGGAGTAGTTGCTCTTGCGAGGGCAGTGGGGTAGCGAGTAGAAAGAGTGCGCCGAAACCGACCACCAACGCGGTGCAAAGCGCCAGCCAACTGCGGTGGCGGCGGTGCAGGGCGGCGGTGCGATCTTCCCAGAAGCCCGCGTACCAGAGCATGACCGCGTACCAGGCAAACGGCAGCACTAACACCGGCCCCCAGCCGAAGCGCCACCATAAATTAGTCGCCCAGTTGACGTTGTTCAGGCCGTGGCCGAGGATAGCGGTGTGGCTGACGAAAAAGCCTGCGCCGAGCAACAACCCGCCACCCGCGCCGTACAGCCCGGCGGTACGCCGCTCGGCGTTCAATAACACCGTCAGCCCCAGCCATAGCAGCAACATGGTGTTGAATAACGACACGGCCAGCGCCGCCGCGTCCAGGGGGGAAGAGTCCCGTCATAGCGTGCTTACGCTCCGTCCCACGGCACCCAGGCACCGCGCTCATCACAGACCTGCGGCGTGCCGTCGGTCTCCCAGCGGATGGGGCGTCCGGCGCGCACGATGATGGCGGCGCGGGTGCGGGCCACCTTTTCGTCGGTAGTATCGGTGTTCAGCCCCCAGGCGGCGTAAATCTGGCCGTTGGTGCGGCTGATTGTGCGCTTGTCGCGGAAGCCCATGCGCGCGGCAATCTGCTCGTTGGTCAGCCCAGCGGCAATCAGCCGTGCCACGGCCTGCTCGTTCGGTTCGAGCAGGGCCATCGGCGCTTGTTCGTCTTTATGCCGTACCTCTTGCACCCGCGACTCAATTTCCGGGTCAATGAAACTCTGGCCCCCAACCGCGCCGCGTAACAGCGGCACGATCATGCCCGGCAGTAGGTAGTTTGATTTACGGACATAGGCGTAATGGCTTAAAATGCCGGAGCGGCGAAAGTCCCGGTAATACGATTCATCGTCTTGGATCGAGTAAAACACCACCGGCAAGCGCGGGAACTCGCGCCGGACGGCGACGGCGGCGGCGATGCCGTTGAGCGGTCCGGCCAGTTGGACATCCATCAAAATCGCGTCGGGTCGGGCACGCAGGCAGGCGGCTAACGCCTCCTCACCGCTGCCGCAATCGGCCGCCACGCGCACCGCACCGGTGCCTTCCAGCCCCACGCGCAGGGCGGGCCGCAGCTTCTCGTTGTCTTCGACCAGCAAGATATGCAACATACCTCCACAATTACTCGAAAGCCGTTCGGCTGTCAAGCACTCAGGTGCAGCCGGCGCGGCTTTCAGGCGGTGGCCCCACCTACCCGCCACATGGTATGCTGCGTGGGATAGGCAGTGTGCAACGGGAAATAGGCTTATCCGTTTTGTGGGAGAACATCATGATCGCAGAACACATGGGATACCGCTTGACTCACGCACTGGGGAAGGTGCTGCGTGCCGGTCCCGCAGCATGGCTGCTGGTCTGGCTGCTGATGCAGATCGCCCCGCAGCGGTCGGGCCCGCTCGCGCTCGCTGAAGTGTTCGCGCCCTACTTGGCGTTAGGGTCAATCGGGTTAGCACCGCTGCTGTGGCGCAGTAAATTCCGGTGGACGTGGGCGGCGCTAGGGCTGTGCCTCACCCTGGCGGTGGGTTACTGGACTCCCGCGTTGCACGCGGCACCACCTGCCCCAGCGCCGGGCACGCGCTTGTTGACTGCGATCACTTGGAATGTGGAAAGCGGCGGCGAGCGGGCGGCGATTGCGCCGGTGCTGGCGCTGGGATCGGCCGATCTGGTGGCGTTGGTCGAGTTTAACGACGATTGGCTGGCTCAAGATCCTGCTGTGCGCACGCAGTACCCCTATCGCTTGCGGCGGCCCGGCAACCCGGTGGACGGCATTGTGCTCCTGAGCCGCTATCCCATCCGCGCCGGTGGGCCGCTACCGACCGCGACAGGCGATGCGCTCCCGGCCCGCGCTGTTTGGGCCGATGTAGCGGTGCCCGGTGGACCGGCGTTGCGCGTGGTGGTCGGTCATCCTGCAACCGCCGTACTCTGGGGTGGATCGGCGGCGCGCTTCTATGACAGCAGCCGGCGTGATGCAGAGATCGCTGCTATCCACGCTTTTCTGGCCCCGACCCTGGCCCACGGCGATCCGGCGCTGCTGATGGGCGACTTTAACGTGACCGAGCGTGAGCCGGCCTATACCGACCTAAGCGCCGGGTTGGTCAACGGCCAGCAAGTAGCCGGGCGAGGCTGGGGGCGCACCTGGCGTCCCGACCGCGTAAAACGCTTGGTGCCGCCGGTGGTGCGGATTGACTATCTGCTGACCAGCCCCGCCATCCGCCCGCTGATGGTGACCGTGGACTGCACGCTACGCGGCAGCGACCACTGTCTGGTGGCGGGGCGGTTTGCGTTGCCGTGAGGCCTGAAACGTAAAACGTGCTGCGTAACCAAAGTACGGCGCACGAGCCGGCGCCGACCCGTTAGCGAAACAGAAAACGGGTGGGTGTGATGCGGATAGCTTGGCTGTATTGGGCCGTCATAGAGCCGAGTGTCCAGCCCATCGCTTGCATCTCCCCCGTATATTTGGCTTCATAGGCGGGGAAGGCGGCGGCTTCTTCGGCATTGGGATGGACTTCCGCTTCGCCTTCCAGCAGCACCACGTCATGCCCGTTGCTGCTGTTGTCGAGCGCCAAGACCACGTGCGGGTGGGTCGCCAGATTGCGGACTTTTTGATTGTCCTGGCTGAAGATCAGCACGGTCGCGCCGTCCCACAGGAACCAGACGGGAACGGTGTGCGGTCGCCCGTCTGGACGGACACTGCTTAACCAAACGATGAGTTCGCTGCGCAGACGTTCGTCTATGTGCGCATCTTTGGGCAGACTGGGGTCCAACACGGCGGGATTGAGGGCAGTCATGTACAGGGTCTCCTCTATATAAACTGGGTGAGCTATTCCCTCCTGTTATAGCACCGCACCGTCCACAAAACTGTAGCCGCCGTTACCGATTCGCCCGCCTCAGCAAGGTGTAATGGGTGAGAGGACAGATCGGCCGCCTCGTTTGGGCAGGCTCGCCCCTAGCCGAACGGGGGGTGTAAGGCAACCGCTCCATCGGGTATAGTAGGGGGTGAAATACTCAATGGAGGAACCTGAATGCAAGATCATGGATATGGCGGGCGGGGCGGTGGCCGCAACGGGCGGGTGCCTGCGCCGGTAGAAGACAGCCCGCCGCCGACATTAGGCACGCGGCTGAACAAGCTGCGCAAGGATGCACGCACTACCGGGGCGGGATTGCCGCGTGCATTGCGCCTGGTGTGGGAGTCGGGGCGGGGCTACACCGTGGCGCTGGCTGTGCTGACGGTGTTGGGCGGTATCGTGCCGACCGCAACAGCCTGGATCAGCAAGCTGCTGATTGATGCCGTGGTGGCGGCAGTGCGGGCCGGCGGTAGCGAGGCGACACGCAGCGCAGTGATCGGCTTGGTGGCTTTGCAGTTCGCTGTTTTTGTCGGCACTGCGCTGCTGAACACCGTGCGTAACATCAACCAGCAAGCACTACAAGAGCTGACTGCGCGGCGCGTGCAATTGTTGTTGATGGATCACGCCAACCGGCTGGACCTCAGCTTTTTCGAGAACCCGGAGTTTTACGACAAACTGCAAGAGGCGCAACGCGAGGCCGGTTACCGCCCGGTCGGCATGGTCGAGCAACTGTTCGGCTTGGTGCGTTCAGCGATCACCTTTCTCAGCATGATCGCCCTGATCGCACGGCTGGGACCGTGGGTAGCGGCGGCGGCCTTGATCGCACCGATCCCCAGCTTTATCGCCCAATCGCGCTACGGTTGGCAGGGTTACATGATGTCGCGTCGCCAATCGCCCGACCGCCGGCTTATGAGTTACCTGCTCGATCTAGTGACGAAGGACACGTATAACAAAGAGATCAAGCTGTTCGGCCTGGGTGATTATTTTATCGCGCGGTGGCGCACCATCTCCGAACGCTTCTACCGGGAGAACCGCAGCCTGGTTGTGCGTCGCTACTTGATGGGCTTCCTCTGGGGCAGCCTCAGTACGGTCGTCACCAGCGCCACCTATGGCTATGTCGCGCTGCAAGCGGTGGTTGGGCGGCTGACGCTGGGCGACCTGACTTTCTATAGTCAAGCGGTGGGTCAGGTGCAGTCGAGCCTCAGTGGTATCTTGAGCGGCTTGTCGGATCTCTATGAGAACAGCCTCTATCTGACCAATCTGTTCGACTTCCTGGACTACGTACCGGCGATCCAACGTCCCGCTGATCCGCTGCCGTTGGCGCGCCCGTTGCAAGGTGGTATCGAGTTCCGTCATGTCAGCTTTACCTATCCCGGCAAAGATACGCCCGCCTTGCGCGACGTCAGCTTTACGATTGCGTCCGGCGAGTCGGTGGCGCTGGTCGGGCTGAACGGTGCGGGTAAGACCACCATCGTTAAGCTGCTCACCCGCCTCTATGATCCCGACTCCGGCCAGATTCTGCTTGACGGACACGACTTGCGCGACTACGATCCGGCCGATGTGCGGGCAGTGGTCGGGGTGATTTTCCAGGACTACGCGACCTACTTTTTCAGCGCCCGAGAAAATATCGGCCTGGGTCGTCTGGCCGACGTCGAGAATCTGGCGCTGGTGGAAGCCTCGGCGGCTAAAAGCGGGGCCGACGCGGTGGTGGCTCGCTTGCCCAAAGGCTACGACACCACGTTGGGCCGCTGGTTTGACGAAGGTACGCAGCTATCGGGCGGCGAATGGCAAAAAGTCGCCTTAGCCCGTGCGTTCATGCGCGATGCCGAAATTCTGGTGCTGGACGAACCGACCGCTAGTCTTGATGCGCGCGCTGAATACGACATCTTCACCCGGATGCGTGAGTTGACTCGTGGCAAGATGACGCTGTTCATTAGCCACCGCTTCAGCACCGTGCGCTTGGCTGACCGTATCTTTGTCCTCGACAACGGCATGATCAGCGAAGCCGGTACTCATGCCGACCTGCTGGCGGCGGGTGGCATTTATGCCGACCTGTTCAACTTGCAAGCGGCGGCCTATCGGTAGGCCGTAAAACGTAAAACGGAAGGCGTAAGGAACAAGCGGTAGAGCTATTCCTTACGCCTTCTGTTTTATGGCACCACTGTCGTTAGCAGGCGTGCGCCGGCCTCATCCAGCACTTCCACAGTGAGCGGACCGGCGGGCGCGGGCAGGCGGATCGGCGTATCGGGGCGCGCTTCGAAGGGCCGGCGGGCGAGTTCGGTGCTGCCCTGGCGCAGGATGAGGGTGCCGAGGGTCGGACGGACCGGGGCCAGTGTCAATCCATCAGGGCTGCGACCCAGGCTGCCCCAGGCATTAGCGTAGCTTACACCACCTAGCCCGGCCACCGGCTGCCAGCTTTCGTGCCAACCCGCCGCTGCACCGGGGGCCAGAGGAGCGGTGTCCCAAAAGGTGGGTAGTAGACCGGCCCAGAGTTCGGCGTAGCTGCTGTCGTCGTCGGTATAGGTGTGCGGGTCGAAATGGGGACCAAAGCCGAAGATTTTGAGGCCGGCGGCTTGTGCGGCCGGCGGCCCAACGCGCACCATGCCCTCGTCGGTGGCACGATTGTAGACGGCGGCATAGTCGCCGGTGCGGGTGTCGGGCGGCACAAAACCGCCTAGATAGCCGGTCCAGGTCGTGCTGTCGGCCAAGTTGCGCCCCGCCTGTTGCGGCCAGGCGATGCGGCTGCGCGGCGGGCCAAAGGTCGCGTCGTCAGTGCTGTGGACGGTCAGGGCGCTGGTGGGTAGAGTCCAGGTCACGTCGCGGGCGCGGTTGCTGCCGCCGGGGGCCAGCATAGCGTTGGTCCACATTTGGAACGGCTGCGGACTGCCGGTGGGGTTGTTGACCGTCAGGCCCAGACCGTAGGTTGCTTCGTCGGGGCGTAGCGTCACCTCGGCGGTGCCGTGCAGCCCCGTCTGGCGGTCGGTCACGGTCAGCGTCACCGTCACGCCTCCATCGCCGTCGCGGGCGGTGTCGGCCGTCCAGGGTAGATATTCGACCAAGCCGTGCTCGTCGGTAGGGAAGGCCCACTCGTGTCCGCCCACCCCCAGCCACCAGCCGCGCGCCCCGAAGGGGGCGGGCTTGACTACCGGATTGCGGTAGACTTCTTCGTGACCGGTCGGCTTGTAGACTACGCTATAGACGCGCCCGCCCAGGTCCGGCATGATCGCCAGGCGCAAGTAGCGGTTTTCAAGCTGGATTAGTCGGTAGGTGCGCGGCTGTGGTGGGCCGACAGCGGCGGGATTGAGGCCCGGATAGGCGCTAGGTCGATCCGCTGCGGGCGGCACAAACGCTGCTTCATAACCGTAGGTCGGCAGTGTCACTTGCGCTTCGGCAATGCTCACCCGGCGCGCCAGCAGGTCGCGTCCCAGTAGGCCAAGCAACACATTATACGGTGGGCGATTTTCGAGATGCGCCTCGAAGCGGTTGCGCTCGAAGTATTGCACCGCGTAGCCGCCTTCGCTGATCTCCTCCGAAAGCGGAAAGCCGAACTGCGTCAACCCCCCGTGCGCTTGCCAATAGGCTAGGAAGTCGCCGCCCAATGTGTGTCCGGTTTCAGGGAACAGACGCCGGCCCGCCGCAATAGGCGCATTGCCCGTCGGCCCGGCGGCAAAGCGGCGCCCGCCCGTCAGCGTCACCCCCAACAGGCCAAGCTGCACTTCGTAGGAGGTGCCGGCGTTCTCCGGGTGCAGTTCCAGCCGTGTCCGTTCCAGATATTGCACCAACCGGCCGCCTTCTTGCTCGGCTTCCGCCAGGGGCAGGCCAAAGATCGGTAGTCCGCCGTGGCTATCGAAGTAGCCGATAAATGGTGCGGCCAGCGTGTGGCCTGTCTCGCGGTAAAGCCGTCCCCCGCTTTGCGCCTGGCCCGCCGCTGGGCCGGCTGCCCCGCCTAACAGCAACAGCGCCGCCGCAATAATCCGTGCAATCTGTCCCCGCATCGTATCCCCTTTGGCTTTTGCCGCTGCTTGCTGCGCCGCTACAATGCGCAATCCATATTCGGAGTATGCCCTAGTATCAACGTATAAACGTTGCGGTAGGTGCGAGTAGGCATAATGAATGGCGGTAAATATCCATAACTTACCAAAATTGGACCCCATTTGTCAGCCCTTTTGTCAGCAAAAGTGTAGTACCATAGGCCGGGTATGAACTGAACACGACGGTTATCTGCGCGGCATTTACCGCGCTTATTTTGTGAAGGAGGATGAACCAATGCATAGCACACGTCGCCGATCTATCAGTCGCTTGGTAGTCGCATTAGCGGTCTCTAGTGGAGTGCTGGCCGGGTGGTCGCATCAACCGTTGCCGGCTCGCGCCGCCGGCTATAGTGTCCTGTTTGACAATGCGCACGCCGAGACAGCCGGCAACGCCGACTGGGTGATCAGCACCAGCCAACCCGACCCGTTAGCACAAAACCCCAACCCGACCTCGGAAACCTCTTGGACTGGTGGGATCAGCGCCTGGGGCGTGGCCCTGCAACGCACGGGTCGCTACAGCCTCAAGACCAACACCGCCGCGCTGACCTACGGCACCAGCAACGCACTTGATCTGAGCCACTTCAACGCCCTGGTCTTGCCGGAGCCGAATACGCTGTTCACCAGCGCCGAAAAGACCGCTATCCTTACCTTTGTGCAGAACGGTGGCGGCCTGTTTATGATCGCCGACCACAACATGAGTGACCGCAACAATGACGGCTACGACTCGCTGCACATCTTCAATGACCTGATGAATAACGGCGGGGCCGGCAGCGATGTCTTCGGTATCCAGTTCGATGTGGTAAACATCAGCAGCGAAAATCCGAACAATGACACCCCCAACCCCGATCCGCTGCTGCAAGGGCCGTTCGGCACCGCGCAGGGCACCATCATCCGCGCCGGCACGACTGAGACGATCAACCCGGCCCACAATGCTAACGCACGGGGTGTGATCTATCGCGTTAGCGCCTCGAACACCGGCACGACAGGCATCGAAGTGGCCCGCAGCCAATACGGCAGCGGGCGCATTGTTGCGATGGGTGATAGTTCGGCCATTGACGACGGCACCTGTTCGCCAGGCAACAATTGTTTCAACGGCTGGGACGATCCGGCAGCCCAGGACAACATTCTGGTCCCCAACGCGACCGAATGGCTGGCGAGCGGCGGTGGTGTACCGGCCCCCACGGCAACACCGACGCAGCCGCCCGGCCCTACCAACACGCCGACCCGTACACCGACGCAGCCGCCCGGCCCCACCAACACGCCGACCCGCACACCAACGCAGCCGCCCGGCCCCACCAATACACCTACGGCAACTCCGACGCAGCCACCCGGCCCCACCAATACCCCCACGCCCCCGCCGGTTACCGGCCAACTGATCGGCAATGGCGGGTTTGAAAGCGGCACTACGCCCTGGACGCAGGTATCGAGCGGCGGCTACGCGATTATTGATAGCTCGCGCCCTCACACCGGCACCTATAGTGCCTATCTCTGCGGCTATGACAACTGTAACGATTCGATCTACCAGACCGTCAGCATCCCGGCCGGTATCACGGCGGCCACGCTAAGCTATTCCTGGTATATGTCTACGCTGGAAACCTCGCACGCCTACGACTTCATGTACGCACGGGTCCGCACCAGCAGCGGCAGCACGCTGGCGACACTGCAAACGATCAGCGACGGCAGCGCCGCCAATAGCTGGCAAAGCGCGAGTTTTGACCTCAGCGCCTACAAAGGCCAAACGGTGCAAATCGCCTTTGTCGGCACCAACGACTCGTACAATAGCACCGATTTCTATATTGACGATGTGGCGCTGAACGTGCGCTAGTAGCATTGTGCCGATCCACGGCTAAGAATCAGGGGGCAGGCGTTCGCGTCTGCCCCCTGACTTCGTTTGGGAAATAGGCAAAGTTGGGGCTGATTTTAACATCTATTTTGTCGGCTTAATTGTATAATATACCAAGTACCATTTTCGGCTCTATGTCGGCCTATAGCAGCCTCACAGACTGGAGATCCGCGAGGCCACTACTTCTACACTACGGGGCGCACACGCTGATCCGTCGGTAGGCGGTTTACCCAGCTACCACGGCTCTGTTGTTCCAATCGGGGAGGAGACTTGGTTATGATTCACTTATCACGTTACACCGCCGGTTCTGCCGGCTCATCACGGCGTCGCATGGTGCTGACCTTCGTTACGATGCTCTTGCTGGGCACCATAGGAGCAGGCTGGGCGCTGGCCGCCACGCCGGTGGGCGGTACGGTGTCGCCGGGTCACCCGGTGATGTGGTCGGGCACCACAGCCGGTGCGTCCACCGATCCTAGTACCTGCGTTTACGGCTCCAACTGTGATAAGTACGCCCTTGTTGTG